>JBBIVJ010000027.1:0-65072 GCA_037439785.1 Verrucomicrobiales bacterium | reverse complement strand
TCGCCCTCCGACCCCGGCCAGGGCACGGCCCCCGTCGCTCCCGGTGCCCTCACCCCCGGGCAGGCCCGGCAACTGCTCGAGGCGGCGCGGGTCGAGGAAAAGGCCTGGCCCCCCGCGCCCCCGGCCTCCCCCCCCAACCGACGCGTCCGCCGTGACTGGTAACCGCTTTTTTCCGCCCGCCCCCCCGCGAGCCCGGCGACCCGGCCCGCTTCCGGCCTGGTTGGTGCTGGCGGTCGCGCTACTGGCCGGTCCCGCCCAGGCCGCGGGCTTTCGCGCCCGCCTCGACCCCACCACCATCCGCCTGGGAGAATCCGCCACGCTGGAGCTGATCTTCGAGGATGTGCAGCCGGACGGCGTGCCCACGTTGCCGGAGGTCCCCAAACTCAGTTTCGCCGCCATCGGTCGCGAAACCCGGCTCAACTACGTCAACGGCCGCCAAAGCTCGACCGTCCTGTTCCGCTACCTGGTCATGGCCAGCGAGCCGGGCACCTACACCCTGCCGGCCCTCTCTGTGACGGCTGGCGGCCGCCGCCACGAATCGCTCCCGCTGCGGCTGACGGTGCTGGCGGCGGGCGCGGCCGGGCGCGGCCGCGAAGAGGAGGGCGGCACGCCGGCGCGGGCCTTTCTCGAGATCGCCGTGCCCCGCACCAACGTCTTCCTCGGCGAAGTGCTGCCGGTGGATCTGCAGATCTTCGCCATCAACCCCCGCCAGTTTGAGCTGGGGCCGTTGCCGGCGGAGGGCTTCACCCTGGGCAAGGAGGCGCGCATCGAACCGGAGCGACTGCCGGTCAACGGCGTCCTGTACACCCGCACCGGCAAGCGCACCTCGGTGGTGCCCACCCGCACCGGCGCGTTGCAGCTCGGCCCGGCCTCCGGCCGCGTCGAGGTGCTGGTGCCCCTGGCCCGCCGGCGGGGCGACCTGTTCGATGAATTCTTCAACGACCCGTTTTTCAACCGCACCGCCGAGCCGGTCGTCCTGCCCCTGACCGCCCCCGCGGTGGCGGTCCAGGTCCTGCCCCTGCCGACCACGAACGTCCCGCCCTCGTTCACCGGCGCGGTGGGCGAATTCAAACTCGAAGCCACCGCCGCCCCCACCAACGTCGCGGTCGGCGAACCAATCCGGCTGCGCGTCCAAATCCAGGGCCGCGGCGCGCTCGCCGGCCTGACCCTGCCCCCGCTGGACGGCTGGACCGATTTCCGTGTGTACCCCGCCCAGACCCGCGTGGACTACACCGACGCCCTCGGCCTGGAGGGGGTCAAGGTCCTCGAGTATGACCTCATCCCCCAAAACGCCGAGGTCCGTGCCGTGCCGGCACTGGCCTTCAGCTTCTTCGACCCGGTCAACCAAACCTACGTGAGCCGCGAACACCCGCCCATCCCCCTGCTGGTTCGGCCGGTGGGCCACCGCACCCCCGCCTGGTCCGCCGCCGACACCCCGCCGCCGGCCCGCGACATCGTGCATCTCAAGGCCCGGCTCGAGCCGCTGGTGGCCGTGGGCCCGGCCGGGGCCGCGCGGCCCGCCTCCCTCGTCACCCTGGTGTTGCCGGTCGTCGTCTGGCTGGCCGTGCTGACCCGGCGCAAGCGGGCCGAACACCTGGCCGCCAACCCCCGCCAGCTCCGCCGTCGCACCGTCACCCGCCGCGTGCGCACGGGCCTCCAGGAGCTGGAGCGACTGGCGGAAAGCCGCGACACCGCCCCCTTCTTCGCCCTGGCCTGCGACCTCCTCCAGGAGCAACTGGGAGAACGGCTCGACCTCCCGGCCGCCGCCATCACCGAGGCCGTTCTGGACGAGCACCTGCGCCCCCGCGGGGCGCCCGAGCCGTTGTTGACCGAACTGCACGCCCTCTTCCAGACCTGCAACCAGGCCCGCTACGCTCCGACCGGCTCCGCCCAGGACCGGCGCGACTTCGCCACCCGCCTGCGGCGCGCCCTCGAAGCCCTCCGCCGCCTGGACCTCGCATGAAAACCGTCCCGCCCGCCGGAATCGAGTCCGCCGCCCGTCGGCGCGCCCGCCGGTGCCGACCGGTCCGCGCGATGGGCCTGGCCCTGTGGCTGGCCGCCGGCGGCGGGGGCATCGGCGCGGGAGCGGCGCCGGCCCGCGAGGCTTTGAGCGCGGCCTTCGACACCGCCAACCGCCTCTACGAGCAGGCGCGGTATCGTGAGGCGGCCGCGGCCTACCAGGCCCTGCTTGATCAGGGGGTGGTTTCCCCGGCGCTGCACTTCAACCTTGGCAACGCCTGGTTCAAGGCCGGCGAGGCCGGTCGCGCCATTATCCAGTACCGGCTCGCCGCCCGCCTGACCCCGCGCGATCCGGACATCCGTGCCAACCTCCGCCTGACGCGGGAATTGGTCCGGGGGGCCCCGCCGCCCGACCCGCCCTGGTGGCGGCGCGTCGCGGATTGGCTCACGCCAAGGGAATGGGGCGTGCTGACCACCGTGGCGGTGTGGCTCTGCTTCGGCACTCTCACCGCGGGCGAACTCCAGGCGCGCCGGCGCGGGGCGTGGCGGCGCGTCGCCCTGGGGGCGGGGGTCGTGGCGGTCGTGGCGGGCGCGGCCCTGGCCGGGCAATGGTGCGAGCGACGCCTGCGTCTGGAGGCGGTGGTGGTGGTCAAGGAGGCGGTGGCCCGCTACGGCCCGCTGGCGGTCTCACCCGAGTTGCAAAAGGCGGGGGACGGCACCGAGCTGCGGGTGGTGGACCAGAAGGACGGCTGGCTGCAGGTGACCGGGCTGCCGCACGGGTCGGGCTGGATTCAGCAGACCGATGTGATGTTGTTGCCGCCCTGAGGGCCGCCCCGGCGGGGCGCGGGCACCTCGAGGGTCTGGGCCACGCGGCGGAAGTGGTACCCCAGAATGGCCAGCTCCATGGCGTGCTGGAACTGGCGCGGATGCCGCAGCAGCGCGCCCCAGACCAGACGCCACCACGCCAGCCGCCCCCGCTGGCGCAGCCCCAACACCCACAGCGCGCGCACAAAGGCCCGCAGGTCCGCCCGCGACAAGCGGCGCAGCCGCGGTCCGGCCGGCCGGTGCTCGCGCAGGAAGGTGCGGATGCGCTGGTAGTAATGGCGCGGCTCGTACAGCCGCTTCATCAGCTCGCGGTAGCCCTGGACCAGGTAATCCAGGCCCAGCCGCGGCTCGAAGTTGAGGACTGCCGCGGTGTTGTTGCCGAGGCTCTCCGCCCGCAGCCGTCCTTCCCGCCGCAGCCGCTGCCAGAGGCGGGTCTGCGGCAACGCGGTCAACAGGCCCACCATGGCCGTGACCACGCCCGAGCGCTGGATGAACTCGAACTGCCTCTGGAAAATGTCGTGCGGGTCGTGGTCGAATCCCACGATGAACCCGCCCATGACCTCGAGCCCGGCCCGCTGCAGACGCTGCACCGCTGCCACGAGATCGCCCCGGTTCTGGTGCTTGCGGCATTCCTCGAGCGACTCGGCCGCGGGCGTCTCCAGCCCCACGAAGACCTTTTTGAACCCGGCAGCCACCATCCGCGCGCACAGGTCGGCATCGTCCGCCAGGTTGATCGAGGCCTCGGTGAGGAACTCCATCCGCGCGCCGGTCGCCTGCCGCCAGGCCAGCAGCGCCTCCAGCAGGGCGCGGGTGCGCCGGCGGTCGCCGATGAAATTGTCGTCCACCACGAACACCCGGTCGCGCCAGCCCAGCCGGCGCAGCGTCTCCAGTTCGGCGATCACCTGGGCGGGGGTCTTGGTGCGGGGCACGCGGCCGTTCATGACGATGATGTCACAGAACTCGCAGTCGAACGGGCAGCCCCGGCTGAACTGAACCGCCATGGTCACGTAGTCGCGCAACCGCACCAGGTCCCAGCGCGGTACGGGGGAAAGCCGCAGGTCCGGCCAGCGGCTGGCGCGGTACTCCGGTCGCACCCGGCCCGCCTCCATGTCCGCCACCAGTTGCGGCATCAACTCCTCGGCCTCGCCCCGCACCACGTGGGGGATGTCCGGAAAGGGGGTGGTGGCGGTGGTGAACAGCGGCCCGCCCGCGATCACCGGCCGCCCCAGCGCCCGGCAGCGCGCCGCCACTTCGAGGGCCGAGTCCTGCTGCACCAGCATGGCGCTCAGCAGCACGTAGTCGGCCTGCCGGATGGTCGCGTCGGCCAGCGGCTCCACGCTCAGGTCCACCAGCTTCAACGTCCACTCCCGCGGCAGCAGCGCCGCCACGGTCAACAACCCCAGCGGCGGCATCGAGGCCCGCCGCGCCACAAACGGCAGCACATGACGGAAGCTCCAAAACGTGTCCGGCGTGCGGGGATTGACCAGCAGGATGTTCATCGCGACTTCGATCGGGTTGTGCGTGGCTCAACCTACGCCGGCACGGCAGGCTGACGAGAAAAAAAACTGCCTGCCGCAAGGGCGCGGCGGCCACCGGCGGCGGAAAGTTCCGGCGGCCCAACCCACCGGCACCGCCGGGCCTGTCTCCGGCGCACCGACCTTGCCGCCTCCGGCCGGCGGCGGCACCCTCGCGGAAACAACGTTTGGCGCGAGGCATCATGAGAACCCTCCCCCGCACACTCCGGGGCCGGCCGGGCCGGCTGGCGCTGGGGGTGTGGCTGCTGCTGGGCGCCACGAACCTCCCCGCCGTCGAGGCACCACGATTCAGCATCCGCGTCTGGGAAAATGACGAGGGCCTGCCGCAAAACTCGGTCATCGCCATGCACCCCGGCCGCGACGGCCACTTGTGGCTGGGCACGCTCAACGGCCTGGCGCGCTTCGACGGCCAGCGCTTCACCATCTTCGACCCCGCCAACACCCCCGGCCTGCCCACCGACCCGATGGTGTGGTTGTACGAGGACCGGCACGGGCAGCTCTGGATCGGCACCGAGACCGCCGGCGCGCTGGTGGCCCGCCAGGGGCGGGTCGAGGCCGTGGACCTGGGCCGCGGCTCGCGGGACGGCCGGCTGGTGGGCGTGGTCGAAGACGACGCCGGGGCGGTGTGGCTTTACACGGCCGACGGCCAACTGGGCCGGTACCAGGACGGCCGACTCGAGGTGTGGAAGGTGAACGTCTCCCAGCCCGGCCCGTGGGGGGTGGTGCGCGAAACCGGCGGCCGCCTGTGCGTGGGCACGGGCCGCAGCGTGCTGGGTCTGGAACCGCGCCAACCCGCCGCCGACGCGCGGCCGGCCGTGGCGTTTGAAAGCCCCGCGCCGGGCCTGGACCGCCTGGTGGCCAGCCGCCGCGGCGGCCATTGGCGCCTGGCCAACGGCCGCCTCGAATACTGGCAGGGGGACCGCCGGGAGCGCGACCTGGGCCCTTACCCCTGGGGCTCCACACCCGTGGGCGCGGCCATTGAGGACCCCGCCGGCCATCTGGTGGTGGGCACGCTCGGCCAGGGCGTGTTTTGGTGGACCGACCAGGCGCCCCCCCTCCACCTCTCGACCGCCCGCGGCCTGTCGCACGACTTTGTGCTCTCCCTCCACGCCGACAGCGACGGCCATCTCTGGGTGGGCACCGACGGCGGCGGCCTGAACCGCATCAGCCCCCAGTTCTTCGACACCCTCCCCCCCACGCGGAACCGCGTGGTGCAAACGGTGGTGGAAGACCCCGCCGGCGGACTCTGGATCGGCTACAACGCCGGCGGCGTCGAGCACTGGACGGCCGGGGCCGTCAAACCCCTTGGCCCCACCCACGGCCTGCCCCCCGCACCGGTCCGGGCGCTGTGGCCCGAGGCCGAAGGCCGGGTGTGGATCGGCACCTGGGGGGCCGGCCTTTTTCGGGGGGAACGCGGGCGGGTGGAACGGCTCGGCAGCCCCGCGGCCCCGTGGGTCCAGGCCCTGTTCCGCGACCGTCGCGGCCACTTGTGGGTAGGGACCACCCGCGGTGTTGGACGCTGGGACGGCCGCGCCTGGCAGCTCTTCACCACCCGCGACGGCCTGGGGGCGGACTCGGTGCGCGCCTTTGCCGAGACCCCTGACGGCTCGCTCTGGCTGGCCACCGCCGGCGGCGGCCTGGCCCGCTGGGACGGCGCGCGCTTCACCCCTCTGCGCCGGTCCGCCGAGGGCCTGCCCGGTGACGACCTCACCGCCCTGCTGGCGGACGCGGATGGCACGCTCTGGATCGGCACCGCGGACCGCGGCCTGGTGCGGTACCGCGATGGCCGCTGGACCCGCCTCTCCACCGCCGAGGGCCTGGTCAGCCGCAGCCTCGCCTACCTCCTGGACGACGGCACCGGGCATCTTTGGGTGGGATCGAACGCGGGGTTGATGCGCCTGCCGCGCGGGGCTCTCGAGGCCTTCGCCGCCGGCCGGGCCGCCTTCGTGCCCTGCCGCGTCTTTGGCAAAAACGATGGCCTGCCCACGCGCGAGGCCACGCGCGGCTCGCAACCGGCCGCCTGCCGCACGCACGACGGTCGGCTCTGGTTCCCCACCATCAAGGGCCTGGCCGGCGTGGACCCCGCCCGCCTGCGCACCGCCCCGCGCCCGGCGCCCGAGGTGTTCATCGAGCAGGTGTGGATTGAAGGCGAACCGCAGCGGGCCGAAGGGCTGCGTCGGCCGCCGCAGGAGGCGGTGGCGTTGCGCCCGGGCCAGCACCGGCTCGAGATCGAGTACACCGGCGTCAGCCTCACCGCGCCGGACCGGGTGCGCTTCCGCTACCGCCTGGATGGCCTCGAAACCGAATGGACCGACGCCGGCAACAGCCGCCGCGCCTCCTACAGCCGCCTGCCCCCGGGCACCTACCGCTTCCACGTGACCGCCTGCAACGAGGACGGCGTGTGGAACGAAACCGGCCGCAGCCTGGCGGTGGTGGTCTGGCCGCCGTTCTGGCGCACGGGGTGGTTCCTGGGCCTGAGCGCCGCGGCCCTGCTGGGCCTGGTGGCCGGCACGGTCCACTGGGTCTCCACCCAGCGCCTGCGCCGCCAGCTCGAGCAGTTGCGCCAGCAGGAGGCCATCGAGCGCGAACGCGGCCGCATCGCCCGCGACCTCCACGACCAGCTCGGCGCCAGCCTCACCCAGATGGCCCTGCTGGCCGAACTGCTCGAAACCGACCAGGCCCCGCCCGCCGAAACCGCAGCCCACGGCCGGCAACTGGCCCAGAGCGCCCGCGACACCGCCCGGGCCCTGGACGAGATCGTCTGGACGGTCAACCCCTCCAACGACACCCTCGAAGGCTTGGTGAACTACCTCTGCAAGTACGCCCAGGACTACGCCGGCGTGGCCGGCCTGCGCTGTCGCCTGGACGTGCCCCCCGCCCTGACAACCGCGCCCATCACCCCGGAGACGCGTCACCACGTCTTCCTGGCCGCCAAAGAGGCCATCACCAACGTCGTCCGCCACGCCCGCGCCCGCGAAGTGTGGCTGCGCGTCCGCCCCGGGACCGAGGCCTGCGTGATCGAGATCGAAGACGACGGCGTCGGACCGGCCGGCATGGACACCGCCCGCGCCCGCACCCGCAGCGGCCTGACCAACATGCGGCGCCGCCTGGCCGAAGTGGGCGGCCGATGCGACATCACCCCCGGCCCCGCGGGCTGCGGCACCCGCGTCCGCCTGGAGATCCCCTGGACCAGCCCGCCAACGCCGCCGCCCTCGCCCCCTCATGAAAGTCGCCCTGGTTGAAGACAACGACGCCTACCGCCAGACCCTGGCCCGGCTCCTGGGCCGCGCGCCCGATTGCCAGTGCATCGGCCAGTGCGCCACCGCCGAAGCCGCCCTGGCGGAGCTGCCCGCCCTGCGTCCGGAGGTGGTACTCATGGATATCAACCTCCCAGGCATGAACGGCGTCGAGTGCGTCCGCCGCCTCAAGGAACAGTTGCCGCAGACGCAGATCGTCATGCTCACCGCCCACGAGGACACCGACAACATCTTCAACGCCCTGGCCGCCGGCGCCACCGGCTACCTCCTCAAACGCACCACCGCTGCCGAACTGCTCGCCGCCCTCCGCGACGTCATGGCCGGCGGCTCCCCCATGACCGCCCACATCGCCCGCAAGGTGGTCCAATCCTTCCAGCGCAAGCCCGTCGCCCCCGAACCAGCCGCCAACCTCTCCCCGCGCGAACAGGAGGTCCTGGACCTCCTGGCCCAGGGGCTCATCTACAAGGAAATCGCCGACCGCCTGGGCGTCAGCTACGAGACCGTCCACACCTACATCCGCCGCATCTACGAAAAACTCCAGGTGCGCACCCGCACCGAGGCCGTGGCCAAATTCCTCCGGCGGTGAGCCGGCGGACAAGCGGTCTGCCACGTCGCCGGGGCAGCCGCGGTGGGGAGCCCCCTGGTACCCGGCGCGACTCACCCCCTTTGGTCCTCAGGCCTTCGGCTTGAGCAGGGGATGCTTGTAGTGTCGCTTGACGCTCTTGCACGAGTCCAGGGACTGGCGGGCGTCGTCGTTTTCCCAGACCTCGTCGAACACCGGGCGGGTGGGCCGCCGGGGCAGCCGTCGTTCCTTGAGGATGGTACCGTCGTCCTTGCAGAGGATCTCGAGGTACCGCGGCTCCTGCAGGGGCTGGAAGCGGTTCGACAGAATGACCAGGACTTTGCGCTGCATGTCGTGAACTCCTGTCCGCCGCGCGCGGCGGCGGGTGCGGTGGAAATACCGTGCGCCGCGGCTGCCGACAAGCCGCGACCGCGGCCCGTCCCCTGCACACCGCGGGTCCCTCACAGGCTGAAGCCCTGCCCGCCAGGGGGTCGGGGAGGAGAATCCACTTGCGAGGGCGGGCGCGTTGTCTTACCAATTGGCTCAGCGGCGTTGGTGCCGCGGGCGTGCGCGCGTGGCGGAATTGGCAGACGCGCTAGATTCAGGTTCTAGTGGGTAACACCGTGCAGGTTCAAGTCCTGCCGCGCGCACCATCCCTCCTCCGCTCCCCCTCACCTCCACGGCCTTGACGCCCTGTCCCGAACCGGCGGTCTGCCGCGATGGGAAGCTCCGCCTCGGTTGCGCGTTGAACCCCTGCGGGAGGCAAGCCCGGGCGAGGGGCCCCGGCTCCTCGATCCCCGCCCCGGCAGCCGCGGTTGGTTTCAGGTCTCAGAGGGAGGGACAAGGTATGGCGCCAGCCAGCGCTCGGCCTCGGCCACGGTCCAGCCCTTGCGGCGGGCGTAGTCTTCGACCTGGTCGCGGCCCAGCTTGCCCACGGCAAAGTAGCGCGCCTCGGGATGGCTGAAGTACAGACCGCTGACACTGCTGCCCGGCCACATGGCGAAGCTCTCGGTCAGGCGGATGCCGGTCCGACTCTCGACATCGAGCAGGCGCCAGAGCGTGGCCTTCTCCGCGTGGTCCGGGCAGGCCGGGTAGCCGGCGGCCGGCCGGATGCCGCGGTATTTTTCCGCGATGAGGTCGCGGGGGGTGAGGTTTTCCCCGCGGCCGAAACCCCAGGCCTCGCGGGCGCGTTGGTGGAGGAATTCGGCAAACGCCTCGGCCAGCCGGTCGGCCAGCGCTTCGGCCAGGATGGCCCGGTAGTCGTCGTGGTCGGCGCGGAATTGTTCGACCAGGGCACCCAGACCGTGGCCGACAGTGACAGCAAAGCCGCCCAGGTAGTCCGGCGGCGGCGGGGACGCCCTCGCGGCCCGGTCGGGGCGCGGCGCCACAAAGTCCGCCAGGCACCAGTGCGGGGAGTCGTCCCCCTTGTCGAGCTGCTGGCGCAGGAAATGGAAGCAGGCCAGGGGGCGGGTGCGGGACTCATCCGCGTAAACCTCGATGTCGTCGCCCGCGGCGTGGGCCGGGAAGAAGCCGCACACCCCGCGCGCCGTCAGCCGCTCGCCCCCGAAGATGTCCTCCAACAGGCGGCGGGCGTCCTCGTAGAGCTTGCGCGCCTGCTCGCCGTAGGTGGGGTGGTCGAGGATTTTCGGGAAGACCCCCCGCAGCTCCCAGGCGTGGAAGAACGGCGACCAGTCCAGATACGGCTCGAGGTTGCGCAGGGCGAAAGGCACCACCGGGCAGGGCTCGGGGGCGGAGGCGGGCACCGCAGCGGCGCCGGCCGCGGGGGCGGTGGTCCAGAGCCACACGCCAAGGAATTCCGGCACCGGCGGCGTGTAGGCGGACCAGTCGAAGCGCGGGGCGCGCGCGCGGGCTTCCGCCAGGGACAACAGGCGGGTGGACGGCCCGGCGTGCTGGGTGCGCAACCGCGCGTACTCCTCACGGACCGCCCGGAGCAACGCCGGCCGCTGCTCGGGGCTCAAGAGGCCGGAGACGACCGGGACCGCGCGGCTGGCGTCGAGCACATGGATCACCGGCTGGCGGTAGGCGGGGGCGATTTTGACGGCGGTGTGGGCCTTGCTGGTGGTGGCGCCACCGATGAGCAGCGGCTGCTGAAAGCCCTGCCGGTCCAGCTCCCGGGCCACGTGCACCATTTCGTCCAGCGACGGGGTGATGAGGCCGCTCAGGCCGATGATGTCCACCTGGCGCTGGTGCGCGGTTTCGAGGATTATCTCGGCCGGCACCATGACGCCCAGGTCAATGACCTCGTAGCCGTTGCAGGCCAGGACCACGCCCACGATGTTTTTGCCGATGTCGTGGACGTCCCCCTTGACGGTGGCCAGCAACAGGCGGCCGGCGGCCCGCGGGGCGGCCTGTTTTTCCGCCTCCATGAAGGGCTGGAGGTGGGCCACGGCCTTCTTCATGACGCGGGCGGCCTTGACGACCTGGGGCAGGAACATCTTGCCGGCGCCGAAGAGGTCGCCCACCACGTTCATGCCGGCCATGAGGGGGCCCTCGATGACCGCCAGCGGCCGGCCGTACTTGCGGCGCGCCTCCTCGACGTCGGCCTCGATGTAATCGGCGATGCCCTGGACCAGGGCGTGTTCGATCCGCTTTTCGACGGTGCCCTGGCGCCAGGCGGCCTCTTCGGCCGGGGCGGCAGCGGGGTCCGCGCCGGGGGCGGCGGTCCGCGCCTGGTGGGCCCGGGCCCAGGCCAGGAGGCGTTCGGTGGCGTCGGGGCGGCGGTTGAGGAGGAGGTCTTCAACGCGCTCGCGCAGGTCGGGTTCGATTTCCTCGTACACGGCCAGGAGGCCGGCGTTGACGATGGCCATGTCCAGGCCGGCGCGCAGGGCATGATAGAGGAAGACGCTGTGCATGGCCTCGCGCACGGCGTTGTGGCCGCGGAAGCTGAAGCTCACGTTGCTGATGCCGCCGCTGACGCGGGCGCCGGGCAGGTGGTCCTTGATCCAGCGGGTGGCGCGGAAGAAGTCCACGGCGTAGGAGGCGTGTTCCTCGATGCCGGTACCCACGGTGAGCACGTTCGGGTCGAAGATGATGTCCTCGGGCGGGATGCCGGCCTGCTCGGTGAGCAGGCGGTAGGCGCGGGCGCAGACTTCGATGCGCCGCTCGAAGGTGTCGGCCTGGCCGCGTTCATCAAAGGCCATCACCACCATCGCCGCGCCGTGGCGCCGGATGCGCCGGGCCAGGTCCAGGAAGCGCTCCGGGCCTTCCTTGAGGGAGATCGAGTTCACCACCCCGCGGCCCTGCAGGCATTCCAGACCGACCTCCAGGACCGCCCCGTTCGAGGAGTCCAGCATCACCGGCACGCGGGCCACGTCCGGTTCGGCGGCGATGAGCTGGAGGAACCGCCGCATGGCGGCCATCCCGTCGAGCATCGCCTCGTCGAAGTTCACGTCTATGAGGTGGGCGCCGTTCTCGACCTGTTGACGGGCAATGGCCACGGCCTCCTCGAACTGACCGGCCCGCACCAGCTTCGCAAAGCGGGGCGAGCCGGTGACGTTGGTCCGTTCGCCGATCAGGATGAAGTTCTGCGCTGCGGAACCGGGCGGCGCCGTCGGGGCGTCCGCCTCGGGCGCGGGACGGTTGAGCCGCACGGTGAGCGGTTCCAGCCCGCTCAGGCGCAGCTCGGCCAGTACCGCGGGCGGCCGACGCGGCGGGAGGTTCCGCACCGCTTCGGCCTGGGCGCGGATGTGGTCGGGCGTGGTGCCGCAGCAACCGCCGAGGGCGTTGACCCAGCCGGCGCGGGCCCACTCGGCCAGTTGAGGGGCGAGGGATTCCGGCGTTTCGGGAAAACCGGTGGGCGAAAGCGGGTCGGGCAGGCCGGCGTTGGGATAGAAACAGGTGTAGGCGGGCGCCAGCGCGGCCAGCTCCTCCACAAAGGGGCGCATCTCCCGCGGCCCCAGCGCGCAGTTCAGGCCGATGGTCAACGGCCGGGCATGGGCCACCGAGTTCCAAAACGCCTCGACGGTCTGGCCGGTCAGGGTACGCCCCGAGCGGTCGGTGATGGTACCAGAAATCATCAACGGCAGGGGCCGGGCGGCCGCCGGAGACCGGAGGCCGTCGGCGGGGGGAACGAGCGACGGCCAGCCCAGTTCTTCGAGCACCTCCTGAATGGCCAGCAGCGCGGCCTTGGCGTTGAGGGTGTCGAAGATGGTTTCCACCAGCAGCAGGTCCACCCCGCCCTCGATCAATGCCCGGACCTGCTCGGCATACGCCTGCTGCAGTTGGCGGAATGTCACCGCGCGGAAGCCGGGGTCGTTGACGTCCGGCGAGATCGAGGCCGTCACCGGCATCGGCCCGATGGCCCCGGCCACGAAGCAGGGGCGGCCGGTCTCTTCCGCCACGCGGTCGGCCGCCTCCCGCGCCAGCCGCGCGGCGGTGAGGTTCATTTCCCCCACCAGGTTCCGCAGGAAGGGGTCCTGGATGACCTCGTCGAAAAAGGCCGGATCCTTCCGGCCGGGGGCGTGGCGACGGAAGAAAAAGTCGTGCTGGCCAATGGTGGTGGCCGAGAAGGTGTTGGTCTCAATGAGGTCGGCTCCCGCCAGGAGGTAACGGCGGTGGAGGTCGCGGATGAGGTCCGGCCGGGTCAGGACCAGCAGTTCGTTGTTGCCCTTGAGGGGCTTGCCGGACCAATCCGCAAACCGCTGCGCCCGGTAACCCGCCTCGTCCAGGCGCTGTTCCTGGATGAGGGTGCCCATCGCGCCGTCCAGGAGCACGATGCGGTCGCGCAGCAGGCACCCCACCTGCTCCGTGGCGGCCAGGAGGCGATTGAGCACAGCGGACATGGAATCGCTCCGCGGCCCTGGCGGGCCGGGATGGCAGACACAGTGCCGGGTGCTCGGCAGGCTGGCAACTTTAAAATCATCGAATCCAGATTCGATGATATGAACAGGTAACCCGCTGCCGGAATTTCACCCCGCCGTCATGGGTTCGTCACCGGCCCCGGCCAATGTGGGGCGCGTGAACGTGACCGTGACGTTGTCCCAACCATTGCCCACCGTGGCAGGTGGCCTGGTGTCCGCTCAAGGATGCGGTGGGCCTCACCTTGCCCCTTTCCCTGTGGATCTGCGGGCGTGGGATTCAACCGAGGTCCTGGTCCAGCGGGTCTTGGAGGCAGTGAAGGACCAGCCGGCCGGCCCGGGACTCCTTTCCCCCACGGGGGCAAAGCGGCTGAACGCGGGCCAGCTCCTGGCCACGCTGGCCTATGCCTATGCCATCGGGCTCTACGGCTCGGAGGACATCGCCGAGCAGCGGGAAAGCGAACCGGGCCTGCATTACCTGAGCGCCGGCCTGGAGCTGGACGGGCCGACACTGCGCCGGTTTCGCCGGGCTCATCGGGGGCCGCTGAGCGTGGCCTTGCTCCGTGTGCTGCGCAGCTGGCTGGCGGCGCGCGGGCTGACGGGTCCCGGAACCCCGGCGACCGCCGCAGGAGTGACGCCGGGGGAGGTGTTTGCCGGCACGGACCCCTGGATGGAGCTTTGCGCCGTGGAGGCGGAGGCGCGGTTGACGCGGGCGGTGTTCACGGACGCAGTGGAAATGGACTTTTGAAGTGTCTTCCGGGGCCTCTGGGAGGGCGGAGGAACTGCCGTTGCGAAGGGAGGCTTTTGCCGGGTTGAGTTGGCCCGGCCCCTCGTGTCAGCCTCGACGCATGAGCCATGTCGCTGCGAAGAACGAGGGCCGTCCGAAAGCCAAGGAAAGTCCGGCGGGCCGGTGGATTTCCTACCGGCCGGAGATCAAGGTGCTGGATTGCACCATCCGGGACGGGGGGCTGATGAACAACCACCAGTTTCCGGACGAAATTGTCCGGGCCGTGTACGACACCTGCGTGGCGGCGGGGGTGGACTACATGGAACTGGGCTACAAGGCCTCCCGGAAAGGGTTAAAGGTGGGGGACTACGGGGCCTGGAAATTCTGCCGCGAAGAGGACCTTCGCCGCATCGTGGGGGACAACCCCACCGCCCTGAAGCTGTCGGTGCTGGCGGACGCCGAAAAGTGCGACTACAAGGAGGACATCCCCCCAAGAAGGACAGCATCGTGGACATGGTCCGGGTGGCCACGTACATCAACCAGATTCCCACCGCCCTGGACATGGTCAAAGACGCCCACGACAAGGGCTACGAGACCACCCTGAATCTGATGGCCGTGTCCACCGTGCCGGAGCGCGAGTTGAGCGAGGGCCTCGATTTGATGGCGCAGTCGGAGGCCAGGGCCATTTACGTGGTGGACAGCTTCGGGTCCCTCTACAGCGAGCAGGTGGACTACCTGGTCCGCAAATACCTGAGCGTCTGCAAACCGGCCGGCCAGGAGGTGGGGGTACACATGCACAACAACCTCCAACTCGCCTTCGCCAACACCATCCAGGGCATCATCCGCGGCGCCAACTTCCTGGATGCCACCCTGGCCGGGTTGGGGCGGGGGGCGGGCAACTGCCCGCTGGAGCTGCTGCTGGCCTTCCTCCACAACCCCAAGTACGACCTGCGCCCGGTGCTGGGCTGCGTGCAGAACCACATCGAACCGCTCCGCAGCAAGTTGCTCTGGGGCTTTGACCTGCCCTACCTGCTGACCGGCTACCTCAACCAGCACCCCCGCACGGCCATCAAGTTCAAGGAAGCCGAACTCACCGGCCAGAAGGGGGACATCCTCCACTTCTACGACGAAGTGATGGAGTAGCCCCGCCGGTCAATCGGGACACGACGCGGGGCCAAAACCAAACGCCCGGAGCAGGGGGTCTGCTCCGGGCGGTGCAAGGCGTCACCAGCCGGATGGCCGGACGGCGGCGGTCATTTCTTCAGCCGGAAGAACTGGTTACCCGCGCCGATGCCGACGGTGGTGGGGTTTTGTGTGCCCACGGCCGTCCACGGGCCGGTGATGGCCGGCGCGGATTCGAGTGTCCAGCCGGTGCCGGCGGGGGCCCAGCCGATGGTCACGTTGTTGCCACTGCGGCTGATGCTCAGGGCCGGCGCTTGCTCGCCTCCCACCGGCGTGGTGGGGTCCTCGGCCGGAGCCGGGTGGCTGAACACGGTGTAGAAGTTGACCTCGTTGGGCGAGTTCGGCCCGAGCTCGGGCCGGTTCTCGTAGTTGATCTCGCCCTTGGCCGCCACGCAGATTTGCCTGGTGGTCATGGCCACGGTCATCTGGTATGTGCGGATGCCTGCCTTGGCGTTGTTGATGAAGGGGAAGAAACTCCGCGTCAGTGGCGTGAACCTCGTGCCGTCGAAGGTCAGCACGCGCGCGGCGACCTGCGGTTTCTCGTAGCCGGCGGGCTGAGAGACCCACGCGATGGTCAGGCGGTTGAGGGCGTCCACCGCGCCGTTGACGCGGTCGAAGTTGCCGGTGAAGGCGCCCTCGTTGACGTCCGCCGCGGCCACGAACTGGCGGTTGCGCGAATCAAACGCGGCCACTTTCACCACTTGCGCCCCGCCGGGGCGCCCGACGATGTACACGTAGGGGCTGTTGATGTGGCCCAGCAGCCGGGTGCCGTCGCCGCGACCGGTGTCAAAGGCGATGCCGGAAGCGGCCTGGTCCACGGTGCCGAGGCGGTTGCCCTCGTTGTCGAAGAAGTGGATCAGGCGCACGCCGCTGGTGCCGTCTTCGGGCCGGGCGCGCACGGCGAAGCCGCCCTTGAAGGGCGCCACGTTGGACCAGATGTCGCCCTTGGCCACGATGAAGGTATCCTTCACCACGCTGCCATCGGGCGCGAAGATTGTGGCGGCCACGCAGTCGCCCTCCGGGTTCCGGGTCAGCGACTTGTCCTCGACCACCGAGACGAAGTTGCCGTTGTCCAGGGCAACGATTTCGCCGCCGAACCGGGTGATCTGGCTGCCGGGCGCCACGCCGGAGGTGAGCCGGCCGTTGGCCGAATCCAGTGCCTTGCTCAGCGGCGTGGGCGTGAGGGTGGCCACGTCGAGCCGGCAGATCTGAATGGTGCCGTAGCGGCCGTCGGGCAGGCGGTCAAAGCCCAGGTTCCAGCGGTTGTCGGACTGGAACTCCGGGAAGCCGTGCGGGGAGGCTTCGGCACCGACCATGTAATTCACGGCGCCGGGGCGCATGTCGCCGGCCACGCGGCCGGGGTTGCCGTTCTGGCGGGAGAGGTTGATCTGGCCTTTGAACGGCTGGCCGGCGTCGGTGTAGAAGCCTTCCGCCAGCTTCATGGGGCCGCCGGTGACCGGCTGCAACGCCACGACAAATCGCTGGTTCGAGAAGGTCCCGTCGTCGGCGAAGGTGTTGCCCTCGATCAAGAACGTGCTGGTCCCCAGCGTGCTGGCGTAAGGCTCCCAGTTGCCCAGGGCGTTCTGGTCCTGCTTCACGATCGGGGTGTCCGGCACGATGCGCGTCAGGCCCTCAGCCTCGAGGCTGCCCGGGGTGAAGGTCGAGAAGATGCGCAGCGCGACCACCCGGAGCGGCTCACCCGAGACCGGGTCCAGGGTTTCCAGGTCGTTACGGGTTTCCCACACCACGGCCACCAGGCCGTTGCGCCAGGCCACCCGCGGGTCGTTGGCCTGCAGGGGCCACAGGTCGGGGGACTCCTTCTCGCTGATGTAGAAGGTGCCGCCCACCGGGTTGCCCGCGGCATCGAAGCGGCGGCCCATGACCGAGTCATAGACATTGTCCGGCGAGTACTTGCCGCCGAAGACCACAATGACGTTGCCGTCCGCATCAATGGCCGCGTCCGCCCGGCCGACGGAGGTCATGTCCGGCAGGTCATCGGCCACGTTCTTGGACCAGCGGACGGTACCATCGGCGTTGAGCACGGTCACCCAGGCGCCGGGCCCGTACGAGCTGACCGCCACGTAAGCGTCCTTGCCATTGCCGTGGAAGCCGGCGCCGTCGCCGCGGCCGCCGCCGCCCGCCTCGGGATGACCGGTGATGTCGGCCAGCACCCGGTCGCCCGTGGTGGGGTTGCCGGCGTTGTCAAACATCCGGACCACCACCGGGCCGTTGTGGGCCTTGTAGCGGATGGCGAAGCCGTTGCTGACCACGCCCGCGCCGTGCCACATCTCGGCGTTGCCGACGAAGTTGGGAGACTCACTGACCAGCGTTTCCTGCTTCACCACGTTGCCCTGCGGGTCCAGGATGCGGAAGATCACGTGGCGAAAGGCCGTGTCGCCGCCGAAGACGTCCACCAGGTCCTGGCTCTGCCGGCTTTCGCCCACGATGAGGATGTTGCCGTTGGACAGGTAGTCCCAGTCAGCCATCCGAATGTCCCCGGACCGGCTGGAGTAATCCACGCTCACGCCGGTCAGGATTTTGCCCGGCTGCCCGGCGTTGCCGAGCAACTGCACGGTCGGGTAGTCGCCCGTGTTGTTGCCGTCGTAGGCAGCCAGTTCCGAAACTTCGAGGTCCAACTGCCATGACGTGGCCCCCATGCCCACGCCGTCCCCGAACAGGTTGGCCTTGATCTTCGGCCCCCAGGAATGCCCGCCCCCCACCGCGCTGCCATTGCTGCGGAAGTAGGACAGGAACCGCGTGGTGATCGTCCCGGCGCTGTCGGGGGCCAGTGACGTGGTCTCGGTCGGCGGCGTTACCGGCACGCCGGCCGAGTCATAGAGGGTCCACACCGCGCCCAGGTCGGCCACACCGTCGCCGTCGTCTTCCCAGCCGACGATGACGTTGCCGCCTTGGGCGATGGCCACACCGAGGCTTTCGGTGTTGCCGTTGTTGATCTGGTCAATCTCGAGCGTCTTGCGGTTGACGTAGATGGTGTCGGTCTTGGGGGTCAGCCCGTTGTCTTGCGGCGCCCCGGGCGTGGTTTGGGCCCACGCCGCCAGGCTGCCCAGGACCGAGAACACCATGAGCTTGTTTTGGGTCTTCATGGCTTTGGGTAACGTGCTTGCTGGTTGTTCAGGGTGCACGTATGGAAGCTTGTGCCCTTCCGCGGAAGATGGCAAGCGGTTTTTCCTTCACAAACGGCGCATTTTTTTCCAAGACCGCCCCTTGCTCTGCTCAAGGGACGTGCCTCCGCGACCGGCGAGGGGGACCGCCACGCGGATTGACTTTCCGCCGTGGCGCGCAACGCTGCCCTGCCACATGAAACTGGTGGTGCTGGACGGCCACACCCTCAACCCCGGCGACCTGGACTGGGCGCCGCTGGCCGCCCTGGGGGAACTGCAGGTCTTCGACCGCACCCCGCCCTCCGAAGTGGTGCCCCGCGCGCGGGAGGCGGAAGTCGTGCTGACCAACAAGACCGTGCTCGACGCCTCCGCTCTCGCCGCCCTGCCCCGGCTGCGCTACCTCGGCGTGCTGGCCACCGGCTACAACGTGGTGGACCTCGAAGCTGCCCGCGCTCGCGGCATCCCCGTCACCAACGTCCCCGGCTACAGCACCCCCTCGGTGGCGCAATTGACCCTCGCCCTGCTGCTCGAACTGACCCACCACGTCGGCGCCCACAGTGACGGAGTGCGCGCAGGGCGTTGGAGCCGCAGCCCGGACTTCTGTTACTGGGAAACGCCGCTGGTCGAGCTGGCTGGCGGCACCTTTGGCATCGTCGGCTTTGGCCAGGTGGGCCGCGCCGTGGCCCGGCTGGCCCGCGCCCTGGAGATGCAGGTGCTGGTCCACACCCGCACGCCCCCCGCCCCGCCGCCGGCCGATTGCCGTTTCACCGACCTGGAAACCCTGTTGCGCAGCAGCGACGTGGTCTCCCTGCACTGCCCCCTGACCCCGACAACCCGCCACCTCATCAACCGCGAACGACTGGCCTGGATGAAGCCCGGCGCTTTTCTTCTCAACACCGGCCGCGGTCCGCTGGTGGACGAGACGGCCCTGGCCGACGCCCTGAACACCGGCCGCCTGGGCGGGGCCGGGATGGATGTCCTCGGCACCGAGCCCCCGCCGCCGGACCAACCGCTGCTGCGCGCCCGCAACTGCATCATCACCCCCCACCTGGGCTGGGCCACACGGGCGGCCCGCGCGCGGCTGTTGCACCAGGCCGCGGAAAACCTCCGCGCCTTCCTGGCCGGCCGGCCGGTCAACGTGGTCAACGGCCCCCTGCCCTCGTCGACCGGCTGAACGCCCATGACGCTGCACGATCTCCTGACCCACGAAGAGCTGCGCCGCCATGAATTCCCCGTGGTCACCCGCTCGATCTACCTGGCCCACGCCGGGGTCTGCCCCCTGCCCCGCCGGGTGGCCGAGGCCGTGGCCGTCTGCGCCCGGGACGGAGCCGAAGGGGACCAGGAAACCGCGGTGCCGCGGGACCTCGTGGCCCGGACCCGCGCGCTGGCTGCCCGCCTGCTGGGCGCCACACCGGAAGAGGTGGCGCTGGTCGGCCCGACCTCCCTGGCCCTGAGCCTGGTCGCCAACGGCCTGTCCTTCCGCCGCGGGGCCAACGTGCTGGTGTACTTCGACGACTACCCCTCGAACGTGTACCCGTGGATGGCCCTGGCCGACCGCGGCGTCGAGGTCCGCTTTTTGAACCTCCATCGCCTCGGCCAAATCCGGCCCGTGGACGTGCTCGGGCAGGTGGACGAGGCCACCGCCCTGGTGGCGCTGGCCTCCTGTCATTTCATCTCCGGCTGGCGACTGGACCTGCCCCGCCTGGGCGCCGCCCTGCGGGAACGCGGCATTTTGTTCTGTGTGGACGCCATCCAGACCTTGGGGGCCTTTCCCACCCTGGCCGCCCACGCCGACATCCTGGCCGCCGACGCCCACAAATGGCTCCTGGGCCCCTGCGCCGCCGGCATCCTTTACGTGCGGCGTGAAGTCCGGGAACGCCTCCAGCCCACCGTCTTCGGCTGGCACAACCTGCACTGCCCGGACTTTGTCGCCCAGGAAGAACTTCGGTTCCGCCCCGACGCCCGCCGCTACGAAGCCGGCACCGCCAACCTCCTGGGGCTGGCCGGCCTCAAGGCCGCCCTTGATCTGGCACTGGAAATCGGCGTGGAGGCCATCGCCGCCGAACTGCTCCGCAAACGCGCCCGTCTGGTTCAGGGACTCCGCGCCCGCGGCTGGGAGGTCCTGGGCGCCGAGGCCCCGTCCGAGAACGCCAGCGGCATCGTCACCTTCCACCGGCCCGGCACGGACATGGCCGCACTGCACGCGCGCCTGATGGCGGCCGGCGTGCACACCTCGCTGCGGCGGGACCGCACCGGCCTCCACTACCTCCGCCTCTCGCCCCACTACTACAACACCGATGCCGAGCTGGACCGGGCGCTGGTCTGTCTATGACACCCACACCGGCGCGGGGGCGCGACGCCGCACGCCCGAGGTCCACGTCCGGCCCGGAGGGGGCGGCAGGTTCAACTCGACCTGCCGGGGACGGGGCGGCGCGGCGGCCGCTGCGGCCAGGGTAATGAGGTGGCGGATGTGCTGAAGCCACCAGCGCGCCCGCGTCGGCGTAACGGGTGCCGGACGCCCGGCCAGGGCGGCCGGGTCGCCGGTCAGGTTGAGTTCCAGTTGCTGCCCTTCCACAGGGGTGCATCCAACCGTTTTCATGCCGGCAGGATGCGCCCCGGGGTCGGTCAAAAACGGTCCGAGGCTAAAAAAATTTCCGCGGGCCACTCCCCCAAGCCGGGCAAACCTGGAGTCTGCTCTGGCGGCGGGCTCCCGCGCAAACCGCACCCGGCTGCCCGGCGCCGGCTCGGGCCGGTGCCCTCGGTCGTTCCGCCGAGGGGACATCTCGGCGGCTTCGCCACAAAACCCGCCCTCGACCTTGCCAGCCTCGACGCCCTGGACCAGACTGCGCGCTTTGCAAAAAACCAACTCGCAGCAGTCCCGGTCATGAGCCACGAAGCCATCCTCGAACTGGAAGGTCACCGCTACACCCTGTCCACCGTGGTGGGCACGGAGGGGGAAAAAGCCGTTGCCATCAGCAGCCTGCGCGACCAGACCGGGTACATCACCCTTGACGACGGCTACGCCAACACCGGCTCCTGCCAGAGCCGGATCACCTTCATTGACGGGGAGAAGGGCATCCTGCGCTACCGCGGCATCCCCATCGAGGAGCTGGCCGAGAAAACCACATTCATCGAGACGGCCTACCTGCTGATCTACGGCGAACTGCCCACCCACGCCCAGTTGCGGCGGTTCTCGGACCTGCTCACGCAGAACGAAAACCTCCACGAGGACATGAAGCACCACTTCGAGGGCTTCCCGGCCACGGCGCACCCCATGGCCATCCTCTCGGCCATGATCAACGCCAGCAGTTGCTTCTACCCGGGGCTCATGGGCCGCGCCAACAAGGAGCGGTTCGACGTGCATGCCGCTCGCCTCATCTCCCAGGTCCGCACCATCGCCGCCTTCTCCTACCGCAAGTCCCGCGGCCTGCCCATCATCTACCCCAAGCCGGTGTACAAATACACCGCCAACTTCCTGCACATGATGTTCTCGGAGCCATATCAGGACTACGAACTCCGGCCCGAGGTGGTCAAGGCCCTGGACCTGATCTTCCTGCTCCACGCCGACCACGAGCAGAACTGCTCGACCGCCACCGTGCGCATGGTCGCCTCCAGCCAGGCCAACCTCTTCGCCTGCGCCGCGGCCGGCGTCTGCGCCCTCTGGGGCCCGCTCCACGGCGGCGCCAACCAGGCCGTCATCGAAATGCTCCAGGACATCCACGATGCCGGCGACGATGGCTCGCGCTTCATCGCCGCGGCCAAGGACAAAAACAGCGGCCAGAAACTCATGGGCTTCGGCCACCGCGTGTACAAAAACTACGACCCCCGCGCCCGCATCATCAAGGCCGCCTGCGACCGGCTCCTGAACACCCTGCACATTCGCGACCCCCTGCTGGACATCGCCAAGAAACTCGAAGAAACCGCCCTGCGGGACGACTATTTCATCTCCCGCAAGCTCTACCCCAACGTGGACTTCTACAGCGGCATCATCATGCGTGCCCTGAACATCCCGGTCGAGATGTTCACCGTCATCTTCGCCATCGGCCGGATGCCCGGCTGGATCGCCAACTTCAAGGAAATCCTCGACGACCCCAAGACCCGCATCTACCGCCCCCGGCAGGTGTACCAGGGCCCCACCCTCCGCCCCTACGTGCCCCTGGACCAGCGCGGTTAGCCAGCTCCCGCAACCCCGCGCCGCGGCCCGGCACTTCCTTCGGATTTCGGATTTCCCGCATCCGGCGTCCGGCATCCGGCATCTGGTATCTGGCATCCGGCTTCCGCCATCTGGTCGCCGGCCTGCCAGCCCAAAAGCCAGGACGGCCGGGCGGCGTCCCACGCTGCTTCCGTCCCGCGGTTACAACGGTTCGGACTTCTCAAGTTACCAACTTTGGCGTAGCTTCTCACCGGAAAGTCTCCGAAGAACGCCTCCAGTTCACGCGTCGTACGCCGACCGAAAACACCTCCCCGCGACTCTCCTCGGGCATCACCGGCCTGAATGAAGTCCTCCACGGCGGCTTCGTACCGGGCCGCGCCTACCTGGTCCGCGGCGGGCCGGGGGCTGGCAAGACCACTCTCGGCCTGCACTTCCTCAGCGCCGGCGCGGCCCGCGGCGAGCCGGTATTGTTCATCACGCTCGAGGAACCGGAGACCCACATCTGCGCCAACGCCGCCGGCCGGGGCTTTGCCCTGGAAGGGGTGACCTTCCTGGACCTCAGCCCCACCTCCGAGTTCTTCGCCAGCTCGGAAACCTACGACCTGTTCTCGCCGGCTGAAGTCGAGCGCGAGCCGACGACAAAAAAGATTCTGGACACCCTGGCCGCGCTCAAGCCGCGCCGCGTGTTTCTTGATCCGATGACGCAGTTCCGTTACCTCACCCGTGATCATTACCAGTACCGCAAGCAGGTGCTCTCGTTCCTGCGTTTGCTGGTGGACCAGGGCGCCACCGTCCTGTTCACCTCCGAGAGCAGCCCGGAATCGCCGGACGACGACCTGCAATTCCTGAGCGACGGGGTGCTGGAACTGCGGCATGGGCCGGAAGGGCGCACCCTTGCGATGAGCAAGTTCCGCGGCTCAGACTTCGCCGGCGGCCTCCACACCGTCCGGCTCACCGCCTCCGGCCTGCAGGTCTTTCCCCGCCTCATGCCGGTGGCGCGGCGCACGTTCAGCCAGGAAGCCATCCCCTCCGGCGTGCCCGAGCTGGACGCGCTGTTCCACGGCGGCCTGGGGCGCGGCACGGTGACGCTCCTCACCGGCCCCAGCGGCGTGGGCAAGACCACGCTCGGCCTCCAGTTCATGAAGGAAGCCGCCAGCCGGGGCGAGCGCTCGGTCGTGTACACCTTCGAGGAGGAGGTGGAAATTCTCCTCGCGCGCTGCGACGGCGTGGGGATTCCCGCCCGCCCGATGATCCGGCAGGGCACGCTCGCCGTGACCCGGGTCGAGCCACTCCAGCACACGCCTGACGAGTTCGGCCGGCTGGTGCGCAACGAGGTCGAGCAGAACCGGACGCGCGTGGTGATGCTGGACAGCACCGCCGGCTACCGGCTCTCGATGCAGGGGGAAAACCTCACCGCCCAGTTGCACGCGCTGGCGAAGTACCTGCAGAACCAGGGCGTGGTGGTGCTGCTCATCACCGAAGTGCAGGACGTGGTCGGCCAGTTCCGCGTGTCCGATCTGGGCATCAGCTACCTGGCCGACAACGGGGTGTTCCTGCGCTACCTCGAGATCAACGGCGAGCTGCGCAAGGCCATCGGCGTGCTCAAGAAGCGGCTGAGCGACTTCGAGAAAACCCTGCGCGAGTTCGAGATCACCCCCCACGGCATCCAGGTGGGCCGACCGCTCACCGGCCTGCGCGGCATCCTCCTGGGCACACCCGAGTGGGTGAAGGAGGCGCCCCAATGAAACCGGAGGCGGATCGGGCGCCAACGGCAGAACCACCGGCGGCCCCCGCGTCTTCCCTTAAGCGGCAGCGGCCTGCCGCACTCCAAGACGCTGTGCGCGTTCATCACGCCGTTCCCCGACGCTACCCGGGATGGTCACCGCATGACGCCATCACTGGGCGACGCACCCTGACTCTATGAGCCGCATTCTCCTGCTCCTCGCCCACCTGGCCAACCGCCACCTGCTGGCAGAAGCCCTGGGCACGCGTCACGAAACCCTCGCCCCCGGCTCGGACGACGCCCTGGACCTCCCCTTCGACCTGGGCGTGATGGACGGCCCGGCGCTGGACCGGCTCGGGGAGCGGGTACGGGCGCGCCGCGCCGCCGTACAACCGCAGTTCCTGCCGTTTCTGCTGGTGGTGTCCCGTCACGACGTGGGCATGGCCACGCGGCATCTGTGGCGGACGGTGGACGAATTGATCTTCACCCCCATCGAGAAGGTGGAACTGCAGGCACGGGTCGAAAACCTGCTCCACGCCCGCCGGCTCTCCACGGAACAGGAGCGGCGTGTGGCTGAACGCACCGCCGCCCTGCGCGAGAGCAAGGCGCGCTTCGCGACCGCGTTCCGCTCCAACCCGGCGGGGGTGGTGATCACCACGCTCGAGGAAGGCCGCTTCCTGGACGCCAACGAGGCCTTTCTGCGCATCTTTGGCCTGACGCGCGCGCAGGTGATTGGGCGGACCTCGGCGGAGCTGGGACTGCTCCTTTCGCCGGAGACGCGCCGCGAGGCAGCGATGAAAGTCCGCCAGATCGGGGCGTTCCGGGATTGTGAACTGCCGTTCCGGCGACCGGACGGCTCCCCGGGCTGCCTGCTCTGCTCGGGGGAACGGCTCGTGCTGAACGGTCAGGAATGCCTGGTGACCCTGCTGCTGGACATCACGGACCGCCGGCGGGCGGAGGAGCGCCTCCGCCGGTTGAATCGCACCTACGAGATGCTGAGCCAGATCAACGAGTTGATCGTGCGCGAACGTGATCCCCGGGCCCTCCTCGAACGCGCCTGTCGCATCGCCGTGGACAAGGGCGGATTCAGAATGGCCTGGCTCGGGCTGCGCGCCTCGCCAGACGGGCCGCTGAAACGGGCCGCCCACGCCGGCGCAACCCCCGATACCTTGGCGGTTCTCGAACAACTTTTCGGCGACCCACCCCAGGGGTGTGCCTTCACCGACCGCGCCCTGGAAACCGGCCGCCCCGCCGTGTGCAACGATATCGCCCGCGACCCGCTGGCCGCGGCGTGGCGCGCGGCGGCCCTTGAGCGCAGCTACCGGGCGATGGTGGCGTTGCCCGTGTCGGTCGCCGGCCAGCCCGTGGGAACGTTCAACCTTTACGCCAGCGACGCGGAGTTCTTCGACGAGGAGGAGCTGCGGCTGCTGGATGAACTGGCGGCGGACCTCGGTTTTGCGCTGGAAGTCAGCCGACGTGAGGCTGAGCGCCGCCAACTGGAGGAACAACTGCGCCACGCGCAAAAGATGGAGACCATCGGCCAGTTGGCCGGGGGCGTGGCCCATGACTTCAACAACATCCTGGCGGCCATCCTCATGCAGACCGAGCTGCTGCGGATGCGAACCGACCTGCCGCCCCGCGTGCCGGAAGGGCTGCAGCAGATTCAGGCCGCGGTCGAACGGGCGACCCACCTCACCCGCCCGTTGCTGACCTTCAGCCGCAAACAGGTGCTCCAGCCCCGCAACCTGGACCTCAACCGGGCGATCACCGACCTGGTTAAAATGCTCCGTCGCATCATCGGCGAGGACATTCGCCTGGAGGTGCGCTTGCATCCCGCCCCGCTCCGGCTCCGCGCCGATGCCGGGATGCTCGATCAGGTGCTCATGAACCTGGTCGTCAACGCCCGCGACGCCATGCCCCGGGGCGGCCAGTTGGTGATCGAGTCGTTCGCCCGCGAGCTCGGGCCGGCGGAGGCGGCCACGCGGCCGGCGGTGGCCCCCGGCCGCTACGTGGGGCTGCGGGTGCGGGACACCGGCAGCGGCATCGCCCCGGAGCATCTGTCGCACATCTTCGAGCCGTTTTTCACCACCAAGGAGCCGGGCAAGGGCACGGGGCTGGGGCTGGCCACGGTGTTCGGCATCGTGCAACAACACGGCGGCTGGATCGAGGTGGCCAGCGAGGATGGCCGGGGCAGCGCCTTTGAGGTATGCCTGCCCGCCCTGGCCGGGGAAGAAGCAGGCCCGGCCGGGGGCGCGGGGGCGGGGCCGCCGCAGGGCGGCACGGAAACGCTGCTGCTGGTGGAAGACGAGGCGGCCCTGCGAGAGGTGGCGCGGCGGGTGCTCGAGCACCACGGTTACCAGGTCCTGGAAGCGGCCACCGCGGCCGCGGCGCTGGCGTTGTGGGAGCAGCACGCCGACCGCATCCGGCTGCTGGTCACGGGCCTCGTCCTGCCCGAAGGGCTCAACGGGCGGGAACTGGCCGCCCGGCTGCGGGAGCGCCGCCCCGACCTGCCGGTGCTGTTCTCCAGCGGCTACAGCCCGGAGATGATGGCCGGCCGGGGTCTGGTCCTGGAACGCCGTCAGCGGTTCCTCCAAAAACCCGCCCCGCCGCACGACCTGCTCCGGGCCGTGCGGGAGTGCCTGGACGAGGCTTGAGCAGAGGGGAGGGGAGGGGGCGGTGGCCGGTTGCACCCCGCCTGATACCTCCGGACGGGTAGCCTCCGGCGTCAGCCGGCGGAGAAAAGGCCCGCCGCGCGACCGCGGCGGCTACGGCCGGCTTCGACCTTCGACCTTCAACTTTCGCCCCCCTCGGTGGTGCAGGCCTCCGGCCTGTCAGAGGTGTGGTGCAGGCGTCTCGCCTGCTTTTCCCCAGCAGCCGGGACGGCCGCATCCCGTATCTGGCATCCGGCATCCGGCATCCGGCATCTGGCCTACAAGCCCACGGCGCGGAACCGGTGGTCCAGTTCGCAGAAGTGGAACTCCAGCGAGCAGAGGGCCTCGAGCTCGCCGGGCTGGAAATGCCGGGCCACTTCCGCGTCGGCCCGGAGCACGTCGAGGAAGTCGGCGTCGTCACGACCGGCGTGTTTGACCTCCCAGGTCTTCAGGGCATTGCGCTGGACCAGGGCATAGGCGGCCTCGCGCGCAAGCCCCTTGCGGATGAGGGCCAGGAGCACGGTCTGGCTGTGCCACATGCCCAGGCTCAGACGCAGGTTTTTCCGCATGTTCTCCGGGTACACTGCCAGGCCGTCCATCAGGCGGGTGAGCAGCCCCAGCATGTAGTCCAGCAGGGTGCAGGAGTCCGGAAAGATGATCCGCTCGACCGAGCTGTGGCTGATGTCCCGCTCGTGCCAGAGGGCGACGTTTTCCAGCGCGGCCACGGCGTGGCCGCGCAGCACGCGCGCCAGCCCCGTGAGCCGCTCCCAGGTGATGGGGTTGCGCTTGTGCGGCATGGCACTGGAGCCCTTCTGGCCGGGGGTAAACGGCTCCTCCGCCTCGAGCACCTCGGTCCGCTGCAGGTGGCGAAACTCGACCGCCCAGCGCTCGATGCTGGCGCCGACCAGCGCCAGGGTGAGCTGGAATTCGGCGTGCAGGTCCCGCGGCACCACCTGCGTGGCCACCGCCGCCGGGCGCAGGCCAAGCTGCTGGCACACGTACGCCTCGACCCGCGGCGGCAGGTGCGCGCTGGTGCCCACGGCGCCGGAGAGTTTGCCCACCGCCACCGCCTCGCGCGCCCGCTCCAGGCGCGCCCGCGCCCGGCGAAACTCGTCGTACATCAACGCCAGCTTCAGGCCAAAGGTGATCGGCTCGGCGTGGATGCCGTGGCTGCGGCCGATGCAGGGGGTCCGACGGTGCTCGCGCGCCCGCCGGGCAATCACCGGCAGCAGCGCCTGCACGCCGGCCATCAACCGGTCCGCTGCCTGCACCATCTGCACCGCAAACGCCGTGTCCACGACGTCGCTGCTGGTCAGCCCGAAATGAACCCACCGGCTGGCCGGGGCATTGATCGTCTCGGCCAGCGCGGTGGTGAAGGCGATCACGTCGTGGTTGAGGGTCTTCTCCAACTCCCGCTGCCGGGCCACCAGACCGGGCAGGTCGGCCTCCCAGGCCGCGCAGCCCGCCCGGATTTTTTGGAAATCCGCGGCCGGGACGATGCCTTCCTGGACGAGGGCTTCGCAGGCGAGCCGCTCAATCTGCAGCCAGAGCCGCAGCTTGTTCTCGTCGGTCCAGATGGCCCGCATTTCCGGGCGCGAGTAGCGCGCGATCATGGGGCCAGCGTAGGGGCGGGGCCGGGCGGGGTCGAGCCGGCAGCACGCCGGTGCCGCCATTCCAAACCGGAGGGCGGAACAACCCGGTGACAGGCCGGGCCGGCTTACGAGTGCCGAAGGGGTCGAGAATTGAGGTGTGGGCATTGAGCCTTGAGGGCCCGCACCGCACCCGACGTCTACTTCGGATTTCGGATTTCGGAACTTGCCTGACCGGCTGGGCAGCCGGCCCGCTGCGTCACCGCGGCGGCTGGGGAGAAACCGGCCAGCGGCGCCGGGCTTCGGACAGGGGCGCTTGCAGGAGACGTGACGCGGGCAGGAGTTGGTGGCAGGGTGCCGTCCCGGATCATCATGAAGAACAGGACCGGCTCTACGGGAGGCGCGCGGCGCAGCGGACCGGGTGGGCGGCGGGGCGCGGCCGCGGTGCTGGCAGGCCTGCTGGCGGTGGCGGCGCATGCCGATGCGGTGTCCGTGCTGCTGTTGAGCGGCCGCAACAATCATGACTGGCAGACCACCACGCCCAAACTGCGCCAACTGCTGGAGGCCACCGGGCGGTTTGTGGTGACGGTCGAGGAGCAGCCGGAACGGCTCACGGCAGAGCGGCTGGCGGGCTTCCGGGTGCTGGTGTCGAACTGGAACCACTTCGGGGCGGAGACCGGCCCGGGGGCGGACTGGCCGGAGCCGGTCCGGCGGGCCTATGAGGAGTTTGTGCGGGCCGGTGGGGGCCACGTGGTGGTGCACGCGGGGGCCTCCAGTTTTCCGGACCGGGAGGCGTACCAGGCGATCGGCCTAGCGTCGTGGCGGACCGGCCAGACACGGCATGGACCGGTCCAGGAGTTTCCGGTGCGGATCGAGGACCCGGACCATCCGGTGACGCGGGGTCTGCCGGGGTTCCGGGTGCGGGATGAGTTGTGGGTGCAGGCGGGCGTGCGCCGCGGGGCGCACGTGCTGGCCTCGGGCTTCGCCCGCGCGGACCTGCCGGAGGGGAGTAACCGATGGGAGCCGGTGGCCCTGGTGGACCGCTTCGGTGCGGGGCGGTGTTTCACCCTGTTGCTGGGGCATGCGGCGGAGTTCATGGACCAGCCGGGATTCCGGGCGCTGTTCACGCGCGGGGTGGAATGGGCGGCCACCGGCGCGGTGACCCTGCCCGTGCCAGAAGCACCGGCCACGGTGCAATCTGCGACGCTGGCCTGGGAACGCACGGAGCATTCGGTGGCGCTGCTGCGGGGCCCCCAGACGCTCTGGCGGTACAACTTCGGGCCGGGCGAAGCGAAACCGTCGTTCCATCCGGTGGCCCTGCCGGGCGGCGCGGCCCTGACCGGGTACCGGCCGGCGGACCATCGCTGGCACCGCGGGCTGTGGTTTTCGTGGAAGTTCATCAACGGGGTGAACTACTGGGAGGAACACCCCGTCACCGGGGCCAGCCAAGGCCGGACGGTGCAGGAGCCGCCGGAGATCGAAGCGCGGCCTGATTTCAGCGCGCGTCTGCGGCAGCGGTTGAGCTACCGGCCGGCGGGGGGCGCGCCGGTGTTGCGGGAGGAGCGGCGGATCGAAGTGCACCCGCCCCAGGCCGACGGCTCGCTGGTGTTCGACTGGGACCTGCAGTTCGAGGCCCTGACGCCGGTGGTGCTGGACCGCACGCCGCCGCCTGCGGGGGGTGGTCCGGGCGGTTACGCGGGGTTGTCCCTGCGGCTGGCCAGGGACCTGGAGGAGGTCGCGGTGGTGACCACGGAAGAGGCCGAGGTGGTCTGGCGCCGGGAGCGGTTTTGGGGCCGGGCCGCCGGCCTCGAATATCAGGGCCGGCTCGGCAGACAGCGGCTGGGCGTGGCCGTCCTGGACCACCCGGACAACCCGCGGTCGCCCTCGCCGTGGTACGCCATTCACAGCCGCGAGGTGCACTTCTTCACGCCGGCCGTGCTTTTCGAGGCCCCCCACCGCCTGGAGCCCGGCGAAACTTTCCGGCTGCGGTACCGGGTCCTCGTGCATCCGGAGGCCTGGGACCAGGCCCGCCTCCGCGCTGCCGTGGCCGAATGGACCGCCCGTTAGCCGCGGGGACCGGGTCGGGCGGCGTGACCCCCGGCCCTGGCGGGACGCTGCCGTTACTCGTAGTCGCCAGCAGGCAGGGGCGGCGGAGTCGTGATCCCGGCCGGGAGCGGTTGCCGGGCGTCGGCCGGGTCGAGCAACAGGAGGAATTGCCAGATCGCGGCAAACTGGCGTTGGGCGTCGCCGCCGAAGGGCTCAGCAAGGGCGGTCCGGCCGTCCGGACCGATGAACGCCGGCATCATCGTGCCCGGCACGAGCTTTTGGGGGTCCTGCAGGTAGCGGCGGTAGTACTCGGGCAGGAGGCGGTCGGCGATGTAGGCGAGGTTGATCGCCGCGGTGTCCGGTCCGGCCAGGGCGGGGCGCGGGCCGAGGTCGTGGCAGGAAACGCACCCAAAGCCCTCGCCGACGCGGGTGAGCCGTTCGCCCAGGGCGGCCAGGGCGGGGTCGGCCGGCGGGCGGGGCGGACGCTCGGGGCCGTAACCGTGTTGTCGCGCCAGGCCTTCGGCCAGCAGGGCACCCTGGGCGGGGAAGGCCGGCATGAAGCCGCGGTTTTCCGGGCGCGGCTTGTAGTCGAGCCGGCCGGTCAACAAACGGCGCATCCACTCGGCGTGCAACTTTTCGCCGGCGAAACTGAGGGTGGGCCGGCCCGCGTGCACCGAGACCGAGCCCGGCGGAGTGTCGGACTCGGGAGAAGTGGTGCCGGCGGCAGGCGTGGCGTCGAGGGCTTCGACGCGGCTCCAGACCTCCGGCTGGCCGTCGCGGCCGTGGCAGGCAAGGCAACGCAGGGCGATGATCTGCCGCTCGGCAAATTCCTCGGGGGCGCAACGGCGCAGCGAGGTCCGCCAGTCGGTGGCGGCAAAAGCGCGCAGCGCGGCCCGGTCTTCCGGTGCTAATCCAAAATCCGGCGCACGTCCCCGCGCTTCGCCGGCCTCCGCCAGGCAGCCGCGCTGCCAATCGGCGTTGTCCAGCGCGGCCAGGGTGGAGGCCACCAGGCGGTGGGTGGTGCCGGTGCGGTGATGGCAGGCGGCGCAGCCGAGTTCTTCAAACGTGCGCCGACCGCGTTCGGGATCGCCGGAGCGGGTGTCGGCGCGGGCCACGGCCCGGGAAGCCACCGGCCCGGAAGGTTGATGGAGAAGCCGCGCGGCCAGGACCCGGGCTTGCGCCTCGCTCAAGGCGTAGGTGGGCATGCGGGTCCAGGGATGATGCGCCGCGGGCTGGCGGAGGTGGGCCATCAGGGCCGCCGGCTGCCATTTGGCAGGAACGTGCGCCAGGGAAAGACGCGAGTCTGCGGCGAAGGTGGGCTGGTCGGCAAGCCGATGACAGGCCACGCAACCGAGGGCGGCAAACAGGCGGTCGCCCTCGGCCACCCCGCTGGCATCCGGCAGAGCGGAGGCCGGGGGCGTGGGCGCGGCCTCGCCGCCCAGCAGAAACGCCGCGAGATCGGCAGCCTGCTGCTGCGCCGCGTGGTCGGGATCGGCGTCCAGCAAGCGCGGCATGGCGCCGTCGGGGTGGTCGCGGCGCGGGTCGGCGAGATAAGCCAGCAGCCAGTGAGCCTGCAGACGTTCGTTCAGGCCGTCCAGGTCGGGTCCCCGGGCGGCCAGTTCGGGCATGGCTCCGGGATTCCACGGCAGGTCCGGTTGATGGCAGCGCGCGCAGAGGTGGCGGCCAAACAGCGCCCGGCCACGCCGGGTCGCCACCGCCTGCCGCGCCCCGGCAGCGGCCGCGTCGTGGACAAAGGCCGTGGCCGGTACCGGCTCGGCCGGGAAGGTTTCGGAACGCCAGCCGACGCGGAGGAAGGCCTCGCCTTCCGCGGGCGCGGTGTAGTCCAGCTCGAAAGAGTTCAAGCCGCCGTGCAGCGTGACCGGCCGGGGCGTCTCGAGGTCGAACCCGCCCGGGCCGGCCTCGAGCACGGGCTGGTGGTGAAGCCGCAGCAGGACCCGGCCCCGGCCGGTGAGGCGGAAATGCACCGTGTCGCTCAACGCGGCCCTGAGCTGCGCGCGCCAGACGCTCCGGAACGGGCCGGGACCCAGCCACGGGCCGGGCGGCTGGCCGGCCGGCACGTGGAGGGCCGGCAGGCGCACCACGCGGAGGTCGCGCTCGGCGGGGGCGGTGAGGGCGCTCAGCTCCTGGAGCAGGCCGGGCGCCTCCTGTTCAAGCTGCCCGCGGGGGACCGACGGCGGGGGGGCGGGGGGGCGGGCGGAGGTCAGGCCCGGCACCTCACCCCCCGGCCGGGGACCGGGACGATGGATGGTGCCGTGGAGGAAATTGCGGAGCGGCTCCCCCTCGGCGGTGCGGAGGTTGAACACGAGGTGGAACTGCATGACCGGCTGGAGTTCGGGCACGCGCAGGAAGACCGAGCGGTGATCGGCCGCAACCACGGCCTCGGCGACGGTCCAGGTGTCGCGGCCTTCCCGGCCGTCGAGTTTGAAATCGGGCGAACCGTAGTTGGCAGTCCAGCGGTAGTTCCAGGCCTGCAAGCTGTAGTGGCGCGGATCCGCCGCCACGGCGGGGTCCAGCGGGTCGGTGAAGCCCACCACCAGACCGTCGGCGGCGACGTGGAAGCGGTGGGCCATCCGCACCGGCCGGCCGGTGTAGCGGACGCGGTAGAAGCCGCCCGGCCGGGTGCGGTTGCCCGACCACACCCGTACAGGCCGCAGGTGTAAAGCTGGCCGTTGACCGGATGGAAGACGCCGCGCATGACGCCGGTCTCGAAGTCCATCGGGAAGCGCGTCACCGCCCCCTGGCGGACGCCGGCGGTCTCGTCCACGAGCACCGCGGTGAGGTAGCCCATGCCGTAGGAGATGGAGATGATGCGGTCTTCCAGGCCGGGTCCCCAGCGGCGGTCGGGCACCCAGAGGAAGGTGCCGCCGGAGCGGTCCACGAAGTTGTGCACCCAGCAGAGCGGCGGGTCGTAGCTCTGGCGGTGGTCGGGGTTCCAGGCCAGTTGATTGCCGTACCAGCCGCCGGGCTCGACCCAGTTGATGCGGTTGGCCGGCATCCAGTGGCCCTGGTTGTCAATGCAGAGGATTTCCCCGCGCGGCCCCACGCCCAGGCCGTTGACCGCGCGCAGCCCGCGGGCCACAACCTCCAGGCGCGAGCCGTCCGGGGGCAGTTTCAGGATCGTGCCGTGATGCGGATGCCGGGCGGGGAGGGCGTGGCAGGCGCACCTGGCGTACCAGAAGTTGCCCGCGGCGTCGGTCTTGAGGTCGGTGGCGAACTCGTGGAAGTGCCCGCTGACCAGGCCGTCGTTGTTGAAGTTCTCGTAGAAGTCGGCTTCGCCATCGCCGTTGAGGTCGTGCAGGCGGGTGATCTGGTCCCGGCCCAGGACGTGGATTTGGTCGCGGACGATCTTCAGACCCAGCGGTTGAAACAGGCCGGTGGCGACCCGTTGCCAGGTCAGCTCCGCCAGGTTGCCGTCAATCCCTTCCACCGGCCAGACGTCGCCGCTCCAGGTGCAGAGGGCCGCGCGGCGCAGGTCGCTGAAAAAATCCACGCCGCCGAAGCGCATCCAGGCGCGCCACGGGTTGGCCTCCGGGGCAGTGATCTGGTCCACGGCGTAGGGACCGTCGCCCGCGCCAAACCGGCCGTGGGTGACCAGCTTCGGCTGCCAACGGGGCGGGCCGCCGGCGGTCAGGGGGGTCAGGTCCGGCGGGGGATCGAAGCGGCGCGCCATCTCTTCCAGGCGCCCCCGCTCCGCCTCCGCCCCGCGCCAGAGCAGGAGGCGCACCCGGCGCGGCCGGGCGGAGGGGGGAAATTGGAGGCGCAGGTGCCCGGGGGCGTCGTCGAGCCAGACCGCCCCCGCCACGTCCCCCTGCGCGACCGCGGCCAGCCCACCGGCGAGAGCGGCGGACCGACCGGCTTGAAGGGCGATTTCGGCGGCGCTCAGGGCCCGCGCAAACACGCGCACCTCGTCCATCAAGCCCCGGAACCACGGACGGGCCGGGAAATCCGGCGCGGTGAAGCCCAGCCGCAGGACTTCGCCGGCCAGCGGGGCCGCGGGCCGGAGTTGTCCCTCGCCGTCCACATACAGCCGGACCGCGCCGGTCTCATGCGCCCGGGTCAGGGCCACGTGATGCCAGCGACCGTCCGCCACGTGCCGACGGCCCGTGACCGCCCCCACCCAGCCGATGTCGAATCCCAACCTGCCCTCCCGCACAAAAAACGCCTTGCCCTGCGGCACCCAGGGGCGGTCGGGGAGCGTGAGCGAAACAATGCTGCCGTCCTCCGCCGTCCGCAGCCACGCCGTCACCGTGAGGTCGTGCCGCAGGAAATCGGGCTGGACGCCGGCAGGCCCCTGCAGCCAGCCCTCGCCCTCGAAGAGCAGCGCGCCGCCGGCCTGTCCCGCAGGCGCGTGGGCGACCTTCCACGCGGTCCAGGCCCGGCCGCTCTGCACGGCATCCGTGGTCAGTTGCCCCGCGTCGTCCGCCGTGAGCCGGAGCCACAGGGCGCGGTCAGGGGCGTTCGCGGTGGCGGGTGGGGCAGGTGGCGGTATCAACCACGCCATGCCCGGCCCGTCGTCGGGCGCAACGATCCCTTCCCGTCGGCCGCCGGGCAGAAAAGGCGACCTGGACCGCCTGCGTCTGCGTGGTGGGACCGAGGTTCAGCGTGCGCTCGAAGGCCGTCAGCCCCGCGCCGCGGGCGAGCCCCGGCCGTTCCAGCACGGTCATGTCCCCCACCGTGTAGCTGAGGATCACCTGCGGGCCGTGGAGATACAGTCCCCGCCAACGGGCGTGGGACCGGGGCAAGGGGCCGTAAGGTTGGGGGCGAGGGTCGGCGAAGGAGCCGTTGTGCGCCCACCCGGGCACCGGGGGATTGCCGAAGACCTGCGGGCCGTCGGTCTTCGGATACGCCCAGTGCTCGCCGTCGAAGACCACCCCCTTCAAGGCCACGTAATTGCCGTTCCAGCCCGCCGCGTAACGCAGCAGGTCAGTGTCGAAAAGCACCGCCTCCCCGGCCTGGCCGCCAAAGGCGCCGGCCAGCCGGATGGCCAGCCCTTTGTAAGCGAGGTTGCCCGCGGGCTCGGGCGCCTCGATCGAGGCGGTCAGAAACGGGCCGTAATCCATCGCCTCCCACGGCTCGACTTCCGCGGCCGCGGCCGTGGGCGCCAGCGGCCCTCCCAGACACACCCGGCCCACCAGCAGCATCCATGACGGCTTCCCGCCTGATTGCTGCCGCCCTGCGGACCGCCGCCAGGGTGGGACCGCGTCCGGAGTTTGTGGCGTCCCCTGCATGGAAAGGCGGCGGCAGCCTAAGCAAAGGCCCCTCGCCGCGCCAGGCTTCTCCCCTCTCGCCGACCAGCCGCCGCCCCGGCAAGCGCGGCAAACCTCCGCCCGTCCCTGCCGGAACCGAGGGGCAAGTCAACGACCTGCCGATCAGGTTTGGAGGGCAGGAAGAGGCGGTCAGGGCAGAAACTCGACGCCCCAGCGCACATACTGCCCCGCCGCCGGGGCCGCCCCTTCAAAAACCAGGCGCGGCCGACCGGCCGGCGTCGGCTCCACGCGGGGGCCGGGCAGGGGCTGCCAGGCGGTGGCCGCGGCCAGGTCGGCCGTTTGCCAGGCGCGGAAGAGGATGTCCGTGGCCGCGGGGTTGGGTTCAAACTCGAGGCGCCACTGCCGGCCGGCGGGGCTCTCGACCAACCGCAGACGCGGCAGGCGGTCGCGATCGGGCACGTGCGGGTCCAGGCCCAGGGCATACTCGACGGCGTTGACCACGCCATCGCCGTCGGGGTCGGCGCCCGGGCCGATGACCGCGTCGCCGGTCACGCCGGGCCATTGCTCGCGTTGCCAGCGGATGAAGGGCTTTTCTTCGGGTGGCGGCAGCGGCTCGACCTCGAAGCGGAAGGGCGTGGGGAGGCTGAAGTCGTTGGTTTCGACGCCGGCGCGGCGACCCCGGACTTCAAAGACCAGGTCGTACACGCCGTTGGTGGTGAAGCCTAGGTTCCAATGCGCGTGGCTGTCAGGGGGCAGCGGGAGCTGGTCGGTCTCGTCCGGGCCGTCGCGGCTGTTGACGCGGATGTCCAGTCCGCCCAGGCCGGCCTGCCAGGCGAAGAAATGGCCCGGGCCCTCGACCGCGCGCAGGTGGAGCGTGAGGCCCTGGGGAAAGACCGCGGCGGGGACGGCGGCGGCGGACAGGCCCAGGAACAGCAGGGCCGGGTTCTGGGTCTGCGGCAGAATCCAGATCGGGTCACCGGTCCGGCCCAGCGGGGGGAAATCGCCGGGCAGTTCGGTGCGGGCCGCCTCGGCCACCACGAGGGCGACCTGGTTGGAGAGGAAAGTAACGCCGTGATCGTGGTCGTAGACGACCAGCGCCAGCTTGTTGGTGGGATCGTCCGGCTGGTACACGACCCACAGGTCGGCGTGCTCGGTGGTCAGGCGCGTCCGGTCCCCGGCCGCGACGCCGGGAGCGGCGGTCCCAAGTCCGATCAGGCCAAGCAGCAGAGCAGTCCGTTTCATGGCGGGCAGGCAATCGCGGAGCCGGCGGAAACCGGCCGGGGTCGGGCCTGCGGGCAGGTAGTTCCACGCAGCCCTTGGTTCCGGCCGGTCCCGCCGGATGGGAGTCAGCCGCGGCGCCGACCGAGCCAGCAGCCCAGGCCGCCCAAGATCAACAGGGCAGCCGGGGCCGGCTCGGGCACCACGGTGAAGCGGAAGGTGGCCGGTTCACTCGACACGCTGCCGCCGCCGCCTTCAAGCGTGCCCGAGGCGACGAAAGTGAGGTCGTAGTCCCCGGGCGCCGTGAAGGCCCACTGGGCGTGGCCGTGGCTGCCGGCCTGCAGCGTGGTGTGGTCCGCGGCGGTGATGCCGCCGCGGGTGTTCATGTGCACGGTGGGACTGCCGAAGGCGTCCACGGTGAACAGCGCAAACTCACCCGGGCCGGCGGCGCCGGTGAGGGTGAGGGTGAGGAGGTTGCCGGCAAAGAGCCCCGGCTCGACCTCTTCGGCCGCCAGCCCCAAAAACGGCAGGGCCGGGTTTTCGGTAGCCGCCAGCAGGTAGAGGGGGTCGCCGGGTGCGCCCAGGAAGGCGAATTGCGGGCTGGCCGGCACGGTGGTTTGCGCCGCCAGGCCCAGTTCGATCACCGCCTCACCGGGGCCATATTCAGTGCCGTCCGGCTCGGGATCGTCGCTGTGGATGTGCACGGACAATTCGCCGGCCTCGTAGGCCACGCCGAGGTCCATGTGGCCGGAGCGGAGGACGGTTTGGGCGTGCAGCGCGCCGGCCAGGCCGAGCGCGGCCGCCGCGTGCCAGGCGGCGGACCAAAGAGCAGGTGAAGGAGTCGTCTGCGTGCTCATTTTGCAAAGGGGGTTCCGAGGGTTAGTACGTATCGTGTTGCCAGAGCAGCGCCGACCGCCTACTCCGGCGGCCGGGCGATGTTTTCACCGCGGTCGAAGCGCGCCTTCACGTTGGGGGCGCGCCAGGCGGTGACGTGGGTGTCGGCGAAGAGGTAGTTCGCCGAGCCGTTGAGGTGATTGGTGTCGGTGCCGCCGGTGCGGAAACGGTTGGGCTCGATGTCGGCGATGACCGTGTACCAGCCCTTGTGCCAGTTCCGCGAGTGGGTGTGGTCCTGGAACACGCCGGGGCTGAAGGATTCGGCGCCGATGAAGGCCGTGATGGTCTCGGTGGGGCGGACCAGGCGGTTGAGGTTGCGGAAGGTTTCCCGCACGCCGCCGAAGGGGTCCACCAGGTCCACCGCGGTGTATTCGTTGAGCACGTAGCTGCTGGCTCCGGCGCGGAGCCGCTCCCGGCCCCGGGGGTCGGCCGGGCAGATGCGGACGTGGTCCACGTTGGCCAGGTAGGGCCTGAGGGTGAAAATCCACGAGCGGTTCGTTTCGGTCGTCCCGTGCGTGGTCTCGGGCAGCCAACCCAGGTGGTCGTCAGCATACATCGTCAGGGCCAGGCCGATCTGGTGCAGGTTCGAGGCGCAGCCGACCTGGCGGGCTTTGACCTTGGCCGAGGCCAGGGCCGGCAGGAGCAGGGCGGCCAGGATGCCGATGATGGCGATGACCACCAGCAGTTCAATCAGGGTAAAGGCATGGAGCAAAGAGCGGGGCGTTTTCATGTTTCCAAGAGCCCGCTCCCGACCGGCGACGGGCACGGCCAGTCAGGGCAGGGGTTTGACGCAAAAAGGGAAGTTCATGCCGGGCGTCTTCCACGTAGGGAGACCCCGACGCCGACAACAGCGGATCAGGCCGCGGGAGGAGCGCGGCCCGGCGGCAACCACTCACTCCAGCCGGCCAGGAGCGCCGTCGGTGCTTCCGGGAGGGAGACCAGAACCGCGGCCGGAGGAGCGGGCAGCGGATGGGCAGGCGCCGACTCGATCAGGCCCTGCTGGAACACGACCGCGGCGCAATGGTGCTCCGGGTTGCCCGAGCTTTCGTGCAAGCAATGATGGAAGGCGGGCCAGAAGGCCGCGGCCTGCGCCAGCAACCACAGCCCCACCACCGGCACCATCCACGCGAGGTGGCGGAGCGGGCGTTGCGGGTTGGGCCTGGTCGTGACCATGGGCAATGACCGCACAATGAAGCGCCGCTTGTTAACGGTGACAAGTGGTTTTTTGCCCGCACACCTCCCCCGGGGTGGGCGCCGTCGCCGCGGGCGCGCTTGTTCACCCCGCACGCCGCTCCTACCCTGTGCGCCGCCATCGCATCATGACCCGCCGCTTCCCCCTCCTGTCGGCACACGCCGTCCTGGTTGTGTCCGGCCTGTGCGGTTTGGGTTGTCAGGTGCTCTGGACGCGGATGTTCGCGCTGGGGCTGGGCCAGGAACTGCCCGCGGTGCTCGCGGTGGTGGCGGCCTTCTTCGGGGGGCTGGCGCTCGGGGCGGCCGGTTCGGACGCCCTGCAGCGTCGCTGGCCCGGGACCACCCTGCAACTGTATGCCTGTCTCGAGGTCGTGATCGGGCTGTGGGTGTGGCTTTCCCCCACCCTGATCCGGGCGGCCCATGCCGTGGCGCTGGCGTGGATCGGTCTGGAGCCCCCGCCGTGGCGGCACGCCGCGGTGGCTTTTGGGGTGCCGGCCCTGACCCTGCTGCCGGCCACGGCGGCCCTGGGCGCCACGCTGGTCGCCATGGAGGGCTTCGTTCGCCAGGTCGCTTCCCAGGGCCGGGTGGTGGGAACGCTGTATGCGGCCAACACGCTGGGGGCGGCGTTGGGCGCCGCCTTCACACTCGAGGCCGGTTTCCAGCTGGGGTTCACCGCCACGCTGCGGGGGCTGGGGTTGTTGAATCTGGCCTGCGCGGCAGCGGCATGGGCGCTGGACCGAAGGTTTCCGGTTCCCGCCCGCCGGCCGGCCGCCGTGCCCCGCCCGGTACCGACCGGTTGGACGCTGTCGCCCGCGCGCCTGCGCGTGCTGCTGGTGACCACTGGCCTGCTGGGCATCGGCTGGGAAGTGCTGGGTGTGCGGGTGCTCAAGCTGGTGCTGGAGGACACCGGTTACACCTTTGCGGCCCTGCTGGCGGTGTACCTCGCGGGGACCGCGCTGGGCGCGGCGATGGTGCGGCGCCTGGCGCGGCGCTGGCCGGCATGGGGTGAGCCTGGCCGGTTGTTGATGGGACTGGCAGGGGCCTGCGCCCTGAGCGGCTGGGCCCTGGCGCCGGCACCGGAGGTTTACGCGGGGTTGCGCCGCGGTCTGGGCCATTCGTTTGCCGCGGTGACCGCCGCCGAACTGCTGGTTGCGGCCGCGGTGTTCCTGCCGGCCAGCCTGGGCCTGGGGGCCACGTTTGCCACGCTGGCCCAGCACGCGCGCGACACGGGGTTCGGCCTGGGCCGGGCGCTGGCCTGGAACACGCTGGGCGGGGCGCTGGCGCCGCTGGCGGTGGGGGCGCTGGCGTACCCGGCGCTGGGGGGAAAGGGCACGCTGGCGTTGCTGGCGGCGGGCTACGTCCTGCTGGCGCTGAGCCCGGACCGTCGCGGGTGGTGGGTGACGCTGGCCGCGCCGCTGGCCCTGGCGGTGGCGGCGCTGCCGGACCTGCGGTTGATCCGGCTCCTGCCCGGCGAGCGGCTGCGGGTGTGGCGGGAGGGGGTGAGCGACTCGGTGGCGGTGATCGAAACCGGAACCGGGGACCGCACCTTGCGCGTGAACCACCGCTTCACCATGGGCGGCACAGCGGCGGCCGCGGCCGAACGCCGCCAGGCACACCTGCCGCTGCTGCTGCATCCCGCACCGCGCCGTGCCCTGTTTCTGGGCGCCGGCACGGGCATCACCGCCGCGGCCGCCACGGTGCATCCGGAGGTGGAGGTGGACGGCGTGGAACTGCTGCCGGAAGTGGTGGCGGTGATGCCCGAGTTTGCGCCGGCCAACGCCGCGCCCGCCGAGCGGCTGCGGGTCTTCACCGCGGACGCCCGCCGGTTCTTGCTCGCCACCCCGCAGCGCTACGACGTGATCGTGGCCGACCTGTTCCATCCGGCGCGGGACGGTGCGGGGGCGTTGTTCACGCGGGAGCATTACCGGGCGGCGCGCGCCCGACTGGCCCCGGGCGGCCTGTTGTGTCAGTGGGTGCCGCTGTACCAGTTCACCACGGACAACGTGGGGCGGGTGTTCGCCTCCCTGCGCGCGGAGTTTCCGGCGGTGCGGGCGTTCCTGCTGCGGCCCACGCTCGAGACGCCCGTGCTCGGGCTGGTGGCGTTTACCGCGCCCCGCACCTACCCGGCGGACTGGTTCGAGCGGCGGGTGAACTCGCCCGCCCTGCGCGAGGCGCTCCGCGGAGTGGGACTCACCGACACGGTGCAGTTGCTGGGCAACTATTGGGCGGGGGAGGCCGGGCTGGCCGGCGAGCCGGACACCGACGACCGCCAGCAGATTCACTGGCGGGCGGCGCGCGATCCGGGCCTGGGCCAGCGCCCGCCCTGGGCGACGTTGTGGGCGCTGCGGGTGTGGGCGGCGGCGGGGCCGGGACCGGAAGGGCTGCTGGCGGAGCCGGAGGTTTTGGGGCCGCGGCTGCGGGCATTTGTCCGCGCGCGGGACCACTACCTCCAGGCCTTGCGGGCGGAGGCGGAGGGACGCCCGGCGGAGGCGCGGGCGGCCCTGCTGGCAAGCGTCCGCGAGAGTGCGGATTTCACTGCCGGGTACGCCCACCTGGTGACGCTGGCGGTGCAGATGTCCGCGGACAACCCGGCGGAGGCGCGGCGGCTGCTGGCGGAGCTGGCAGCGGGGCGTCCGGAGCGGCCGGTGGCCACCGAACTGTTGCGGCGGTTGTTCCCGGAGGCGCCGGCCGCCCCGCTCACGCCTTGAGGAAGTACTGGCGCTGCTTCTCCGAGACGGGCAGGCCGAGCTTGTCCATCACCGCGAGCATGTCCTCCCAGACCTTGCGCTTCTCGGTCAGGGCCTGGTTGCGCAGCAGGTAGGCGGGGTGGTAGGTGGGCATGACCGGGAGGTCCTGGAAGCTGAGCCAGGTGCCGCGCGTGCGGGTGAGGGCGGGGCCGGTCTTGCCGAAGAGCCCCTCGAGGGCGGTGGCGCCCAGGGCCACGATCACCCGCGGCCGGATGAGGGCAATCTGCTCGAGCAGGTAGGGCAGGCAGGTGGCCATCTCGGTGGCGGTGGGGCGGCGGTTGCCACTGGTCTGGCCGGGGGTATCCGGCCGGCACTTGAGGATGTTGGCGATGTACACCTGCTCGCGGCTCAATCCCATGGTCTGGATGATCCGCGTCAACAACTGGCCCGCCCGGCCGACAAACGGCTCGCCCTGCGCGTCTTCGTCCGCCCCTGGCGCCTCGCCCACAAACATCAGGGCGGCGTGGATGTCCCCCACCCCGAACACCACGTTGCGCCGCGTTGCCACCAGGTGCGGGCACTTGCGGCAGGCCAGCGCCCGCTGGCGCAGTTCCGCCATCGCCGCCTCCTTTGCCGCGGGGGACAGGTCGCGCGGACGCGGCGCGGCCCCGAACAACGAGGGCTGCGGCGCCGGACCGGCTCCCGCGGCGACGAGGCCGCCGTGGGGCGCCGTGGGCCGGGGGGCGAGGCGGGGGGATTCGGGCCGGGCCGGCATGGTCCCGGACCGGGCAGAAGGTGCGGAAGGTGGGGCGGGAACCGGGCGTGCCGACCCCGCGGCGATGGATGCTCCCGGACTTGCCGGGGGACGCGCCGGCGCGCCGGATGGCAGACCGCGGGCGGACGCGACCGGCGGGGCGCCCGCGGCGGGCACATGCAGCGCTTCGAGCCGCGCGGGGTCGAGTTCCACGTAGCGGACCCCCTGCTCGCGGAGGCGTTCCAGGTGCTGGATGGTGGCGTCCAGCAAGGTGATAAATGCCGGATCGGACATGGCGCGGAGTCTAGGGGGCGCCCGGTCCGGCGCGCCAGCCCCGAGCCACGCCCCCGCTCCGGGCCGGGAGGTCCGCTGTCTTGCCGGCGTGCCGGCCCCCGCCGATACTGGGGGGGTGAACGAGACGGTCCAAAGCCTGACCGCGCGCCTGCTCGATTCCTACGCCCGAGTGGGGGGCATCAACCACGTGGACGGCAAAAACCTGCCGTCCAAGCGGGCCATTGCGGGGCTGACCCGCGACCTGTTGCGGCTGCTGTTTCCGGGGTTCTTTGACGAGACGGTGCTGCATTCGGAAGACCTGCCCGGCCGAACGACGGAACTGCTGGCCCTGGTGGCGGGACGGCTGGAGAGCGAAATCCGCAAGAGTTTCGAGGCCACCGCGGCGGAGGGGGAACTGCGAGGGGACGCGGCCGAACGGGCGCGGCAGGTGACGTGCGAATTTCTGGAACTGTTGCCCGCGGTGCGGGCGTTGCTGGCCACGGATGTCGAGGCGGCCTTCCAGGGCGACCCCGCGGCGTTCAGCCCGGACGAGGTCATCCTGGCCTACCCGTGCATCGAGGCCATCGCGGTGCAGCGGCTGGCGCACCGGCTGTACCTGCGCGAGGTGCCGTTGATCCCGCGCATCATGACCGAGTGGGCGCACAGCCGCACGGGGATGGATTTCCATCCTGGCGCGCGGATTGGGTCGCACTTCTTCGTGGACCACGGCACCGGCACGGTCATCGGGGAGACCACCGAGATCGGCAACCACGTCCGGCTGTACCAGGGCGTGGGGCTGGTTGCACGGTCCCTCTCCAGCGGGCAGGCCCTGCGCGGCAAGAAGCGCCATCCCACCCTCGAGGACCGCGTCACCGTGTATGCCGGGGCGACCATCATGGGGGGGGACACCGTGGTGGGGGCGGGCTGCACCGTCGGGGCCAATGTGTTCCTCACCCACAGCGTGCCGCCCCACTCCCTGGTCTTGAGCGGGGAGGCGGAGGTCAAAATCCTGCCCAAACCCGAGCGCGCCGGGGCGGCGGATTACCAGATTTGAGCTCCGGGCCGGCCGGTTCACGCCCCAATCTGGGCGCGGTACGCGGCCGCCTCGAGCAGGGCCGCCACCTCGGTCGGGCGGCTGAGCCGGACGCGGAAGAACCACCCTTCGCCGTAGGGATCGCGGTTGACCAGGTCGGGATGCGCGGACAGTTGCTCGTTCACGGCCACGACCTCGCCGCTGACCGGGGCATAGACGTCGCTGGCGGTCTTGACCGATTCGACCACGGCGCACGCCTCGCCGGTCTGGAGGTGGTGCCCCACCGCCGGCAGTTCCACAAACACCACATCGGTCAGCTCATGCTGGGCGTGGTCGGTGATGCCCACCGTGGCCAGGTCGCCATCCACGCGGACCCACTCATGGGAACGGGCGTATCGGAGTTCGGCCGGGACGTTGCTCATGCCGCCCCAATGGAGTCCGGAAAGGCGGGGAGGGTCAACCGAGTTTTTGCCGCCACGCCCGGCCGGGCTCCGGGGCGTCTGCGGACATGGCCCGTACTTTCCCCAGGCGGCCGGTGCGCTGGGGCGCTACCCTTGACAGTCCAGCAAGCCCCGTGACAATGCCCCACGTGACCAACGAGTCGAACTCACCGGGGGCCGGCGTGGCGGACGCGGCAACGTCCTCCCACCCACGGCGGAAGGCCCGGGCCGGCCAAGGGTAAAGCGCGCTGTCAACGGCCATGCTACCGGAGGCCCCGTTGCCATGGCGCCCAGAGCAGCCGAACTCGGCGAGGAGGTAAGCGACCTTGCGCGCCGTGCCAAGTCCCGTCCCAGGCACCGTGGAACCCGATCTGCAAGACTGGGTGCCGGAAGAGTTGAGGTCGCTGACCCATCCGCAGACCGCCTTGCCGGCCATCGCCAAGGACGCGCGGTTGATGCGCCGCATCGGCGAGGCGGTGCGCTCGATCCCCACGACTCATCGGCTGATCCTGCGCGATGCGCGGGCGCTGAGCGATCTGCCCCCCGCTTCGGTCCACCTTGTCCTCACGTCGCCGCCGTACTGGACCCTCAAACAATACCGCCCCTCCACTGGCCAGCTCGGGCATGTCGAGGATTACGAAACCTTCCTGGCCGAACTGGATCAGGTGTGGTTGAACTGCTTCAACGCGCTGGTTCCCGGCGGCCGCCTCATCTGCGTGGTGGGCGATGTCTGCCGGTCCCGCCGCAAGAACAAAGGTCGCCATACCGTCGTGCCCCTGCACGCCTCCATCCAGGAGCATTGCCGCCGGATCGGTTTTGACAACCTGGCGCCGATCATCTGGCACAAGATCGCCAACGCCGCCCACGAGGTCGAGCAGGGGGGGGCGGGTTTTCTGGGAAAACCGTACGAACCCAATGCGGTCATCAAAAACGACATCGAGTTCATTCTCATGGAACGCAAGCCCGGCGGCTACCGCCAGCCCTCGCTGGCCGTACGGGTGCTCAGCCTCATCGGAGCGGACGATTACCAGCGCTGGTTTCAACAAATCTGGACCGGCCTGCCCGGCGCTTCCACGCGGGATCACCCGGCCCCGTTCCCTGTCGAACTCGCGGAGCGGTTGATTCGGATGTTCAGCTTCGTGGGCGACGTGGTCCTGGACCCCTTCATGGGGACCGGCACGACCAACCTGGCCGCTGCACGCTGCGGGCGGCACTCGATCGGCTGTGAAGTGGACTCACACTACTTCAAAATGGCCGAACGTCGCCTCCACCGGGAAACCAGCGAACTGTTTTCCCTGATCCGCCTTCACGTGCAGGGGGAGCAGTCCACGGAGCCATGTCGGGAGACCGCTACGACCTGAACCTGGCGATCCGCGAGGCCGTGCGCCACTTCTGGCGGACGCGCGCCCGCCAGGCCGAAGTTCAAGGCAGGAAATCGGGCGCCCGAGACCGGGGAGCCCGAAGCGCCGTCACGGGCGGTGCGCACCTTGACGGCTTTGCTGCACTCATCCGGAACCTTCTCGTCCAGGCGGGCATCCAGGAGGCAACCATCCATCGCCGCACGCGGACGAAACTGCCGGGCTACTTCCGGGCCGAAAAGAAATGGGACCTCGTGGTAGTCATCAGGGGGCGTCTCTTTGCCACCGTCGAGTTCAAGGCCCAGGTGGGGCCGTCATTCGGCAACAACTACAACAACCGAACCGAAGAAGCCCTCGGCAACGCGACGGACTTTGGGACTGCCTGCCGCGAAGGGGCATTCCGCGGGTCGCCCAAACCCTGGCTCGGCTACCTGATGCTTCTGGAGGAAGCAACGGGGTCGGTCAGGCCGGTATCCGTGGCAGAACCTCATTTCCCGGTGCTTGAGGAGTTCCGCGCAGCTTCGTACGCCAAGCGCTACGAGCTGCTCCTCACCAAAATGGTGCGGGAGCGGCTCTATGACGCCGCCTGCCTCATCCTGTCCCCAAAGGAGGCGGCTCGGAGCGGGCAGTTCTCGGAACCGTGCGCGGAATTGACCTTCTCCCTCTTTGTTGAAAGTCTGGTCGCCCGGGCGCTGGCACTGGCAAGGCTGCGCGCTTGACACCTGGTCACGGCGCCAGCCCGCCGCCGGCCCCGGACCGGACGGGCTAAAGCTTGACCTCGTGTACCAATACTGCGGACGCGTGGTCCACCGCCCTGCTCCCCAACCCCTCCCCGCCCTTCTTGCTCCTCCCCAAGCAATGACCCCGCCTCCACGGGGACCGCCGCCTTGTCCCTCCCTGGCCGACCTCGGGGAGTGTCTCCCTTCACCCGCCGTGGGCCTTCCCGGGTTCGCCGTCCCTTTTTCCTTGGCGAAGCGGCGGGCAGACCGGATAACCGCGGCCATGCAAATTCACGCTTGGTGGTCGCGCACACTGCGCGTTCTGATTCTGGGAGCCCTGGCCGCGTGTGCCTCCTCCGGCCGCGTCCTGGCTCAGGAGGAATTCCTCGGCCGTTGGGCCCTGACCATTCCCGGCGGCGGCGCCGGCTGGCTGGAAATCCGCAAGGAAAACGGCTGGTACGACGGCTCGATCATGTGGGGTGGCGGCAGCGTCGTCCCGGTCTCCAGCGTCTTCTTCACCGACGGCTCGCTCCATGTCACCCGCACCCGCGAGGTCAACCGCAAGGACGCCCGGGGCAAGGTGGTCCGCAAACAGCAATTCACCGAACTGCTCTCCGCCCAGGTGGACGGCGACACCCTCCGGCTCCGCCAGTTCAACCCTCGCGAGGACGGCCGCGGGGTGGACACCGCCGAGTTCAGCGGCCAGCGCATCCCTCCCCTGCCCCCCGCCCCGGACCTCACCCGGGTCAGGTTCGGCGAGCCGATTGTGCTCTTCAACGGCCGGGACCTGACCGGCTGGCGGCTGGTCGAGCCCCACGCCGCCAACGGCTGGAGCGTGCAGGACGGCGCGCTCATCAACCGGCCGGACAAGGACAGCGGCAAACACTACGGCAACCTGCGCACCGACCGCGAGTTCGAGGACTTCAACCTCCGGCTCGAGGTCAAGGTGCCCAAGGGCGGCAACAGCGGCATCTACCTGCGCGGCATCTACGAAGTGCAGGTGGCCGATTCCTACGGCCGGCCGCCGGACTCCCACGGCATGGGCGGCATCTACAGCCGCCTCACCCCCACCGTCAACGCCGCCAAGCCCGCCGGCGAATGGCAGACCTGCGACATCACGCTGGTGGACCGGCACGTCACCGTGGTCCTCAATGGGATCAAGATCATTGACAACCAGCCGCTGGCCGGCTGCACCGGCGGCGCGCTCTGGTCGGACCAGTTCCGCCCCGGCCCCATCTACCTGCAGGGCGACCACGAGGCGGTGGACTACCGCAACCTTGTGCTCCGCCCGGTGGTGAAGTAGCGGCGGCTTTGCCGCGGGAGCCGCCGACGTCAGCCGGCGGACCAGACCTCCGCCGCGTGACCGCGGCGGCTACGGGCCCCCACCTCACTGCGAGCGCCCGAACCGTTTCTCCAGCTCCCGGTAGCTGAACTCGATCAAGGTCGGCCGGCCGTGCGGGCAGGTGTAGGGCATGGCGCAGCAGCGGAGGTCCTCCACCAACTGCACCAGCTCGCGGGCCTGCAACGGGTCGCGGGCCTTGACCGCATGCCGGCAGACCGTCTTGGCCACCTTCTCCTCGCCCAGGCGCATCGGGTTCACCTCGGGCCCCGCCGCCCGTAGGGCATCCACCAGTTCCAACACGAACGGTCGGGGCTGTCCCACCCGCACAAACGGCGGCAGCCCGTCCAACAGGAAAGTCCGTTCGCCGAACTCGCGCAGGCTCACCCCCAGGCGGGTCAACACCGGCAGCAAGCCCCGCAGCCACTCGGCGTCCCGTGCGGACACCTCGACCGTCTCCGGCAGCAGCAACCGCTGGCACGGCACACCCCCCTGCTCCAGACGGGCGAGCATCTGCTCGAAGAGCACCCGCTCGTGCGCCGCATGCTGGTCCATGAGCACCAGGCCGCGATCGCTTTCCCATACGACGTACAGCCGGCCGATCACCCCGACCAACCGGAGCGGAACCCGGAGGAGCGGCACGGGCCCCGCCGGACCCGGCGTCGCAGCCGGAGACGTGCCGGGGGAAGCACGGAGGCCAGGGGCCGTTGGCTCAATGCCGGGAGTGGGCGGGCCGGGGGCGGGCGGGGACGGGATGGCGACCAGTGGTGGCGGCACGTCGGGGTTGCTGGCCAACGGCCGGGCACCCAGCGGCGGCGGTTGGACTTGGGCAGGCCAACCTTTGCTCGCCGGCGCAGCCGGCATGGGCGGCGCAGCCGGCGCGGCCGGGTTGAGCAAGTTCTCCAGGGGCGAAGGCACCGGCGTGTCCGCGGCAGCGGTCGGGGCCGCTGGCATGTCCCCCTCTCCCGCTTGCCAACCCCCGCCTTCTGGCTCCTGACTTCTGACTCCTGACTTCTGGCTCCTGACTTCTGACTCCTGACTCCTGTCCCCCTCCCCCCGCCCACCGGCGTGATACGCCTGCAGCGTCTGCCGCACCGCCCGGGTAACCAGCGCACGCACGGCGCGTTCCTGGTGAAATTTCACCTCGCGCTTGGCCGGGTGGATGTTCACGTCCACCTGCGCCGGGTCCAGCTCCAGGAACAGGCAGCAGACCGGGTAACGGCCCTTCATCAGGGCGGTGTGGTAGCCCTCGAGCAGGGCGAAGTTCAGGGCACGGTTCTCGACCGGGCGGCGGTTCACAAACAGGTGCTGGTCCTCCCGCGTGGCCCGCGAGACCCCCGGTGCGCCCACGAAGCCCCAGACGCGAAGGGTCGCAGGGGCGAGCGACTCGGTCGGCTCGTTCACGTCCTCCTCCTCAGGTCCGGCCACCGGCTCCAGCGGGGCACTGAAGTTCAACGGCAACAGGTCCAGCTCGGCGCCGTGGAGGGCGCGCAGCCGTTCGCGCAGCATGGCCAACTGCGTCTCCGCGTCGCCCGCCCGGGGCAGCGGCGGCAATTGCCAGACCAGGCGGCCGTCGTGCTGGTAGGTGAATCCCACCTCCGGAAAGGCCAGCGCGGCCAGCAGCAGATAGTGCTGGATGTGGGCCCGCTCGGTCTCGGCACTGCGCAGAAATTTCCGCCGCGCCGGCAGATTGTAGAACAGTTGCCGGACCTCGACGCACGTACCCGGCGGGCTGCTGGCGGCACGGACGTCGAGCAACTTCCCCGCCGCCACCGTTACCTGCGTGCCCTCCGCTGTCGTGCCCTCCCGCTCGCGGGTGGCAAGGGTGAAGCGGCTGACGCTGGCGATGCTGGGCAGGGCCTCCCCGCGAAAGCCCATCGTGGTGATGGCGGCCAGGTCCTCCGCGCGCTGAATCTTGCTGGTGGCGTGCCGCTCCAGGCACAGCAGGGCGTCGTCGCGGCTCATCCCCAGGCCGTCATCGGTCACCCGGATGAGGCTGCGGCCGCCGGCGTGCACCTCGACGGTGATGCGCGTGGCACCGGCATCCAGCGCGTTTTCCACCAGCTCCTTGACCACGCTGGCCGGCCGCTCGACCACTTCGCCGGCGGCGATCTGGTTGGCGACCGGGTCGGACAGCAGGCGGATGCGGTTCACGCGGGCAACGTAACAGTGCGGCACGCGGCACGGAAGTACCGCCCCCCGCCCCCGCGGCCCCCGGGCCGTCGGCCCTGTCGGCTCCGCAACAGGCGGGCCGCGATTCCGACCTCCGGCGGCGGCCGGCGGAGGTCGCGGCGGCGGGGCGCCAGCGCTAACCCGCACCGGCGCGGGTTAGCGCATCCGCTCGAGGGCACCGCGGGCGCGCTGGCGCGTGGCCTCGGTGGGGGATTTCTCGACGACGGTTTGCAGCACGGCGCGGCGGGTCTCGGCGCTCACCCCCGGGATGTTGCGGGAGGCCAGGCTCACCAACGCCGAGCAGGCGGCCTCGACCAGGTCCGCCTCGGCCAGGCGCGCCTGCAGGAAGTCCAGCGCCGCCGGCGTGCGCCAGTTGCCGAGGGCGCCCAGCGCGGCCTGCTTCTCCTCGGTGCCGGGCAGGGAAGCCCACAGGGCCCGGACCCGCTCGACGCGGGCGGCGTCGTCCAGGCGCGGGTCCACCTGCAGATGCTGGAGGTAGCCGCGCCAGCCCAGCACCTGGTGGGCGCGCTTGGTACCGGAGCGGACCAGCGCCAGCAAGGGTTGCTCCACCGCCGTGTCTTCCGGCCAGTTGTTGGGCCAGGTCGAGAGCGTGCGCACGGCCTCGTCCTGAACCTCGGGGTCGGCATCCTGCGTGGCCGCCACCACCGCCTCCAAGGCGCGCGGTCCGCCCACGCTGGCGAGGGCGTGCAGCCCCACCTGGCGGCGCGCCGGGTCCGCGTTTTTCATCAGCGGGAGCAGCGCCTCGAGCGCAGCCGCGCCGGCCCGCCCGGCCACGTCCAACAGGGCCGATTCGACGTCGGCCCGGCTGGCCTCGTCCGGGGCGGTGTCCAGGGCGCGGAGGAGGGCCGGCAGTTCGCTCACGGTTCCGAGCGCGCCAACAGCCCGCACGGCCGCGCGCCGGAGGGCGGGTTGCGGGGCATCGAGAGCCGGGATCAGGGCCGGCAGGGCACCGGTCAGACGTCGCGCCGCGCACACTTCGATCAAGACCGGCCGCTGGGCATCGGGGGCGGTGGTGAGGCGGGCCACCAGGGCGGCCTCGACGCCGGGGGCGCGCAGGCGGGACAGGGTTTGGCGGGCGGCACGGGCCAGCTCGGGCTGCGGGGCCAGGGCGGCCTCGAGCAACAAGGGCAGGGCGTCGGCGGTGCCGTGGCGTTCGAGGGCCTGGACCGCCGCCAGGCGCAGCGCGGGGGTATTGGTGGCCTGAACGACCCGGACCAGCAGCGGGCGCAATTCGGCATCGTCGCGGTCGGCCAGGGCGGCCAGCACCAGCGGCTGGCGTTCGGGCGGGAGGGACGGCAGTTCGGAGGACAGGACCTGGGTGACGCGGTTGCCGGGCAGCTCGCGGAGCACGCGCAGGCCAAGCTGGAAGGAGCGGCGGTCTTCGGCGCGCAGGGTTTCGCGCAGCAGCGGCAGGCCCTCGGCCCCGCGCACCAGGAGGGCGCCGCGCAGTGCCTGGAGGCGCTGCGGGGGCGGGAGCGCCGCGGCGCGGGCCGCATCGCAGAGGTCGCGGGCGGCCCCGGTTTGGCCGGCGACGCGGAGGTGGTCGGCAGCGCGGACGCAGCCTTCGCCCAGGGCGGCGCGGAGGGGGGGCACGGCCTCGAGCAGACGGGCCTTCAGGGCGGCGGCGGCGGCGGGAGTACCGATCCGGCCCAGGGCCACCGCCGCGGCATCCGCCACTTCCGGGTCGGCGTCCTGCAGCCGACCGGTGAGGAGGGCCACGGCCTGTGCGTCACGGCGCACGCCGAGGGAGTTGAGCACGCCCACCAACAGGCGGCCCTGGAGGCGGCCGGCGGCTTCGCGGAGGGCGGCGTCGGCCGCGGGGTCCGGAATGGCCTCGAGGGCGATGCGCGCCCAAGAGGCCAGTTCGACATCGGCCAGGAGCGGGGCAAGGACCGGTACGGCGCGGGCGGTGCCGCGCCGGGCCAGTTGCCGGCAGGCCATCGCCTTCTCGGCCGGGCTGTTCGAGGTTTGCAGGACGCGGAGCAGGGCGTCCTCGGCGGGCACTTCGGCCGCCGCTGCGGGCGGGCAGACAAGGCCCAGGGCGGCGAGCAGCCACAGGCCGAGGGCGAGGGGAAGGCGGAGACGCGGGCAGGAGGTGTTCATGGCAGAAAGGCGGAAGGTTGGCCGGGCCGGGAGGTCAGACGCGCCAGGGTTCGCGCAGGGCTTCGCCGCGGAGGCGGTTGGCTTCGTCATCGCCGGGGAATTCGTTTTTGGCGGGGTCGTAGCGCAGCTTGCGGCCCAGCAGCAGGGCGATGTTGGCGGCGTGACAGGCGATGTGGGACCAGCAGGCCACGTCGGCGTTGGCGCGCGGCTGGCCGCGGGTTTTGACGCAGTCGAGGAAGTTGCGGATGTGGAAGTCGGCCGGGTAGCCGCCGATCTTGTCGCTGCGGCCCACCAGCAAATCGGGAGAACTCGCCTCGAGGTCGCCGTTGTCGGCGGTCTCGACCCAGCCGGCGTCCCCCTCGAAGCGGACCGGGCAGGACCCCAGCGGGAGCCAGCCGTCGTCGCGCATGATCAGTTGGACGCCGCTGGCATAGCGGGCCAGGAGGCGGTTGCCGGCCGGCTCGTATTCAACGGGCGCGGTGTGGTCGGCATCGGCCGCCCACTGGCAGAGGTCCACGCAATGCGAGCCCCATTCCAGGACGCCGCCCCCGCCGAGGGCGCCGACAAAGCCGCCGCCTTTTTCAAAGTGGAAGGCGTTGAGGAGTCTCCGGTTGAAGGGGCGCCAGGCGGCGGGGCCGAGGTACAGGTCCCAGTCCACCTCCTCGGGGTCGGGTGCGGGCTCGGGGGGGTACCAGCCGCTCATGACGGTCTTGAGGCCCAGCGGCTGGGCGTGGAGGGATTGCAGCCGGCCCAGGCGGCCGGTGCGGGCCAGTTCCACGGCGAAGGCGAAGTTGGGCAGGCTGCGGCGCTGGGTGCCGGCCTGGAACACGCGGGCGGTCCGGCGCATGGTTTCGGCCAGGGCCAGGCTTTCGGCGATGTTCTTGGTACAGGGTTTTTCGCAGTAAATGTCCTTGCCGGCCTCGGCGGCGAGGGTGGAGGCGGCGGCGTGCCAGTTGGGGCCGGTGGCGATGAGGACGGCGTCAATGTCCGGCCGGGCCAGCAGCTCGCGCAGGTCGCGGTAGGTGGCGCAGTCGGTGTTGCCATAGCGGGCGTCCACCCGTTGCTTGGCGGCGCGGCGCTTGCCGGCCTGGACGTCGGCGATGGCCACCACCTGTACGTCCGGTTCCTGGAGGAAGACCCCCAGCACATAGGAGCCGCGCCCGCCGATGCCGATGCCGCCCATCACAATGCGCTCGCTGGGTGGCACCGCCCCTTCGCGGCCCAGGACGGCGGCGGGCAGTACGGTGGGCAGGGCCAGGGCGGCGCCCGCACGCGCGGCCGTCCGCAGGAAGGCGCGGCGGCTGAGGGTGGGGGCAGGAGCGGGGGAAGAACAGGGAGGAATGTACAAGGGCTTCATGGTCACGACGTCGGCAGTGATTTGCTGAAGCGGCAGCCTAGTTGCGAGGCATGGAATCGTCACGCGCTTTCCCCGGCACGGGTGGGGCCCCCGGGGGCACCCCCCTTCTCGCGGCGATCCAAAAGCCGACACGGGGAAGCCGGCGGCGGGGTGGTCCGCCACGTCAGCGCGGCGTCATTGCGGCACGCGACCTCCGCTTGCTGCTGCCGGCCGCAGGGACGAGCAAGCCGGCACGCCCCGAGTTTGGGCTTCAACGCTCCCCCCCCCGCCGCCATGCTGCCGGCGTGGAACTTTCGTCCCGCGAAATCATCACCGCGGTGCGGCGCGCGCTGGCCGAGGACCTCGGTCCGGGCGACGTGACCACCCGGGCCCTGGTACCCGCGCCGGCCCGCTCCCGGGCGCGGATGGTGGCACGCAGCGCCCTGACGGCGGCCGGCCTGGACTTCGCCGTCGCGTCCTTCCAACTGGTGGACCACCGGGTGCGGGTGCTGGAACGGCTTTGCGACGGCGCGGCGGTCCCCGAGGGAGCCACCTTGCTGCGGGTGGAAGGACCGACCCGCGCCCTGCTCTCCGCCGAGCGCACCGCCCTGAACTTTGTTCAGCGCCTTTCCGGCGTGGCCACGCTCACCGCCCGGTTCGTGGCCGCCGTGGCCGGCACCGCCGCACGCATCCTGGACACGCGGAAAACCACGCCCGGCTGGCGCCGCTTTGAAAAATACGCCGTGACCTGCGGCGGCGGGCACAATCACCGGCTGGGCTTGTTCGACCAGGTGCTCATCAAGGACAACCACCTGGTGGCCCTGCGTGGCCGGCGCCCGGACGCCATCACCTGGGCGGTCCGGCAGGCGCGGGCGGCCTGTCCGGGGCTGACGGTGGAGGTCGAGGCCGACACGCTGACAGAGGTCCGCCGGGCCGTTGCCGCGGGAGCCGACATCATCCTGCTGGACAACATGCCGGCGGAGCAGTTGCGCCAGGCCGTGCGCCTCGTGGCCGGACGGGCCCGCACCGAGGCCAGCGGCGGCATCACCCTGGCCAACGTGCGCGCGGTGGCGGAGACCGGCGTGGACTTCATCTCCGTCGGTGCCCTGACACATTCGGCGCCGGCCGCGGACGTGGCCCTGGACCTGGAAGCGGCGCCGGCGCGGCGTCCGATCCGCCCATGACGCGCGATGCGATCATCCTGAGCGCCCTGCGGCAGGCGGGCGCCAGCGCCGTGTCCGGCGAGGACCTGGCCCGGCGGCTGGGCATCAGCCGCGCGGCGGTCTGGGCGCACATCCAGGACCTGCGGGCGCTCGGCTACGACATCCAGGCCACCCCCCATCACGGCTACCGGTTGCTGGGAGCCCCGGACCTGCTGCACGGGGATGACCTGCTGGCCCGGCTGGGGCCGGGGCATCTCATCGGCCGGGACATCCGGGTGTTCCGCGAGACCACCTCGACGAGTGACGTGGTGGAGCGGCTGGCCCAGGACGGTCTGGCCGAGGGGGTGGTGGTCTTCGCCGAAGCCCAGAGCGCCGGACGGGGTCGGCTGGGGCGGCGGTGGGTTTCCCCGCCGGGCCAGGGCCTGTGGTTTTCCGTGCTGTTGCGGCCGCCGCTGCGTCCGCCCGAGGCAACGCGCCTGACCCTGGCGGCGGCCGTGGCCGTGGCCCGGGCGGTGCGCGCGCAGACCGGCCTGCAGCCGGAGGTCAAGTGGCCCAACGACCTGCTGCTGCGCGGCCGCAAGTTCGCCGGCATCCTCACCGAATTGACCGGCGAACAGGACCGCGTCCGGCACGTGGTGCTGGGGGTGGGGGTGGACGTCAACCTCGCCGCCGCCGAGTTTCCCGCCGAATTGCGTCGGCTGGCCACCTCGCTGCGCCTGGAGCTGGGCCGGCCCGTGTCCCGCGCCGACCTGGCGGTGGCCCTGCTGCGCGAGCTGGACGCCGTGTATGCCCAGGTCCCCACCCCGGCTTTCGCGCGGCTGGCCGATGAATGGGAAAGCCTGTGTACGACCATCGGCCGCCCGATCGAGGTGGCGTTGGGCAGCCGGCGCGTGCGCGGCCGGGCCGAAGCGCTGGACCCGGACGGGGCGCTGTTGATGCGCACCGAGCACGGGCACCTGGAGCGCATCACCGGCGGCGATGTGACGGTGGTGGGATGAGACGCCCCATGCTGCTGCTGCTGGACATCGGCAACACCCACACCCACGCCGCGCTGGCCGGCCCGCGCGGCGGGCTGCGGCGACGGGAGCTGGACACCCCCGGCTGGGCGGACGGCTCGACCGCCGCGGCGTTGCGGTGTTGGCTGGGGCGCACGCCGCCGGCGGCCGCCGCCCTGTGCAGCGTGGTGCCGGCGGCCACGACGCACGCCGTGGCCCTGTTGCGCCGGCACTGGCGGCTGGAGCCGCTGGTGCTGACCCATCGCACCGTGCGCGGGGTGGGAGTGGATTATCCCCGGCCCGAGACCATCGGCCCGGACCGGCTGGCCAACGCCGTGGCGGCCCGGCAGCGGTTCGGGGCCCCGGTGGTGGTGGTGGATTTCGGGACGGCGGTGACGTTTGACGTGGTCAACGCGCGGGGGAATTACGGGGGGGGCATCATCGCCCCGGGGCTGGCCTCGATGACCGATTACCTGCACGAAAAGACCGCGCTGCTGCCGCGCATCCGGTTGACCCGGCCGCGGGCGGTGATCGGCCGCAGCACCCGGGCGGCGATGCTGGCGGGAGCAGTGATCGGGTACCGCGGCCTGATCCGCGAGCTGCTGACCGAGGTGCGACGGGCGCTGGGCGTGCGGCGGCTGCCGGTGGTGGCCACCGGCGGTTACGCCGCCCTGCTGGCCGGCCAGGTGCCGGGCATCACGGCCGTGGTGCCGACCCTGACGCTGGAGGGGCTCCGCCAGGTCTGGGCCGCGCATCAGCGGGAGACCGGCGGCGACCCGACGGCATGAACCCGGAACGGCACATCCGCAACGTCGCGCTCATCGGCTTCATGGGCAGTGGCAAGTCCACCGTGGGCCAGGCCCTGGCCCGGCGGTTGAAGTTCGAGTTCGTGGACACGGACCGGCTCATCGAGGAACAGGCCGGCTGCAGCGTGGCCGAGATTTTTGCGCGCGACGGCGAGGCGGCGTTTCGCGCCCGGGAGCGGGAGGTGATCACCGGGCTGGCCGCGCGCGCGCGGCTGGTGATCGCCACCGGCGGCGGCGTGGGGGCCCGGCCGGAACTGCTGGATCAGCTCAAGCAGCACGCCCTGGTGGTCTGGTTGTGGGCCTCACCGGGGACGCTCTGGGAACGGGTGCGCACGCAGACCCACCGCCCGCTGTTGCAGGTGCCGGACCCGCCCGCGCGCATCCGCGAGCTGCTGGCGGCGCGGGAACCGGTGTACCGCCAGGCGGATGTCCTGATCAATGTCGAGGGCCGCGCCCTCCGGCAACTCACCGCCCAGATCGCGACCGAGTTCCGCCGCGCCGCCGCCGCCAACCCATGAAGGCCGCCATCCTGGCCCGCGCGGCTGAGCTGGGCTTCGATCTGTGCCGCGTCACCTCGGCCGCGCCGCCCGAATCGGCCGGCCGTTTCCTGCATTGGTTGGCCGCGGGCCACCACGGCGACATGGTCTGGATGGAACGCCAGGCCGAACGGCGGGCCAACCTGCAACAGGTCCTGCCCGGGGCGCGCAGCGTGATCTGCCTGGCCGCCAGTTATCCCGCCGCTTCGCCGCCCGACCGGGGCGGTCCCGCGGGGGCGGGGCATTCCCCACACGGCGTGGTCGCCCGCTACGCGCGGGCCCGGGATTACCACGAGGTGCTGGCCGGGCCGCTGCAGGCACTGACGCAGTTCGTGAACCAGCTCGGCGGGCCGGAGACCCGCTCGCGGTGGTACGTGGACACCGGCCCGGTGCTGGAGCGGGGCCTGGCCCAGCGGGCCGGGCTGGGCTTCATCGGCCGGCACACCAACCTGATCAGCCGCTGCCTGGGCAACTGGTTTTTTCTGGCGGAAATCCTGACCACCCTCGAACTGGAGCCCGACCCGCCGGAGCGCAATCATTGCGGCACCTGCACCCGCTGCCTGACCGCCTGCCCCACCGGCGCCCTCCGGGCCCCCTTCGTGCTGGATGCCCGCCGGTGCATTGCCTACCTGACCATCGAGTTGAAGGGGCCGATCCCGGTCGAACTGCGACCGGCTGTGGGGACGCGCATTTTCGGCTGTGACGATTGCCTGGAGGTCTGCCCGTGGAACCGCTTCGCCCGCGACGGCCGGCTGATGCGCGCCCACGCCCGGCCGGACCTGGCCGTGCCCGAGCTGCTCGAGTTGCTGGCCCTGGACGAGGCCGGTTTCCGGGCGCGGTTCGCCGGCACGCCGCTGCTGCGCGCCCGCCGCCGCGGCCTGCTGCGCAACGTGTGCGTCGCCCTGGGCAACGCCGGCGACCGCCGCGCCCTGCCGGCCCTGCTCCGCGCCGCGGCCGACCCCGAACCGCTGATCGCCGAGCACGCCCGCTGGGCGGTCGAGCAGTTGACCGCCCCCACCCCACCCGCCTGAGCACCGACGGCGGATCGGCGGTCTCCCTGGGCTGGCAGCCTGCGCTACCGGCCTCCGGCTCGGGCGTTTGAACTTCAAGTTGTGGTACAGGCGTCTCGCCTGCCGGCGTTGTGGTGCGGGCCTCTGGCCTGCAGTCCGGTAGCCGGGACGGTTGCACCATATGAGGGTGGTGTACCTGGCCGCCGGCATGCGTCGGTGGGGCGTCGCTCCCCCGCGTCACCGCGGCGGCGACAGGGGCGGGCTGCCCGACTGCGCGACATGGGCTGCCGGCGCTCCTGCCGGTCTCGCCTTCCGCCGGGGGGGAATCCGCTTGCCTGGTCCCGAGCGGATAGCATACTGCGCGGGCGCGGTGCCCCGGGATTCCGCGCCGACTCCCCAAGCTCGGCCAGACCGGGCGGAGCGCCGACCGGTGGTGGGATGCCGGAGTGGTCAATCGGAACAGACTGTAAATCTGTCGGGCTAACGCCCTACGAAGGTTCGAATCCTTCTCCCACCACCACCTCTCCCCTTACGCGTCCCGGCCGGAGGTTGAGTGCCGGCCTGCTGCCCCGACACGGCTCGGGGCGAAACAACTCCTTCCCCCCTCCGCGGGCATGTCGCCCCGGTCGCCACCCCCCCGGGGATTGAATCCCGACTGCCGCGGTGGCCACGCAACGCAAGGCGAGGCGTCAGCCGGCCACTTCTACCGCCGCTTGCTGCGATGGCGCTGCCCCGGACAGGGATCAGGGCCGCGTCCCGACCTCCCGAACCCGAACGCCCGCCCCCCGCCACGGCGTCGGTCGCCGGCAGGGGGATGCCGGTTGGCGTTCCAGCCCGCGGTCGGGGGCACCTCGGGGTTGCGCAGGCGGGGATTGAAATCGGCGTTGACCCGCCAGACCAACGTGGTTAGGATGCGCGCCGTGAACGGACCGGCCAAGTTCCTCCTGCCTCTGGGTGCGCTGCTGCTGTGCAGCGCGGCGGTGGGGACTTGACGCAAGTCCGCGGACTTTGCGGCCCCATCGCCGACCGGGCGGTGGGGCCTTCGCTTTGAGGGGACCGCCCGGTGCGCGACCCGGCGGGTGCCGGGCGGAGGCCGCAGCGCCGCGTTGAACCGCAACCCCAAAACCGATGCCGACATGAAACCCGAACGAATCCTGATCTTCGACACCACCCTGCGCGACGGCGAGCAGTGCCCCGGCGCCTCGATGAACCTGCGCGAAAAGCTGGAAGTGGCCCGCCAGCTCGCCCGGCTGGGCGTGGATGTGATCGAGGCGGGCTTCCCGGTCATCAGCGAGGGCGACTTTGCCGCCGTGCAGACCATTGCCCGGCAGGTGCGCGGCCCGCGCATCGCCGGCCTGGCCCGCTGCGTGCCCCGGGACATTGACGCCGCGGCCGAGGCGGTGAAACCGGCCGGCCGGCGCGCCCGCATCCATGTCTTCCTGGCCACGTCCAAAATTCACCGCGAGTTCAAGCTGGGCAAGGCGCAGGAGGAAATCCTCCGCCTGGCCGTCGAGGGCGTGCAGCGGGCCCGCGGCCACGTCGAGGACGTCGAGTTCTCGCCCGAAGACGCCTCGCGCACGGAGCCGGAGTTCCTGATCGAGGTCTGCCGGGCGGTGGTCGCCGCCGGGGCCGGCACGGTGAACATCCCGGACACGGTGGGCTGGGCCGTGCCGGACCAGTTTGGCGCGCTGATCCGGCAATTGTACGAGGCGGTGTCGGAGTTCCGGGACGGCCGCGCGATCATCAGCGTGCACTGCCACAACGACCTCGGCCTGGCCGTGGCCAACTCGCTGGCCGCCGTCCGCGCCGGCGCCCGGCAGGTCGAATGCACCGTCAACGGCATCGGCGAACGCGCCGGCAACACCGCCCTCGAGGAGGTCGTTATGGCGCTGCGCACCCGCCGGGACTTCTTCCGCGGCTTTACCTGCGGGGTGAACCCGCGCGAGATCGTCAAGTCCTCGCGCCTGGTCGCGCGCATGAGCGGGCTGATGGTGCAGCGCAACAAGGCCATCGTGGGCGAAAACGCCTTCGCCCACAGCGCCGGCATCCACCAGGACGGCATCCTCAAGAAGCGCGAGACCTACGAGATCATGGACCCGCGCGAGGTGGGCTGGGGCCAGACCGAGCTGCCCCTGACCAAGCACAGCGGCCGGGCGGCGGTGGTGGCCCGGCTCCGGCACCTGGGTTACGAACTGCAGCCGCGCGACCTGGACGCCCTGTTCGTGCGGTTCAAGGAGATCGGCGACAAGAAGAAGTTCGTGTACGACGACGACCTGACCGCGCTGGTCGAGGGCCTCATCACCGAAGTGCCCGAGACCTGGACCCTGGACTACCTGCACGTGACCAGCGGCAGCCAGACCGTGCCCACCGCCACGGTGCGGCTGCGGCGGGCCGGGGCCCGCAAGGGCGACGCCGCCGTGGTCCAGGACGCCAGCATCGGCGACGGCCCGGTGGACGCCGCGCTGCGGGCCATTGACCGGCTCACCGGCACGAACGGCAAGTTGGTGGACTACTCGCTGCGCGCGGTCTCCCAGGGCATGGATGCCCTGGGAGAGGTCACCGCCAAGGTCGAGTTCGGCAACGGCGAACCGGTGGTCGGCCGCGGCGCCAGCACGGACGTGATCGAGGCCAGCGCCCGCGCCTACCTCAACGCCGTCAACCGTCACCTCGGCCACCAACAACCCCGGCGACGCACCAACGGCCGCGAGCCCTGAGCCGCCCTGGGGGCGGGCGCCGCCAGCCACCGCAGCCGGACCGAGGGCATTCCCCGCAGTCGCGGCCCGGGCAGCGGCGTCCGCCTGGCGGCCCCACCCCGGCGGAGCACCCGCAGGGAGTTGCCGCCCCAGATGCGTTCGACCTTCGCCTCGCGGAAGCCGCAGGGCGGACGGCGTGCAATGAGTGAGGTCCACGAGCATCCCCCGCTCGACGCAGGCCTCAACCAGTTCCTCGCCCGGCGGGGTGAGGCCGAGCGTCAGGTCCTTGGGTTCCTCGAAGCACCCGGGGATCTTCTGCCCGGGAGGGATGGCCTCGACGGGCTGGACAACCTCGTTCGCGTAAAAGTGCGCCGGGGCCGCGGCCGGCGTGGTAGCGCCCCAAGAGGCTCACAAAAAAGCGGCACCAGCCCATCAGTCCTGTGTCCTGGCGCCCTGGCGTTGAGTTTGCCGCCGCAAAGCGGCAGAGGACTGCCGTACTCCAAGACGCTTGGCGCGGAAGGGCCGCCCCTCCTGGGCGCCAGCTTGTGGAGTGCCTGCCTGTGCGGCGCACGCAGACAGGCGCCAGTTCACTGGCGCTTTGGGGCTGGCTCAGTTCACTACGACCTTCGGTTCGGATTTTTCCTGGTCGGTTGGGAGTCAGTACATCTGCAAGGTCGGCGGGGACGCCGCCCCTCCCGCGACCCCACGGGGTGGGACCGCGTCTGGGAGGGACCGCTTCCTTGCGGTCCCGGCGGTAACAAGGTTGTCCGTTTCTCCGCCGCGGTTGTGGTGCAGACCTCCGGCCTGCGGACCGGCTGTGGTGCAGGCCTCCGGCCTGCGGACCGGCTGTGGTGCAGGCCTCTGGCCTGCGGACCGGCTGTGGTGCAGGCCTCTGGCCTGCAATCCGGCAGCCGGGACGGCTGCCCCCCCAAAAGGGTGGTACGCCCAACCGCCGACTTGAGCCGGCGCAGCGCCGTTCTAACGCGCCACCGCGGCAGCTCACCGGATCCGGCATCTGGTATCTGGCAGTCGGCATACGGCAGCCGGCATCTGACCCCTTACGGCCTTTGTGAGTTCCCCATTCCCTGCTTCGGTCTGCAGCTCGCTGGCGCAGCCTTGCGGTCCGCGGCCGGCTGCCTACCCTCCGGCCGATGCAACGGCCGAACCGCGCCACGTTTCGCGGACCGACACCATGAATCCCCTGGCCATCGAATCCCACCTCAAGCTGGTGCTCGTCCAGTGGATGGTCATCATCGCGGTGGCCTGGGTGATGGGCCGGCTGGGGCGGCGCCTGGGTCAGCCGCTGGCAGTGGGCGAGATCGCCGGCGGGCTGCTGCTCGGACCTTCCTTCCTGGGCTGGGTGTGGCCGGAGGTTTTCCAGGCGTTGTTCCCCGCCGAGACGTCATCCTCGCTGCAACTGCTGGCCAAGCTGGGGTTGATCCTGCTGCTGTTCCAGGTGGGGATGGAGTTCGACTTCGGGCACCTGGCCACGCGCTCACGCACCGTGCTGGCCGTGTCGGCGATGGGGATCGCCGCGCCGATGGCGCTGGGGCTGGTGATCGGTCCCTGGTTGCACCGGGAATTTGCGCCGGAGACCAATCGCTTCGGGTTCCAGTTGTTTGTGTGCATCGCGCTGGCCATTTCGGCCCTGCCCATCATGGGCCGCATCCTGCTCGAGGAAGGCCTCGAGCGCACCGCGCTGGGCGCGGTGGCCATCAGCTCCGCCGCGTTGGACGATGTGATCGGGTGGGTGCTGCTGGGCGTGGCCACGGCACTGGTGACGGCACAGTTCGCCTGGGGGCCCTTGCTGGGGCAGGTGGCCGGCATCGTGGGGTTCTTTGCCGCGCTGGTGTGGCTCGGGGGGCCGGCATTGCGGCGGTTCTGGCGCTGCAGTTTCTGTGTGCCGGAAACAGACCCCCGCGGGCGGTCCGCCGGCCGGCTGCTGGCCTGCACTTTTGGCGTGCGGTCGCCGCGGCTGGGCAACGGCGAGTGCCCCGGCCGGGCCCACTGCGGTCTGGAACCGCAACCGCCGCAACCCGACCGCCTGCCGCCCACCTTTCTGGCGGTGCTGCTGGTGGTGTTGTTCGGCTGCGCGGTGAGCACCAACCTGCTGGGCATCTTCTCGATCTTCGGCGCCTTCATGCTGGGCGTGGCGCTGCACCGCGAGACCAGTCTGGTGGCCGCGTGGCGCGAGCGGTTCCGCGACTTCGTGCTCGTGGCGCTGGTGCCGATCTTTTTTACCAACACCGGCCTGCGGACCGAGATCGGCTCGCTGACCACGCCGTTGGCCTGGGTGGGTTGCGCAGTGGTGCTGGCCGCAGCGGTCGCGGGCAAGCTGGGCGGGTGCTACCTCGGCGCCCGGCTCACCGGGCAGAGTCGGCGCGAGGCCGGCTGCGTGGCGGCGCTGATGAACACCCGCGCCCTGATGGGGCTGGTGGCGATCAATATCGGCTACGACCTGGGCCTGCTCACCCGGCCGCTGTTCACCATGTTTGTCATCATGGCGCTGGTGACCACGGTGATGACCGGCCCGCTGCTGCGCGCCTGGCTGCCGCCCGAACTGCGCTCGGACAGGACGTCGGCCGGGACGGCCGGAGCCCGAGGGTGAGGAGTCAGGGGGCAGAAGTCAGGAGTCAGAAATCAAAAGCACAAGTGGTGGTGCGGGAGCTTTTCGCGTTCCGCGTTCTTGGTCATATGGGCTGCCGGGCTGTCCGGTACGGAGGCCGCGCCGGCTGCTGGCTGGCGCCGCCGCGGGGCCAGCGCCAGCAGGGCCGCCCCGCCCAGCGCCAGCAACGCCCCCGGCGACGGCTCCGGCACCATCGTGAAGCCCTGCAGGCCGAGCAGGCTTACAGGCACCTCGGAGTGAAGAAAAAGTTCGATGTCTTTGGACTCCCCTCGGATCAGTGCGGTCTCGTACGCGCCGGCTGCTGTTTCCCAAGCGCGCAGGCGCACGGTGATCCAGTCTCCGTTTCGAGCATCGGAAAGCCAGATGATGGTGGGTACCGTGTAGGGGAAAAACTCAGGTCGATTGGTGAAAAAAGTGGTGGTGGGGAACAGCGGCTCCAGGCTGCCTTCTCCGCGCACCAGGAATAGGCCCGCAGTAAACCCGGCCCCCGCGCCCGTGCCGTCCGGGCGAAACACCGGCGCATCGATGTTGAGGGTCGGGACTCGGTTATCGAAGTCGATGGCCACTTGGGCGAATACGCAAACGCTCCCCACAAGTCCCAGGCTGAGAATCAGGATGTTTTTCATGGCCTTGCTGCTGAACTGGTTCAGGTTGGCAGGATTTGCACTCAACTGACCCAACTGTTCCCGTCAAGGCCGGAAGGAATTGATCCAGGTGCCCCAAGCATTAGCGACAGGATTATTGGGCCTCACCGGCAGGGAGGGATCCTTTTCAGCGTACTCCTGGACCGTCCAAAACGTAGTTCCGTCGGGATCCGCGCAGGTGAAGGTATAGTCTCCCCAGCGCACGTTGTCGGGCGGGTCCCCTTGGACACCGCGGGCGTGGTAGGCCCGGCCCGCTTGGATCAAGGTGGGTCGGCTGGTTGAGCCGTTGGCCTTGCGGCCCACCCGGAAGGCCCCGATGTATTCAGTGGCCTTGGAGCCCGAAAACCCCAGGAGCAGGTCACCGGCCGCGTTCACGGCCACGGAAGGCATGTAGTACCAGTACGGGTTGCTGCTGGCGGTGTCGTACACCCGACCGTAAGCCGAGTAGGACAAGCTCTGCGCACCGGCCGAAGCCTGAAGTCGGAGCCATTGGATTGCGGAGCGATCCACCGTTCCGCCGTCGTATTGGTTGTTACCGCCGCCATCCAGCCCGACATGGTGGCAGGTCCACAGATACGTGGTTCCCCCTACGGTCCGCAGCACCGCGTTCATCAACCGGCTGCCAACGTCAGCCAGTTGCACCTTGAGATTGTGTTCGGCATCCGCCGGCTGCTGCGGGGCCTTCAATGTTTGGCTGAAAACGATGTCAAAATATGGGGGAGGAGCGCTTCCTTGAACATTGGCCCAAGGTGAACCCGGGGATTGGAGTTCAAAGAGGGAAGTGACGCTGTTCCACCTGAGCCGCGCGTAACGAATCTTCCCAGGCTGGTAAGGTGGACCGCTTAACGGCGCCGCCTTGAGTACCAGCCAGGCGATGTCATTCACCGGATCGGCATCCAGGTTCACCGCTGGCTGGATGACGGACTGTCGGTCTCCCAAGTCGAACTGGAAAATGTTGCCGGAGTTGGCGGGTTGGATCGGCCCTGCCGACTGATTAACCAGGGGAACCTTGGGGATGGCGGCCAGGGTTGCGCGCCAACTTGCGGGGGCCTCGGGACGGTGAAGGACAGCAATGAAAACCCCGTTTTTGTCCAAACCCAGGGTGAGGAAATCGGTGTCGTTGATGGTCTGGTGGTTTATCGGCACCAGGTACTTGGTCCAGTTGGTTGCCACCCAGTTTGTATCCGCCAAGTCTGGCTGGGTGTCCAGCGGCACCGGATCGGCGTACTTGCTTACGGCAAGAAGGGCCTTCTTCGATTGCGGGTCGATCTGGGCGACGTACCAGCGCTGACTGTGTGGGTCGTAAACGATCCGAGGGTCGGTCATGGTGCCCTTGGGGTAAATGTCGGGAGGGTTACCGCCCAGTGACAAATAGAAGAAGGCCATCGTCCCTGCCTGCCTGATTCTCCGGCCTGTATCCTTTTCAAAGACAGCGACCATTCTATTCAGAATCTCCACAAAGTAGTTGTTGCCCACCGCCCCCATCGTATCGGCAACGGTACCCGCTTCGTCGCCGCCAGCCTCCGTCTGTACCCCATCAACCCCGCGAAAGCTCTTGTCCGTGTAAAACGGCGCCTGGGTCAGGGTGCCGGAGATGGTCCCACAGGGGTAGTACGGGTAACCGGGGCAGGTGGTGGGGGTTGTGACGTCGTGCTTTTCCACCTGGTTGAGCACCAGCGTGGCGT
>JBBIVJ010000026.1:0-65374 GCA_037439785.1 Verrucomicrobiales bacterium | reverse complement strand
GCCACCACAACACCAGTGCCGCAATCCCTACCAGGACGGCGGCTGCGGCTAGGACGCGCCAGATGCGGAATGTGGGTTTCATGCTGTTACATCCCAACGTACCAGCTCAGCCGACGGCGGAAGCGGGCGAAGCCCGCTGTAGCCGGTCGGCTGGAGCGCCTTGTTGGGCATGAACAAACGCCGCTTTGATGGCTGCCTCGTCCGGGATGGACTTGGCTTGCCAGCGCACGACGCGAATACCGGCTGAACTCAACGCTTTTTCTTTCTTTGCGTCTGCGGCCTGACGATCTGCTTTTTCATGGGACGCATCGTCAAGCTCGATGACCGCGACAATGGTTGAGTCTTTTGCGCACAGCACAAAGTCTGCGCTCATGCGGTTTATGCGGTTGAACCACTCACCGAAGTTGTTGCCTTTCTTGACACCAAGTATGCGTGATAGCCCGACCTGCGCCAGAACGATATGCTCTGGAAGGGCTTTGCAGAGGCGGAAATACAAAACCTGCTCTGGGCTTGAAAGTGGTTTCTTTGCGTAGAAAGGCCACGGAGCATCGCTGATGCCGCCGCCTTTTTTGGCTTTTGCGACGACGACCAGCACCGCAACGATGACTAGAACAACAACTACCAAAAGCAAATAGCTCATGCCCTGTTTCCTTTATGCCTAACCCAAGCTGAGCGACCGGCACCCGACCGCGACGGTCGAATGCAACGGGCGCGTCGAATCACCCGCGCCGTCCGTCGAAGCCCAAGCGGGGTGCCGGTTCGCTCCAGCGCAGTGTTAGGCGGCATTCTCATGTTTCGGTCTTGTGTGTCTGTGCTGCAAGTCGGCGAGACCACAGCAAGTGGAATAGCCCGTAAGCAAGAAAGCAAACTCCGAGAATCGTGATAAAGTGCAACTCGCGCTCGCTTGTCAGGCCGTAAATCAGAAACACCCCACCAGTGACGAGAAAGAAGACCGAACTCGCCAAACGTGCGCTGCTGCCGGACTGAATGAGTCGGGTGGCCGTCGGCTGTAGTTTGATGTTGCGCTCGACAAGCGCGACAACCGCTCGAACGTCCTCCTCGCATCGTCCGCGACACGCCAAGCCCTTGCCCAAGTCGGCGGCGCACTCGGCGCACAAACCCTTGCCGCACGACTTGCAACTGCCGACCGCGTCTTTGTCTTGGTGGTAGAAACAGCGCATAGGATGTGGTGTGACACTCGGTGCCGCCTAACAGTGATATTGAGATAAAGCGGGATGGCCAAAGACAAAGGACTGCTTCCCCGCTTTCATGGCGTCAAACTGACTTCCCGGAACCGCGCGGTCAACATAAAATTTCCGGTTTTTTAAGTTTTCCCCGTTGGTGGAAAAATCTCTGGTGGGTAGCACGTTGCGCTTGCGTACCGGCCGGTTAAGGACAAACTGGCTTGGTCTTGCTCAGGCGGCACTAAATATGCACAACGACAAAGTGACAAAACGGGTTTGGTTTCCGGGATGGGTCGAGGCGGTGGCCCGGGGGCCGTGGCCGCCGGGTCGAGCACGGGGCTTGAGCCCGGCCACGGTGGGCACTTTGCCGACGACCTTGAGGGTGTCGTTGATGGCCAGGGCCGGCGTCAGCATCATGCCCGGGCCATGTCATTCATGCCCGGGCCAGGGGCTGTTTGAACGGTGACCTTGAAGAGTTCGCAGGACAGGCCGAGTTCCCGGGCGGCCCGTTCCGCGAATTGGGCGAGGGCCAGGCATTTCGCGCAGCCAGGTCCGAGGATCGTCAATTGCATGGCATGTCCTTTCGAGGGGAGTTGCGGTTCAGAAAATGGCGCCGTAGAGGTGGCCGGCGAGGGTAGCCATCCTCACCACCAAGATGACGAAGGTGACCGGTTTCCTTGTCCCCATGACGCTGCGCAGGACGAGCATGTTGGGCAGGGAAAGCGCCGGCCCGGCCAGGAGCAACGCCAGGGCGGGCCCCTTGCCCATGCCACTGCCGAGCAGCCCCTGCAGGATCGGTACCTCGGTCAGGGTGGAGAAGTACATGAGGGCCCGAGCAGTGCGGCGGTGAAGTTGGCGGCCAGGGAATTGCCCCTCACGAACCTGGCGACCCGGGCGTTGGGGATGAGCCCTTCGTGCCCCGGCCGACCCAGCAGCAGACCGGCAGCCCGAACCTCGGCCGGGAACCACGGCAGGGTTTGCCGGGCAAATCCCCACGTGGGGGCGAACCACTCGCCCGGTCCGTCCTTGTTGGGGCGGGTGATGATGGCCAGCCTGATAGTGCCGGCCATTACAGGCCGCCGAGGAGCTTCCGGAAAGGCCAGGGCTGACGCCAACACCCCACGGCAGGGATGACCACTTTCCACCACGTCGCTTCTCTCCCCTCCAGCCCCTGTCTCCGGGGCGGGTTGTTCCGAGCGGACCTGCCGGGAGCCGATTCTGGCTCCGCCGCCTACCGGCAGTGACCCTGACACGCCGGTTCGCTCCCCGCCACCACACGCGTACGCGACCGTCGGCGGCTCACTGCGTTTCTCCGCGGGTGACGCGCAGGAAAACCTCTTCCAAACCCAGTTCATCCTCGCGCAGCTCGATCAGCCGCGCGCCGCCCTTGACCAGCACCTCGGCCACCAGACTGTGGTCGGTCTCGTGGCTGGCCAGGGTAACCTTGATGGCGCCATCGGCGGCGGTGGCGTTGCTGACCTCGGGGTGGGTGCGCAGCAGCTCGACGGCCTGCCGGGGATCACTGGAGACCTTGACCCACACCACGCGACCGGGGGCCATCTGGTCCCGCACGCCCTGGACCGGGCCGCAGTAGATGAGGCGGCCCTTTTCGATGATGGCCACGCGATTGCAGAGGGTCTGCAGCTCGCTGAGGATGTGGGAGGAGATGATGATGGTTTTGCCCAGCCGCTGCAGCTCCTGGAGGATGGCCATCATTTCGATGCGGGCGCGCGGGTCGAGCCCGCTGGCCGGCTCGTCCAGCAGGAGCACCTGGGGGTCATGGATGAGGACACGGGCCAGGCCCAGGCGCTGTTGCATGCCCCGGCTGAGGGCGCCAATGATGGCGCCGCGTTTTTCGGTCAGCCCCACCAGCTCCAGGACATCCTGGACGGCCTTTTCCCGCAGGGCGGTGGGGATTTTGTAGCAGGCGCCATAGAAATCCAGGTACTCGGTCACTTCCATGTCCTTGTACACGCCGAAGAAGTCCGGCATGTAGCCGATGAGGTGGCGCACGGCATCGGCCTCCTTCACCACGTCGTGGCCCAGGATGCGGGCGGTGCCGCTGGAGGGGGCGAGGAACGTGGCCAGGATGCGCAGGGTGGTGGTCTTGCCGGCACCGTTGGAGCCGATGAAGCCGAACAGGTCGGCCTTGTGGACCGTGAGGCTGAGGTCATTGACGGCCACCGTTTCGCCGTACAGGCGGGTCAGGTTCAGCGTTTGAACAGCGGGGGTGGGTTCCATGCTCAAGGACAGATGGGGTGGGCGTGGGGCGTTCGCCGGGACCGATCCCGGCGGGGGGCAGGGCGCGCGGACATGGGATCATCCTCCCTGGGCGGCGGCGGGCACGGCCAGGCGCCACCAGGTCAGACGCGAGGTGCGGGGGACTTTGAAGCGGGGCAGCGAAGTGCCCTGGGGCGCGTGGCCGGGGTCCCGAGCAAAAACCAGGGTGCGATGCGCGTCCCAGACCTCGCTCTGCTCGAGCCCGGACGGATACACAAACGTGCGCGTCCCCACGGCCGGCACGCCCGCTTGGGGGGTGGCGAGGCCGACGAGCGAGGCGGCGAGCAACGTCTCGGCCGTCGGTTCAAGGAACTGGCTGTCGGTGCTGCCGAAGGCCCGCTGGCGGCGCTGCGCCGCTTGCATCATGGGTCCGACGAGGGCGTTGACCCCGTCGGCGAGCGGGCGCCGGGGGGGGGTGTTGGCGGTAATGCGGCGGGCGGCGCCAGCGGGCAGTTCACCCAGTTCGAGGATATCCTGGGCCCAGACCACCCACACTTGTGGCAGGGGGCGGGGGAGGAGGTTTTGGACCACCAGCTCCGGGCGGCCGGCGGCGTCGCGTTCCCAGCGAGCCGCCAGGGGAGGGGGCAGGGCTTCCTGCCAGTCGTTCACGTACAGGAGGCTGCTCCAGACCGGGACGGCCACGCGGGCCTCGAAGCCGGCGGGCAGGAGCTGCGCTTCGATGCGGCTGCTTTCCTGGCCGCCGGCCGCCGGGCCCAGGAACTCGCCGCGGAGCACGGCCGAGGGCTGTTCACTGACCAGGCGGTAGCGGGTGTTGGCGGGGGAATACAGCGAGGCATAAGTGCGGCCGCGTAGCAGGGCGTGGTCAGCCCGGGGCAACACATCCACCACATGCAGCTCGTTCCATTCCGTTTCCCCCGCCCGCAGGCGGTAGCCGAGGTAGTAAATGAGCAGCGAAAAGCAGGCCACGTAGGCGGGGAAGGTGATCCAGGTGAGCATCTGTCGGTTGATCCTCTTGAGGAACCAGCGGTCAAACGGTCCGATGACGCCCAGGTACACCACCAGCAGGACCAGCAGCCACTCGACCGGCAGCTTGCGCACCTGGCGGGTCTCGATCATCGCCCCGTACACCGCGTCCAGACTCAGTCCGCCGTACTGGGTGCGGGCGCTGTCGGCCAGCCATTCCGCGGAAATGCCGCACAGCCGTGCCCAAAACCAGTTCCGCCGGCTCCAACTGCGGAACGGCTCCCGCTCCGGGTTGAACGTCAGCAGGGTTACCCGCCCGCGACCCTGCGGCAGGCTGACCACCAACGGCGCCTCTGCGCTGCCCAGCAGCACCGTGCCCGTCCGGGGGCGGACGCGAAACACCGGCATCTCGGCCGCAGCGAAGGTCGGGTCCGGTTCGATCCGGGCATAAGGATTGACCGCCGGGGCGGAAGGGCGGGGACGCCCCGGCCGGGCGGGCGATGCGGCGGGCGCGGGCCGCAAGCCCCCTTCGGGCTGCCCGGTCACGGCGGCGCTCCCGCCCCCGGTCAACCAGTGGTGCAGCTCCGCGCCGGCCCGCACCGGCGTCAGTTCGCCCCAGTCCACCGGCAGCAACTCCGCCAGCCAGGGCGTCCCGGTCACGTCGGTCAGTTGATCCGGTGCCACGATGAGGTGGCCGCCGCCCAGCACCCAGGCGACCAGGGCCCGCGCCTGTCGCACGTTGAGTTCGGGAGCGCGGGCGCTGTTCAGGTAGAGGGCATTGAGGCTTTCGAGGGCGATGGGGTTGTCCGGAAACTGCTCGACCGTGAGGCGGGCCACCGTGGGATGCTGGTCGGTGCGGTTGTGGGCGGGGGTGGGGAAGGCGGGCAACCCACCCACCGAACCAGCCAGCCCGCCCAGCAGATACGTTTCCCACGCCACCTCGCGGGGGCGGAGTTCCTCCCGCCGCGCCTGCACCCGCCCCTTGGCGTCGAGGAGCCGGGCGTCCCAACTGGTGTAACGTGCCCCGGCGAACATCGGGAAGGAAAAGCGTTTCCGCGTGTTGGTGGGCAGCTCGACCGCCAGCCGCCGCACCTGCCCGCCGCCCAACTGGTGCGAACTCAGCTCGAACACCGCCTCGAAGCCCGGCCCGTCGTTGTACACCTCACAGGCCACCGGAAACCATCCCCCCTCGCGCACCACCCCGTCTCCGCCCCCGCCGCTGCCGTAGCCCACAAACACATCAAACTGCAGCTCCGCCCGTGCGGCGACCGCCGCCAGGACCAGCCCCAGCCAGGCGGGCGCGAACGCGTGCGTCATGCCCCGTGCCGCTCCGCGGTCCACCGGCCGCTTCCGCTCCGAGGAAACCGTTGTCCACATGGTCAGCGAGTGCCCTAGCTAAGCCGTCCGCGCGTGGGCCGACAATGCGGAAGTGCGGGCGCCCCGTGGAACCGCCCCTGCCACCGGCCCGGTCGTCGCCGGAAAAGGGGTCCGCCGCGCCACTGCGGCGGCTGGGAGGAGGACGTCCCGGCCGCCGCGTCCGGAGGCCGGGCCGAGCCCCACCGGCTGCAGGGCTTTCCGCCCATAGGCCGGGGTAGGCAGCAGGTACCTGCCGCACACCCAGGACGCTGACGGGTGACAAGGTGGCCTCCTCACCCTCGCCTTGCGCCCGGGAGTCCTGGCGTTGAGCTTCCCTGCCGAAAAGCGGCAGTGGACCACCGCACTCCAGGACGCCCCCGCGCGGAAGGGGTGCTCCGCCGAGGACGCCAGCCTGGGGAGTGCCTGCCTGTGCGGCGCACGCAGACAGGCGCCAGTCCTCTGGCGCTTTGGAGGTGCACCGCCGACTTCGGACTTCACTGGGCCGGCCGCCGGGACGGCGGCACCACACCCTCCTCGGCGGCGCTTGCGAGGGATGATGTACCGCCGCAGTATCGCGCCTTCCATGCGCGAGCGATTGCGGGCCTGGACGGAGGCGCTCGAGACCTTCGCTTTGGAGGTCATTTTCGAGCAGCGCCAGGGCAAGCGTGCGGCCATGCTGCGCGGCACGCTGCTGGTCTTGTCCAGGCTCTTCGCCCTGGCGGTCAAGCTGCGCCGCAAACTCTACGTGTGGCGCCTGCTCCGGGACCGGACCCTGGGGGTGCAGATCATTGCCATCGGCAACCTCACCGTGGGGGGCACGGGCAAGACGCCGGTGGTCGAGAAATTCGCGCGGGAACTCAAGAACCAGGGACGCAACGTGGCGATCCTCTCCCGCGGCTACCGCTCCCGGCCCCAGCCCAGGTCCCGGCGGTTGTGGGAACGGCTCTGGCCCAGCACGCACACCATCCCGCCCCGGGTGGTCTCGGACGGTAAAAACCTGCTCCTGGACTCGGAGACCGCGGGCGACGAGCCGTACATGCTGGCCTCGAACCTGCGCGACGTGGTGGTGTTGGTGGACAAAGACCGGGTCAAGGCCGGCCGCTATGCCATCACCCAGTTCGGCTGCGACACGCTGTTGCTGGACGATGGGTTCCAGTACTGGAAGCTGGCCGGGCGGCGGCGCGATGTGGTGCTCATTGACTGCCAGCAGCCCTTCGGCAACGAGCACCTCCTGCCGCGGGGCACCCTGCGAGAGCCCCCCAGCCACCTGGCCCGCGCCACCGACATCTTCCTGACCAAGGCCAACGGCGACAACGAGGCCCTGCGCCAGCTCATCCGCCGCTACAATCCCCGCGCCGGCATCGTCGAGTGCGTCCACCAACCCCTCTACTTCGAGGACGTCTTCACCGGCGAACGTCACCCCCTGGAAATCATCCGCGGCCAGAAGGTCGGCTCCCTCAGTGGCATTGCCATGCCCGAGAGCTTCGAGCAAAGCCTCATCCAGCTGGGCGCCGAACTGGTCGCCAGCAAACGCTTCGCCGACCACCACCGCTTCACGCAGCAGGAAATCCTCAACTTCATCAACCGCGCCAAGAAACGCGGGGCCGTCCGGGTCCTCACCACCCAAAAGGACGCCGTCCGCTTCCCCAAACTGGACCGCCGCGACCTGCCCATCCTCTTCATGCGGGTCGAGATCAAAATCATCCGCGGCGCCCGCGACTTCGAGGAATGCGTCCGGCGCATCTGTTTCCGCTGACCCCATGCAATCCCTCCTGGCCGCTCTGGCCCGTGCCCTGGTGGGCGGGGTGCGCGCCCTGCCCCTGACCACCGTGGCCCGCCTGGGCCGCGCCGCCGGTACCCTGGCCTGGGCGGTGGATGCCCGCCACCGCCGCGTGGCCCTGGAGAATCTCGAGGCCGTTTTCGGCCCCACCCTGAGCCCTGCGGCGTGGCGGCGTCTGGCCCGTGAACACTTCCGCCGCCTCGGCGAAAACTACGCCTGCGCCGTGCGCACCGCCGCTTGCAGCGAGGCCGAAATCCGTTCGGTCCTCACCCTCCAGGGGGCCGGGCACGTCTGCGCCAGCACCCGCGCCCCCGGCGGCAGCGTGGTGGTGGCCATCGGCCACTTCGGCAACTTCGAGCTTTACGCCCGGGCCGCGCTGTTCCTGCCCGAGTTTCAAATGGCCTCCACCTACCGGGCCCTGCGCCAGCCGGCGCTGACCCGCCTGATGCAGGACCTGCGCGCCCGCTCCGGCTGCCTGTACTTCGAGCGACGCACCGAGGGCGCGGCGTTGCGCGAAGCCCTCGGCTGCCAGCGGCTCATGCTCGGCCTGCTGGCCGATCAGGACGCCGGCGAGCGCGGCCTGGCCGTGCCGTTCTTCGGCCGCGAATGCTCCACCTCGCCCGCCCCTGCCGTGCTGGCCCTGCGCTACGGTTGCCCCCTGCATGTGGCCATCTGCTACCGCACCGCCCTGGCCCGCTGGCACATCGAAATCAGCCCCGCCATTCCCACGCACGCCAATGGCCGGCCCCGGCCGGTCGTGGACATTTTGCGCGACCTCAACGCGGCCTACGAAGCCGCCGTGCGCCGTGACCCGGCCAATTGGTTCTGGGTGCATCGCCGCTGGAAGCGCCGGGGGCGGGACGCCACAGGGACGCTCGCCGACGCCGCGTCGTTGTCCGCCAGGGAAGCGGCGTCCGAAGGAACTTGACGCCGCCGCACTGGCTCCATGCCCGACCCGTGCCCCAGCCTTCCGACGCCGTCGCCCCGCCGCATTGTGGTGCGCGGGGTCAACTGGCTGGGCGATGCGGTCATGACCACGCCGGCCCTGCTGCGGCTGCGCGAGCATTTCCCCGCCGCGCACCTTGGCCTGCTCACCCCGGTCAGGCTGGCGGACCTCTGGTCGCACCATCCGGCGGTGGACCAGGTGCTGACCTTCCAGCCCGGCGAGCCGCCCTGGGGGGTGGGCCGCCGGTTGCGGGCCCCTGGCTTCGACCTGGGGATTCTGTTTCCCGCCTCGCCGCGCTCGGCCTGGGAACTGTGGTGGGCCCGCGTGCCCCGGCGCGTGGGCTACGCCGGCCGGTGGCGGCGGGGGTGGCTGACCGACGTGGTGTCGCGCCCGCCCGGCGGGGTGCCGATGCGCAAGCGGTCGCCCGCGGAAATCCGCCGCTTGCTCGCGGCACCGCCGGCCGAAGGGCCGGCTCCGCTGCTTCCGCCGGCGGCGCACCAGCTTCACCACTACCTCCACTTGGTGGCGCATCTGGGAGCCCGGCCGGAGCCGCTGGCGCCACGCCTGGAGTTGTCGCCCGCCGAACGTGCCGGGGCCGCCGCGCGGGTCTGTGCGCTGGCGGGCGAGATTCCGCTCCCTCCCGGGCGGCCGTGGCTGGGGTTGAACGCCGGGGCCGAGTACGGCCCGGCCAAGCGCTGGCCGCCGGAGCGGTTTGTGGCCGTGGCCGCGGCAGTGGGTCGCGCCATCGGCGCGCAGTGGTTGATCCTGGGCGGCGCCGGCGACCGGGAGCTGGCGGGGCGGATTCAGCGGGCGCTACCCGGCTCGGTCAATCTGGCCGGGCGCACCCGGCTGCGGGAGTTGATGCAGGTGCTGAGCGTCTGCCGCCTGCTGCTGACCAACGACACCGGACCGATGCACCTGGCGGCGGCGCTCGGCACGCCGGTGGTGGCGCTTTTTGGCAGCACGGAACCCGGACTGACCGCCCCCGGCCTGCCCGGCGACCCCCGCCATCGGGTGCTGCAGCAGCGGGTCCCCTGCGCGCCATGTTTCCGGCGTCAGTGCCCGGTGGATTTCCGCTGCATGCAGGGGCTCAGCGTCGAGACGGTCACGGGCGCCGTGCTGGAGCGGCTGGCCGGCCTGGACAAGGCAGGGCCGGCCGCGCTGTGAAATTCCGGGGAACCCGGCGGGGAAGCTGGGGGAGCAGGGCTGGGGCTCAATCCCAGCTCACCCGTTCGAGGAACCGGAGGCTCTGGGGAATCTGGTCCAGCACTGCGGGCGATTCGTCCTCGATGAAGTAGTACTTGATGCCGGCCTTGCGGGCGGCCTTGAGGACGGCGGGCAGGTCCACCTGGCCGGTGCCGAGGACGACGCTGTTGCGGACATCGGTCTGGCCGCTGAAGTCGCCCGTCACGCCCTTCTTGAGGTCCTTCAGGTGCATGAGCTGCCAGCGCTTGGGGTACTTCTGGAGCCACTTGACCGGGTCCTGGCCGGGGTGCACGACCCAGAGCAGGTCCATTTGGAAGGCGACGAACTTGGGGTGGGTGCGGGCCATGAGCAGGTCCAGGAGGGTGCCGTCGCCGTGGGGGCGGAATTCGTAGCCGTGGTTGTGGTAGAAGAAGCGGATGCCCTGGCGGGCAGCCAGTTCACCGGCGCGGTTGAAGACGCGGGCCGCCTCGAGGCATTCCTGCTCGTCGAACTCGCCCTGGTGGGGAATCCACGCGCACCCGGCGTACTTCAGGCCGAGCGCCCGGGCGTCGCGGATCACCAGCTCGGGCTCGTCCCGCCAACGTTCGTAGCTGAAAAGCCCGGCCACGGGGATCAGGCCGCGTTCGCGCAGGGCGGCGCGGAAGTCCCGTGGCAACCAGCCGTAGGTGCCGGCCAGTTCCACGTACCGGAAGCCGTAGGCCTGCACCCGGTCCAGGGTGCGGCGGACGTCCTTCTGGAACTCGTCCCGCAGGCTGTACAGTTGCAGGCCCACCGGGCCCTTGAAGTAGCGGCCGGTGCCGACGCCGTGGCCGGCGTGCAGTTCCGGCAGGGCGGTTCCCAGCAGGCAGGCGGCGATCACGCTCGGGGCGAACAACGCTTTCATTCGCGCCATTGAAGGCGGCGCCGGCCGGAAAGAAAAGGCGGATTTGGGGCACCCGCCGAGGGGGGCGGGTGAGCAGGGGGCCGGCGGCACGCCGCCGCAAAATCCTGTTGTCAGGCTGCGGGCGGTCCTTAGCCTGAAGGCAGCGGATGAAGACCTTCGCCGAACTGGGAATTCCGGGTCGCCTGATCGCCGTCGAGGGCATAGACGGTTCGGGCAAGAGCACCCAGGTCCATCTGTTGCGGCGCTGGCTGGAGGATCTGGGCTTGAAGGTCTTTATGAGCGCGTGGAACTCCTCCGAGCTGGTCAAAAGCGCCACCAGCCGGGGCAAGAAGTCGCACCTGCTGACCCCCACGACCTTCAGCCTGATCCACGCCACGGACTTTGCCGACCGCTACGAGCGGCAGCTCCTGCCCCTGCTGCGGGCGGGCTACCTGGTGTTGTGCGACCGGTACATCTTCACCGCCTTCGCCCGGGACGTCGTCCGCGGTTGTCCGCCCGACTGGGTGCGCGCGCTCTACAGCTTTGCTGCGCTGCCCGACCTGGTGTTTTTCTTCAAGGCCCACCTCGAGGTCTCCCTCGCCCGCATCCTCAGCGGCCGGGAGGAGTTGAAGTACTTTGAGGCCGGCATGGACCTGCGGCTGGCGTCGGACCCGCAGGAAAGCTACCGCATCTTCCAGGGCCGGCTCCTGGAGCAGTACCTGGCGATGTCGGCCGAGTTCAAGTTCTACGAAGTGGACGCCAACCAGCCGGTCGAGGCCAGCCAGCGGCTGGTGCGCCAGATCGTGGCCGACCGCATCCCCTTCGGACCGTTCCGTGCCGGCCCTCGCGCCTGAGACCATGCCCCGTCGCCCTGCCCCCCCGACCAAGCCCGCCCCGCGCACAGACCTGCCCGGCCTGAAGGTGCGCGTGCCCCGGCCGCATCCCAAGCGGTTCTACGGCCACGGCATTCCCGGGGTGGACCCCTCCACGCTGACCGGCCGGCTGATCGTGGTGGAGGGGGCGGACGGCTCGGGCCGCTCGACCCAGATTGCCCGACTGGTGCAGTGGCTCGAAAGCCAGGGCCATGCCACCGTCGAGGTCGGGCTCAAGCGTTCCACCCTCGTCGCCGAAGAACTGGAACGCGCCCAACAGGGCAACATCCTCAGTCACACCACCCTCAGCCTGTTCTACGCCACCGATTTCGCCGACCAGCTTGAAAACGTCATGCTCCCGGCCCTGAAAGCCGGCTTCATGGTCCTGGCCGACCGCTACATCTACACCCTGATGGTGCGGGACCTGGTGCGCGGTTCCGACGAAGCCTGGCTGCGCAACCTCTACGGTATTGCCCTGGTGCCGGATGCGGTCTTCTACCTCCAGGTGCCGCCCGAGGAGCTGATCCAGCGCACCTTCGCCAAGAGCCACGCCCTGGACTACTGGGAAAGCGGCATGGACCTGGGCCTGGCGCGGGACATGTTCGACAGCTTCATTCTCTACCAGCGGCGGATGGCCGAGACCTTCCAGCACCTCCAAACCCTCTACCACTTCACCATTGTGGACGGCACCCGCTCGATCGAGGCCATCAATGCCGACCTGCGCCAGCAAATCGAGCGGCTCCTGGCTGAATAACCCCGGCAGCGCACCCCCACATGGCAGACTCCTCCAAAGAACACGATTACCTCCTGGGCGTGGACCTGGGCGGCACCAAAATCCTGGCCGGGGTCTTCGACGACAAACTCGACTGCCTGGGCCGCGCCAAAAAAAGCACCAAGGCGCCGCGCGGGCCCGGGGCCGTGGTCGAACGGATCGCCGCCACCGTGCTCGAGGCCATTGACGAATGCGACCTCCAGCCCAAACACATCCGCGGCCTGGGCATCGGTGCTCCCGGCGCCTGCGACCCCGAGACCGGGACAGTGCTCTTCGCGCCAAACCTGGTCTGGAAACATTTCCCCCTCAAAAAGGAACTCGAAAAACACCTCCCCTTCCCGGTCTTTGTCGAAAACGACTGCAACATCCAGACCCTGGGCGTGTACGAAAAGGAGCTCAAGGCCCGCCCCCGCCATATGGTCGGCATCTTCCTGGGCACCGGCATCGGCGCCGGGATCCTCCTCGACGGCAAACTCTACCGGGGCTTCAACCGTACCGCCGGCGAGATTGGCCACATGGTCCTGGAGGTCGGCGGCCCCAAATGCGGCTGCGGCAACAAGGGCTGCTTCGAGGCCCTGGCCAGCCGCACCGCCATCTTCAAACGCCTGGAAGCCGCCCTCAAGGAGGGCCAGAAAACCGTCCTGACCGACCTGCTCGGGCCGGACCTCGAGGACCTGCGCAGCGGCGACCTCCGCAAGGCCATCAAGCGGCGCGACAAGCTCGTCGAACGCATCGTCGAAGAGGCCGCCGAGTACACCGGCATCGCCGTGGCCAACATCATCAACCTCCTCAACCCCGAGGTCATCGTCCTCGGCGGCGGCGTCATGGACGCCCTCGAGGACGAAATGCTCGCCATCATCATCGAGACCGCCCACGACTACGCCATGAACGGCACCGCCGATGGTATTGAAATCCTGGCCAGCCGGCTCGGCGACGAGGCGGGCATCACCGGCGGCGCCGTCCTGGCCCGGCGCGAAACCAAAAAGTAACCCGTGGCGCCGCCCGCCCCCTTTCCGGCTGACGCGCCAGCGCCGGTCCGCCGTGCCGTCCTCGAGCTGGGTACCAACTCGGTCAAACTCCTGGTCGGCGACGTCGCCGGCGAACAGGTCACGCCCGTGTTCGAGGCCAGCCGTCAGACCCGCCTTGGCCGCGGCTTCTACCCCCACCTCCGGCTCCAGCCCGGGCCGGTGGCCGAGACGGCCGCCGCCGCTGCGGAGTTCCTGCAACGGGTCCGCGATCTTGGCGCGACGGCGGTGCGGGTGGTCGCCACCAGCGCCGCCCGCGAAGCCACCAACGCCGATGACCTGCGCCGGGCCGTGCGCGCCGCGACCGGCCTCGATCTCGAGGTCCTCAGCGGCGAGCAGGAGGCCCGCCGGGGCTTCGCGGGCGTGACCACCGACCCCCACCTGGCGCACGAGCCGCTTCTGCTGGTGGACGTGGGCGGCGGCAGCACCGAGTTCACACTCGGCCGGGGCCGGGACCTGCGTTTCCACCAAAGCCTCCGCCTGGGAGCGGTCCACCTCTTGAGCGAACTGGCTCCCGCCGATCCGCCCGCCGCCGCGGACCTGGCCCGCGGACAACGCCGCCTGCGCGAGCAGCTCGAGGCCGAACTTGCCCCGGCCCTGCGCCCGCACCGGACGGCGTTCGCCGGCGGTGGCGTGCGGCTGGTCGCCACCGGCGGCACGGCCACCGTCCTGGCGATGATGTCGCAGGGGCTGACTCGCTTCGCCCGTGCGCGGGTGGACGGCTTTTCCCTCGCCCGGCACGAGGTGGCCGAATGGCTCGAACGGCTGTGGTCCCTGCCGCTGGCCCGGCGGCGGCAACTGCCCGGCCTGCCGCCCGAGCGGGCCGACGTGATCCTTACCGGCGTGTTGATCTACGACACGGTCATGGCGACGTTCGGTTTTGCGACGCTGCGCGTGACCACCCGCAGCCTGCGGTACGCTGCGTTGACGGACTGGACGGGGGCCGCCGGGGCTTGAGTCGGTGCCGTCGGCGCGGTGATGGCGCGGAATCGCGGTACCGCTTCCGGTCAATGCAGCCGCGTGTCGCGCCACCACGCGGCGTGGCCGTCCAAGTAAAGCCGGTTGCGCCCGCGGGGATGCGGCGCCCGGCCGGCCACGGTTTCTTCCACGCCCGGGGCGGTGGCGGGGAAGTACACGTCCGTGACGAACTCGACCTCCACCGGGCTGCTGACCGTGCCCACCAGGGGGTTGTTGGCCGCCGCCAGGTCACTGACGGCCTGCGCGCGCGTTTTGGCCCAGAAGTTGTCCAGCGGCACCGGCTCGTCGGCGCGGTCGAATCGCCACATCCAGTAGCTCACGCGCCCGGCGTTGGTCTCGGCGCCGGTGACCTGCCAGATGGCCGGGACGGCCTCCCAGAAGGGGCGTCGCGTGGCCGGGCATTGCCAGACCTCGGCCGCCGGCAGTTCCTGGCGGAGCACCGCCGCGGCCCAGCCGGCGCGGGGGTCGGAGCGTGGCCAGGGGGTCCAGGGCCGGTAGCCGCCGGGCAGGCTGTTTTTGAGGTCGCGGCGGTCGGGGAAGCGGTCGGCGTGGTCGCCCAGGTACAGCTCCCAGGCCAGGCCCTGCTGGCGGAGGAGGTTGCGGCAGGCGGTGGCGACGGCGTGCTGGCGGGCGCGACCCAACGCGGGCAGCAACAGCCCGGCCAGCAGGGCGATGACCGCCAGGACCACCAGCAGCTCGACCAGCGTGAAGGCCCAGCTTGACGATGACGGGCGCGGCGGGCTCATTGTCGGCCATGAATGTGGAGTTGATCCGGCGTCGGCTGCAAGGCGGCTTCAAGCCATTCCGGATCTTCCTTTCCGATGGCCGCTCCTTCGACGTGCCGCACCCGGAGTTCATCCTCCTCACCCGCCGCAGCGTGGTGGTGGCCAACGCACGCGGGTTCGTGGACATCCTGGACCCCCTGCAGATCGTCTCGATCGCGGAGCTGGAATTGCTCGAGGAACGGGCCCGGAGCTAGCGTGGCGGCACCTGGAGCCGGCTTGACGATGCCGCGCGCGGTGCGTCTTTTAACGGCGTGAACCTGGAAGAAATCCGCAGACGACTGCAAAGCGGTTTCAAACCGTTTACCTTGCACCTATCCGACGGACGCAAGTACGACGTGCCGCACCCGGAATTTGTGCTGGTTACCCGACGGAGTGTGGCGGTGGCCGATGCGCAGGGGTTCATTGATGTACTCGACCCGCTGCACATTGTCTCGGTGAAGGACCTGGCGCCCCGCAAGAGCCGCCGTTGACCTACCGCGGCAGGGCAAAGGCCACGTAGGCGTCCCCGGATTTCGTGCCCATCTTCCCCCCGCCGCAGGCGATGACCACATACTGCCGGCCGCCGACCTCGTACGTGGCCGGCGTGGCATAACCGCCCGCGGGCAGTTTCGTCTGCCAGAGCAACCGCCCGGTGCGCTTGTCAAAGGCGCGGAACATTTCGTCCTTGGTCGCCGCGATGAACACCAGCCCCCCGGCGGTCACGATGGGGCCGCCGTAGTTCTCGGCGCCGGTGGGCGGCACGCCGCGGGCGGTCAGCTCGGGAAACTCGCCCAGCGTCACCCGCCAGCAGTACTCGCCGGTGTTGAGGTCAATCGCGTTGAGCGTGCCCCAGGGCGGTTTGACCGCGGGGTAGCCCTCCGGGTCCAGCCAGCGGTTGTAGCCGGTCATGGTGTACGGGATCACGCCCAGGGCGTCGCCCTCGGGCGCTTCGCCGGGAGACGAGGCGCCGGAGGCGACGGCTTCGTTGCGCGGCTCGGCCGGCGCGTCCGGGTGGAGCAGGTAATCCGCCAGCGCGGCTTTCTGGCGGTCAGACAGGAAAGCAAACGAGGGCATGACCCCCTTGCCGGTTTCCAGCAGGGCGGTGATGTCCGCCGATTTGAGCTTGCGATCGATGTCCACCAGGGTGGGGACGTTTTGCGCGGCGTTGCCGGTCCGGTCCGGTCCGTGACAGACGGCGCAGATCTGGGTGTACAGGGCGCGGCCGCTGGCGGGCAGGCCGGGGGTCTCGTGACCGGTCTCGACCATGTTCAGCACCCAGGGCATTTCGTTGGCGTTGACGTAGAGCACGCCCTCGGGGTCCGCCGCCGCGCCGCCCCACTCGGCCCCACCGTCGAAGCCGGGGAAGATGATGGTGCCCTCCTTGCTGGGGGGGGTGAACGGTGCGTGCGGGCGCAGCCGGACAAACCGGTCCAGCACCGCGCGGTGCGCCTCGGGGGTGAGGTCGGTAATCTCGGCGTAGGTGAAGAGCTGGCGGGCGAAGGGGGCCGGCTTGAGCGGGAACGGTTGGGTGGGCCAGGCCGATTCCCCCTGCAGGTCGCTGGGCGGTACCGGGCGTTCCTCGATGGGGAAGAGCGGCTCGCCGCTGACGCGGTCAAAGACGAAGACGTGGCCGGACTTGGTCACCTGGGCCACGGCGTCCACCCGCCGGCCGCGATGGCGGACGGTGAGCAGGGTGGGGGGCGCGGGCAGGTCACGGTCCCAGAGATCGTGGTGGACGAACTGGAAATGCCAGAGCCTTCGGCCGGTGCGGGCGTCCAGGGCGAGCAGGCAGTTGGCAAAGAGGTTTGCGCCCAGCCGGTTGCCGCCCCAGAAGTCAAAGGCCGCCGAGCCGGTGGGCACGTACACGATGCCCCGCGCGCGGTCCACCGCCATGCCGGCCCAGCAATTGGCGCCGCCGATGTAGCGCCAGGCCTCGGCCGGCCAGGTCTCGTGGCCGAATTCACCCGGATGCGGGATGGTGTGGAACCGCCAGACCAGCGCGCCGGTGCGGATGTCGTAGGCGCGGAGGTGTCCCGGCGCGGCCGGGGCCGGGCCTTCGCCCACGCGCAGGGGCAGGAACAGCAGGTTCTCGAAGACCGCCCCCGGCGTGGTGGCCAGCACGGTCAGGCGGCGCACATCCCGCCCCAGGCCTTCCTTGATGTCCACGCGGCCGCCGCGGCCAAAGGAGGGAATGGGCCGGCCCGTGTCGGCGGCGATCGCGTACAGGTAGTGGTCGGCGGTGAAGAGCACGCGCCGGTCCGGGCCCTCGCGCCAGAAGACCACGCCGCGATTGACGCCCAGGCTGCTGTTGGCGCCGCCTGCGGCAAAGGGATCAAAGCGCCAGAGTTCCCGGCCGGTGGCGGCGTCCAGGGCGAAGAGCTTCAACTGGGGCGAGGTCCCGTAGAGCACGCCGTCCACGATCAGCGGGTTGCACTGGATTTGGGACAGGTTGTTGGTGCGGGCGTCGCCGCTGCGGTACACCCAGGCCACCTGGAGGCGGTGGACGTTGCGGGTGTGGATTTGCCGCAGGGTCGAGTACTGCGAGCTGGCGGCATTGCCCAGGTAGGTGTCCCAGTTGCGGCCGGCGCCGGCGAGGGCGACGCTCATGCCGCCCAGAGCCAGCAGGAGCAGCCCCCGGACTGCGGCCCGCCACCGCCGGCCGGGGGCATGCGGCGGCCCGGGAAGTGAAGCCGTGAGTTGCACGGCCGGCAGTGTAGCAGGCCGGCCGCGGTCGGCCAGTCCGTGCCGGGCCCCGCCTCAATACTGCGTGGTGGACTCGAGTTCGGTGATGGGGCGCGGGAACTGGTCGCTGGTCAATTCCACCAGCAGACGATGTTCGCCGCCGGCGGTGGCTCGGACCGTGAGCTGCCAGGTGGCCACGGCCCCGGGTTCGAGGCGGGCCAGCGGTTCGCTGACCCGCAGGCGGGGGGCGTCGGGTGCGGCGGCCCAGGGCGTCTCCCCGGCACCAGCCACGAAGGCCTGGGCCTCGGGCAGATGCCCGACCAGGCGGACGTGAGTCAGGGGCGCGGTGCCCTGATTGGTCACGCGGATTTCGTAAGTGACCTGCTCGCCCACCGGGACGGGATCGGCCAGGTCCACGACTTCGATCAGCACGGCGGGGATGCCCAGGACCTGGGTGACACAGTCCGCGGAGGCCTCCGGGGCACAGGCGCTGCGGACGGTGGCCCGGAAGGTGAGCGGGCCCGGTAGGCGGGGCCGCACGTTCACACAGTGCCGGGCCACCTCGCCGGGGGGGAGTTCGGCCAGGACCCAGGTGATGCGCCCCTCGGCCACGGTGCCCCCGCCGGTGAGGGTTTCGACCGTTGCCCCTTCGGGCACGGGCAGGACGAGAGTCACCTGGGTCTCGGGCGCGTCGCCCGTGTTGCCCACGGCCAGACAGACCTCGAAGGGGCGGCCCAGGGGTGCTTCCACTGGTGCGCCGCAATCCACCGCCAGCACCGGCGCCAGTACGCGGGTGCGGGCGCGGGCTTCGTCACGAAGGTCACCCACCGCGGCGCGTGCGGTCAGCGTGCGCTCCCCCGAGTCGGCGGCACGGAGCGGGAGGCGGTACTGCCGCCCTTCCCCGACCGGCAGGGCGGGCGTGTCCAGGACCCGCTCCTGGCGGTCATCCTCGGTGCGCAGGCCGGTCCCCAACGTCACGGTCAGGCGCCCGGCCTCGAGGGGCACCTGGCCGGTGTTGAAAAGGGCGGCCAGCGCGACGAAGGGCTCGCAGCGGCTGACCTCGGCGGGGACGGTGAGCGTGACACGCAGGCCCGCGCGGGGGGCGGGGCCGAGGTCCTCGAGGTAAAAGTTGCTGCACGCCTTGGGGGTGACGCAGCGCCAGCGGCGGCCGCGCGAGGTGAACTCGAAGGCAAAGGCCGGTGCCGGTTCCTTGCCGGCCCAGAGCACATCGCGCAGCACGCGGGGGTTGCCGTCCTTGCGGGCGGCCATGAAGGGCATGCGCGTGCCCGGGGGCATGGGCCACTCGACCACCGGGGCCTCGGCCGCGGCGCGACGGAGGTCGTGCACGTCGCCGGGCCATTGAGCCAGGCGCAGGATGGCCTCGACGTCCGCCTGGTAGCGGTCCAGGGTGAAGAGGCGGCGCAGCTCGGCCTCGTGGGCCAGCGGCGGGGCAAAGCGGGTGGAGGGGTGCCCCAGGTGCGTGGCGCGGTGCTGCTGGGCCTGGAGAACGGCCGAGGCACCGAGCGCCAGCAAGGTGGCGAGCCAGCCGGGAGCGGGCGGGTAGGGAAAACGAGTTTTCATGGCCGTGTTGGGGTGCGGGCAAGTTCACCGGAACGCCGGCTGGAGCGAGGCGACCTCCCGGGCGCCGGCTTCCCGGCAAAGCTTGCGGCCCCAGATTAGGCCGGAGGTCTCTTCCGGCAAGGGCGGATTGGGACCCGCGTCACCGCCGGTTGGCGCCGAAAAAGGAGGTGACCTGGTCGGGGTTGAGCGGCTCAGCGAACAGGTCGTGGCGGCAACTGTGAGTGTTACCGCCAGGGACGCGGACCGGAGTGCCGAGAGCACCGTTCACATCCTGGTCCGGCCGCGGTGATGCTCCATCACGGCCTTCAAACCCGCTGGAGCCGGGGGTGAAGTCGTCGGCCTGTGATCGCTTGAAGCCGTGGTTCAGATGAGCACCGCAGCCGTCAGGGTCCGCTTCGCAGAGGGTTACAGCGCCCGCTTGACCGGTGGCGAGCGTTGCAGCCAGGACCGACAAGGCGGTGAACCGGTGGTGCGGAGTCATCATGGGCATGGGGTTGGGGCCCGGAACGGTGCCGGGGGCAGACGGCGGCACGGTACGAGCACGCGCGGTCCAGAACCGCTCCGCCGGAAAATTGACAGCGGCCCGAGTATCGCCGGGGACATTCTCAGCGCTCGATCGTCACCGGACCCAGGGGGGCCTCGATGCGAAGGCTCTTTCGCACCGTGATCGTCTCGCGTTCGGAGCCGGGCTTTACCAGAATCCGCCCGTAGCAGGGGGCGAGCGCGACCGCCTCGCCCAGCGAGCCAAACGGCAGCTCGAAGGTCCCCAGCCGGAAAAACCCCGGGTTTTCGTAGTCCACCCAGGTTTCGCCGGTGAAGGCGTCCGGCCCGAAATCGAGCACCGTGCTGAAGACCCCGGCCGTGACCTCGACGGTGTTGGTCAGGACCCCACCGCCCAGGGGACTGCCGCCATTCGGGGCGCTGAACAGGCTGAACGTCAGGTCGTAGATGCCTTCGGGGGGAACGCCGTTCCAGGTGAGTCTGCCCTGGTACAGGAAGCTGGTTCCCGCGGCGAACAATGTCCTTGGGCGAGCGTTCCCAGCCAAAGGAGTCCACAGGCGAACACGGATCGAGTGCGTGTCTTCATGGGCGAGTTGGAGTTCAGGGGAACCGTGGATGGAGCCGAAGCGTCCCGTAGCGGGCCGAGCTCGAGTCTGCCAGGCTCTGTGTCGGATCCACTTCCAAGTGGACGGGGGCGCGCGTATCAAAAGCTGCGCTGAAGGTCGGCGTCAGTCAACCTCTGAGCCGGATCCCCCTCAAAGGATCAGCCGCAACCGCCGCCGGCACGCCGCACCGTTGGCTCCTCTGGCCCTGCTGGATACGTGCGGCTGCACATCAACGACCCCGATCCGGGAAAACCCACCGCGCCAGCGAGAATGCGGTTGGCGGGCGGCGGGGGCCTTTGCCAGACTGCCGCCATGCACCGCCCGCGGACGTGGTTGATGCCTCCCCGGCGGCGGCCGGCCCGCCGGGGCCGGGCCGCGCGGGGGCGGGACCGGACCGCTGCGGGTGCGCTGATGAACCGCCGCCCTGGCTCATGAATGACTCCCCCGCCTCCCCCGCCGCCGGCTCGCCGGACCGGATGCCCCGCAGCGTGGCCTACATCGTGGGCAACGAGGCGGCGGAACGGTTCAGCTACTACGGCATCCGGAGCATCCTGGCGGTGTACATCACCGGCGAGGTGGTCAAGGGCGGGCTGGGCCAGACGGCGGACACTTCGACCACCATCATCCACCTGTTCATTTTTGCGAACTACTTCCTGCCGCTGCTGGGGGCCTGGCTCTCGGACCGGCTGATCGGGCGCTACTACACGATTTTGTACCTGTCCCTGATCTACTGCCTGGGCAACGGCGTGCTGGCGTGCACCGACCTGTTTGCGTCGGTGGAGGCCAAGATGGCGTGCCTGACGGCGGGGCTGGGATTGATTGCGCTGGGCTCGGGCGGCATCAAGCCGTGCGTCTCGGCGTTCATGGGGGACCAGTTCCGGCCCGAGCAGGGGCATCTGCTGCAAAAGGCTTACGGGGCTTTTTACTGGGCCATCAACTTCGGCTCGTTCTTCTCGTTCCTGGTGGTGCCCTGGGTGAAGGACCATTACGGCTACGGGCCGGCTTTCGGTGTGCCGGGGGTCTTCATGTTGTTGGCGGTGGTGATCTTCGTGCTGGGCACCCGCCAGTACGTGCGCGTGGCGCCGGCGCGCCACACCCGCTCGGCGGGCTTCCTGACCGTGTTGGGCACGGCGTTCCGCCATCAGGCGCGGCCGTCGGTGGGGGCGGTGGTCAACGTGCTGGCCTGCCTGGTGTTGCCGGCGCTGCTGATCGTGGCCTTCACCGGGCTGGCCTTTGTGCACGAGTGGACGCCCGGACTGCGGGCGGCGGGGCAGGGCGCGTTGGCGGCGGTGGCGCTCTGGTACCTGTTGATCCTGGTGCTGGGTTTGCTCGGCCGGCTCGAGCTTCCGGAGTCGTTCTGGGAGGCGGCCCGCGGCCGGCACTCGGCGGAGGAAATCGCGGCGGCGCGGTCGGTGAGTCCGATACTGTTTGTCTTTGCGCTGGTGCCGGTGTTCTGGGCGTTGTTCGACCAGACCACCTCGACGTGGGTGCTCCAGGGCCAGCAGATGCAGCCGGTGTTCGTGGGCCAGTTCCGCATCGGCGCCGAGCAGATGCAGTCGGCCAACCCCGCGCTGGTGATGATCCTGGTGCCGTTATTGACGCTGGGGGTGTACCCGCGGCTGGGACGCTGGGTGACGCCGCTGCGGCGGATGAGCGCGGGGATGTTTCTGGGCGCCGCCTCCTACCTGATTGTGGCCTGGCTCCAGCGGCGGCTGGATGCCGGCGAGCAGTTCAGCATCCTGTGGCAGATTCTGCCCTACGCGGTGCTGACCACCGGGGAGGTGCTACTTTCGACCACGGGTCTGGAATTCGCTTTTGCCGAGGCCGCCCCCAGCATGCGCAGCACGATCATGAGCTTCTGGTTGTTGACGGTGGCCTTTGGCAACCTGATGGTCAGCGCCATCACCCAGGTGCTGGGTGCCGGCGCCCAGGCCGGCTCGGTGACCACCGGCCGCTTTCTGCTCTACGCCGCCCTCACGGCCGCAGTGGGGGTGTTGTTCAGCCTGGTGTCCGCCCGCTACCAGTACCGCCACCCCACCTACCGCCAAATGGCCGGCGAGGAATAACGCCCCCTCTGCCGCCGCGACATCGCCAGCACACGCCGCAGCGCCTCTGAGTTTCCCGCCGTGGTCCTTTTGCCCTGGCGCAGGCTTCACGGTCTGTGGTCTCGCGGATTTCCTCACCCGCAGACCCGCCCCGGTCGCCCGCGCGTGGCCGATCGGGCCATCGGCGATACGGCAGGTGGAGAAACCTCTGCGCGACGACCTCTGCAGTCATTTGAGATGCGTCCCCTTCCGCAGCGAACGGCCGTGAAGGGTGCGCGCGGCCCGGGCAGTCCCGCCTTCAGATTCCCCGCGCCTGCTCGCGCGCCCAGGTGTCCTTGAGGGTGATGGTGCGGTTGAAGACCAGCCGGCCGGGGCGGGTGTCCGGATCGAGGGTGAAATAGCCCAGCCGCTCGAACTGGTACCGCACCTCCTGCCGGGCTTCGGCCAGGGCCGGCTCCACCCACGCGGTCACGACTTCCAGGGAGCGGGGATTCAGGTGATCGAGGAAACGGCCCTCGGCGTCCGGCTCGGGGACGTTGAAGAGCCGGTCGTAAAGGCGCACCTCGGCCGGGAGGGCGTGGCGGGCGCTGACCCAGTGGAGGGTGCCCTTGACCTTGCGCGTCCCGTACGGGCCGCCGGCCTTGCTGTCCAGGTCGGCGGTGCACCGCAGCTCGATCACCCGGCCGGCGGGGTCCCGAATCACCTCGTCGCAGCGGATGATGTAGGCGTATTTGAGGCGGACCTCGCCCCCGGGGCGGAGGCGGAAGAAGCCGGGGGGTGGTTGTTCCTGGAAGTCCTCCTGCTCGATCCACAGCTCGCGGGCGAAGGGCACGCGGCGGCTGCCGGCGGCAGGGTCTTCCGGGTTGTTGACGGCCTCGACCTCCTCGACGTGGTCCGGCGGCAGGTTGGTGAGGACGACCTTGAGGGGGCGCAGCACCGCCAGGCGCCGGAGGGCCACGGCGTTGAGGTCGTCGCGGATGGCCTTCTCGAGCACGGCGACGTCGGTCAGGCCGTTGTACTTGGTGATACCGATGTGGTAGGCGAAGGCGCGCAGGGCCTCGGGCCGCACGCCGCGGCGGCGCAGGCCGGAGAGGGTGGGCATGCGGGGGTCGTCCCAGCCGGCGACGTGGCGATCGCGGACCAGTTGCATGAGGCGGCGCTTGCTCAGCACGGTGTAGCCGAGGTTGAGGCGGGCGAATTCGTACTGCCGGGGCCGGGGCCGGGGCAGGTCGAGGTTTTCCAGAATCCAGTCGTACAACGGCCGGTGGACCTCGAATTCAAGGGTGCAAATCGAGTGGGTGATGCCCTCGAGGTAGTCGCTCAGGCAGTGGGCGAAATCGTACATCGGGTAGATGCACCAGGCGCGGCCGGTGTGGTGGTGCTCAGCGTGGCGGATGCGGTAGAGCACGGGGTCGCGCATCCAGACGTTGGGCGAAGCCATGTCAATCCTGGCGCGCAGGGTGCGGCTGCCGTCGGGGAACTCGCCGTTTTTCATCCGCTCAAACAGGTCGAGGTTTTCCGCGATGCTGCGGTCACGCCGGGGGGAGGGGCGGCCGGGCCGGTCGGGCGCGCCGCGGTAACGGTCCGTTTCCTCGGGCGTCAGGTCGCAGACGTAGGCCAGGCCTTTGCGGATGAGCTGGCAGGCGTACTCGTAGAGCGGGGCGAAGTAGTCCGAGGCGTAAAAGGGTTCCAGCTCCTCCGCCGACGCCTCACCCGCTTCCGCGGGCAACACGGGCGGGAGGTAAAAGTCCGCCCGGCCATCGCTGGGGCGGCGCTCAGGGGTCCGGCCGCGGGGTTTGAGGCCCAGGCAGTGGTCGGCCCAGCCGGCGATGAGCCACTGCACGTCCGCGATGATGGACTCGACGTACTCGACCTCCTCCTTGGTCGGGTTGGTGTCGTCCATCCGCAGGTTGCAGATGCCGCCAAACTCGCGGGCGATGCCGAAGTTCAGGCAGATGCTCTTGGCGTGGCCGATGTGCAGGTAGCCGTTGGGTTCGGGCGGGAACCGGGTGTGGACGCGCGCGCAGCGTCCCGCCGCCAGGTCGTCGGCCACAATGTCGCGGATGAAGTCCCGGGGCGCCGTGTCGGGGGCGGGCGCGGTCGAATGCGTCATGGCGGAGGTTGTAGCGGAGTAGGAGCCGGGTCACAAGGCGGCGTCCGGGGGCCGAACCGAAGCGCCGCTGGCAGACTCCGGGAAGGCGCGTCGCGCCAATGGCTCCCCCGGCCCGTCCGCCGGCTGCCAGCCGGCCCAGTGAAGTCCGAAGTCGGCGGCGCACCTCCAAAGCGCCAGAGGACTGGCCACTCCCCAAGCTGGCGCCCTCGGCGGGGCACCCCTTCCGCGCGGGGGCGTCCTGGAGTGCGGCAGTCCTCTGCCGCTTTCTGCCGGGGAGATGCAGCGCCAGGCCGCCCGCACGTCAGGTCATTGTGTCGGGACCGCAAGGCTCTTGTAGCCGCCGCGTGGATGCGGCGGGTCACGTAACCGGCGGCTACCCGCCCGGCGACGTAGCGCCGACGGCCGCCGGGCGGTGGCGGAGTACCGACTTCCAGTCGGTCATGGGGCCAACCCGGTTCGGCGGTTCACCCCCAACCAGACTCCCCAGACCCCAGATCCCCGATGCCAGTCCCCCAGACCCCCCGACCCCCGGCCCCAGCCTCGCTTGGCCGTCGCCGTTACCTTTCTGCGTTGGGAAGACTGAACGGGAGTGTCGGCAGGCCAATCCGCAAGCGACAAGCGGCTCGACAGAACCTGGCCTGGCCGGCAGCCAGGCTTGGTAAGGGGCGGGGGCGCTGCACTTGCGCCGGGCCGACGGGGAACGTTTATTGGCCCGTGCATTGACCATCCGGCAGTGGGAAAACATCTGGACCCCCGCGACCGGCGGGTGTAATCCGCGGGGCGGCAAGGCGAACTCCGTGGCGGGGTGGGGACCGCAGGCGGGCACTCCGGCAACGTGAGAAGGTTTCGCGCGACGGGGGCGCAGCGCCAGGGTCGCGTGCCGAGGGCTGGTGCCGCCATCCGTTCCGGGCAGGTCCGGTGAATCCATGAACAGACCGTCTCAGTCGTCCTCTCCCTCAAAGCCCCCCCTCAACGGGGCGCTGGTTTACCCGTTGGCTCGTTTCTACGAGCGAGAGGCGGTGCCGCTGCCGCCGGTTCGGCAAATCTCCGGCGACGCCATGCCCGAACCTTACCGGCAGCTCCTGGTCCATGATGGCGACATGACGCCGACGCTCGAGGCGTGGTTCTACAGCGACATCCACATCGAGGTCTGGAGTCGCGAGCGCGAGGAGGAGCTTTATCGGCGGGAGGTCCTGCTGCGGCTGGACCGGGACCTGCGGCCGGTCGAGTTCGGTGCCAATCAGATCAACCTGGCCCTGTTCGCTCCGGACGTGCGCCGGTTGATCCTCGACGAGTACCTCCCCCTGGGCCACATCCTCAAAATGCGTGACATCCCCCACCGGGGTCACCCGCTGGGGTACTTCGAGATCGAGGCAGACACCCGCCTGCAACGCGCGTTTCGGCTGTCCCGGCCCCGGGCCCTCTTCGGCCGCCGCAACCGCATCGTGGACCCCCGGGGACGTGTGCTTTCGGACATCGTGGAAATCCTGCCGCCCCTCTGACCGACCACGACTCGGCCGGTTGGCGCGAACGGGGCCTGCGAGAATCGGGACGGCAGCCTCCTCGCAGGCATCAATCTGCGGACAGGGGGTCCAGGGGGCAAGCGATCACCCACTGGAACCGGCCCCCGCACATCATTCGCGCCCCCCGGCCCGGAAGCATGGCGCCACTCCCCGCTGTCCCCTCCCCAGGGGCATCTAGGTCTGGATCGCCGCCCATGCCGCGGCGGAGACCGAGACCGAAGGGCGGCGATGCGTGACCCCGTGGGGGCGTGTGCTCCAGGAAGGCGGCAGGCTGCCCCCGCATTTTCCCGGCGGAGTCGAGGAGCAGGGCGAACGCCTGCGCGCGGAAGGTCACCGGCACGAACCGGGTCGCGGCAAACAACTCCCGGACGTTGTCGGCTACGCCCCAGGCTGGCCCGGCTTGTCCCGGCCTGAGCCGTGCCTTTCCGTACCCGGCTTTGGGGGCCGTAGCCGGCCGGACCGGAGTTGAAGCGGGCAAGTTGAGACTGGTTGCGCCGCCCGCAAGGCACCCTGGCCCGCCGGGTGTCCGTGGGTCGTACCTGCTTCTTTCCGTCACCCGGCCGTCTCGCGTACCCCATGAAGACGGTGGGCAGGGAAGTTTTACCGTTCTTTCGGCCGCGTGCCGCGACCAGGGTCGGAGTGCCGAGGCACGAGGTCATGGTGTGCCAGCGGCCGGCGTGTGAGGGGGCGCCTCCCCCAAGCGCCGGAGGACAGACAGCCACTGCACGGTCTGTGCACCCTTGCCGGGTTTCTTTTCCGTTCGGCCGGCCGGGACTGCGGCGACCAACCGCCGCATGGTTCCCCCGGCCCGGACACCCCGTCTCCGCGCGCCGACCGCTCCGCTGCAGCCGCCACGGCCCCGGATCAGGCCCACGTGCGACAATCGGGCAGGATCGGCCCGGCGTGTGGAGTGGGGAGGACTTCTGGGCGCTTGAGCTTCCGGAATTGCCGCCACAAGATGCCCGAAATCATGCGCAATCGCTGCCCCGCGCCGGCCAGCCTGAATCACGCGTTGTACAGGCCCTGGCTTCTGCTCCTTCTCCTGGTCCTTTCCCCGTTCTGGGCGGTCACCGGCTTCTCCCAGGTGCCCGAGACCGACACCCTCACCGACATCACGGCGTGGACCTCGAACCAACTGGCTGCACTGCCGTGGTTCGCCCATTGGGTCCCGTTGTTGCCGGCCGGCGCGCCCCCCAACTTCAGCGCCGCCGCCCGCAACGGGAACGGCACGGTGGTGGGAGAAGTGCCCGGCACCACCCCGGCGCCCAACCGCGGCGCACGGCTCCATGCGGGAAGCGTCACCGCCATCCCGGCGTGGGGCGGCCACAACTGGAGTTACTGGAGCTGCGATGCCGAAGACTGCCACTTCTTCTCTGGGGCCGGGTGGAACACCGCCCGGCCCTGGACGTGAACGTGCTGGACCAGGTGATCGGCCACGCGACCATCGAGACGCCGCCCAGCAGCAATCCCCTCGACGCCGTGGACCACGCCTACCTGTTCGACCCGGCCACGGGCCTGAAAACCGACCTCACCCCCGACGGCGCCGGTTACGCGCGGGCGTTCCGCATCAACGACCAGGGCGTAATCATTGGCAACTACGCCACGGCCTCGAATTGCCTCGCCTTCCGCCTCGAGGCCGACGGCACGATGCAGTTCTTCAGGCACCCCACTGCCACGGTGCAGCCGATGGTCCTGAACAACGCCGGTCTGGTGGCGGGCATCCACACCACCTACACGGTGTCCAATCGCATCGTCGTGCCGTGGATCGCCAGCAACACCACCGTCCTGACTCCCATTCCTCTGCCCACCCAGGGCAATCCCGACACCTGCACCTTCACCGAGTGGAACCATCACGGCCTGCTGGTGGGTTGGGCCAACAAACTGGCCACGCCCTGGGAAACCACTGCGGTCCGCTGGTACGCCGACGTCGGCGGCGAGTGGGTCGGCGAGGACCTCAGCGAACTCCCGGACACCGGCGACTACCTCCTCGACCGCGTGCTGGCCGTCAACGACGCCGGCTACCTGATCGTGGCGGCCCATCTCGACACGGACGCCCGGCCGCCCCCGCACGTTGCTGCTCACGCCGGAAGTGCTTCCGCCGCCGACGGCGTTGACCTTGCCGCCGTCGGACCTCACCCCCACCAGCGCCGTCCTGCGCGCCACCGTCAACGCCTGTGACAACGCGACCACGGCATCCTTCCACTGGGGACCCCTCCCCGGCTACACCGCGACCAACCTGGCCGTCCCGGGCGTCATCACCGGCACCGCACCGGTCATCGCGACCTGTTGGCTGACCACCCTCCAGCCGCACACGACCTATCGCTGCCGCGTGCAGGCGGTCAACAGCCAGGGCGCGACGCTCGCCCAGGACCTCACCTTCACCACCCCCTACGATTACACCACTTGGGCAGCCGAGAAATTCGGCGCTGCCGCCACGAACCCCGACGTCGGCGGCCCCGGGGCCAACCCAGACGGCGATGCCCGGGACAACGCCGCCGAGTTCGCCCTTGGCCTGGAACCGGGGTCGGTCGAAACCGGTGTGCTGCAGAGCCGCGATGCACAGGGCCGGCTGACGTTGACCTACAGCCATCCGCTGGACCGCGCGGGCGTGACCTTGGCCGTGGACGCCGCGACCGATCTGGCCGGTCCGTGGTCAAGCGGTCCGGGGGCGACCGCCGGGGTGAGCGCGACCCGGCAGGACAACGGGGAAACCGTGACCTTCCGCACCGATTTCCCCGGCACGCAAGCGCGGCAGTTCCTGCGGCTGCGCGTGCAGGAAGCGGAGCCTTGAAGGTCGGCTCCGTGCGGGCAACCCCGCCGTCGGCTTCGTCAAAAGGGTCATCACGCTGGCCCTCACCGCCGAGACACCAGGGGGCCGGGTGAAGCGGCGGGGTATCGTAGGTGCAACGTTGTTTGGCGTGCGCCGCCGGGGCTTTGTTAGGGCGTCCCTGCCCTTGGCGTTCTCCGCCCTACACCTTCTGGATAACCCGACGCGGAAAACCACCACAAAGACACCAAGTCACAAAGCTGGAGGGACAGGGACCCGCCGCCGCGGGCAGCCTCAGGGGACGGCGAGGAGTCTGCGTAGCGGACGGGGCTGGTCCGCCGCCGCCAGCGCCCGTCGCAACCGGGCCACCAGCCGGCGTTCCCCCCACCGGTCCCGCGGGGGAGTAGGACCAGAGCGGGAAGAGCCCGACCGGCGCATCCGCGCGCGCGGCGTCGCGGCTTGCAATTCATGTTCCCAGAGGCGCAACACCCGCCAGCCGGCCTCGCGCAAAAGCCGGTTGACCCGCCGATCCCGCGCCCGGTTGGCTGCCAGCTTCGCCTCCCAGAACCGCTTGCCCGTGCGCGCCGTGCCCCGGCCCCGCGCCGGAGCGGCCGTGTCGGGCATGGCGCTTTTTTGCAACCAGCGCGCCGGGGGCGAATGAATCGGGCAACCGTGCCAGAAGCAGCCGTCCACAAACACCGCCAGCCGCTGCCGGAGAAAAACGAAGTCGGGTCGAACCTGCAACGGGCGGGGCGAGGACTGGGGACATCGGATTTCCCGGTGCCGCCGCCAGCCGGTGATGCCGTGCCGGCGCAACAGCCGCATCAACGCGAGTTCCGTGTCCCGGTTGCCGCGCGAGCGGATGCGGGTCATGACCTCCGAGCGTTTGGTTGGGGTGAAAACGTCAGGCATAACTCCTCAACACCGCGTCGCCCGGAGGCGAAGAGGTGGGCGGCGCGGCAGCCAACGGCACCTAGCCCCGGGTGTCCGCTGCGCCGTGGACTTCCTGGGCGTTGGGGGCGGCCTGGGCCAGATGATGAGATGCGATCTCCAACATCTCCACCAGGGTCCGGAGCCTCTTCAAGCCCAGCCCCCGACGCCGGCGCAATTCCTCCCAGGTCAGTGCCGCAAAGGCGGAAACCAACTCCGGGCGGTTGGAGTTCGCCCAGGGGCGGTTGGTCAACGCCGACAGCTCGCTCAAGGTGCAGTCGTTGTTGGCGAACCGGAGGCGAAGCTGCTCCCACTTCGCCTTGAGCGCCTCCTCCTCCGAGCCGGGCACCGTAAACGGGGCCGGGGCCAGTTCCGACTCCCAGTTGTCCGGCAGGGGGATGTCCTTCTTCCGAAACGCCTCCCAGCACTCCTCCTTTTTCGAGCTCTCTCCCACATTTCCCGGCTGCCCAATCAGGTGTTCCCACGCCGCCTTGCAGACGGTTTTCAGGGCCTCGCACACCGCCGGTGAGACATGTTGCTCCTTCCAGATGCGGTTCAGGTCAATGCGCCAGCCGGACTTCTCCGCCAGCCACGCCACGGCGTAGGCCACGCTGTTGACCCGGTAGCCTTCCAAGCCCAGTGAGTCGAACAGCTTTTCCGCCGTCCGCCACAGGATGGCCCTGGCCACGGTATGCCGGAAATAGTCCTGGTTCACCTCCGGCTCGTCCTCCTCTTCCAGGCGCTCGGCAAAGCGGACAAAGTTCTTTTCCGCGCCGAGGCAGACCCAGTGCGGGCGTCCGATCCAGGCATGCTCGTATTTGGCCAGGTCGGTCTTGGTGAACTTCTGGTGCCGCGGGTGCTGGTCTTCCCATTCCCGCCTGCGCGCGGGCGACCCTTGGCGGGCAAGGTCGTCCAGATACGAGCCTCGAGCCCGCTCGTAGTACCAGCGCGTGCCGCGGGCCAGCCCGCTGACCGGAGGTGCCCACTCCGTCCGCGACAACTCCTCCAGGCACCGGTGGAACGGCCCATTGGCCGCCAAATCGGCGGTATTGACCTTGTTCTGGCTGTTGGCGTAGCGGGCGATCAACGGCACCAGTTCCGCGACGCGTTCGGGTTCCCGGAGGACGGTCAGCTTGACCTGGACCACCGCTTCGCGGATGTCCACCCGCTCCTTCTTCCAGGCGTGGTAGAGGCTGGCGGTGGTCTGCCCGCCGTTGACGATCTGAAGGTCCCGCACCCACGTCAGGGCCGTGCGGCCATCCCCCAGCTTCGTCAATCGCACCTCCGCTACGGTGCAGCACAGGCCGTTGTTGTAGGCCAGAAAGCGGTGGGGCTCGTTGCGCAGGGTCTGTTGCAGCCCCCGGTTTATCTTGCCCTTCGTCTGCAGGAAGGCCCGGACGTTCCGCTCCAGCAGCCGTTGCCCGTGCTCCCCGTAAATCCGCGCAAGTGTGGGGCCGGGCACGAACGCGAGATAGGTTTGGTACTCCCGCGCGTTCTCCAGGCCGGCCAGGCAGGGGATCGCCCCGCCGTAATCCCGCTCGAAATCCAGCTCGATCACCTCGCGGTGGCCCACACGGAGCTGACTGAGCTTCTGCAAATCCCACAGGACGTAGCGCAGTTCCAGCCCTTCCAGCTTTTCCTCCTCGATGTCCTCCGCCCGGGCCACGCCGTCGGTCAGAAAGAACAACCGCACGGTGGTCAAGGTGTCCCGGAGCTCGTGGATGCGGCAGGCGATTTCACACACGTCACTCAGAGAGTCGATGAGCTGTTGGTGAAAGCCATCCCGTGCCCGCCGCAGGAAGCCCAACAGCAGCTTGAAGTGCTTGCGAGTCTCCGGCAGGCCGACCGTCGGCACGCCCTCACCGCCGTGGTAGAGCGTGACAAACAAATCCAGCGTGGCGCCATCGCCGGACATCGCCCAGGCATCGAGTTTGGCCGCCGGCCAGGGGCCGCGACTTTCGGCCCGGAAGGGACAGTCCGGGAGCACCTCGGCATGGTCGGCCTCGTTGTGTTCGGCCAGGGCTTCGAGGCACCATTCGGTGAAGGCACGTTCCTGTTCCTCGGGCGAGGCGTCCCTGGCGCATTTCTGTTGCACCTCGGCACGCACGTCCTGTGCGAACTGTTCCAGCGGGCCGGGGGGTTCAGTGAGGTCTTCAGGCATGGTTCACTCCCGTTGGGGCATCATTCGCGCTTCAGACCCGCCACGGCTTCCAGCAGGGCCAGCAAGCCCTTCTGCCTGGCGGGACTGAGGCCGGTCCCCTTCAACTGGTCCCACGAGCGTCCGGCGTAGTCACTGACCTTGTCCTTCCGCCGGGACTTGTCCCAGACCCGGCCGGTCCGCGCCTCCAGCTCGCCCAGCGCCCGGAGGTCGGTAATGAACTGCCGGCGCACCGATTCCCAACGTTCCGGTTCGCCGGGTGGCGGGGCGGGGGATTGGCTCGTGGGTTCGTGTCCTGGACCAGTCTTCTGCCCCTTGGGCCGGCGAGCCGGCAGTGCCGCGCTCTGCTCCACCTTGTCCGCCACCCGGGCCCGCACCGGCGCGTGCGCGTCCGGCCGCCACCTGGCCGCCTGCTCGAGGAAGTTCTCGTCGCCCAGGTCGCTGTAGATCAGGTCCTCGTCCATCCTGATCCGCACCAACAGGGGGAAACGCACCGCCTGCCCGCTGATGATGCCCTGGCCCGGCCCGAAGCCGGGCAGCATCCGGGCGTCCTGCTCGCTCAGGTTTTCCATGATCTGCTTCACGAAGTTCTGGTCGCGCGGGTTGACCAGCCGGAGGATCAGGAAGGAGTTGCACTGCGAAAGGATCGTTTCGTCCACCCGGCTGGGCCGCTGGCTGACGAGCACCAGCCCGGTGCCAAACTTCCGCCCCTCGGTGATGAGCTTGCGAATGGTCTCGAGGGACGGCACGTCCGCCTTCCCCTCGCGAGAGGAGGGGATGAAGGTGTGCGCCTCCTCGATGACCGCCAGGAAGGGCGGAATCCGGTTCGAGAGGTCGGCCCGGTGCTCGTAGAGCGCCTCCAGCAGGATCGAGGCGATGGTCGTCTGCGTCAGGTGGTCGTAGCCGCCGAGGTAGAGGATGGAGACGGTCTTGGGGGCCACGATGGCTTCCGGGCGGCCCTGGGGGTCTGACATCTGCTCGAAATGAAGCTGCTTCAGCCGCTGGCGCATCCGTTCGTTGGTCCATTCCATCCGCTCCAGGCGGTTCTCCACCGCGCCCAGTTGCCGCCTGCAGACCGCCAGCGTGGGCAGCTTGCGCTTGTCACCGGCCTGGCCGGTCTTCCGGCCCAGGGCCTCCTGCAGCCGCTTGATGTACCGCAGGACCGACTCACCGTCCACCGGGTCCACCCCCGACAGCAACTCGGCCAGCACTTCCTTTTGCGGCTCCGTCAAGCCCTCCGTCATCTTGTTGATCAAAATCTCGACGATGTGCCGATTCTGCTCGGTCATGGCGATGTGCGGGTAGAGCAGTTGGACGGTCGTGTCTTTGAACAGCTCGCGCTTCTGCCGCAGGCCGAGGTAGTCGCCGTGCGGGTCGAGAATCAGCAGCGGGTACCCCCGCTCGATCAGCTCCCGCAGTATGCGCCGGGCCGCCACCGTTTTGCCCCCGCCGGTCATGGCCAGGATGGCCAGATGCCGGGCCACCACGCGGTCGGCCGAAATGGCGATGTCCACGTCCGGCCGTGCGAGGAGCGTGCCGATGTGCAAGGGGGTGTGGCCGGGAATCCCGCCGGCCAGCAGCTCCCGGATCGCCGCCGCGGGGGGATAAAGCACCTCGGCCGCTGGTTGCACCGGATACGTCAGCGGGTGGAGGCTCTTGAAGCTGCCGTTCACCGGCGTACAGCCCAGAATCAGTACGCCCGCCTCCAACTGGTCCCGGCTGTCGGACAGGATCGTGTCCCGGAGCGACAGGCCTTCCCGGGACAGTTCCTGCGCTGCCTCGTAGGGGAAGAACGGGTTGTAGCGGTTGATGGAGATGACCCGGCCCCAGACGTAAATCCCCTGCGTGCCCGTCCGGGCTTCATCCGGTACTTCCATTCGCACCGCCACCAGGTCCCCCACCCGGGATTTGAAGCTTTTGAGAATGAACGTGAATTCGCTGGTGGTGGCGTTGCCCACCACCGTGCCAATGGGGGTCCAGTTGCTGTTGTCGTTCATGGGTATTCGCCTGGTCAGTGCGTTGAGTCGGGTCGAAACAGCCAGTCTCGTTTGGTACCGCAAAGCATCCGCTTGGCAGCCTCGATCATCTTGGGGTTCCCGGATTCCATGGCTCGCTTGAGCAACTGAACGGCCAGCGTCGAGTTGATGGGGCGGTTCATCCAAGCCGGCACCTTCGCAAACTTGTCCACGATGTCCAAACCTGCCGGGAAGGCGTAGTTGGGCATCAGGCGACAAGAGTGAATGACCAACCGGATACAGGTTTCGTAGCCGGCGGGAGGTTCCTCGAAAAACTCGACCCGCAAGGGCTGGGCGAAGGGGCCCACACCCACGTAGGTGACCATCGGCCGTGGATATCTCCCGATCACGTCGTACGAGTACTGAGGACGCTTCGCGGCAACATTGCGATCCACTTCCACGGGCCGGAGGTATTCGCCTTCGTTCAGAATGGCGTGGAAAAGCAGTGAGTCGGAGATGCGGTAGTCCGATAGCCGCTGCTTGATTTTTTCCATGTCCCGAGCCCCCGGTGAAACCGACTGCCCCTTGAGCCAGTCCAGCCATGTACGGCTCACCAAGGAGGAGAACGAGGCGCGCTCCACCACGGATGCCACGTTGACCTGCGACTGTTGCAGGGTGTTGAGCAGGTAAAGGTAAACAAAAACGAATTCCCTCTCCCGTCCCGACCGGTCTCGCTCACCGGGTGGCAGCAGGATTTCCAAGCCACGAGTCGAAAAAGGTGGGAAGTCGGAGTCGGCGTAGGCAGAAACGGGATTGACCAAGGCACCGTGGAGGAAAAGGAACTCCGGCTTGGGTGACCGGTTCAAAGTCTGGCAGGCGGCGGAAACTTCCAGGCAGAAACGCGCCGCGTCCCGCAGCTTCGACGGGTCTTCAAACAGGTGCTCGTAAACCTCTTGCGAACTGGTCGTGTCGAACAGCTCCGCAACGAGTTGCTTCTCCATCCGGAAGGTTTCCCTGTTCGCGCCGGTGGCGCCCGGCGTTACGGTGTAGCTGCCCACACGTACGGCGAGGGGCTCGGCACCAAGACTCGTCACATTGGCCATGCCGCCGTCCACAAAGCTGACCACCTTGCCCGCCATTTCAGCCCATAGCTTCTGGTGGTTGATTTCAACGGTCTCGATCAGGCCGGCGTTTTCGAGCATGTCCCGGATTGTGCCAGCCAGTCCCTCCAACACTTGGAGGAATTGCATTTGGGTAGTCGAGGACTGCGTCAGGGATACCTTGACCAGTTCGGTCAGGAGGTGCGGTGCGCGCAACCGTTCCTTGACCGTGAGTTTTCTGCCTTTTCCGGGCTCGTTGACGGTGGCCATCAGGCACGTCCTTCTTTTTGCGCAAGCTCCGCTCCCGCCATAAAAGCCTCCGAGCAATAAAATTCGGCCTCCTCCAGCCGCCCGTCGGAGAAACGGCGGAAAGCCTCCTTCACCACCGGAGCGAGCTTTACCGGCAATCCGCCATGCGTGAAAACCGGCGACACCAGTTCCGGCGCCAGGTGGCGGAGGGTCTGGAAGTCGGTGCTGCCGTCTGAGGTATGGCGGGCATTCTCCACCATGCTGTCCGGGTGCAGGCGGTAATGGAGAAAACCAAGTGCGAACCATCCCCGTTTGAAGTCCGTGTCGGTCAGGGTCTCCCAGGCGTCGGCCTCCGCGGCTTTGACCAATGGCCGCAGCCATTCCAGAGCCCGGGGTACATCTCGGGGGAGAGACAGGGCCCATGGGCGACGGCGGGTCGAGGTCTCCGCAGCAGCCAGAAAGTGGCGAACGGCCCGGCCCACGGCTTCGGCCAACACCGGGGGCACGGCGTTGCCGATGAGGCGGTACTGGTGGGTGCGGGCAACGGGGAACCGGAACCAGTCGGGGAAGCTTTGCACGCGGGCGGCCTCGCGCGGGGTGAGCGAGCGGTTCTGGGTGGGGTGAATGAACATCAGGCCGTCCCTGCTCAGATGCGCCACGATGGTCGAGCACAGCCCGTCCCGTGACTGGCGGGTGTAGCGGTCCTTGAAGTGCTCCTTCGAATAGGGCCACTCGAACCGGACCCCGCGCCGCAGGGCAGCGGCGGAGGTTTCGCCCTCCCTGAGCCGGGCGAAGTCCCGCAAATCACGTTCGCTGTGCGGTCGGGCGGTGTGGGCGGTGAGCCGGGAGGCGAGGTGGACCCCCAGGACCCGCTCGAGATACCGGTCCCCGTACCTGGCCAGGTGGGCCCGGCGTTGTTCCAGATCGTACTCCATTTCCTCCGCCCCCTCGCCGGCAGCCAGGGGCGGCAGGTCGCCAATGGCTTCTCCCAGGGTGACCGGCAGCGGCAGTGCCCGGCGGTCGGCACCGGGCGTCGGGTCTCCATGTGTTGGGGCCAGGAAGCGGCGGAGCACGAACAGGGGCAGGTCACACCGGGTGCCGATGATGAACTGGCGGATGCGTTTCTGGGGGACGCCGTACTGCCAGGCGCGGATTTCCGAGCTCAGTACCCGGTACCCCAGTGCCCGGGCCTCGGCATGCACCCGCGTGTGGAATTCGCCCCCGGCAGCCGTCTTGATGCCCCGGACATTCTCCATGACAAACACCCGGGGCCGGAAGTATCCCACGTAGTCGAGGAAGGCCCGGTACAGGTAACGGCGGGGGTCTTCCTTCAGCCGGTGCCCGTGGTTGGAACCGTCGCGCCGGCGGGCGCTCGAGAAGCCCTGACAGGGCGGGCCGACGACGATGACATCCACCTCCGGCCCCCGGAGCAATTCGTCAAGTTCCGCGGGTTGGAGGGTCGTCAGGTCTCGCTGTAGCACGCAGGCTACATGGGGGAAGTTGCAGCGGAAGCTGGTGACCGCCACCGGGTCCACGTCCACCGCCGCCAGGGTGCGGAAGCCGGCGCGCTCCATGCCGAGGGCGAAGCCGCCGCAACCGCAGAAGAGGTCCAGACAGGTCAACGGCCGCGCCGGCCCTGTCCGCCCGCCCGTTTCCCGGGGAGCTGTCGGCGCGCGGTGCGGCGTGTGGGGGTCGCCGCGCGGCGGGTCGGCGGCCCAAGACCGGTGGTGGCCCATCAGTCCACCCCTTCCAGCAGTTTGGCGGCGGGAATGCCCAAGGCACGGGCCAGCCGGACGATGTTCTTGATGCCGGGATTGCGCAGTCCCCGCTCGATCCCGCTGATGTAGGTCTGGTCAAGGTCCGCCTTCTCAGCCAAACGCTCCTGCGTCAAACCTTTGGCCTCCCGATGCTGACGCAAGCGAAGCCCAACAGCAGCCAGGACCGGGTCACGCTTAGCCATGACCCACAGTCCATAAAGCGACCCACCCAATGTCTATGGACGATGAGTTCTAAATGTGCTGAACCAGCACATGGGTCGGACCGGCTCCTCGAAGCCCGGGGCTCCATTCAAGCCAGTCCCCGCCCCCGGCATGGTCGGCGTGCGGCATGTGGCGCGGCCTTGCCGATGGGGCGGCCGGCAAAGGGCGGGCACGGTCCCCCCCCGGAGCTGCCAGAGACCGGGGAACGAGGTCCGCGCCCCGTGCGGTGAGTTGGTGCCGCCGGTGGGGCGGGCGGCGGCAAAAAAGACTTGCCGGGGCCGCGCCGGGGAGGTGATTTTCCCGGCCATTATGCGCGCAATTAGCAGCCTCCTGACCCGGCTCCTGCCCGCCATCGTGCTGGGGGGGGCGGCGACGTGGGCACGGGACTTCCGGGTCAACCAGCTCCCCAATGGCAACGCCTTCAGTTGCGCCACCTGCCATGTCAGCCCCTTCGGCGGCGGGGCGCGCAACGCCTTCGGGCTGGCGGTGCAGGCGATCACCGGCTCCTCCAGCCGTGCCTTCTGGTCGCCCACGCTGGCGGCCCAGGATTCCGACGGCGACGGCTTCAGCAACGGCGTGGAACTGGGCGATCCGGAAGGGGACTTCAGCGTTATCTCCGGCTGGGTGCCCACCAACCCCGGCAACCGCAGCAGCCGGCCGGCGCCGGAGAACCAGTCGCCGCAGTTTACCTCGACGCCGGTCACCGCCGCCTTCCAGGGCGAGCCGTACCAGTACGCCGCCACGGCCAACGACCCGGAGAACTCGGCCCTGACCTTCAGCAAAGTGGCCGGCCCGGACTGGCTGAGCGTGGCCGCCGACGGCCGGGTCTCCGGCACGCCGCCGGACCTGACCTTCGGGGAGTTCACCGTCATCCTGCGGGTCACCGACAGCGGTTCTCCCCCCCGGAGCACCGAGCAGACCTACACCCTCACGGTCGCGGCCCGCTTCTCTGGCTGGCAGGCGCAGCATTTCAATCTGCCGGCGGAGGCGGCGCTGGCGGAGCCCCTGGCCGACCCGGACGCCGACCGCCTGCCCAACCTCATCGAGTATGCGCTGCGCCGAAATCCGCGCGTGCCGGACGCCCCCGCGTTGGTGCGGCCGGAGATTGCGCCCGACGGAGGCGTCAGCTTGAGCGTGTCGGTCCGGCGCGATGACCCCAAGGTGCGGGTCATGCTCGAGGCCGCCGGGGAAGTGACCTTTGCCGCGCCCACGGCCGGGAACCTGGTGGAAACCGTGCCCGGAGACGCCGGCCTGCAAACGCTCCGTTTCGCCGACCCGCTCAAGTTGAGCGAGACCGGCGGCCGCCGGTTTTGGCGGTTGAAGTTCGAGTTGCTGCCCTGAGCCGCTGGCGGCCGGCGGCCGGCACCGAAGGATTTCGCCTGACCCAAACCCAAACCCGCACGCCCGGGGTTCTTCGCGGAATCCCGGGCGCGCTGTTTCGAGGCGGGGCGCCGGGGAGGCGCGCCGGGTTGGGCCTACTCGAAGCGCCGGCTGATCCAGGCGAACACGCCGTGGGCGGTGTAGTCGGTCGCGCCGCCCAGGCCGGGCTCCTCGTGCCGGAACAAGCCGTACTGGAGGCTGGCGCTCAGGCCGGGGCGGAACTGGCGCCGCACCCCCACCAGCAGGTTGTGGCGCTCGAATACAAGCCCCAACGGGAGGCCCTCGGCAAAGTGCGTCTGGGCGTAGTCCGCCTTCGTGAACGCGTAGCTGCTGGTCAGCTCGGTGCGCGCATCCAGCACGAAGGTCAGGCTGGAGAGGACGGTGTAAATCTGGCCGGCGTAGGGCACCACCGCCGGCGTGGGCAGGCCGGTGGTGGTTTCGGCGTCGCTGAGCGAGAGGGTGGTGTGCCAGAGCCAGCGGCGGTGGGGGGTGAGGGTGGTGTTGAGGCTGTACACGTGGGCGCGATGGCGACCGGCCTGCAGCCGTCCGCCCGGCAGCGCGGCGCCGCTGACAGGCTCCGCGGCGGTGGCGGTCTCGGTGTCGTAGCGGCTGTCCAGGTGCTGGTACTTGAGGCTGGCCTTGAGCCAGGTCGTGGCCCGCCAGACCAGCCGGGTCTGGACCTCGTCGGTGGCCAGGTCGCGGGCGCGGAGGAAGGCGGGGTAGCCGTTGCCGGGGAGGTCGGAGAGGTCCTCGTCGCGGCCGGGCAGGAAGTCCGTTTCGCTGAGCCGGTGGCGGTAGCCGGCCTCGAAGGACCAGCGGGGCCAGGGCGAGACGGTGGCGCCGGCGCGCACGTCCCAGAGGCGGGCGCGGGCGTCGGTGTCGCGCAGGAAATCGGCGGCGTCGCCGAAGCCGTCGTCCACGGCCTGGCGTTCATACTGGCCATACTCCTCCTGCTGGAGGCGGGCCTCGGCCTGGAGCACCGTGAAGGGGAGGCCGGTGTAGCGCAGGCCGAGGTGTTCGGTGAGGGCAAAGCGGTCCAGGTTGGCGTCCAGCGCGGTGGGAAAACCGAACAGGCTGGCCCGGCCGAAACCCTCCTGCCGGCTCCAGTCCCCCTGCACGCCGCCGGCGAGCGTCAGCGCCTGCCAGGGGCCGACGCGGGCGTTGGCGTTGAAGACATGCGCCTCGCGCCGCAGCACGATTTCCGGCGCCTGTGCCCCGACAAACGGCCCCAGCGCCGGGTCGGCCGGCAGGAAGGTCTCGCTGTGGAAGCCGGCCTCGCCGTCGAGGTTCGAGTAGAGGTAGCCGCCGCTGAGCAGGAGCCAATCCCGTACCGGCTTTTCCAGGCGCAGGGCGTTGGCGCCCTCGAAGGAGCGGAACCGCTCCTGGAGGCGGGTCACGCTGTCGGGCAGGATCGAGCCGAGGGTGAGGTGATCCACGTTGTCGCGGCGGGTGCGCAGGTCGGTCCAGGTGCCGCGGAAATCGTTCTCGAGGTCCACGCCGGCCAGGGTGTGGCGGAGGTTGAAGGTGATCCGGTGCACCTGTTCCTCGACGTGTTTGGCCGCGGGAAAGATCGCGCGGGACTCGAAGGTGGCCGGGGCGATCACCGGCCCCCACTGAAGCGTGGCGCGCGCGCCGTCGCGGAACTCGTGCTCGTAGCCCAGGGTCAGGCGGGGCAGGTGCGGCCGGGTCAGGCCGGCCTCGAACCACGCCCGGCCCAGGTCCAAATGCAGGTCCCGGCCAAGCCGGAAGGCGGACGGTCCCAGGGCCGGATGGTACCCGCCGGTATCCGCGAACCAGCGCCGGGCCTGCGCGTAGCCGCCGCGCAGGAAGCCCACGTCCCGCTGGTTGTAGCTCAACTTAACCTCGTAGTCCTCGGCGCCGAAAAGCAGGCGCGTCTCCGCGGTGAAGCGGCCGTCCCGGCCCACTGGCTCCTGCCATTCCACGTGCTCGAAGCCCCCCGCGACGCCGTCCGGTCGCCACTGGTGCTGGCGGAACGCGGCGGCGTTGCCGTCCACCGCCACCCACGCGAACGCCGAGGTGGCGCGCAGCGAGCGTTTCAGCCGCGCTTCGGCCGGCTCCTCGGGGAAGGGCGCCCCCTGGTCAATCCAGGCGCGGAGCACGCCCACCTGTTCGGGGGTCAACGGCTCGCCCTTGCCTTCCGGCGGCATTTCCAGGTCGGGCACCAGCCGCGCCACGTAATGGATCAGCGGGCTGCGGGCGCTGTCGCCGGCCACGATGGCCACGCCGAGGGCGCCGTCGCGGAGGGCGGATTCGCGGTCGGTCAGGCGGTAGCGGCTGCGGGGCCGCTCGCCGGCGTGGCAGCGGAAACAGGCGGCCTCGAAGATCGGCCGCACCTCGCGCTCGAAGTCCACCGTCCGCGCGACCGGCGGGGGCAGCCGGGCCGGGTCCACGGCCGGGGATTCCGCGGCCGCGGCGGGGACCGTGCCGGGGCCCAGCAGCAGCCCGGCCAGGCACACGCCGGCGCAGCGTCGCCGGTGGCGGCCGGCGGAGGCAAAGACCGGGGCGGGGCGCATGGTCAGTAGAGCAGTTTGGGGTGGATGTTCGAGCCGTGCACCGCGGTGTGGCAGCCGGCGCCCCAGCACGAGCCCAGCCGCAGCAGCGAGGCATGGTCCACCTTGCCGATCATGACCGCGCCGGGCTGCTGGACCTGGGCGTGGCATTTCAGGCACAGGCTGGCGTCGCGCTGGGGGAGCAGGGCGGGCGAGACCGAGCCGTGGGGTTGATGGCAGACGGTGCAACCTTCGCGCAGCGCCTCGTGCTCGAAGACGAACGGCCGCGCCTGCTCGCGGTGGCAACCGGCGCAGGACTCGTTCAGCCGCGCCATCGCCAGGCCGCCGGCCGGTTTCATCACGTCCGGGCCGTGGGGGTCGTGGCAGTCCACGCAGTTCATCCGCCCTTCCAGGACCGGATGGCGGTGGGGCAGGTGGAACTCGGCGTGCGTTTCGAGGTGGCAGGCAAAGCAGGCCGCCGGGTCACGGCCGGGATTCACGATGAACTCCCGCGCGCCGGCGGCTGCCACGTGCTGGCTGCCCGGCCCGTGGCAGGACTCGCAGCCGGTCTCGCCGGCGTGGGCGAGGTCGCCGCGGTGGTAGCGGCCGTGGGGGCTGGAGTCGAAGAGGCGGGTGATGGGAGCGTGACAGTCCACGCAGGCGGCGTTGCCGACAAAGCTGGCCCCCTCGATGTGCGGCGGCGCGGCCACCGTGCGGTCCACGGTCGAGCAGGAACTCAGCAGGGCCAGGCCGGAAGCGGCAATTCCCAGCGTGACCAGCAGGGGGCGCGCGCGGTGGGAGCGGTCCGGGGCGTTCAACGGGCGGGAGCTTATCCGGCCCATCAGGGCAGGCAAGCTCGCACCGCGCCCGCCGGGCCGCGCCGGGGTGGGGCGGTCACCGGCCCGTGGCCCCGGCGGGGAACTCGCGGATTTTCAGGTTGCGGAACCACACCTCGCCGCCGTGGTCCTGCAGGAGCAGGTGCCCGCGCACCTTCTGGCCGAAGCCGGGCACGTCCTTGAACTTGCCCGCGGCCACGGCGGCCCGGACCGCGGCGCTGCCCGGCTCGTACTCGAGGACCTTCTCGCCGTTGAGCCAGTGCTCGACGCGTCCATCCCGGACCACGAGGCGGGAGGTGTTGAACTCACCGGGCGGCCGCAGCCGGATGGGCACGCGCACCGGCAGCACGTCGTAGAAGGAGGCAGTGACGTGTTTGGTGGGCTGGTCCACCGCCTCGGGGTGGCGGGGGGCCACCAGTTGGTACTCGTGGCCGAGAGCCGAACGGCGGCTCTCGGTCACGAAATACTTCACCCCGCTGTTGGCGCCGGGGGCCAGCCGCCAATCCCACACCAGCTCGAAGTCCTCGAAGGCGGCGTCGGTGATCACATCGCCGCCGCCGCCGCGGGCGACGTGCTTCAGGCACCCCTCCTCGATCACCCACCCGCGCTCGGGGAAGGTGGTTTTCCGGAAGCTGCGCCAGCCGGCGGTGGTGCGGCCGTCGAAGAGCAACCGCCAGCCGGCCGCCCGTTCCTCCCCGGTCAGGGTGTTGGGGGGCGTGTCGGCCGGGCGGGCGGGGGGCAGGGCGCTCCCTGCCACGATCAGGAAGCTGGCGAGGCGGACCATCCATGGGCGGTGCATGGCGGCATCGTGGGCGGGCAGGGCGCAGGGGTCAAGTGGCCGGCCGGCCGGAGGGGGTGGGCGGCCCGGCGCAGCTCAGTTTCTTGCCGTTGCCGGGTTGGCCGGCGCGCAGACTTCCCGGCCTGCAGTCCCCGGTTTTCCCAACCCGCTCCAGGTCGAGATGCGCCCCGGCCGCCGCGGGCCGCAACTTCGGGCTTTCGCGCCGGGGCGGGCCTCCCTAGTTTTTCCGCCCTTGGGCCATGCCCAGCGTGTTCATCAAGACCTACGGCTGCCAGATGAACGAGCGCGATTCCGAAGCGATCGCCGCCCGGTTCCTGGCCCGTGGCTACACCCTGGCTGTCTCGGAGGCGACCGCGGATGTGGTGCTGCTGAACACGTGCAGCGTGCGGGACACCGCCGAGCAGAAGGCGCTGGGCAAGATGGGCACCCTGGCGGCGGAGGTGCGCCGGCACCGGCCCGGCGTGGTGCTGGGCTACCTGGGCTGCATGGCCCAGGCCCGCGGGGCGGCGTTGCTGGAACAGACCCCCGGCGTGCGCCTGGTCCTGGGCACGCAGAAGCTGCATCGCGCCCCCGAGCTGGTGGAGGAACTGCTGGCCGGCCGCCGCCGGCAGGTGTGCGAGGTGGAGGCCGAGCCGGGCAGCGAGGGGCAAATCCGCGAGCACGTGCTCGAGGCGCCCGGCCGCCCGCGGGCCGTCACCGCCTTTGTCAGCATCATGCAGGGCTGCAACCAGCGGTGCACCTTCTGCATCGTGCCCCGGACCCGCGGTGCCGAGCGCAGCCGGCCCATCGAGGACCTCGTGGCCGAGTGCCGCGAGCTGGTCGCCCGCGGCGTGCGCGAGGTGACCCTGTTGGGCCAGATCGTGACCAGCTACGGGCGGCGGGAGCTGCCGCGGCGGGACGGGCGCTCGCCCTTTGTGCAATTGCTCGAGGCGGTGCATGCGGTCGAGGGCCTGGAGCGCATCCGCTTCACCTCGCCCCACCCCCGCGGCTACGGCGCCGACCTGGTCGAGGCCTACGCCCGGCTGCCCCGGCTCTGTCCCGGCGCCCACCTGCCGGCCCAGAGCGGCAGCGACCGCATCCTGCGGCGGATGCGCCGCGGCTACACGCGGGCGCGGTTCCTCGAGATCGTGGCGCAACTGCGCGCCGCGCGACCGGACATCGGCCTGACCACCGACCTGATCGTGGGCTTCCCCGGCGAGATGGAGGAGGACTTCGAGCAGACGCTCGCACTGGTGCGGGAGGCGGACTTTGCCGGGGCCTTTGTCTTCAAGTTCTCGCCGCGCCCGGGCACGCCGGCCGCCGCCATGCCCGGGCAGCTCCCGCGCGAGGTCATCGAGGAACGGCACGCCCGGCTGCTGGATCGGGTGGGGGAGCAGACCCGTCGGCACCTGGAAGCGCTGGTGGGCCGGACGGTGACGATCCTGGTCGAGGGCCCCAGCCGCAAGAACCCCGCGCGGCTGGAGGGCCGCACGCCGTGCAACAAGCTGGTGGTCTTCGAGGGCAGCCCGCGGCACGTGGGCGAACTGCTGCCGGTGCGGGTGGTGCGGGCCAGGGCGACCACGCTGTACGGCGACCCCGCGATTTTGGACCCCGATTGACCGGATGAAGCCATACCTGTTGGTCACCCTGCTGGGCCTGGGCTACGCGCTGCCGCAATTGTTCGGCCTGCTCCGACCCGCGGCGTTTGGTGCCTGGTTGCGCCAGTTCCCCCGCTCGGAGCTGTGGGGGTACATCCTGATGCCGCTGGGCACGGTCTGGTTTCTGTGGAACCTCAAGCAGGACCAGATCGCCGACTTCGCCGCGTTCAAGCCGGCGCTGTTCATCGGCTTTGCGGTGGTCGGGTTCGGCGCGTGTCTCTTTGTGCGCGACTTCCTGGCCGTGCGGGGGCTGGCGGTGGTGGTGCTGCTGCTGGCCCACCTGACGCTGAACACCATCCGGTGGGTGGACACGAACTGGCGGCTGGTGGTCACCACCTGGGCCTACGTGTGGGTGGTGCTGGCCATCTGGTTCACCATCTCGCCCTGGCGGCTGCGGGACTTCATCGGCTGGCTCACCGCCAGCGAGGCGCGCATCCGCGCCACCAGCCTGGCCCGGCTGATCTTCGGGCTGATCGTGGCGGTGATCGGCCTGACCGCCGTGCGCGCCGCCGGCGGCTGATCCGCGGCGGCGCCCGGCCCTTCGTTATGACCGCCGCGCCCCCGCGCATCCTGGTCATCCGCGGGGGGGCCATTGGCGATTTCATCCTCACCCTGCCGGTGCTGGCGGCGTTGCGGACACACTTCCCCCGCGCGCACCTCACCGTGCTGGGTTACCCGCACATCGCTCAACTGGCCCTGGCCGGCGGCCTGGCCGATGAAGTGCGCCCCATCGAGGCGCGCCCGCTGGCGGCGTTTTTCAATCCCCGCGCCGAACCGCCCGCCGAGCTGGCCGCCTTCTTCGCCGCCTGCGCGGTCATCGTCAGCTACCTCTACGACCCGGACCGGTACTTCGAGGACAACGTCCGCCGCTGCACGGGGGCGACGTTCATTGCCGGACCGCACCGGCCCCCGGAAGGCGGGAGGTGCCACGCCACCGAGGTGCTGCTGGAGCCGTTGACCCGGCTGGCCATCTTCGAGGCCGACCCCGTGCCGCGACTGCGATTGCGGGAAGCCGCCGCGGCAGGGCCGGCACGGCGTCGGCGCCTGGTGGCGCATCCGGGCAGCGGCAGCGAGCGCAAGAACTGGCCGGAGGCGCGCTGGGCGGCGTTGCTGGAGCGGCTGGCCGCGCGGGCGGGCCTGGAACTGCTCCTGGTGAGCGGGGAGGCGGAGGCCGAACGGCTGCCGCGGCTGGTGCGGTGCTGGCCGGAAGAGCGACTGGAGCGGGCGCAGAGCCTGCCGCTGGTTGAACTGGCCGGTCGGCTGGCGGAGGGCGGGGTGTTTGTGGGGCATGATTCGGGCATCACGCACCTGGCGGCGGCGCTGGACCTGCCGGGGGTGGTGTTGTGGGGCGAGACCGATCCGGCGGTCTGGGCGCCGCGCAGCGACCGGCTGCGGCTGTTGCGGCATCCCCACGGGCTGACGGCCCTGCCGGTCGAGGTGGTGGCCGCGGCCCTCGAGGCGCGGCTGGACGAAGCGGGGGGCTGAAGCCCCACGCGTGCGCGGCGGCCCCGCCGGCCGGGCCGTTGACAGGGGCAGGCGGGTGGAGAATGCTTGCGGCACACTTCCCTCAGGCGCCATGAAACGGTCGGTGTTGTTCTTCGGCGGACTCTCCGGGTGGTTCGCGGTGTGCAGACCGGTTCTGGCATTGCTGGTGGTGGACCCCACGTTTGATCCGGGCGAAGGCGCGGATGGGTAGGTCCGGGGGATCGCGGTGTATCGCGGCGACCGCATCCTGATCGGGGGCAATTTTCGGCACTACCAGGGCGTGCCGCGGCCGGGGCTGGCCCGGTTGCATCCGACGGGAACCTTGGACCTGTCGTTTGACCCCACGCCGGCCCTGGCAGGCGAGGTGGAGGCGGTGGTGCCCGTGGGGGAGACCCAGGTGCTGGTGGGCGGCCAGTTCCGGCGCGTGGGCGAGCAGCCCCGCAGCAGCGTGGCGCGCTACCACCCGGACGGGAGGTTGGACGAGGCGTTTGTTCCGCCGGACATCTGGGACACGGCGGAGGTCCCGGTGAATTACCTGCTGGGGGCCCGGTTGGTGGATGGCCGCGTGGTCCTGGGGGGCGTGGGCTGGTTTCACGGGCCGGGGCGAAGTCCGGGTGTGGTGCGCCTGCGGCCCGACGGGCGGCCGGACCCGACGTTTCGGCCGGTCGAGCTGGGGTTTGACGGGTTGACCGCGCTGGCCCTGGATGCCGACCAACGGGTGGTGGTGGCCGGGCGGGATGCGTTGACCGGCGTCGGAATCCTGCGGCGACTCCGGGCCGATGGCCGGCCGGACCCGGAGTGGGAATGGACCAGCCCGGCCGCCCTCCAGGCCCTTTGGGTCTCCGCTGATGGCAGCCTCTGGGTGGGCGCCGAATCCGGTCTGCTGCGCCTGCCAGCGGACCGCTCCGCCCCGCCGGGTACGGCGCTGGCCGAAGTGGCCGAGGTGATTCACACGTTCAACACCGTGGCTCTGGTGGGCCAACCGGACGGCCGTGCCCTGGCTGCTTGGTGGGACGGTGCGGGGGTGGTGGGACGCTTCTCTCCTGGCGGCACGCCGGACACCAGCTTCAACCCTTTCATCCTCTGGCCCCCGGTCCTGGCGGTGGCGGACTCGGGCGTCGTCGGCACCCTGCGCCGGAGTAGGGCTTCCTTCAGCAGCCCTCGTTACTTTTACCGCTATTCCCCGGCAGGCCGGGAGCTTTACGACCTGCGCATCGAGCGACTGGTCCGGCTGCCGAGTGGCGAGGTTCACGGCCGGCTCCCGGGACAGGGGGGCTTCTTTGCCGTGCAACGCTCGACCCGGCTGAAGCGCGACTGGGTGGACGTGTTTGCCATCACCAATTTCCCTGCCTGGCCGCCGTTCAATTTCGTGGACCCTGGCGCGGCGCAACTTCCCCACGCCTTCTACCGCCTCCGTTAGCAAATCCGCCGGGGGGCAGGGCCGAGAGCTGTCGAAGGCAGCCGAAGGGTTGGGATGCCGGATTGCGACGAAGTCCGAAGGTCGAAGTCCGAAGGCAGAAGTCCGAGCGCAGAAGCGCAGCAAGCCACAGCGTGACCAGTCGGCAATCGTTCCCGCGCTGCAGAAGGGGCGAGAGGGACAAGACCGAGCGGAGCGGTAGGTGTCCGCGCGGTTTCCCGTCCGGGCCGGGTCCTCGCTTTCTCCCTCAACTGCTACCCCCGCAAATGGGCTTGCCGGGGGCCCGGGCTCTGGACCAAGGTGCCGGTCAGCCCGTGGGGCGGGCCCATAGCTCAGGGGTCAGAGCAGGCGACTCATAATCGCTTGGTCGCAGGTTCAAATCCTGCTGGGCCCACCACCCCCGGCGGGCGGCGCCGGACCCGGCGCAGGCCGTTCTGTGCGGGGGAACCGGAGCGGGGGTTCAGCTTTCGGACTGGAGGATTTTCCTGGCGGCGTCCACCAACGCCCGGGCCTCGCGGTCCTTGCCCACCGTGATGCGGAGGAAGGGACGGGTTTCCACGGTGTCGAACCAGCGGACCAGGATGTTGTGCTCGCGCAGCTTTTCCAGCCAGACGGCGGCGGGAGGCCCCGGCGGGTGGACAAACAGGAAGTTGGTCTGGCTGGGCAGCACGCGGAAGCCGAGCTGGTCCAAGGCGCGGGCCAGCCACGCGCGCGTGGCTTTGACCTTGGCAATGGTGTCCGCGTAGTAGTCGGGGTCGTCGAGGGTGGCGCAGGCGGCCACCTGGGCCAGGCCGTTGACGTTGTAGCTGTCCTTGACCTTGAGCAGGGCGCCGATGAGCTCGGGGTGCCCTACGGCGTAGCCGATGCGCAGGGAGCACAGGGAGTAGGCCTTCGAAAAGGTGCGCATGACCAGCACGTGGGGGTACTGGAGCGCCAGCCGCAGGGCGTCGGCCTCGGCGAAGTCCACGTAGGCTTCGTCCAGCACGACCACCCGTTCCTGGGCGCGGATGATTTCCTCCAGCGCTTCAATCGGGTAGGCGAGTCCGGTGGGGGCGTTGGGGGTGGTGATGAAGGTGAGGGCGGCCGAGAAGTCCCAGACCTTGCCCCGGCGCAGTTCGTTCACGGTGGGCAGGGCGAAGTCCATCTGCAGGGGCACCGGATTTATCTGGGCGCCGTGGGCGTCCGCCAGCACGGGGTAAAGGGTGTAGCTGGGGGTGAAGTACTGGACGGTGCGGAGGCTGACCTTGGCCGCGCCGTGGCTGTGGTAGTAGCGGTAGTGCTCGATGGCGCCGGGCGGGGAGCAGTCCACAAAGGCGCGCACGGCCAGGGCGAGCAGTTCGTCCATGCCATTGCCCACGGCGAGGTTTTCCACCGCGCAGCCGTGGTGCCGGGCCAGGCGTTGGCGGACCTCATCGGCCGTGGGGGGCGGGTACAGGCGCAGGCGTTCGTCCACGGCCGCGCGGACGGCCTGGAGCACCTTGGGCGAGGGGCCGTAGGGGTTTTCGTTGGTGTTGAGCTTGATGACGCCATTGGCCCTGGGCTGTTCGCCGGGCGTGTACGGCTTGAGTTCACGGACCACGGCCCGCACCAGCGAGGCGGGCTCCAGGGCGGCAGGACGGGTTTTCTTCTTCATGGTTCAGGAGCGTCGGCCGCGTGCGGCGGCGCGTAGGGCGGTGGGTTTTTCCAGACGGATGGCGGCGGAGCGGGCGTGGGCATCCAGCCCTTCCAGACCGGCCAGCGCCGTCAGGGCGGGCACGGAGCGACGCAGGGCCGCGCGGTCGTACTGCACCACGCTGGTGCGCCGCTGGAACTGGTCCACTGTCAGGCCGGCAAAGCTGCGACCGGCTCCACCGGTGGGCAGGGTGTGGCTGGGGCCGGCCAGGTAATCCCCCAGCACGGTGGGCGTCCACGGCCCCAGAAACAAGGCGCCCGCAGTGCGGATGCCGGCGGCCACGCGGGCGGGCTGGCGGGTGAGCACCTCGCAGTGCTCGGGGGCGAGGCGGTTGACCAGCGCCACGCCCTCGGCCAGGGAGCGCACCTGAATGAGCCAGCCGTGGCCGGCCAGGGCGCGTTCGATGAACGGGCGCCGGCTCAAGGTCGGCAGTTGACGGGCGATCTCTTTTTCGACGGCCCGGAGCAGCCGGCCCGAGGGCGTCACCAGCCAGACCCGCTCGTGGCCCGAGCCGTGTTCGGCCTGGGCCAGCAGGTCGGCGGCGACGAAGGCCGGCGGGGCCGAATCGTCCGCCAGCACCAGCACTTCACTGGGGCCGGGCAACAGGTCAATGGCCACGTGGCCCACCAGCAGCCGCTTGGCGGTGACCACGTAGGCGTTGCCGGGGCCGAAAATTTTCTGCACCGGGGCGAGGGTGGCGGTCCCCAGGGCCATGGCGGCGATGGCCTGGGCGCCGCCCACCCGGTAAATCTCCGTGGCCCCGGCCAGCCGGGCGGCGAAGAGCAGGTGGGGGTTGATGGCGCCGCGGGCGTCGCAGGGGGTGCAGACCACGATCTGCGGGCAGGCGGCCACCCGCGCCAGTACCACCGTCATCAGGGCGGTGGACACCAGCGGAGCGGTGCCGCCGGGGATGTAAATGCCGACCCGGTCAAAGGGATCGAACTTCTCCCCCACCTGGCCGCCCTGGGTGTTGCGGGCGGTCCAGTTCCGTCGCAGGGCGCGGCGGCTGAACCGCTCGATGTTCCGTGCCGCCAGGCCCAGCGTGCGGCGCAGCTCCGGCCCCGCCCGGATCGCGGCGGTCATCAGCTCCGCCCGGCTCACCGCCAGTTGCTCCGGCCGCAGCGCCGCGCCGTCGAACCGCTCGGTCAGTTCGCACAGGGCCGCGTCGCCGCGGCGACTCACCGCCTCGAGAATTTCCCGCGTGCGGGCCTCGATTTCCGGATCAAACAGGCTGGAACCGCGCGCCAGGGCCTGGACGGCGGCTTCATAACCCGGCTCACCCTGCCGAATGACATTCATTCCCGGCGATTTTGCCCATGCCCGCGCGGGAAAGTCAAAGACCGACCGCGCCTCCAACGCCGGGGGCGGACTCCGCGCTTTCCCTTTGACGGGCCGGCGAACTTGGCCTGAACTGGTGCCCGGACAGTCCTGACGTCACACAAGCCACATTCGATTGCCCATGAACGCACCCCTCAATCGCCGCCGCGCCCTCAGGGCCACCGCCGCCACCGCCGCCGCCACGGCCCTCGCTGCCGGTTCGCTGGCCCGGCGCCTGGAAGCCGCCGAAGCCGCCAGCGGCCCGCTCAAAGGCCGGATCAACCACTCGGTCTGCAAATGGTGCTATGGCAAAATCCCCCTGGACGAGTTCTGCCGGGCCGCCAGGGAGATCGGTCTGCGCTCGGTCGAGCTGCTCACGGTGGACGATTTTCCCACCCTGAAGAAATACGACCTGGTCTGCGCCATGGTCAGCGGCGTGCCGGGGGGCATCACCGACGGCCTCAACCGCGTCGAGAACCACGACAAGATTCTGCAGTTCTTCGAGGCCACGGCCCCGAAGGTGGCCGCCGCCGGCTTCACCAACATCATCTGCTTCTCCGGCAACCGGCGCGGCATGTCGGACGAACAGGGCCTGGAAAACTGCGCCCAGGGACTCAAGCGCCTCATGCCCGTTTGCGAAAAGCACGGGGTGGTGGCCGTCATGGAACTGCTGAACAGCAAGATTGACCACCGCGACTACATGTGCGACCGCACCGCCTGGGGTGTGGAGCTGTGCAAGCGGGTGGGCTCCGAGCACTTCAAGCTCCTGTACGACATCTACCACATGCAGATCATGGAGGGCGATGTCATCCGCACCATCCGCGGCGACAAGGACAAGGGCATCGAGGCCGCTGCTCCCTACATTGCCCACTACCACACCGGCGGAGTGCCCGGCCGCAACGAGATTGACGAGACGCAGGAGCTTTACTACCCGGCCATCATGCGGGCCATTGTCGAGACCGGCTTCAAGGGCTTCGTCGCCCAGGAGTTCATCCCGCGGCGTGACCCCCTCACCTCGCTCCGCCAGGGCGTGCACATCTGCGACGTGTAGCCCCGTCCCGCGCCCGCGTCCCCGTTGCCGCGTTCAGCGTGATGGACGGGCCGCCGCTTCCCTGGCTCCTTTTTTTCCAGGTCGTCCCCTCCTCGTGGCGGATGCATGCGCCGGGGAACGTGACGCTGTCGCTTCTCCCGCCCGCCTGGTCCAGGCGGACGGCGGGCAGGGGGCGGCCACCTTCCCGGCCGATTGCCGCGTGCCGGCCTCAGCGCAACCGCGCAAACAGCCCCTCCTCGCGGTGCCGTGTCGCGCCGGGAACCTCCCGCGACCACTGGTGAGTACGGGGGTTGTAAGTCCAGCCGCGGCGTTCGAGTTGCTCGGCCAACAGCCGGCGATCCATGTTCAGGCAACCCAGCGCCCGACGGCGCCAGAGTTCCAGCACCAACCGGTTGAAAAGCGCTTCACTGGTGAAACGCTCCTGACCATCCGACAGGCACGTGTCGAATACCTCGCTCAGCACCTGCTCCGGGGAGGAGGAGGAAGACGCGGGGATTTCCGCCGGTGGGGACGGGGCGTGGGCGGGCTTGTAAAAGGTCAGCATGAACTCGCCCGCCAGGACACTGGCCGAATGCTTTTTCTTGTGCATGGACCAGATGACGTCGCCCGTTTGGGTGATGGCGGCCCGCAGCTCCGCCCCACAGGCGGTGGCCGTTTCCAGGATGGTGGCGAAGTAACGGGTGTCCCAATGCTGGAAAATCACGGAAAACCAGCGGTCCGGCCGGAGCAGGCGGAGGCAGGTCGTGATGCTCCGCGCCAGACGGTCCCGATAATGGGCTTCAGAGTGACCGTATTCGCCGCCGACGATGGCCTCGCGCGCCCGCGTTTCCTCGGGCACCGGGAAACCCAGCCAGTGGTTCCACAGGATGGAGAGGTCCAGGTAGCTGATGTAGCCCCCCGTAGGGTGGGTCGGTCAGGATGTAGTCCACGCTGGCCGGCGGGATCACCGCGTCCAGAGAGGCAGCCTCGCAGGCCAGGACCTGAAAATCCCGGCTGCTGTCCAGCGAACGCGTGCCGCCCGACCGCCGGAAGTGGTAATCCCGCCAGTGCAAAACTTCCTTCTTGGCCGCGAGCACGTTTGCAAAACGCCCCTGGAACGTCGTCCAGATGGGAAGCTCGACACACCGGCTCGCCACTTTGTAACGGTACAGGCTGAAGATGCTGGAACCGCCACGGCTGGCTGCCCGGCCCCGGGCGGAGAGGAAGGTCTTGTTGAGCTTGGCCACCGAGGCGGACCAGGCCAGCAGTAACAAGTCCCGCACGACCCCCGTGGCCGCGGTTTCGATGGCTTGCTTGATCAGGGCCAGCCCGGCGAGCTGGCGGGGAGTGAAGAGGTCAAAAAAATGCTCGGCGTCCGAGGTTTTCGGCAGGCGGATGTTGGCGGGCAGGGGCAGCCGTCCCAGCCACTGCTGCGCCGCCGCTTTGCTGCCTTCGATCTCCTGGAGCAGTCCCGCACAGGCCGCGCGGACCTTTTCAAACGCCTCGCGCAAGGGGGCGACCGACGGCAGAGTCGTGTCGGCAATGTTGCGCGCGATGAAATTGGCAAAGGGATTCAGGTCGTAGTGGATGGCTTTCCGCCCCAGCAAGAACGCCTCGATCGGAATGACCCCGCTGCCCCCAAAGGGGTCCAGGACCACGTCCCCGGCCCGGGAGTAACGCTCGAGGTAGGCACGCATCACGTTGGCCGGCCGCCGCGTGAAATAGGGATGTACGCCATAGTGCCGGGCATCTTCCTGGCGGGCCGCGGGGATGGCCTCGGTGATGGGTTGAATCGCGGCGCGACTCATCGAGCCTGCTCCAGTTCTTCGGCCAGGGAGGCCAATTCGACAACGTCCACATGGTCGGGCGGGTTGACCAGGTCGTGTTCCAGACACAGCACCACCGCCCTTGGCAGCTCCGCGTAGTGCAGGATTTGGTAATCAAAGCGGGCCGAACGCTTTTTGATCTCCACCGGACACGCCTAGGCCGGCAGGTCCTGAAAAAGAAACCGACTCGCCGGGCATTCGTAACCACGGGTCAGGTACGGCCCCCCATGCACCCCCAGGAGAGACAAGGCGCCCGCTGCCCGCAGCAGGTCCGCTTCGTGTATCCGACCGGCCCCGGTGGCACGGTGCTCCTCCACCACCCGTTGCAATGGTTCCCCGGCCCAGACGTGAGAAGTCAGACATGGTACCATACCCCCGTCCACCCGTAAGCCGGCTGCGCGCCCTGGTCTGCTGCAGGTGCATGGCAAAGCGCGGTGAGGGTCCCGCAGGGGTAACCACTTTTCAAGCGTCAAGGGCAACCGGCAGTCGGCGTTGGGAAGACATGCCTTGCCGGGGACGCCGGTACTGCACCGGCGCTGACCTCGCCCAGACCCCCGCCATTGAAGCCCCCACCGGCTTCCCGTAGGCTCGCGGCATGTCCATGCGTCGCCTTGTCCCCGCCCTGGCCGCCGCCGCCACGTTGACCAGCGGCTGCATCGCCCTCAACAGCGCCCCGCCCGCCCCGCCGCCCGCCCCCTACGGCCCGCTGCCCGGCGACCGCCAGTTGCGCTGGCACGCCATGGAGTTCTACGGCTTCCTGCACTTCACGGTGAACACCTTCACCGACAAGGAATGGGGCTACGGCGACGAAAGCCCCGCCGTCTTCAACCCCACCGATTTCGACGCCGACCAGATCGTCCGCGCCGCCCGCGACGCCGGCATGGCCGGGCTCATCCTCACCGCCAAACACCACGACGGCTTCTGCCTCTGGCCCAGCCGCTACACCGAGCACTCGGTGAAAAACTCGCCGTGGAAAAACGGTCGCGGCGACGTGGTGCGCGAGATCAGCGACGCCTGTCGGCGACACGGTCTGCGCTTCGGCGTGTACCTCTCGCCCTGGGACCGCAACCACCCCGAATACGGCCGGCCGGCCTACCTGACCTATTACCGGAACCAGCTTCGCGAGCTGTTGACCGGCTACGGCGAGCTGTTCACGGTCTGGTTCGACGGCGCCAACGGCGGCGACGGCTTTTACGGCGGCGCCCGCGAGCGCCGGCGCATTGACAACCGCACCTACTACGACTGGCCCAACACCTGGCAGATCGTCCGCGAACTCCAGCCCTGGGCCTGCATGTTCAGCGATGCCGGCCCGGACTTCCGCTGGATCGGCAATGAGCGCGGCTACGCCGGCGATCCCTGCTGGGCCACGCTCGATCTCACCGCGCCCGGCCGCTACCCCGGCGGCTCCAGCCGCGGCCTGGAAAACGGCGAACGTCCCGGCACCGCCTGGGTGCCCGCCGAGTGCGACGTGAGCATCCGCCCCGGCTGGTTCTACCACCCGGCCGAGGACAGCAAGGTCAAAACCCCGGCCCAACTGCTCGACATTTACTACGCCTCGGTCGGCCGCGGCTGTTGCCTGAACCTGAACATCCCGCCGGACCGTCGCGGGCGCATCCACGAAAACGACCTTGCCTCGCTGCGCGAGTTCCGGCGCATCCTGGACGCCACCTTCGCCACGAACCTGGCCGCCGGCGCCAACCTCGAAGCCAGCGCCGTGCGTCCCACCCCGGCCCGCTACGGCCCCCAGCATCTGCTGGATGGCGACCGTGCCACCTACTGGGCCACGCCCGACGTCACGCGTACCGCCGAGGTGGTCCTGCGCCTGCCCCGGCCGGCTGCCTTCAACGTGGTGGACTTGCGCGAAGTCCTCCCGCTGGGCCAGCGCATCGAGGCCTTTGCCCTGGACCGCTGGCAGGATGGCGCATGGACCGAGTTCGCTCGCGGCACCAGCATCGGCAACCGCCGGCTGGTCCGCCTGCCGGCCAAGGTCACCACCGACCGCGTGCGGCTGCGCATCACCCGGGCGGCGGCCTGTCCGGCCTTGTCCGAGTTCGGCCTGTACGCCGAACCTTGAGCAAGAACACCCGTCCGTAGGTGCCGCACGCACCTTTCGGACTTCGGATTTCGGATTTCGGATTTCAACTTCGCCGCCATGCCCCGCGAAACCGCCGCTGCCAGAGCCCGCCGCGTGGCCGCGCTCCTCGAGGCGCTGCGGCGCACCTACCCCGACGCCCATTGCGAGTTGAACTACTCGAACCCCCTGGAGCTGCTCGTCGCCACCATCCTCTCTGCCCAGTGCACCGACCAGCGCGTGAACCAGGTCACCGCCGACCTGTTCCGGCGCTACCGCACCGCCGCCGACTACGCGAACGCGCCGCTGGGCGAGCTGGAGCAGGCCATCAAGTCCACCGGCTTTTACCGCAACAAGGCCTGCAGCCTGCAAGGCTGCGGCCGCGCCCTGATCGAGCGCCACGGCGGCGAGGTGCCGCGCTCGCTCGAGGCCCTGACCCACCTGCCCGGCGTGGGCCGCAAGACGGCCAATGTGGTGCTCGGCAACGCCTTTGGTCTCAACGAAGGCGTCGTGGTGGACACCCACGTCAGTCGCCTGACCCGGCGGCTGGACCTCACCCGTCAACAAGACCCGCTCAAGATCGAACAGGACCTGATGCCCCTGGTGCCGCGCGAGCTGTGGACCCTGTTCAGCCACTGGCTCATCTGGCACGGGCGCCGGCGTTGCTTCGCGCGCAAGCCTGACTGTGCCGGCTGCGAACTCGCCCCCCTCTGCCCGCGCCGCGGCGTCGCGTGACATGCCCGACCACACTCCCCCGTCGTCCGTTCCCGCGTCCGCCCCGCCGGAAACCTGGCTGCGCCTGCACTCCGGTCCGGGCGCACCGGCCTTCAACATGGCGCTGGACCACGCCTTGCTCGTGGCCGCACCCCGCCTGGGCCGGCCGGTGCTGCGGTTTTACGGCTGGGCCGTGCCCGCGGCGAGTTTTGGCTACACGCAGCGCTACGCGGAGGCGGAGCGGCTCACCCCGTTGCGGCCGCTGGTCCGCCGGCCCACCGGGGGCGGGGTGGTACCGCACGACGCGGACTGGACCTACACGCTGGTTTTCCCGCCCGCTCACTCGTGGTATGCCCTGCGGGCCCGCGCCAGTTACCGGCAACTGCATGCCTGGTTGCAGGCCGCCTTCGCCCGGCTGGGCGTGGTGACCGAGCTGGCCGGCGCGGCGGCGAGCGGCGCGCCCACGCACTGTTTCCAGCGGATCGAGCAGTTCGACGTGTTGCGTGCCGGCGCCAAGATCGCCGGCGCCGCCCAGCGCCGCACGCGGGACGGGTTGTTGATCCAGGGCTCGGTGCAGCCGCCGGCCGGGCTGGACCGGACGGCCTGGGGTGCGGCCTTGTGCGCGGCGGCCACCGCGCAGTGGAACGTGGTGTGGGAAGAATGGACCCCGGAGGCTGAAGTGCTGGCGGCGGCTGCCCGGCTGGTCCAAACCCGCTACGGCCTGGACAGTTTTCAGCGGCGGCGTTGAACCTCCGCCGGCAAAGGAAAGGGGGCCGTGCCGGTCGCGCCGAGACCCGCCCTCCGGCTTTCACGGCGACGGCGGCGCCGGTGGCTCGGCGGCCCTGGCCCGCGGGTGGGCCGCGTCATAGACCCGCTTGAGCCGTTCGGTGGTGAGGTGGGTGTACACCTGGGTGGTGGCCAGGTGGGCGTGCCCCAGCAGTTCCTGCACACTGCACAGGTCGGCGCCGGCATCCAGCAGGTGGGTGGCGAAGCTGTGACGCAGCTTGTGGGGGGTGAGGGCGGGGTCCAGGCCCGCGTCGGCCAGGTGTTGTTTGAGGCGGAGCTGGACCAGGCGGGGCGTCAGGGGATGGGCCGAGCCGGCCCGCCGCGGAAACACCGGCTTGCCGGGGCCCGGCGGGGGCGTCAACCGTTCCCAGCAGGCCCGCAGGGCCTCGAGGGCCGGTGCGCCGACCGGCACCAGCCGTTCCTTGCGTCCCTTGCCGCGCACCCGCACCAGTTGTTCCCCAAAGTGCACGTCCTCGACCCGCAGGCCGCAGACCTCGCTGATGCGCAGCCCGCAGGAGTAGATCATTTCCAGCAGCGCGGCGTCGCGCCAAAGCCTCGCCTCGGTGGCCGGAGAAAGGGTTTCCCCGGCCGCGCGCCGCTGTTCGAGCTGGCGCAACGGGGCGGTGAGCAGGTGGCGGGTCTGCTCGGGGGTCAGGAACAGCGGCAGGCGGCGCGGGCCGCGGGGCAAGGGCAGGTCGCGGACGGGGCTTTGCACCACCACGCCGCGACGGACCAGGAAGCGGTAAAAGGTCCGCAGGGCACTGAAGCGGACCTGGACGGCGGCGCGGCCGAGGTTGCGGCGGCCCAGGCTGCGCAGGTAGGCCCGGAAGGCGTCGCGGTCCAGCTCCCGCCACGGCGGCAGCGTGCCGCGCTCGGCCTGATGCCAGGCGGTGAACTCGCGGAGGGCCTGGGCGTAATTGCGGCTGGTGTGCGGCGAGGCGGCGCGTTCGGTGGCCAGATGTTGGAGAAACGCCGCCACGGAGGGATCCGGCGGCTCGGGGGCGTCGGCTTCGCCGGCCGGCGCGCCCGGGGGCGACTGCGCAGGTGGGTGGCGGCTGTTCCGGGCCACGGCTTTCGACCTCGATTCAGCAGCGGTGGCGGGGGTCAGGGCGCGGCAGCCGGGCTGGGTTGCTGGTATTTGATGGCGACGCCCACAAGGAGGCGGGACCGGGTGGGCGAAACGGTGGCTCCCCACCACGGGCCGCTGACCCACCAGCCGGTGGTTTCGGCGCGGTCATGCACGATGAAGACCGCGTCCGCCCCGAGCCTGGCGGCCTCGCGGCGGAAGCGTTCCTCGAGCTTGCGGGCGTCCGGCGGCGGGGAGAGCGAGGCGTCCACCACAATCTCGCCCAGCCGGTCATGGGGTCGTTCCGGTGGCCGGTGCAGGATTTCAACCCGCGCGGGCTCGGTTGGGGCCGGCCGCGGGGCGCCCAGGTAGGTGATGGTGTGGGAGTGGTAGTAACTGCAACCGGCGGCCAGCAGGGCGACCGCCAGCGGCAGCGTGCCCCGGAGCAGTGGGAGTCGGTTCATGGGTGGAAACTCTCGCGCTCAATTCAAGCGCCGCAACACCTGCGGCGGCAACAGCCATTCCAGCCGGGCACACCGGCCTCCGGCCAGGAGGGTTGGGACGTCCAGCCGGGCCAGACCGCCTTTTTTGAAGACCAGCCCGGCACCGGCCTTGCCGGCGATGAGCCAGCCGGTGAATTCGCTCAGGTGCGGTTCGTGACCGACCAGCAGGATCGAGGTCGGTCGCGGCCGTCGGTGGTTGAGTTCGCGTACCAGGGCCGGGGAATCCGGCGGCACGCCCAGATGCGGGGTTTCTTCCAGGGCGTCGGCCCGGTCCAGCGCCTCGGCCACCAGCTCGGCGGTTTGGCGGGCGCGCACCAGGGGGCTGGTGAGGAGGAGGTCGGGCGCCACGCCCAGCCGCCGGAGGCCGCGGGCGATTTCGCGGATGCGGCGCCGGCCTTCGGGGGTCAGGGCCCGGTGGGGGTCGCGCGCGGGGTCCCCGTGGCCGGCGGGCTCGGCGATGCCGTGGCGCAGGAGGTAGAGCGTCATGGTCCAAACCATTCACGCGGGGGGTGGAATCGGCAAGGGGCCGGGCGAAAAAAAGCGGCGCCGGCCAGGACACCGGCGCCGGGGAATCGGTGGGGAGGAGCGGACTCAGGCCTCCCAACCCTGACGATTCTGGCGGCTGACGTACTGGGCCGCCTCGGGCACGTTGGGCGAGCGCATGTTCGGGCCGTCCCATTCCATGCGGCGGCCCTCGCCCACGCGCAGGGCCACGCAGCCGAGCAGGATGATCTCGGTGAGGTAGGCGGCGATGTCGAAGTTCGAGTAGGCCGGGGTGCCCTCGCGTATCATGCGGAACCATTCCTCCATGTGGCCGGGGGAGCGGGGGATGCTCTGGGGCACGTTCTTGCAGGCCTCATGCTGGTTGCCGGCCTTGAACTCCTCCTCGCCCTTGAGGGCGATGTAGAACTGGGCGCCGTAGTCGTCGGGCGAGAAGAGCTTGCCCTTTTCCCCGATGATCAGCGCGCCGCTGCCGGGGAGGTTGCCCTGGGTGGCGATGATTTCCCTGACCTTCTCGGCTTCGGGCCGGAGGGGCTTGAGGGGGTCGTTGGGGTTGCCGTCGTACCACCAGAACTTGAGCGGCGGCAGGCCGTCGCGCTCGGGGAACTCGAAGCGGATGCGGGTGGTCTTGGGGAAGGTCTCCGGGTAGTAGCGGGAGCCCAGCTCGTACTCGACCACGTTGGGGTAACCCAGCTTGAGGGCGCGGAAGGGCATGTTGACGGTGTGGCAGGCCATGTCGCCCAGGGCGCCGGTGCCGAAGTCAAACCAGCCGCGCCAGGCAAAGGTATGGTACACGCCCTTCTTGTACGGGCGCATGGGGGCGGGGCCGATCCAGGCATCCCAGTTGAGGGTGTCCGGCACGGGGTCCTGGCCGGCGGGGCGCTCCAACCCCTGGGGCCAGATGGGGCGGTTGGACCAGACGTGGAGTTCGAGCGGCTTGCCGATGACGCCGGCCTGGATGACCTCGACGGCGCGGCGCAGGCCGGGCTCGGCGCTGCCCTGGTTGCCCATCTGGGTGGCCAGTTTCTTTTCCTTGGCCAGTTGGCGGACCATGCGGGCCTCGGCCACGGTCTGAACCAGCGGCTTCTGCACGAAGGCGTGTTTGCCCATTTTCAAGGCGCGGATGGTGGCCACGCCGTGGGTGTGGTCGGGGGTCGAGACGGTCACCGCGTCAATGCTCCCGCCCATCTCGTCCAGCAGCTTGCGGAAGTCGGTGTATTGTTTGGCGTTGGGGAACTGCTTGGCCTTTTTGGCCAGCGTGGTCTGGTCCACATCGCAGAGGGCCACGATGTTGCCGCCGGACCGGGCGGCGTCGCTGCAGTCGCTGTCCCCCTTCCCGCCCACGCCGATGCAGGCGATGTGGATGCGCTCGTTGGCGCCCAGCACCCGGCCCACAAAGGGCAGGGCCAGCGCGGCGGTTCCGACCGCCGCGGAGGTGCGGCTCAGAAACTGACGACGGGTCAATGTATTCATGGACTCACTCCAACTCAGTTGCCGCCTCGTTGCGGCATCCCGCCACGGCCTGCCGGAGACCGGGCGGGCGATGGGTTTTCACTTGGCCGGCACGCGCCACTGACGCCCGACACCAGGCCGATGTTCAACAGCGTTCCCATGGCGGCTCCCCAGTTCTGCCGGGGCGCCCCGCGGCGGACAAGTCCTTTTTCCGCACCGCGCCTGATTCAGCCAGCGCGCAACCGCGGCCGGGACGGGGCCGGTGCGCTCCGCGATCCGGCCCGTGCTGGCTTTCTGGCCCGAGCAGAGCACCGGGGCAACCCGAACAAGTCGAGGGGGGCGCGACAAAAGCCTTGCCGGAGCGGCGGGGGTGTTTACCTTGGGCGCTCACAGTCCGCCCGTTGCGCCGCAAGCCGTTGGAGTTTGCGGCCACCGCGGGCACACCAAAATGGTAACCTGACAACACCTCGAAACCTATGTCTCCCAGACCTCTGAACGTCGGCCTTGTCGGGGGCGGCAAGGGCGCCTTCATCGTCCACCCCCATCAACGCGCCATCCACTTCGACGGCACCCGCCGGGTGGTGGCCGGGGCGTTGTTCCCGGACGCGAAGATCGCCCTCGAAGAAGCGGCCAACTGGCCCTACCCGATCCAGGGCTACGGTTCCTACACCGAGATGATCCACGACCAGGCCAACCTGCCGCCGGAGCAGCGGTTGGACTACATCCTGATCGTGACCCCCAACCACGTCCATTTCGATCCGGCCATGAAGGCCCTGGAGGCCGGCATACCGGTCTTCTGTGAAAAACCCCTCACCGTCACGCTCGAGGAGGCCGGGCAACTGGTCCGCAAGGTCCGCGAAAAGAACATCCCCTTCGGTGTGGCCCACACCTACCTCGGTCACTGGACCAGCCGGTTCAGCCGCTACATCGTGCGCGCCGGCCTGCTGGGCGACATCCGCTGGGTGGACAGCTACTACCTGCAGGGCTGGCTGGCCACCAAACTCGAGGACACCGGCCAACAACAGGCCTCCTGGAGGGTGGACCCCAAACGCGCCGGCGGCTCCGGCTGCGGCGGGGACATCGGCACCCACGCCCTCATGCAGCTCCGCTACGTCACGGGGCTCGAGGTCACCGAGGTCTCGGCCAACCTGGAAATCTTCGTCAAAGGCCGGCCGATTGATGACCACTTCACCGCCTACTGCCACCTGAGCAACGGCGGCCGTGCGCTGGTCCGGGCTTCCCAGATCAGCATCGGCCACCTCAACGACCTGGGCCTGGAAGTCTGCGGCACCAAGGGCACCCTCGTCTGGCGCCAGGAAGACCCCGAATCTGTGACCATCAAGCTGCTGGGCCAGCCCGACCGTGTGTACTACCGCGGCGCCGTCACCCCGGGCGACGGCTTCCTCCCGGCCAGGGAGGAAATTGACAAGGTCATGCCCGGCCTGATGGAGGAACCGACCATCCCCTCCGGCCACCCCGAGGCCTTCCACGATGCCTTCGCGCGGCTGCACCGCTGCTTCGAGGCGGACGTGCGGAAGTACCAGGCCGGCCAGCCGTTCCAGTGCGACGGGACCAAGTACGCCAACGTCGAAGACGGCTGGATGGGCATGGCCTTCCTCAAGACCTGCCTGGAATCCAGCGCCAACAAGGGTGCCTGGACCCCCCTGCCGCCGAAAATCTGACACACTACAACCCCGAACCTCTGCAACCCCGGACGGGGGACGACGTGCGTGCGTCGTCCCCCGTCTTGTTGGGGGGATCGAAGGCGGAGGTGCGGTGAGGGAAACGAGAAGTCAGGGCCAGGAGCCAGAAGTCAGCAATCGGAAGTCAGAGGAATGGTTGTGCGGAACAGAGCCAGTGAGCTGCCCCGAAGATGGGGCGACGAGGCAGCCACGCCGGTTTTCGGATTTCCCCGCCTGGTCGTTCCCGACCACAAGCCCCCTTCGCCGATGGGCAATCGGCGATACGGCAGGCTGCCCGCCTGCGCTACCCCCAGGGGGTCGTAGTGCAGGGCTTGGAGAAGAAGCCGGCCGGGTCGGCGGGGACGCCGACCCTCCCACGGGAGGGACCGCGTCTGGCCGGGACCGCATCGGGAAGGGACCCGCGCCCTCGCAGTCCCGGCTGGAACGGGTGCCCGTTCCACCCTTGCCGGCCAGCCGACTACGCGGCCGCTTCACCTGCCCGGTCTGTGCCTCACAGGACCACCTCGGTGCCCACCCCGGCGTCGGTGAAGATTTCCAGCAGCACCGCGTGGGGTACCCGGCCGTCCACCAGCGACACCTTCTCCACACCGGCACGGAGCGCGGCGACGGCGCTGTCCACTTTCGGGATCATGCCCTGGTCCACCACGCCGGCCTGCTTGAGCGCGGCCACTTCGTCCGCTCGCAGGTGGGGGATGAGGGTGGCGGGGTCGCGCGGGTCGCGCAGCAGCCCGGGCACGTCGCTCATGAACACCAGGCGGCGGGCGTGCAGGGCGATGGCGGCCCGGGCGGCGGCGACGTCGGCGTTGCAGTTGTAAATCTGGCCATCTTCCCCGCGGGCAGTGGGGCTGATGACGGGAGTGATGCCGCGGGCGATGCACTCCAGCAGCGGCGCGGTGTGGACGCCGGTGACCTCTCCCACCCGGCCCAGGTCCAGCGGTGCGCCGTCCGGACCGGTCACCCGCGCGGGACGGCAGCGGAAGATGTCCGGACCGGCAAAGCCCTGTGCCTGGCCGCCGAGGGACTGAATCATCCCGACGATCTCCGGGTTGATCTCGCGCGAGAGGACGCGGTCCACGATGGCCACGGTGGCGGCGTCGGTCACGCGCTGGCCCTGGACAAAGCGCGGCTGCAGGCCGGCCTGTTGCATGGCCCGGGTGATGGCCTTGCCGCCGCCGTGCACGACCACGGGGTTGATTTCGACCGCCTCGAGGAAGACCAGGTCCCGCGCCACGCTCGTGCGCACCGCCGGGTCCGGCGAATCCATGAAGCTGCCGCCGTACTTGATCACAAAGGTGGCGCCGCTGTAGCGCTGGATGTAGGGCAGGGCCTCCAGCAGCGTGGCCGCCTTGGCAATGAGGTCGTGCACGCCCGCAGTCTGGGCCTGCAGGCCGGTGACGCAACGCTTTGTTCGCTCAGGGGCCGCGCGGCGGGGTGGCGACGGCCGGCAACCGCCGGCGGAGATCGCGGCGAAGCACCTGCACGGCCAGTTCCTGCTCCGGGGTCAGGCGGAAGCGTCGCTCCAGGGCATCGAGCGAGGCCAGGGCGCCGGTGTAGTTGCCGGCGCGGCTCTGTTGCAGGGCCAGGTCCAGCAGGTGGCGGTTGGTGTTGGTGACAATCTCGAAGGCGGCCTCGACCGGCGCCAGGTCCGGCGGCCCCGAACGCCCGCACCCGCCGGCAAGCACCGCCAGCAGCACGGCCAATCCCCCGCCCGCCCCAAGGCGGCCGGTGATCTTGAAGGCACCCCACCAGGGCATGGCTGCAATGTGCGCCCTTGCCGCGAAGGCGGCAAGGCTGGCAAGTGGTCCGACCCCGGCACCGGCTCCGGTCGTCCGGACAAACCGTTTCTCTCCCGTCCAGGGCCGGCCGGTCGCCGCAGGCCGCCTACGGCCAGCGCCGCACCCGGAAAAAAGCCGGTCCGGCCGGGGCCGGTCCTTCCCAGCGCAGCTCCGGACCCGCGCCGCTCTTGGCCGGCCCCCACGGCGTCCATGCCCGCCAGTCGCCGGTGACTTCCACGATGTACTCGAAGCCCGGCGCCGCCTCCCAGACCAGGGCGAGCGCGGCCCCGGTGGCCTCGAGGCGAACCACCCGGAACGGCGGGGCGTCGGGATGCGCAAACTCCGCCCACAGCGGCAGGTGGTCGGAGGCGGTGACTTCGTCGTCCCGATTCAGGCCGGGCGGCAACGGCTGGAGCGTGGCGGTGCGGACTACTTCGGCGCGCAGCAGGTTGCTGAAGAGCACGCCGCCGGGCAGCAGGTAGTCGAGTCGGGACCACAACCCCGGCCCGCGGGTGGACCAGGTTTTTTCGCTGGTCGAACCGGGCGCGCGCGGGGTGAGCAAACGCAGGCCGGTGGAGGGGTTGACCAGTTTGGCGATGGGGCGTTGCGAGCCGGCGGGTGGTGCAAGCACATCCTCGTTAAGGTCGCCGGTGAGGAGGTAGGCGCGGTCGGCGTGGGTGGGGAGGAAGGCGGTGACCAGCCAGTTGGAGATGGCCGCCGCTTCGGCCCCGCGCCGGCGCAGGTCCGCTTCGGTGCTGCCCTGTTTGAGGTGGGTGGTGAACACATGCACCGGCTGCGCAAAGCCCGGCACGGCCAGCTCGACCTCGAACAGGTCACGGGTGAAGGGGCCGTCGTAGCCGAAGTTGCGCAGGGGGGCGCCGTCCAGCCACCTGGCGCTGCGGCGGACGAGAAAGCGGCTGAGCACGGCGCTGCGCAGGTAGCCGTCGGTACCGGAGTTGGTGGCCAGGTGGTGGGACGGCAGCCAGGCGCGAACCCAGTTGGTCAACTGGCCGGTGTGGGCGAAGGGAATCTCCTGAAGGACGATTACGTCCGGTTGCCGCCAGGTGAGGATGCGGCCGATGGCCCGGACCTGGGGGGCGTTGGTGCTCCAATCGGTCGCGCCGTTGCCGCCGACATTCCAGGACAAAAGGGTGAAAGCGGTAGCGGTGGGCGGCCCTGCCCCCAGCGCCCAACTCAACCCGAGTAACCAACGGGCATGCATCGCGCAACTCTGCCCTCGTCCCGCCCGAGGACAAGCCGACAACCGGGATGGCCGCGTTCCACCGCTTCCGGTAACCGGCCTTCAACCCTGCGACTTTCGACCTTCGACCCCCTCCTTGTGGTGCAGGCCACTGGCCTGCCGGTGTGGTGCAGGCGTCTCGCCTGCAAACTCCCGCAGCCGGGACGGCTGCACCACAGTCCCCCTGGGAGTGCAGGCCACTGGCCTGCCGGTGTGGTGCAGGTGTCTCGCCTGCAAACTCCCGCAGCCGGGACGGCTGCACCACAGTCCCCCTGGGAGTGCAGGCCACTGGCCTGCCGGTGTGGTGCAGGCGTCCTCGCCTGCAAACTCCCGCAGCCGGGACGGCTGCACCACAGTCCCCCTGGGAGTGCAAGCCACTGGCCTGCTGGTGTGGTGCAGGCGTCCTCGCCTGCAAACCCCCGCAGCCGGGACGGCTGCACCACAGTCCCCCTGGGAGTGCAGGCCACTGGCCTGCCGGTGTGGTGCAGGTGTCTCGCCTGCAAACTCCCGCAGCCGG
>JBBIVJ010000025.1:0-71673 GCA_037439785.1 Verrucomicrobiales bacterium | reverse complement strand
GCCGACGCCTTCAGCCGCGGCGCCTGTTTCCACTCCCTCCAGCACCAGGCCCCCGCCCGCATTGACTTCTACCGCGCCCGGGTCGTGGACGGCCTCGGGCGGGTGATCCATGAACGGCTCTTCGCCCTCGAAATTTCCCTCGATTCACCCCCCCGTCTTTGCGAACCAACCCTCCTCGGTAACTTCACGCCGGCAGCGCCCCCCACGCCCCTGCCGCCGGTCGCCACCGCCCCCGAGGGGACGGCCTGGCTCACCGCCCATGCGCTGACGCCGTTCCTCCAGGAAACCCGCAAGGACCGCGGGGCCGAGCTCGAGCGGATCGCGGCCCACGTCGAGCTGTCCCTGACCGGGCTTCTCCAGCGCGCCGACGAGGAGATCGGTCGCGCCCAGGAGGCCGTGGAGCGGGGGGAACAGGGCGCCGAAGGCCGGCTCGCCCGCGCCGAGGCCCGCCACGCCGAACTGCTCCAGCGCCGGCAACGGCGTCGCAGGGAACTCGAACAGCAACGCGCCCTGACGCTGCAGGCGGTCGAGCGTCTCGCCTCCGCCCTGGTCCTGCCCCACCCCGAGCGCGACCGCCCCGAGGTCCGCCGGCTCCAGCCCCACCCCGACACCGAAGCCACCGCCATGCGCATCGTCATCGAGCACGAGCGCGCCCACGGCCGCCAGGTCACCGACGTCCATGACCAGAACCTCGGCTACGACCTCACCAGCCTCGATCTCCATTCGGGCGAACTGCGCCTGATCGAGGTCAAGGGCCTGGCCGGTCCCGCCGGCCCGATCCTCCTGACCCCCAACGAACGCCGCGTCGCCGAAGACCGCCGCGACTGCTACTGGCTCTACCTCGTCACCCACTGCGCCACCGAGCCCCGGCTTCAGCCCCCGATCAAGGACCCCGCCCGCCTCGAGTGGCACGAGGTGACCAAGGTGGCGCACTACCGGCTGGAGGTGAACGCCATGACCACCCCGATGCAGGTGCGGGAAGAGTCGCCCGGATACGATACCCACCCCAGAGACGCAGCGGGCGCGGAGGAAGGCCAATGACTCGAATGTTCCCCACCCCCCACCCCTGAAAGGACTCCCCCATGATCCCCAAAGCCTGCAAACGCCTCGCCGAGGTGGATTTTCCCCTCGCCGCCGTCAGCCGCCACGCCGCCCGCGAAAAATCCATCCGCCACGGCCACCCCTCCACCCTCCACCTCTGGTGGGCCCGCCGCCCCCTGGCCTCCTCCCGTGCCGTCCTGCTCGGCCTGCTCCTGCCCGACCCCTGCGACCCCCTCTGCCCGGGCAATTTCAAGGACGGCGCCCGCCGGGCCCTCGCCCGCCTCCACCAGGGCGCCGCCGCGGGCGACGACGCCGAACTCCGGCGCTGGCTGTTGCGCTTCATCGCCGACTTCGCCAACTGGGACCTCGCCGCGCACCCCACCTACCTCGAGGTGAGCCGGGCGCTGGTGAAGGCGGCGCACGCGCCCGACGATGGCAGCCCCTACGAGCCGCCGCTCGTCGTGGACCCCTTCGCCGGTGGGGGCTCGATCCCCCTCGAAGCGTTGCGCCTTGGCTGTGAAGCGTTCGCGAGCGATCTCAACCCGGTGGCGTGCCTGATCCTCAAGGTCATGCTCGAGGACATCCCCCGCCACGGGGCGGAGCTAGCCGAAGAACTTCGCCGTGTCGGCGGCGAGATCAAGAAGCAGGCGGAGAAGGAGCTGGCCGAGCTGTATCCCAAGGACCCCGATGGGGCGACGCCGATCGCCTACCTCTGGGCGCGGACGGTGCGGTGCGAGGCGCCGAACTGCGGGGCGGAGATCCCGCTGGCCTGGTCGTTCTGGCTGTGCAAGAAGCCGAACCGCAAGCGGGCGCTGCGGCCGCTCCCCGACCGCTCCGACCGCTCCGTCCGCTTTGAGATCTTTACCCCGACGAACGACCGCGAGGTGCCGCCCGGTACCGTCAGCCGGGCGCGGGCGACGTGCCTCTGCTGCGGCGCGGTGCTGCCGCCCGAGCGCGTGCGCGCGCAGCTCGCCGCGCAGCGCGGCGGCGCGGACGTGGTCTTCGACCTGCCTGCCGAAGCCTCTGCCTGTGCGTGTCCGCACGCAGACAGGTCGGCGCAGGCAGGCGCGAAGGGCCGGCGCACCGGCGGCGCGCGGATGCTGGCGGTGGTGACGCTCCGGCCCGGCGAGACGGGCCGGCACTACCGGCTGCCGACCGAGCGCGACTACGAGGCGGTGCGCAACGCGCAGGCGCGCGTCGCGAAGCTGATCGAGGAGTGGGAGCGCCTGCCTGCCGCGTCGCGGGACGCGGCGCAGGCAGGCGGCGGGAAACAGGGGCTCTGCCCGGTGCCCGATGAGCCGCTGCCGCCGATCGGGACACTGGGCTTCAGCGTGCAGCGGTACGGCATGCTCCAGTGGGGCGACCTCTTCACGGCGCGGCAGAAGGTGGCGTTCGTCTCCCTTTGTCATCGCACTTTGGGTGTCACCGCCACAGATGCGGCACGAGCTCTGATGGCAATGGTATGCACGAAGTTGTCCGACCGCTGCAACAGCCTCGTGAACTGGAGTCTTGGAGTTGAGTGTCCGAACCAGCTCTTCAAGGGGAACGCTGTACCGATGGCCTGGGACTTCGCAGAAAGCAATGTCCTGAGTGATTCCAGCGCGTCGGTTGACCAATCAGTCGACAACGTTGCCCGCAACGCTGAAGTCACCTACATCCCAGGCGCAGGGGCTGGCTCCTCGCACCTGGTTGATGCGCGCAATCATCCGCTCCCAGATCAAGCGGCGGCGGCGTGGTTCACGGACCCGCCTTACTACGACGCAGTTCCGTACTCAGACTTGTCGGATTTCTTTTTCGTGTGGTTCAAGCGATTGCTTCCGAATCACGCGCTGCTTCGCGACCCGTTCGATCCCGCGAATCCGCTCACCCCGAAGCGGCAAGAGGCAGTGCAAGACGAGACGAAGCACGACGACGGACAGCCGAAGGATCGCGCTTGGTTTGAAGAAACAATGGCCAAGGCTTTCGCTGAGGGTCATCGGGTGCTGCGTGAGGACGGTGTCGGTTCGGTCGTCTTCGCACACAAGACCACCGAAGGCTGGGAGGCGCTCCTTTCCGGCATGATTCGCGGAGGGTGGACCGTTACGGGTTCTTGGCCGATAGCGACAGAGAGATACTCGCGCCTGCGCGCACGTGAATCCGCTGCCCTCGCCACCAGCGTCCACCTCATCTGCCGCCCCCGCCCCAACGACGCCCCGGTGGGCGACTGGGCCGACGTCCTGCGCGAGCTGCCGAGGCGCGTGGGCGACTGGATGGAGCGCCTCCAGGGCGAGGGCGTGCGCGGCGCGGACCTCGTTTTCGCCTGCATCGGCCCGGCGCTCGAGATCTTCAGCCGCTACCGCACGGTCGAAACGGCCGAAGGGCGAGAGGTCACCCTCGCCGAGTACCTGGAGCGGGTGTGGGAGGTCGTGGGCCGCATCGCACTGGAAAACGTCCTGGGAACGGCCGAAGCCAGGGCGCGCAACGGCGTGGCAGGTGCCCTGGAAGAGGACGCGCGCCTGACGGCGCTGTTTCTTTGGGCGCTCCAGAGCACGAACGGCGAGACCGCCGGGGGTACGAGCGACGAGGGCGTGGAGGGGGAGCCGACCGACGACGCCGACGAGGAGGAGGAGGGGACTTCGCGGCCAAAGACGAAGTGCTGTGCGCTGGCCTTCGACGTGGTGCGCCGCTTCGCGCAGCCGCTCGGCATCGAGCTGCCGAAATGGGAAGGCCGCGTGATCGAGACGGAAAAGGGCGTCGTGCGCCTGCTGCCGGTCGCCGAGCGCGCGGAGCAGCTCTTCGGCGACGCCGGTGCCCGGGCCCTCGCCACGCGCCTCGAGGAAGAGGCGCGGCACGGCGCGCAGCCGCCGTTGCCGTTGTTCCCGAATGAGCAGCCTGCGGAACCCCCCCGGATTCGCGGCCGGCGGGCCGGGCGCGCGGCCGGCCCGGGTACCGCTTCTGAGCCGGGCCTTTCCGCGGCGCGCGAGGCGACGACGCTGGACCGCGTGCACGCCGCGATGCTCCTGCAGTCGGCGGGCCGCACCCACGCGCTGCGTGCGCTGCTCAGGGCCGAGCAGGAGCGCGGGCCGGACTTTCTGCGGCTCGCCAACGCGCTCTCGGCCCTGTACCTGAAGGGCAGCGAGGAAAAGCGCCTGCTCGATGCGATGCTGCTGGCGGTGCCGCGGTGAGGGGCACGGCCGGGACGCCGCGGGCACCCGGCGCGGGAACGCGGGCGCCGCAACGTTCCTCCGGCCGGCCTTCGGGGACACGGCCTCCGCCCGCGGAGGGTTGGAATCGGCCGGCAGGGAATGCCCGCACCGGGCCGGCCCGCCGGGTGCGGCGGGTTTTTCCGGGGCTGGCCAGCGGGGGGGCGGTCCTGTACCCTGCCGGGCACACAGCACCTGCTGGCCCGGGGCACGGAGGCTTTCGGCGCCACGAGGAAGAAGCGCCCATGCTGAAGAAACTGACGAGCCGCGGGTTCAAGTCCCTGGGGGACGTGAGCCCGGAGTTTCCGCGCCCGGCCGGGCGCCATGAACTTTTATCGTGCCGGGAAAGACGATCCTGCGCTGCAGGCCTTCGTGGACGACTGCCGCGGGAAGCTGCGCCTGGCACGGGCGGAATAGGAGGCTCCCGATGGAACCCTGGTACAAAGTCGTGACCCCGCGCCGGGAAGTGCGCGAGGGCCGCTCGTTCAACCCGGATGAGTTCGCCATTGCCCTGGAGCAGGTCGTCGCCGGCACCGCGCCGGAAGACTACCGCGAGCCGGAGCCGTTTTTTGCCCGCACGTGCTGGACGCGCGCCCTGCGCGAGCACGCCGGCATGGTGCTGCGCCGGCTTGCAGGCCGAACCGACCACACCGCGCCGGTGCTGACCCTGATCACGCAGTTTGGCGGCGGCAAGACGCACACGCTGACGACGCTGTATCACCTGGCCAGGCGCGCGGAGCGGGCGATGCAGTTCAGCGGGGTGCCGGACCTGCTGCGGGAGGCGGGCGTGGCGTTCGTGCCGGGGTCGCGGGTGGGGGTGTTTGTGGGCAATGCCTGGGACCCGCAGCCGGGTCGGGAGACGCCGTGGATTGACCTGGCCCGCCAGGTGGCGGGGGAGGCGGGCGTGGAGGCGCTCGGGCCGGCGGCGCACACCACCCCGCCGGGGACGGAGGCCCTGGGCCGGGTCTTCCGGGCCGCCGCGGCGCCGGTGTTGCTGTTGTTCGACGAGGTGCTGAACTTCCTCAACCGGCATCGCAGCCTGGCGGACTCCTTCCATGCCTTCCTCCAGAACCTGACGGTGGCCACGACCGGTGCCCCGCACACCGCCACGGTCATCAGCCTGCCCCGGAGCCAGGTCGAAATGACCGACTGGGACCTGCAGTGGCAGGAACGGATCACCAAGGTGGTCCGGCGCGTGGCCAAAGATTTGATCGTGAACGAGGAGGCCGAAATCAGCGAGGTGGTGCGCCGGCGGCTTTTCGAGGACCTGGGCCCGGAGCGGGTACGGCGGAAGGTGGCCCGGGAGTACGCCGACTGGGTCTTCGAGCGCCGCGCCCAACTGCCGCCGGCCTGGACGGTGGTGGACGCGGCCACCACGGATACGCGGGCGCGGGAGCACCTGCGGCAGCGGTTTGAAGCCTGCTACCCGTTCCACCCGGCCACGTTGTCGGTGTTTCAGCATAAATGGCAGGCCCTGCCGCAATACCAGCAGACCCGCGGCACGCTGGCCATGCTGGCCCAGTGGATCGGCTGGGCCTACCGCACCGGCATCGAGAAGTCCCGCAACGAGCCGCTGATCACTCTCGGCTCGGCCCCGCTCTTCGATCCGGCCTTTCGCGGCGTGGTCCTGGGACAGTTGGGTGAATCCCGCCTGGTGCCGGCCATCGAAGCGGACCTCGCCGGCGAACTGGCCCACACCCGCGCCCTGGACGCCGACACCAAGGGGGCCCTCCGCGACCTCCACCGCCGCGTGGGCACCGCCATCTTCTTCGAGTCCTGCGGTGGCCAGAGCGACAAGGTCGCCCACCTGCCCGAGTTGCGCTTCGCCCTGGGCGAGCCGCAGGTGGATACCACCTCGGTGGACAACGCCGCCTTCGCCCTCGAAAGCAGGGCCTACTTCATCCGCAAAGTGGGCGCGGACGGCTTTCGCATCCTGTACAAGCCCACCTTCAAGAAGGTGGTGAACGACCGGCGGGCGTCGCTGGACGAAGCGACCGAGGTCCTGCCCACCCTCCGCCAGTTGGTGCGGGAGGAGTTCCAACGCGCTACCACCCTGCCGGTGGTACCCTTCCCGCGTGAGGGGGCGGAAATCCCGGACTCGCCCCGGCTGACGCTGGTCCTGGTGGATCCGGAGCAGGAGTGGACGGGGGCGGACCCGCTGCGGGGCCGGCTTGCGGAATGGACCCGGCAGCGCGACAAGTCCCCCCGCCTGTACCCCGGCGCGCTGGTCTGGTGCCTCAAGAAACCGGGCCGCGACCTGCGGGATAAAGTGGAGCTGTGGCTGGCCTGGCAGCGCGTGGCCCGGGAGGTGGACGAGGGCACGCTGGGGGGAGAGTACGATCGGAACGAACGCGCCGACCTGCAGGCCAAACTGCGGGAGGCCCGGGAAGCCGCCCGCGAGGAAGTCTGGGCCAGCTACCGCTTCGTGGTCGTGGCGGAGGCGACACGGGAAGGCGGCCTCCGCCCCCTTGACCTGGGTGCGGGCCACTCCAGCAGCGGCGAGACCCTCTGCGGCCGGATCATTGCCACGCTCAAGTCGGAGGAGCTCCTCAACGATTCCGTGGGCGCAGGGTACCTCGACCGAAACTGGCCGCCCGCGTTGAAGGAGTCGGGGGCCTGGCCGCTCGCCAGCCTGCGGCAGTGCTTCCTCAATGGCACGCTCCCCCGGCTGCTCGACCCCGACACGACCCTGCGGGGGAAGATCGTCGAGTTCGTCGGCAGGGGTGACTTTGGCCTGGCCTCGCACCTGAAGCCGGACGGGACCTTCGAGCGGGTCTGGTTCCAGGAACCGGTCTCTTCCGAGGAGTTGGCCTTCGAGGCGGACGTGTTTCTGCTGACCCGGGCCCGGGCCCGGGCGCTCAAGTCCGGCAGCCCGCCTCCCGCGCCCCCCCTTCCCACGCCGCCCGGTCCCGGACCCGGTCCTCACCCCCCGCCGACTCCCCCCCAGCCGCCGGCACCGGTGACCCCACCGCCTCCGCCTCAGCCGCCTGCCCGCAAGGCGTCCACAACCCTTCGGCTGGAGGGGGCCCTCCCGCCCGAGCACTGGAATCGGTTTGGGACCAAAATCCTCCCCCGGCTCCGTGCAAAGGCCGATTTGAAGGTGAAGGTGGATCTCTCGGTAACGGTCTCCGGCGAGGAGGCGGGCAATCTGGAGACCGAGCTGAGCCGGGCGCTTGAAGAGCTCGGTTTGACGGCCCAACTGACAATCCGGGAAGAATAGGCGGCCCCGCCCCCGGCTCGGGGCAGCGCGTCCCTTTTGTCTGCGGCGGTGCGCAGTTGCCTGGTTGCGCTGCGGGTGGTCTGGTGGGAAGCGGTTCATGAAGCCCACCAGTCGCCGCCGCTGCGAAAGCGAGGGCCGGTGGTGTTGCAAGTCGGCACGGCCTGCCAGACGTCCTGATTTATTGCCTGCTCGAAGACGCGCGGGGCCGGCTGTGGCTGAGCAGCTCGAAGCGGATTTTCAGCAGGTACACGGCCACCTGCGAACGGCCCCCTGGCCGCCCGGCGCGGCCGGCTGCCGGTGCTGAGCCTGGATGAAGCCGACGGCCTGCCCAGCCGGGAATGCACTGGGAGGGTGCAGCCCACCGGCTGGCGCGCGCGGGATGGCCGGTTGTGGTTCCCCCACCGGTCTTCAGCGCGGGTTGCCCCCCCTGTGGTCCGGGTGTGGCCGTGCCGGGCGATTCGGGTGAGGGCGCCCGGCTAAACAGCTTCAGCCGCGCCATCACTCGCCCACCCCCGGAGTGGCGGTGACCGGAAGGCGGGTGTGGCCGCAGTCCCGGGCGAATGGATCGTCGGCCGATCTCCCGCCCAGGGCGCGGTCCTGATCTCGCGCAAACAAAGGCTTCCCGCCCCGGGCAGCAACACGGGCGAGCCCTTGAAAATGTTGAAGGCGTGGCGTAGCGATATAATGACCTCCTCGGCCATCACACCGGTGTCGAGACAGTGTTCCGTTCATGTCCCATGAAGCTGGCAGGTGGAGTCAGCCCAATGTCCCCCGGCGCGAAGTGCACCGTCCCCACGCCTCACAGCCCGGTCAGGAGTGGCCGTCGTCCGGGGCCGTATGGGGGCTGGCTGGGGCGGCGCTGTGGTTGGGGACCGGTGGTTCGTTGGTCGGTGGGGAACAGGGGTTTGGCATAAGTGGCATGGTGGTGGGGGTGGGGCAGTCCCCGCGCTGGGTCTCAACCCATTTGACCGCTTATGGCGGCCAGAGGGAGCACACCGGGCCATTCGGGGAGTTGTCCGTGGCGCGGTATCATGTCGCTCTGTCGAGCGGCCGGATCGGGACCTGCGTCCGCGGGTACAAGCCGCCCGCGGACTTCGTCATACCGGAATCGGCGGGGGGACAAGGCGTGGTTGACTGTTGGGATACGCTTCGTTTTACCGTGCCGGCAGGACATTATCCCAGCGGCCTGGTGGCCACTTTGCGGGGCCGCTTGACCGGCAACCTGGCGGCCGTGGGGCGCGTGGGGATCAATTACAGCTCTGCCAGCCAATATGCGCGGGTGGTTTTTCAGGGTGCGGGGAGTCCGCCGGGCTCCGATTACCGCTGGGCTTACAGCGTCACGGTGCTTCCGGAGCAATCGCCGCGCACCATATCCACCATATCCGCGCCCTTTGCCGTGAGCACCTGGCTGGCACTTCCCGGAGACAACTACATTCTCCCGCGTACCCGTCAGGTTTCGTTTTCGGCCCGCCTGGAGGCCGCAGCGTCGGCAGTGGCTTGGAACGCCCCCGGGCAGGAGGCGGAAGGAGTCTCCGACTTTGGCGGCAGCGTCCAGCTCCTGGTGGTGGAGACCCCGCCCGGAGTCACCTGGACGTCGGATTCGGGCGTGTTCCTGACGGGGCGCCCCGGAGCGGTGCCGCGGCTTACGGTGCGGCTCGTGGCCCCGCACCTCCTGGAATTGACCTGGTCCACCAACTGGGCCGACGGCACGCTGGAATGGACCCCCAACTGTCCGCACCGATCTGGGCACCGGTGACCAATGCCGTGAGCCAGCAGGGCGATTGGTACGCGGTGACCCTTTCCCCGGCCCAGCCCGAGTGTTTCTTCCGCCTGCGGGCGCCGTGACTCGCGGCAGGCAGGGGTTGCGCGCCTTCATCACCCCGGGGCGACCGGGGTCCGCCTCCGACTCGAGGCGCGGCTCAAGCAGCGGCTGGCTCCTGGAATGGAGCGGCGGCGCCTTGCAGAGCGCCGACAGCGTAACCGGCCCGTGGAGCGATGTCACCGTGGCGACCAGCCCCTGCCGGCTGACGCCCCCTGCCATCGGCGTCCAGGGGGCAACATCGGCTTTGTGGACGCTTGGGCCGCCCGCGCCGACGCGTTTCACGTGGATCGAACTGTGGGGGGCATCGCCCTCATCACGGTCCTGGCCGGACTGTTGTTGCCAGCTCCGGGCCGGGCCAGGGCCGGGGCGCAGGGGTTTGCCTGCTCGAGCGACCTGCGGCTATTGAGGCTGGCCTGGCGGCCGGATGTCTCCCGGCCCTACAATGTCCTTTCCGGCAACAACCCCGACGTCTTCCAGCGGCAGGAACGCCCCGCCGGCCGGCTGGTCCGGGGCGGGCCGTTGGGATACGCCCACGACACAGATGAACTTCTTGACGAATCGCTTCGCGGCCGGCTTTGCGCCCGGCACCGGGCGCCGGGACCGGCCGAGGTGGTTGCCGGCCGCCCTGCTGCTCGGTGCCGGGCTGGGGGGCTCACCCCGGCTGGCCTGCCGGCCCCGGCGACCGGGTCAAGTTCCTCACCTTCCGCGAGGTCGAGGCGCGGTTGAACACCCACCTGCTGGCTGGACAGCCGTTGCGCGCGCTCGACGGCGGCGACAACGGCGTGCGGGTGCTGGACCTGGACGGCGACGGCTTCCAGGACGTGGTCATCGGCAACGCGCAGCTCCAGCGCACCCGGCTGTGGGACGCCGCCGCCGCGAGCCCGGCGCCTGCCAACCCGGACCCGCGTTGACCGAGGGTGCCTTCCGTGCGATAGCGCCCTGGAGTGCGGCAGGCTTCTGCCGCTTTCGACAGGCGAGATTCACCGCCCAGACGCCAGGACGCCGAGACCCCAGCTTGAGAGGCCGGCACCACAGCCCCGGCGTAGGGCGGGCTTCCAGCCGGCTGTATCGCCGTCTGCCAGTCGGCGCTCCGCCCTAGCCGCCGGGTGGCGTGGCGGACCGCCTGCCCGCCGGCTCACGCCGGTGGCTACTTGCCAGTCGGCGCTCCGGTGAAGTGGGACGGGCAACGTGCTCGTTTCTGCCGGGACCGCGGGGACGCGGTCCCTCCCCGCTCGCGGGGGAAGGTCGGCGTCCTCGCCGACCCTGCCTGGCCGACCAAAAGCAATTGGCCCGCCTTGTGGCGGGCCAATGCGTGTAACCCTGTTACCAGTTGTCGAACCCTGAAGGATTCAGGCCAGAGCCGGCTCAGTAATAATCGGTGGTCTTGCGCGGGCTCTTGTACGAATACCAGCGCAGGTCGGGGTCACCTTTGACGGTGGTAATGTTGAGCTGGTAGTCACGAGCCGTGATTTTGAGGTTCTTGATCCTGGGACCGATCCACTTGTGGATTTCCGAGTGGCCGTCCGCGAAGGCAAACCCACAGGCGCCATTGTGGTAATTGGCGGGGATGTCCACGATGTTGATCGAGCTGTTGGGTGGGAAACAGCCGGCGTCGTTGATGCTGTCGGGGAATTCATCCACGTACACCCACGTCTCGCTGGGTCCAGGGATGGTCAAGTCAGAAGCCCGCACCGGGTGGGCATAGATGCTGCCCATGGGACCGGTTTCCGCGTTGCCTTCGCCCACGAGGATGTTGCCCGATACGCTCCGGACGCGCTCGGTCCAGCCCCTGGCTCGCTGGGCGTTCGAGACGTACTTGTCCGCCGGGCACTTGTACACGTTCTTGGAGTTGGCGAAGTAGTTCGCCAGGACCGCGTAGCGGGGATCAAGGAGGTACAGGGTGTTGGTGTTGTCCGGGCTGGTGGTCCAGTCCAGCCACCCCGTCACCCAGGGGCGTTCCCGGGCGTTGGACCCCGGCACGAAACCGCCATGGTAGGCTCCGGGGAATTTGTCGTTGTTGTCGCCCTGGTACATGTGGTTGGCGAGCATCAACTGCTTGGTGTTGTTCATGCACATGATGCCCGTGGCCTTGGATTTGGCCCGGGCCAGTGCCGGCAGGAGCATCCCGGCCAGGATGGCGATGATGGCGATGACCACCAGCAGCTCGATCAGGGTGAACCCGCCCCACGTCCGGCGGGTCTGGTTGGTTTGGCAGCTTTTCATGCCAGCAAGTTACTTCGGGGTTACGGGTTGACGACCGGCCGAATGTCTCAACCGCTCCGCCCGGCGTCAACTTCACACTGTGGGTTCAGCCCGCGGCAAAAAACCCACCCAGCTGGAACCCGATTAGGTCACCGGCCGTCTGGTGAAAGTGTGTGTCTGTCTGCACAGCCCAAAGTGTCCTCGCCCAAGTGACCGACCCTTTATGCCACTTCGGCGGCGGCTCGTGGGACGCGGCGGCGACCTTCCACGGCTTTTCCGCCCGCGTGCTAAAAATGGGCTTCGGTCTGGCGCGGAGAGACCCGCGAGTACCAACTCAAGTCGGGATCACCTCGAACCGTGGTAAAGTTGTTTTGCGCCTGGAAGATGACGCCGTCCAATCCATTGCTGCGCCGGGGCCTTTTCATCGTCGGACCAATCCATTTGCGAATCTCGGAGTGCCCGTCCGCGAAAGCGAACCCCGCGGCCAGGTTGTGATACGTCGCCGGTGCGTCCGGGATGTTGGTGGGCGAGTTGGGCGGGAAGCAGCCCGCGTCGTTGATGCTGTCCGGGTGTTCATCCACGTACACCCACGTCTGAGCCGGTCCGGGTATGATCAAATCGGAGGCTCGGGTCGCCCCGCGGTACATCTGGAGATTGTTGGGGCCGCTGGGCCCACCCCCCAGCGTGCTCCAGCCGTTGCCTTCACCGATGTAGATGTTTCCCGACACACTGCGCACCCGCTCGGTCCAACCCCGGGACCGTTGGGCGGGGGACACATATTTATCCGCGGGGCACTTGTAGATGTTCTTGGCTCCGGCGAAGTAGTTCGCCAGGACCGCGTAGCGGGGATCAAGGAGGTACAGGGTGTTGGTGTTGTCCGGGCTGGTGGTCCAGTCCAGCCACCCCGTCACCCAGGGGCGTTCCCGGGCGTTGGACCCCGGCACGAAACCGCCATGGTAGGCTCCGGGGAATTTGTCGTTGTTGTCGCCCTGGTACATGTGGTTGGCGAGCATCAACTGCTTGGTGTTGTTCATGCACATGATGCCCGTGGCCTTGGATTTGGCCCGGGCCAGTGCCGGCAGGAGCATCCCGGCCAGGATGGCAATGATGGCGATGACCACCAGTAGCTCGATCAGCGTAAAGCCGCCGCGCCGCTGCCGCTCGGTAGAGGTTGGGTAACTCTTCATGGCAGGTCTGTCTGTTGGCTTCGGTGTTCGCCGTACGATTACGGGAACCGCCCCGACTGTCAATCCCGGTCGGTCTCCCGCGCCCCACGGCTCCAAAGACTAACTCTGTGTAGGCCGGCGTGGGGTTGCCGTAAATGTGTGTTTGAGCGCACATCTGCGGCTCTTCCCCGCAGGGGCCGACGGGGGGGCCCGTTGGCCGTCTGGGCGGGGTGGAGGGTGAAGCCGTGGGATTGCAGAACCGGGCCGGGGCGGTACATTGTCCCCACCTGAACCTGATGCGTTGAAAGCGCTTGTTTCCACCCATCGCGAACGCCGCACCGAGCGGGTGTTGCTGGTCGGCGTGGAACTCAGGCACCGACCCGGCTGGCAGGTGACGGATTACCTGGAAGAACTGGCCGAGCTGGTGCGCACGCTGGGCGGGCAGGTGGTGGACCGGGTGATCCAACGGCTGGACCAGCCGCACCCCGCCACCTTCATCGGCACGGGCAAGGCGGAGGAAATCGCCGCCCGCTGCGCGGCCGAGGGCATTGACACGGTGGCATTTGACGAGGAGCTGTCCCCCGCCCAGGCGCGCAACCTCGAGCAGATGTTGCGCACCAAGGTGCTCGACCGGACCGAGGTGATCCTGGACATCTTTGCCCTGCGGGCGCGCACCCGGGAGGGTCAGCTTCAGGTCGAGCTGGCGCAGTTGCAGCACCTGTTGCCCCGCCTGCGGCGGTACTGGACACACCTGTCCCGGCAGCGGGGCGGGCTGGGGGCCATCGGGGGCGAGGGCGAAAGCCAGCTCGAGGCGGACCGGCGCAAGGTCCAGGAGCGGATTGACCGCCTGGAGCAGGAACTGGAGGAGGTCCGCCGCCAGCGCACCACCCAGCGCCAGGGGCGCCGCCGCCATCACTGGCCGCTGGCCTCGATCGTGGGCTACACCAACGCGGGCAAATCCACCCTGTTCAATGCGCTGACCCGGGCCGGGGTGCTGGCCGAGGACCGGCTGTTCGCCACGCTGGACCCGACCACCCGCCGGCTGCGCCTGCCCACCAACCAGAACGTGCTGCTCTCGGACACGGTGGGCTTCATTCGCAAGCTGCCGCACGCCCTGATCGAGGCTTTCCGCGCCACGCTCGAGGAAGTGGTCAACGCAGACCTGCTGCTGCACGTGGTGGACGTCAGCCATCCGCGTGCCGAGGAGCAAATCGCCTCCGTGCAGGCCGTGCTGGCCGAGTTGGGTGTGGCGGACACCCCGGTGCTCATGGTCCTCAACAAGGCGGACCGGTTGCCGGACGGCGAGGGGCTGGCCGCGTGGCGGGCACGGTACCCGCAGGCGGTGGCCATTTCGGCCCTCACGGGGGCGGGGTTTGCGGACCTGTTGGCGGCCCTGGGCAACGCGTTGCGGCCGGCGCGCGAGTATCTCGAGCTGGCCATCCCGCATGGCGAGGCGGCGGCGGTGGCGCGCCTACACGCCGTCGGCCAGATTCTCGATCGGGCCTACGATGGCCGGGCGGCGCGGTTCAAGGTCCGCCTCCCGCCGCATGTCCGCGGGGAGTTCGCGCGGTTTGTGGTGGCCGCCCCGTAGCCGGCGGCGGGGCGGAAAAAAAACGGCCGCCCGGAGGCGGCCTTTTTTTCTGGCGGAAGCGGTTCAGGCCCGGCGTCGGCTCAGGAACCACAAGCCCAGGCCCAGCAGACCCAGGGCCGCGGTACCCGGTTCGGGAATCACCTCGACCCGCACGTTGTCCACCACCCCGAAACTGAGGGCGGCGTTGTCCGAGATCGAGTTGAAGGGGTCGAAGTAGCCGACCGTGATGTTGCCTTCGAGGGCCACGCCGTTACCGCTGCCGGTCAGCCGGGCAATGGGCAGGCCGTCCACGGACCAGACCACTTCATCGCCCACCTTGCTGATCTCGACCTGCCGCCAGGCGAAGCCGACGGTGCCGACATTGAGGGCGCCGGTCTGTTGCGGGTGGGCGGTGGTCTGGCTGGCGGGGGGGGTCTGGCCGCCGGGGAAGGTCGTGGCGTAGTAGGGATGGCTGTTGTCGCGCTCGGGGGCGCCCTCGGCATAGTAAACCGGGCCTTCGCCCTGGAGAGCCGAGCCCACGTAGGCGCGGAAGTCCTGGGCCGCGCCGCCTTCCCCGGAGACGGCAAACCAGGCCGTGCCGGCCGGGGCGGCGCCCGACCAGACCAGGGAGCCATTGCCGCTCAGACCGATGCCGGCGGAGGCAAACTCAGTGGAGCCGCTGCCGCCAGCCGGGAAGGGGCCGTTGGCGTTGATCCACAGGTCGAACTTCAGCACGTAATCGCCGGTGAAGTTCTGGCCGATGGGGACGAGGTTCAGGCCGGCCGCTTCGGGGGACTGGCCGGCGGTCATGTTGGCGGTGAATTTCACGCCGAGGGTCGAGCCGTTCGAGTGGGGCGCGGGGGGAATGCCGTCCGCGCTGTAGTCGTAGACGAAGACCACCGCCGTGTCGGCCTGGGAAGTGTAGATGGACCAGTTGGCCGTGGTGTCCGTGTCAAAGGTGTCGTTAAACAGGGTCTGCGCCGTGCCCTGCGCCAGTTGGCCGGCGCACGCCAGGACCACCAGACCGCCGCGGAGTTGCCAGGAGGTTTTCATGGATTTCATGTTGGGTGGCCTTCTGGTAGCCGCCACGGCGGCGGCTGTAAACTGGAAAATCGCCCACGCTGCCGGCTCCCTGGCTTAGGTGGGAGCGGGACGGCGACCGCTGGCGGGGAGAAAAAAGCCCCGACCGCTGGCGGGCGGCCGGGGCCGGGGGAAGGAAGCGGGCGGTGCCGCGCCGCGCCTCAGGCCTTTTGGGCCAGTTCTCCGGCGTCCTCCTCCGGGATGCGCATGCCGTAGAAGGAGCGGTACACAAAGACCAGCGCCAGCAGGAAGAACACCACACCGAAGACGGTCTTGGCGGTGACGTTGGTCATGGTGACGGCGATCTCGGTGGCCAGCAGGCCGAAGAGGGTGGTGAACTTGATGACCGGGTTCAGGGCCACCGAGCTGGTGTCCTTGAACGGATCGCCCACGGTGTCGCCCACCACGGTGGCGGCGTGCAGGTCGGTCCCTTTCTGGCGGAGGTCCACCTCGACGATCTTCTTGGCGTTGTCCCAGGCGCCGCCGGCGTTGGCCATGAAGATGGCCTGGAACAGGCCGAAGAAGGCGATGGCCACCAGGTAGCCGATGAAGAAGTAGGGGTCGAAGAAGGCCAGCGCCAGGGCCATGCAGAAGATGGTGATGAAGATGTTCCACATGCCCTTTTGGGCATAGACCGTGCAGATGCGCACCACCTCCTTGCTGTCCTTCTCCGAGGCCGTGGTGGCGTCCAGGCGGAGGTGTTCCTTGATGTACACCACGGCCCGGTAAGCGCCGGTCACCACCGCCTGGGTCGAGGCACCGGTAAACCAGTAAATCACCGCGCCGCCGACCAGCAGCCCCAGGATGACCTGCGGCTGGACCAGGCTGAGCTTGCCCACCACCCCGCCAAAGAGGTTTTCGAGCAGGATGATGATGCCGAAGACCATCGTGGTCGCCCCCACCACCGCCGTGCCGATGAGCACCGGCTTGGCCGTGGCCTTGAAGGTGTTGCCCGCCCCGTCGCCCTTCTCGAGCAGGTACTTGGCGTTCTCGAAGTCGGGCTTGAAGCCGAAGTTCCTTTCGATGTCCTCGCGGAGGCCCGCCCGGCGCTCGATCTGGCTCAGCTCATACACCGACTGGGCGTTGTCGGTCACCGGCCCGAAGCTGTCCACCGCGATGGTGACCGGCCCCATGCTCAGGAAGCCGAAGGCCACCAGCCCGAAGGCGAAGATGGGCGCGGCGAAGCCGAACTGCGCCGGCATCAGCGCCGCCAGCGAAGCATGCTGCGAGGCCAGGTAGGCGATGAACATCAGCAGCACGATGGCCGCCAGGCCCATCCAGAAGGCGGAGAAGTTGCCGGCCACGAAGCCGGAGAGGATGTTCAGCGAGGCGCCGCCGTGCCGCGAGCAGTTGGTCACCTCCCGCACGTGCCGCGAGGTGGTGCTGACGAAAATCTTGGTGAACTCGGGGATGAGCGCCCCGGCCACGGTGCCGCAGGAGATGATGACCGAGAGCACCCACCACAGTGCCGGCTGGGCCACGCCCGCGGCATCCTTGAAGTCGCCGAGCAAGAGCTTGCTGGCGATGAACGTGATGGCGATGGACACCGTGGAGGTGATCCAGACCAGGTGGGTCAGGGGCGCCTCGAAGTCGAAATCCTTCAACGCCCCATACCTGGCCCGGCTGAAGGCCTGGTTGCCGAAGTACGACGCCAGCGAGGTCACGATCATCAGCGCCCGCATCACAAACAACCAGATGATCAGCGTCGCACAGATGGCCGGGCTGGCCGCCAGCGCCAGCGCCAGAAACGCAATCAGCGCCACGCCCGTCACCCCGTAGGTCTCGAACCCGTCGGCCGTCGGGCCCACCGAGTCGCCGGCGTTGTCCCCGGTGCAGTCGGCGATCACCCCCGGGTTCTTCGGGTCGTCCTCCGGCAGCTTGAACACGATCTTCATCAGGTCCGAGCCGATGTCGGCGATCTTGGTGAAGATGCCGCCGCAGATGCGCAGGGCGGCGGCGCCGAGGGACTCGCCGATGGCAAAGCCGATGAAGCACGGCCCGGCCAGGTCGCCCAGGAACACCAGGATGCAGATCATGAAGAACAGCTCGACCGCCACCAGCAGCAGCCCCACGCTCATGCCCGAGCGCAGCGGGATGCCCAGCGTGTCCAGCGGGTTGCCCCGCAGGGCGGAAAAGGCGGTGCGGGAGTTGGCGATGGTGTTGATGCGGATGCCGAACCACGCCACGCCATACGAGCCGAGGATGCCCAGTACCGAACAGGCCAGGATGATCAACACCTTGCCCACGCCCTCGTGCCGCAGGCCCATGAAGTAGTACACCATGCAGGCCGCAATCAGCAGCCAGAGGATGGTCAGGAACTTGCCCTGCTGGATCAGGTAGGTCTTGCACGTCTCCCAGATGGTGTGGGAAACCCGGCTCATCACCTCGTGCACGGGCAGCGCCCGCGTCTGCACGTACTGCACCAGCCCAAACAGGGCGCCGATCACGCAGAACACCAGCCCCACATACATCAGGGTGACGCCACTGACGCCCCCCAGGCCGGGGAAGGTGACCTGGTCGAGCGGCGGGATTTTGATGTCGGCTTCGCTGGCCTGCGCCACCAGGGGGGCCAGCGCCAGACCTGCCAGGGTCAGCAGTCGTGGAAGAATCAGGGTTCGGTTCAACATAGGTTCGGTTCGATGGCCAAGGTCCGAGGCAAATAGCGGCCGAAACGGCCGTTCACCGCCCAGCCACGTAGGGGAGCCGCTGCGGGGCGTCAAGGTTCTTCGCCTTGCCGGCTCGGCCCCGCCGGTTCGGCTCCCCGGACCGGGCACCCGCGGAGCCTAGCCCGCAAGGCCCCGCCGGCTCGGCGTTTCTTGGCTTTCTCCCGCCGTTTTTTGCCCCGCAGCCCGACGACCCGCCCGCGCCCGGCCCGGCCCTCAACTCCCCGTGGACCCCGCCCCGCAGCGGGCGCAGCGCACCCGCGGCGGGCAGGTCTGTTCATGGTTGATCCGCTCGAGCCGGGCGCGCCGCGCCGCAAAACAGGCCGGGCAATCCGCGAACCGTTCGAGGTTCCACAAATCGGCAAAAACCCTCGCCCGTCCCGGACGCAGCCCCTGCTCGAACGCCGCCTCCAGGGTTGCGAGCCGCGGCGGTGTGAACTGGCCCGCCGCCGCCAGCGCCTCCAGCGCGCCGTTGCCCGGCCGCGTGGGGATCAACACCGCCACCGCCGCGCCGCACTCCACGGCCAGGTCCACCGACCGCACCGCCCAGCTCACCGCCTCCGCGGGCGGTTGAAACGGCGGTTGGACCAGGATGAACACCCGCAAGGCTACCGCCTCCCGCCGGAGAAACTCCGCTGCCTTTTGGAAGTGGTCGAGGGTTACCCGCTTGTGCAACCGCTCCAGCACCTCCGGGTGCGCGGTCTCCAGTCCCATCGCCACCTCCAATCGCGGGGCGGGCACCCCCGCCACCGCGGCCGCCACCTGCAACTGATCCCGGAACGCCACCACCCGCCGCCCGATCAGCGCCGGATGACACTCGACCACCACCCGCTCGAAACCCACCGCCCGTGCGGCGACGGCGGGGTAATCCGCGGGGGGGAGGGCCCGGGGATCGAAAAAGCTGCCGCTGTTGTACAACTTCAGTGGCCCCTGACGCGCCTCCGGACCCGCCACGGCCAGGGCGGCCTCCACCTGGCGGGGAATCATTCCCGGCGGCACGGCCCCCGGCACGGTCTGCTGCCACAGGTCACACATCACGCAGCGCCACGGGCACTCGCGACTGGCCAGCAACACCGTGAGCCCGGTCACCACGCGCCCCTGCTCGTCCCGTTCCCGCTCGATGAAAGCCGCCACCGGCCGCGTCAGGTCCGGCGGGGTGCGGGCCGGTCGCCGCGCCAGGACCCACCGGTCCCGCGCCCCGGCCCGGACCGGGTACGGCTCGGCTGCCGCGGCGTCAGGTGGGGAAGGAGCCGGTTTCACGCCGACATTGTGACCGGCCGAGTCCCCGGAACAAGCTGGCACGGGGTGGTTTTTCAGGGCGGTCGCAGCCGGCAGAGTCGGCGGGGAGGCCGACCCACCCGCGAGCCGGCGGCGAAGGACTGCCACGGGGGAGGGGCCGCCCCCTCGCGGTCCCGGCTGGACGGGCAATCTGCGCGTGGCCGCCAGCGTCAGCCGGAGTAAAGAAAGATGGCCCGGCTGCCTGCCACTCCGGCGGCTATTTCGCATTGCCAGCCCGGCGTCCAGCACTAACTTGCTTCCGCGACCTGACCACGTTGCCCCCATGAACCCCTCTGCTCCCAACCACCCGTGGAGATTTTTCCGCGCCGGCGGCTTCCACCAGGTCCGGCTGGACACCGGGGCCGACCTGCTGGCCCTGGATTCACTCGATCAAAAGCTCTGGGTGGCCCTGGCCTGCCCGGCCACCGGCCTGGAATTCGACCCCAAGACCCTGGCCCTGCTCGATGCCGACCGCGACGGCCGCATCCGCGCCCCCGAACTCATCCAGGCCATCCGCTGGACCGGTCACCTGCTCAAGAACCCCGACGACCTGCTCAGGCACACCTCCATCCTGCCGCTGGCCTCGATCCACGACGCCACCCCCGAAGGTCAGAACCTCCGCGAGACGGCCCGCCTGATCCTTGCCCGCCTGGGCAAGCCCGACGCCACCACCATCAGCCTCGAGGACGTGGCCGACACCACCCGCATCCTCGCCCAAACCGCCTTCAACGGCGACGGCGTCATCGTGGCCGAGTCGGCCGAGGACGATGCCACCCGCGCGTTGATCGCCGACATCCTCGCCTGCCTGGGGGCGGAGACTGACCGTTCCGGCCGGCCGGGCGTGAACCAGGCCCGGGTGGACCAGTTCTTTGCCGAGTGCGCGGCGTGGGACACCTGGCTGAAGCAGGCCGAGACCGACCCTGCCGTGCTGCCCCTGGGCGAGGCCACTGCCGCCGCCGCCGCCGCCCTGCAGGCGGTCAAGGCGAAGGTGGACGACTACTTCGGCCGCTGCCGGCTGGCCGCCTACGATCCCCGCGCCCTGGCTGCGCTCAACCGCGAGGAAAAGGACTACCTCGCCCTGGCCGCGCGGGACCTCTCCATCACCGCCGCGGAACTCGGCGCGTTCCCCCTGGCGGCGGTCGCCCCGGACCAACCGTTGCCGCTCCGCACCGGCCTGCATCCGGCCTGGGCCGGGGCGATGGCCACCTTCCAGGCCGCCGCGCTGGAGCCGCTGCTGGGCGAGCGGGCCGAACTGACCGAGGCGGACTGGGCCGCCGTCCAGGCCAAACTGGCCCCCAACCATGCCTGGCAGGCCGCCAAACCCACGGTGTCGGTGGAGCGGCTCGGCGCCGCCCGCGTGCGCGAAATCCTCGCCGGCCCCGGCCAGGCCACCCTCACCGCCCTGATCGCGCGCGACCGGGCCGAAGACCCCCACGTGCAGGCCATCGCCGCGGTGGAAAAACTCCTCCGCTTTCTGCGCGACCTGCATGCCTTCTGCCTGAATTTCGTCAACTTCAAGGACTTTTACGATCGCGGCGAACCGGCCATCTTCCAGGCCGGCACCCTCTACCTGGACCAGCGGAGCTGCCTGTTGTGCCTGCGGGTCGAGGACGCCGCCAAACACGCCGCCCTGGCCGGCCTCTCCGGCGCCTACCTGGCCTACTGCGACTGCACCCACAAGGCCAGTGGCCAGAAAATGCAAATCGTGGCCGCCTTCACCAACGGCGACGCCGACAACCTCATGGTCGGCCGCAACGGCGTCTTCTACGACCGCCAGGGCCGCGACTGGGATGCCACCATCACCAAGATCGTGGACAACCCCATCAGCCTCCGGCAGGCCTTCTGGGCCCCCTACAAAAAACTCGTCCGCTTCATCGAGGAACAGGTCGCCAAGCGTGCCGCCGCTGCCGAAGCCACTTCAGACGCCCGGCTGGCCCAAGCGGCCACCCCCCTCACCCAGCCCGGTACCGCCCCTGCCACCGCCCCCGGTCCCAAGAAGGTGGACGTGGGGACCGTGGCCGCGTTGGGCGTGGCCTTCGGCGCCCTGGGCGTCGCTTTCGGCACCCTGGCCGGCTACATCACTGGTCTGCTCAAGCTGCCGTTCTGGCAGGTCTGCCTGGCGGTGGCGGCCCTGCTGCTGATCATCTCCGGCCCCTCGCTGCTCATCGCCTGGCTCAAGCTGCGCAAGCGCAACCTCGGCCCCCTGCTGGACGCCAACGGCTGGGCCATCAACACCCGCGCCCGCATCAACGTGCCCTTCGGCGCCTCGCTCACCCAGGTGGCCCAGGTGCCGCCGGGGGCGGTGATCGGCGCCGGCGATCGTTTCGCCGAGCGCCCCTCCCTCTGGCCCAAGCTCCTGGCGGTGCTTGTGGCGGCCGGTTTCCTCTACAGCCTGCTCAACAGCTTCGGCTGGGTGCACCGGCTCACCGGTGGCCGGGCCGGCCAGTCGCGCGAGGAAATCCAGCGTCGCCCCCAGGCTGAAAGGTCCGGCACCACCAGGCCGGCTCCCGCCCCGGCCGCCGCGCCGGCGCCCGCTGCCACCAACACCCCCGCGACGCCGTAACCGGCCGCGGCGCGCACCCCGGCCCGCCCGAGGCCCTCCCCCCAAGGTTCACGTTGCCCGGCAGGCCGCCCGCCGTTAGGCTGCCACCCTATCCCGGCCGACGGGCCCGCCCGGCCCCGCTGGGGAGACCAGCGGCCGGTAGGCCGCCCGCCACTCGACACACTCCATGGACATCCGCAAAGCCGTCATCACCGCCGCCGGCCCGCGCGAGCATCATCTGCCCCTGCAAACGCTCGTGGACCGCGACGGCCAGCCCAAAACCGTCCTGGCCATCCTGTTGGAGGAACTGGCCGCCGCCCGCATCGAGAGCCCGGCCGTGGTGGTCCGTCCCGGAGACGAAGCGGCCTACGCCGCGGCGGCCGGGGCGGCGGCGGGGCGGCTGCAGTTCCTGGTGCAGCCCGAGCCGCGCGGTTACGGCCACGCGGTGCTGTGTGCGCGGGAGTTTGTCGGGCCGGACCCGTTCCTGTTGCTGGTGGGGGACCACCTCTACGTCCAGGGGGCCTCGCCGCGCCGCTGCGCCGAGCAACTGGTGCAGATTGCCGCCGCGGAACAGGCCGCGGTCTCCGCCGTGCAGCCCACCCATGAAAGCAAGCTGCCCTACTACGGGGCGGTGGGCGGCCGGGTGGTGAGCGGGCGCCGGGGGCTGTATCAGGTGGGGGAGGTGCTCGAAAAACCCACCCCCACCGAGGCCGAGCAGCGCCTGATGGTGCCGGGGCTGCGGGCCGGGTACTACCTCTGCTTTTTCGGCATGCACGTGCTCACGCCCACGGTCTTCGCCCTGCTCGAGGCGGAGCAGGCCCGGCTGCAAGCGGGTGAACCGCTGCAACTGAGTCCGGCCCTGGCGGCGCTGGCCCGCCAGGAAAAGTACCTGGCCGCCGAGCTGGCCGGCCGCCGGTACGACCTGGGCGCCCGCTACGGCCTGCTGACCGCCCAACTGGCCCTCGCCCTGGAGGGGCAGGACCGCGAGGAGGTGCTGGGCCTGTTGGTGGAACTGCTCGCCAACCGCGTGCGCTGAATCCCGCCCCCGCCCATGAGCCGTCTGCTGCCGCTGATCACCGCCCCCGACCCGGCGGTGCGCCACCAGGCGCTGGACGCCGCGTGCGCCGGCCTGTCCGCCCCCGACCTGCTGGCCGAGTGCGCCGCGCTGGACGCGTTCCGGCGCCGGCATGAGAACCTGTACGAGCGGGTGCGGGCGTTGTTTTTCCTGTACGCCATCCACCGGTTCCACCTGCCGGACCGGTTGCCGCCGGCGGTCCGCCCCGGCCAGGGGCTGGTGCCGTTTGCCGGCTACGAACACCTGTTGAACCGGCGGTTCGAGGAGGCGATTGACCAGTTCCTCGCGCGGCAGGCGGCTGAAGGGCCCAGTGACGGCCAGTGCAGCGCGCTGGCGGCGGCCTATTACCGGCTGGGGTTCCAGACCCTGGCCGACCAGGTCCGGCGCAGCGTGCGCTCGGTGCGGGGCAACCAGTGGATGTTCCGGATGGGCCATCCGCTGGACCAGCCGTTGCGGGTGCGGCCGGAGCTGCGGCAGCCGGCCGCCGACGGCACCTATCCGGTGTTGTGCGAAAGCACACCGGTGCGGATGGACCTGTCCCACTGCGGGTGGAGCGACATTTTCTTCCTGGGCATGGACTACCCGGAGGGGGCGAAGGTGCTGAACGTCTCGATTGACCTGGGGGTGCACGGGCGGGATGCGGCGCCGCGGCCGCCGGTGGAGGTGTACCTGCGGATGATTCCCGAGCCGTTGCTGCGGCTGACCAGCGTGGACCTGGGGTGCACGGCCGACCTGACCTCGCTGGCGGAGGTGTTTGACTTTGCGCGGGACTACCTGGGGCTGCTCAAGGCGGCGGTCATTGCCAGCGGGCTGGTGCCGCCGGGTCTGGAGGGCAGCGGGCATGATCTGGGTGCATTGCTGGCCCGGCTCACCGGCCCCGGCTGCGGGCTGGAGCTGGTCAGCCGCGTCAACGACATCCCCAAGGGCTCCCGCCTGGCGGTCTCCACCAGCCTGCTGGCCTCGCTGGTGTCGGTCTGCATGCGGGCCACGGGGCAGGCGGCGTCGCTGACCGGGCCGTTGCGGGAGTCCGAGCGCCGGCTGGTGCTGGCGCGGGCGCTGCTGGGGGAGTGGTTGGGGGGCAGCGGCGGCGGCTGGCAGGATTCCGGCGGGGTGTGGCCGGGGATGAAGTTGATTGAAGGGGCGCTGGCCACCGAGGGCGACCCCGAGTACGGCATCAGCCGCGGCCGGCTCCTGCCCAATCACCGCCTGCTGAGCGAGGCGGATGCCCCGGCGGAGACGCGCCGCCAGTTGCAGGACAGCCTGGTGCTGGTGCACGGCGGCATGGCGCAGAACGTGGGGCCCATCCTGGAGATGGTCACTGAGAAGTACCTGCTGCGCTGCGCGGCCGAATGGCAGGCGCGCCTGAGCATGCTGGGCATTTGGGAGGACATCCTGGCGGCGTTGCGACGGGGGGACATCCCGGCCATCGGGGCGGCGACCACCCGCAACTTTTTCGGGCCGATCCAGACCATCATCCCCTGGGCGACCAACCATTTCACCGAGACGCTCATCGCGCGGGCGCGGGCGGCCTTCGGGCCGGACTTCTGGGGGTTCTGGATGCTGGGCGGCATGAGCGGCGGGGGCATGGGCTTCATCGTGGCCCCGCAGCGCAAGGCCGAGGCGCAGGCGCGGCTGCTGGAGCTGATGCGCACGACCAAGCGCGAGCTGCAGCACGCCCTGCCCTTCGCCATGGAGCCGGTGGTGTACGACTTCGCCATCAACGAGCGCGGCACCTGGGCCGAGCTGCGCACCGGCCCCGAGGCGCTGATGCCCCCCGGCTATTACGCGCTGACCCTGCCGGCGCTCCTGCGCCAGGACCGCCTGAGCCTCTCCCCCGCCCGGCGGGCCGAACTGGACAAGGTGGGGGCGGTCTGCCGTCGCCACCCCGAATGGCACGGCCTGGTGTCCACGCTCTTCGACGCCATGCTGCCGCGGGGCCGGAGCGAGGCGGCGGAGGGGACGTCGCTGGCGCGGTTGCTGACCGAACTGGGCTTTGACCGGGCCCAGCACGAACAAATCCGCAGCGACCTGCGCGAGGGCCGCATTGGTCTGGCGCAAAACCGCCTGCCCCCCAGCGCGGTTATCGAGGACGTCCGGCCGGAAGACGTGATCTGGGCCGGGGTGGCGGGACCGGCGGACCGGGCGCGGGGGCTGGAGGCGTTGCGGCGCGGGGAGGTGGCGGTGCTCACGCTGGCGGCGGGGGCGGGCTCGCGCTGGACGCAGGGGGCGGGGGTGGTCAAGGCCCTGCATCCGTTCTGCCGACTGGCCGGGCGCCACCGCACCTTCCTGGAGACCCACCTGGCCAAGAGCCGGCGGGTGTCCCGTCTGGCGGGCACGTGGTTGCCGCACCTGATTTCCACCAGCTACCTCACCCACGAGCCGATCGCCGAGTGGCTGGCGCGGCACGGGAATTACGGCTACGCAGGGCCGGTGTGGTTGTCGCCGGGCCGGTCCATCGGCCTGCGGCTGGTGCCGACGGAGCGCGACCTGCGGTTTTTGTGGGAGGAGATGCCCCAGCAGGTGCTGGACGAACAGCAGCAGAAGGTGCGGGACAGCCTGCGCCACGCCCTGATCGGCTGGGCGCGCAGTCTGGGGGAGGCCAGCGATTACACCGACAACGTGCCGCTCCAGTGCCTGCATCCGGTCGGCCACTGGTACGAGGTGCCGAACCTGTTGCGCAACGGCGTGCTCGCCCGCCTGCTGGCCGAGCGGCCGCAGGTCCGCTACCTGATGCTGCACAACATTGACACGGTGGGCGCCGATGCCGACCCGGCCCTGCTGGGTCTGCACCTGCGCCGCGGGGCGACGCTGAGCTTCGAGGTGATCCCCCGCCGGCTGGAGGACCGCGGCGGCGGGCTGGCCCGCGTCAACGGCCGGCTGCGGCTGGTCGAAGGGCTGGCCCTGCCGCGGGAGGCGGACGAGTTCCGCCTCACCTACTACAACACGAACACCTGCTGGATCAGCCTGGACCCGCTGCTGGCCGCCTTCGGGCTCACCCGGGCCGATCTGGCGGACAAGGCCAACGTCCTGGCCGGCATCCGCGCGCTGGCGGCGAAGATGCCCACCTACGTCACGCTCAAGGAGGTCAAGAAACGCTGGGGGCACGGGCAGGAGGACGTCTTCCCGGTCACGCAGTTTGAAAAACTGTGGGTGGACATGACCACCCTGCCGGAGGTGGAGACGCAGTTTGTGGTGGTGCCGCGGCTCCGGGGCCAGCAGCTCAAGGACCCGGCCCAGTTGGACGGCTGGCTGCGCGACGGCTCGGCGGCGTACGTCGAGCAGTTGGGAGACTGGAGCGAGGCGGCTGCCGCATGAGCGCCCGCGTCCCCGCCCTGGGCTTCATCTTCGTCACGGTCTTCCTGGATGTGCTGGGCATCGGGCTGATCATCCCGGTGTTGCCCAAGCTGGTGGAAAGTTTCCAGGCCGGTGACGTGTCGGCCGCCTCGCACACGGTCGGGGTGCTGGCGGCGTTGTATTCGCTCATGCAGTTCGTCTTCGCGCCGGTGCTGGGCAATCTCTCGGACCGCTTCGGGCGGCGGCCGGTCATTCTGGGCTCGTTGTTCGGGGCGGGTCTGGATTACCTGCTGCTGGCGTGGGCGCCGACGCTCGGCTGGCTGTACCTGGGCCGGATCATTGCGGGGATCACGGGGGCGAACTTCACCGCCGCCAGCGCGTACATCGCGGACATCTCGCCGCCGGAGAAACGCGGCGCGAATTTTGGCCTCATCGGCGCGGCGTTCGGTCTGGGGTTCATCGCCGGACCGGCGCTGGGCGGGATGCTGGGGCAGGCGAACCTGCGGCTGCCGTTCCTGGTGGCGGCGGGGCTGACCCTGCTGAACTGGCTTTACGGACTGTTGATCCTGCCCGAGTCGTTGAAGCCGGAGCGGCGGCGGCGCTTCGTCTGGTCGCGCGCCCATCCGCTGGGGTCCTTCCTGGCGCTGCGGGCCTACCCGCTGGTGGTGGGGTTGGCGGGGACGTTTTTCCTCCTCCACACCGCGCACCAGATGCTCCACACCACCTGGGTCCTGTACACCGGTTACCGCTACGGGTGGACGCCGCGGGAGGTGGGCATCTCGCTGGCGGTGGTGGGGGTGATGGCGGTGGTGGTGCAGGGCGGGCTGGCGCGGCGGCTGATTCCGGCCCTGGGCGAGCGGCGGGCGTTGCTGGTGGGGCTGGGCATCAGTGTGCTGGCCATGACCGGCTACGGCCTCGCCCCCAACGGGACGGTGGTGTACGCGATCTTGGTGTTCGGGGCGTTCGGCGGGCTGGCGGGGCCGGCGGCGCAGGGGCTGGTCTCGCGCGCGGTGGGGGCGAACGAACAGGGCGCGGTGCAGGGGGCGTTGTCCAGCCTGGCAAGCGTGGCGGGGATCGTGGGACCACCGCTCGGGGCGGGGGTGTTCGGGTATTTCATCGGTCCCCCTGCCCCGGTGCACGTGCCGGGGGCGGCGTTTTTTCTGGCGGCATCGTTGATGGCGCTGGCGCTGGGTAGGGCCGGGCTGACGTTGCGGCGGTGTGCGGTCCAACCGGCGGACACCGCGCGGGCCGGGTGACAAGAGCAGGAACCGCGACGGGGCTGGGGTTCCGGCCGGGGTGGAGGTGGCGGCGGTGCCGGCGCGCCCGAAAGCGAAGAAGGATAACACCCACGCGGCCCTTGGCGGACGGCAATTGCTTTGACGCCCCTGTCGCGCTCCCGTAGGCTTGGATAGCTTTTTCTATCGAATGATTCGCACGCTCATCAAGAAAGTCATCGGCACCAAAAATGACCGGGAAATCCGCCGCCTGCGCCCGCTGGTGGCCCGGATCAACGAGATCGAGGCCGGCCTGGGCGCCTTGAGCGACGAGGCGCTGCGCCAGAAGACGGCGGAGTGGAAGAGCGAACTCGGCCCGATGCAGGACGTGGCGGCGCGGGCCCGACGCCTGGACGAGCTGCTGCCCGAGGCCTTCGCGGTGGTCAAGAACGTCTGCCGCCGCCTCACCGAGCGGCGCGAGAAGATCATCGTGCGCGGCCACGAGGTGATCTGGGACATGATCCCCTTCGACGTGCAGTTGATTGGCGGCTGGGCGTTGCACCACGGCCGGATCGCCGAAATGGCCACCGGCGAGGGCAAGACCCTCGTGGCCACGCTGCCGGTGTACCTGAACGCCCTGGCCGGCCGGGGCGTGCACGTGGTGACGGTCAACGACTACCTGGCCGCGCGCGACAGCGAGTGGATGGGGGCGGTGTACCGGTTCCTGGGGTTGACCGTCGGGTGCATCCTGCACGACCAGCCGCCGGCGGTCCGCCGCCAGCAGTACTACTCCGACATCACTTACGGCACCAACGCCGAGTTCGGCTTCGACTACCTGCGCGACAACGGCATGGCCATCCGCAAGGAGGACCAGGTCCAGCGCGGGCACTGGTATGCCATCGTGGACGAGGTGGACTCGATCCTGATTGATGAGGCCCGCACCCCGCTGATCATCAGCGGCCCGGCGGTGGTGACCCAGGACAACGAGCTCTACAACCAGTACAAGCCGCAGGTCGAGGCCCTGGTCCGCGCCCAGGAGCAGCTCTGCCACCGCTTCCTCCGCGAGGCGGCCGACCTGCTCAAAAAACTCCACCCCGAGGACGGCTCCCATCCGCCCGACGCCGACAACCTCCAGCGCCAGACCGGCCGGCTGCTCTACCGCGTCAAGCGCGGCAACCCCCGCGCGCCCGAGCTGCTGCGGATGCTCGAAAACCCCGAGAACGCCCGGCTCATGCACGCCGCCGAGCTCGCGTTGCACGCCGACCAGACCAAGCGCGAACTCTACGCCGAAAAGGAGGAATTGTTCTTCGGCATGGACGAGAAGGGGCACGAGGCCGACCTCACCGAAAAGGGCCGCAATTTCCTCAGCCCCGGCGATCCGGACGCCTTCATGCTGCCGGACCTGATCACCGCCTTCCACGAGATCGACAGCGGGCCGGAGGCCGATGTCCGCAAACGCCTGGAGCTCAAGGCGAGGGTCCAGGCCGAGTTCGAGGCCAAGGCCCGCCGCATCCACGTCATCTCCCAACTGCTCAAGGCCTACTGTCTGTACCAGCGCGATGTCCAGTACGTGGTCCAAAACGGCAAGGTGATCATCGTGGACGAAAACACCGGCCGGCTCATGACCGGCCGGCGCTGGAGCGATGGCCTGCACCAGGCCGTCGAAGCCAAGGAAGGGGTCGAAATTGAGCGCGAGACCCAGACCCTGGCCACCATCACCATCCAGAACTACTTCCGCCTCTACAAAAAACTGGCCGGCATGACCGGCACCGCCGAAACCGAGGCGGCCGAGTTCCTGGACATTTACAAGCTGGGCGTGCTGGTCATCCCCACCCACAAGCCCTGCATCCGCAAGGACAGCCACGACACCGTGTACAAGACCAAGCGCGAGAAGTACGACGCGGTGGTCCGCGAAATCCAGGAAATCCACGCCCAGGGTCGCCCCATCCTGGTGGGCACCATCTCGGTCGAGGTCAGCGAGCACCTGTCGCGGATGCTCAAAAAAGTGGGCATCCCCCACGCCGTGCTCAACGCCAAGTATCACCAGCAGGAAGCGGAAATCGTCGCCCGCGCCGGCCAGCGCGGCGTGGTTACCATTGCCACCAACATGGCCGGCCGCGGCACCGACATCAAACTGGGCTCCGGCGTGGCCGGGCTGGGCGGCCTGCACGTGCTGGGCACCGAACGGCACGAGGCCCGGCGCATTGACCGCCAGCTCCGCGGCCGCTGCGCCCGCCAGGGCGATCCCGGTTCCAGCCACTTCTTCATCTCGCTCGAGGACGATCTGATGCGCCTGTTCGGCTCGGACAAGATCGTCAAGTACATGGAGCGAATGGGCCTGGAGGAGGGCCAGGAACTCGAACACCCGTTGCTGAACCGCTCGATCGAGCAGGCCCAGAAACGCGTCGAGCAGCACAACTTCCAAATCCGCAAGCGCACCCTCGAGTACGACGACGTGATGAACAAACAGCGCGCAGTCGTGTACGGCTTCCGCAACGAGATCATCCACGCCGCGGAGGTGCGCGACCGGCTGCTGGACATCATGGAGGAGGTGGTCATCGAAAAAGTCCGCCAGCTCACCCCCGCGGACAAGGACCCGGCCGAGTGGAATCCCCGCCCCCTGGCCGACTGGGTCAACCTGAATTTTCCCCTGGGCCTGCCCGAGGCCGACATCCGCCGCGTGGCCGAAACCGGTCAGGACGAACCCGAGCCCGGCTCGCTCTTCGACGGCCTGAGCGCGGCGCAACTGGCCGTGGCCCGCTTCATCGTCAAGAGCGTCCGCGACGCCTACGAACTGAAAATCAGCTTCGAGGACCCCGTGGCCCTGGCCAAGGTCGAGCGCTACACCATCCTCAGCGCCATTGACCGGCTCTGGCAGGAGCACCTCTACCACATGGACAGCCTGCGCAATGCCATCGGCCTGCGCGCCTACGGCCAGCGCGACCCGCTCATCGAGTACAAGGTCGAGGCCTTCAAGATGTTTGATGAGTTGATGGTCAACATCAAATCCGAGATCTGCCACAACACCTTCCGCAGCGCCTCCAGCCTCCTGGCCTTCGAAAACTTCCTCCGCAACCTCCCCCAGCGCACCATCCACACCGAAACCTCCGCCTTCGGCGCGCCGCCCGGCAGCGCCGCGCCCGTGCCCGACAAACGCGACGGCAAGCGCGCCAGCGACATCGTCTCCGAGGCGGCCGAAGCCGTCACCAGGGCCCGGCCGGTCCGCGCCGGCCCCAAGGTCGGCCGCAACGATCCCTGCCCCTGCGGCAGCGGCAAGAAATACAAGCAGTGCTGCGGCCGTTGAGGCGGGGATCCGCCGGCTGGGCCCGCGCCCGCCCCGCCCGGGCGGCGGGGCGCCGGTCACCCCGGCCGCCGGCGCTTTCCGGGCCGCGCGGTTCCCAGGCGAAGTGCGGCCGCGCGTCACCGCCACCCCGTGGAGAAAGGCCGCGCGGCCGGGCGGGTCTTGGGGCTTGACGCGGCGCGCGCTCTGCCAGATAAGCCCCCCAACCTCCCATGATGATGCGGTCTGCCAGAGACGGAGGGGAGCGGCGCGGGCCGGGAGCCCTCCGGTGGCGGATGCCGGCCGCGCATCGGTTCCCGGTCGCATGACACCGCTGTCCGCCCTCCTCTACAATGCCGCGCTGTTGCTGGCCCTGGTCTGGTTCTTTGACCTGGTCACCAGTCGCCAGCGCCAGGAAGGGCGTTGGAAAACCCAGGTGATGGCCGGTCTGATGGTGGGGGCGCTGGGCGTGGGGGTGGTGGCCACGGCCTACGTCGTGGAGCCGGGGATCATCTTCGACACCCGCTCGGTGCTGCTGAGCATTTCCGGGCTGTTCCTGGGGCTGGTGCCCACGGCCATCGCGGCCGGCTGCATTGCGCTCTATCGGCTGGTCCTCGGGGGCGTGGCGACGGGGCCGGGGATTCTGGTCATCCTGGCCACGGCCGGGCTGGGATTGCTCTGGCGACGGTACCGCCGCCGGCCCTTGTCCAGCCTGAAGTGGGGCGAATTGTACGGCTTCGGCCTGGGGGTGCACGTGGTGATGCTGGCGCTGCTGGGGCTGACCCTCCCCCGGCCCCAGGCCGAGCGCGTGCTGCAACAAATCGCCTGGCCGGTGATGTTGATCTACCCGCTGGCCACGGCGGCCCTGGGCCGGCTGATGGTCGAACGGCTGCGCCGGCAACAGACCGCCCGGTCGCTCGAGGAAAGCGAGGCCCGTCTGCGTCAGCTCGTCAACAGCCTGCCCGTGGCCATGGTGGTGACGCGGGTGCCCGAGTACCGCATCGAGTTCCTCAACCCCCGCGCGGCGGAGCTGTTCCGCCTGGCGCCCGAGCAGGCCGTCGGGCGGCCCACGCTGGATTTTTACGTGCACAAGCCCGACGCCCGCAGCATCCGGGTCGAGCTGGAACGCCACGGCCGCGCCCACCGGCCGGTCATCCGCTTCCAACGGGCCGACGGCCAGCCGTTCTGGGCCGAACTGTCCACCGTCCTGCTCCACGATGCCGCCGGCCGGGTGGCGCTCGCGGCCGTGCACGACATCTCCGAGCGCCAGCAGGCCGAGGAGGCCCTCCGCCGCAGCGAGGAGAACTACCGCGAAATCTACAACGCCGCCCACGACGCCATCCTGCTCCATGACGCCGAGAGCGGGCGTCTGCTGGATGTCAACGCGGCCATGCTCCGGCTCTTTGGCTACACCACCAAGGAGGAGGCGCTGGCCGCCGGCCCGGCGGACCTGTGGGCGGGGGAACCGCCCCACACCGAGGCGGAATTTCTGGCGCGCCTGCACCGCGCCCGCAGCGAGGGGCCGCAGCTTTTCGAGTGGCCGGCGCGGCGCAAGAACGGCGAGCGGGTCTGGGTGGAGGCCGCCCTTCGCAGCACGTCCATCGGCGGCACCGGCCGGGTGCTGGCGGTGCTGCGCGACATCACCGAGCGCCAGCGGTCGGAGGCGGCGCTGCGCGAGGGCGAGCGGCAGTTGAGCACCTTGCTCAGCAACCTGCCGGGCATGGCCTACCGGCGCCGCCCGGATGACCGGTGGACGCTCGAGTTCGTCAGCCCCGGCGCCTTCGGGCTGACCGGCTATCCGCCGGAGGAGTTGCTGAACAACCACCGGCGGGCGCTGGCGGACCTGATTCATCCCGAGGACCGCGTACGGGTGTCGGCGGAGATCGCGCCTGCCCTCGAACAGCATCTCCCCTTCATCCTCAATTACCGTCTGCTCCGGGCCAGCGGCGACGTGTGCTGGGTGTGGGAGCAGGGCGGCGGCGTCTATGACGAGGCCGGACGGCTGGTGGCCGTCGAGGGGCTGATCCTGGACGACACCGTCCGGCACGCCGCCGCGGCCGAGCTCGAACGGCGCGAGGCGCATTACCGGTCACTGATTGAAAACACCTCGGACCTGATCACCGTGCTCAGCCAGGACGGGACCGTTTGCTACCAGAGCCCCTCCAGCGAGCGGGTGTTGGGTTACCCGCCGGATCAGCTCCTGGGCCGGAACCTGTTCGAGTTCGTCCACCCGGAGGACGCCTTTCTGGTGCGCGAGGGCTTGCAGCGGGCGCTGGCGGGCAACCCCACGCCCACGCAAGTGGAATGCCGCGTCCGCAGCCAGGGCGGGGAATGGCGCACGCTCAAGGCGCTCGGCCGCCTGCTGCCGGCCGAGGGCGGTCCTCCCCGCGTGGTGGTCAATGCCCGCGACATCACCCAGGAACGTCGCCTGGAAGAGCAGTTCCGCCAGATGCAAAAGATGGAGGCCATCGGCCGGCTGGCCGGCGGGGTGGCCCATGACTTCAACAACATCCTGGCCGTCATCATGATGCAGGCGGAGGTGACCGGCCAGATCAGCGGCCTGCCCGAGCGCGTGCGCGAAGGCCTGCGCCAGATCAGCGCCGCCGCCGAACGGGCGGCCAATCTCGCCCGCCAGTTGCTGGTGTTCAGCCGCCGCCAGGTCCTTCAACCCCGTCTGGTGGACCTCAATGACATCATCGCCAACCTGGTGAAGATGATGCACCGGCTCATCGGCGAGGACATCAAGGTGGAGGTGCAACCCCATCCCCAGCCGCTCCGGATTCACGCCGATCCGGGCATGATCGAGCAGGTGTTGATGAACCTCGCCGTCAATGCCCGCGATGCCATGCCCGGTGGCGGTCGCCTCCTGATTCAAACCGCCGAGGTCACCGTGGACGAAACCTACCGGGCCGACCACCCCGAAGCCCGCCCCGGCCGCTTCGCCTGCCTGACCGTGACCGACTCGGGCGGCGGCATCGCGGCCGAGGTGCTGCCGCACATCTTCGAGCCGTTTTTCACCACCAAGGAAACCGGCAAGGGCACCGGCCTCGGCCTGGCCACCGTCTTCGGCATCGTCCAGCAACACCGCGGCTGGGTCGAGGTGCAAAGCGCCGCCGGCGAAGGCACGACCTTCCGCGTGTACCTCCCCCTGACCTCAGAAGCGGCCCCCGCCAAGGCCCCGGCACCCGCCCCGCCCGGCCGGACGCGAGGAGGCACGGAGACAGTCTTGCTGGCGGAAGATGAGGCCGGCGTGCGCGCGCTCATCCGCACGCTGCTCGAACGCCAGGGCTACACCGTCCTGGAGGCCGCCAACGGCCCCGAAGCCCTGGAATACTGGCAGGCCCACAAGGCCGAGGTGAAGCTGCTGCTCACCGACCTGGTCATGCCCGGGGGCATGACCGGTCAGCAACTGGCCCGCCGGTTGCGCGAGGAACGGCCCCAACTCAAGGTCGTCTATCTCAGCGGCTACAGCGCCCAGATCGCCGGCCGCCATCCGGGTCTGCAGGCCGGGGAGCGATTCCTGGGCAAACCCTTCACCGCCCCGCAACTGCTCGAGATCGTGCGCGATGCCCTGGACCAGTAACTTCGCGGCCGCAAGGAACCGACTCTTGATCGGAATGGCTTGGGGCCTCCTGGGCCTGTTCGGGGGCGCCGCGCTCGCTCAAGAAACTCCGGCCACCCCGCCCACACCCGAGCAGACGGCCGACGCCCTCCGCCGCTGGGGCGCGGACATCGCCGCCCTCGAGGCCCGCGACCGCAGCGAATCCCATCCCCCGGACAGCGTGCTGCTGGTGGGCAGTTCGTCCCTCCGGCTCTGGGACACCGTTTCCCGCGACCTGGCCCCCTACCATCCCATCCCGCGCGGCTTCGGCGGGGCGCGGTTCTCGGACGTGGCCGTGTTCGCGCCGCGCCTGATGGCCCCCCACCGCTTCCGGGCCCTGATCCTGTTTGTGGCCAATGACGTCACCGGCGGCCCGGACGATGCCAGCCCCGAACAGGTGGCCGGCTGGTTCGGCTACATCATCCAGGTCGCGCGGGCCGCCCAGCCGGCGGCGGAGATTTTTTGTGTGGAAATCACCCCCACCCCTGCCCGCTGGGCCGCCTGGCCGCAAATCCGGGCCGTCAACCGCGCCTTGGCCCGGGCGTGCGCCCACTGGCCGCGCGTGCACTTCATTCCCACCGCCCACGCCTACCTGGACGCCGCGGGCCAGCCCGCCGCGGACCTGTTCCAGAAAGACCGGCTGCACCTCAACGCGCTCGGCTACCGGCTCTGGGCGGCCATCCTTAAGTCGCACCTGGACCTTTATCTGCGCGGGGATTGAGCGGCGGGGGCCGCCACCGCTTCGACCCTTGCCGGCCGCTGCCCGAACTGACTTCCCACTTCGGATTTCGGATTTCCCCTTTGCTACTCCAGTTGACCTCCCGGCGGGGGTGCGTAGGTTTTCCAGCATGAAAACGTGGCGCGTGGTGTGGGGAGTGGCCGGCTTTGCAAGCGGGCTGGCCGTGATGGCCGGTCTGGTGGCCCTGGTGCTGGGGCGGGAAAATCTCGCGTTGCGGACCCAACTGGCGGAGGCGGCCGCCGGCGAGCGCGAGCGTGCGGCGGAGCAGGCCAGGCTCTCGGCGCAGTTGAGCCAGACCGAATCCCGGCTGGCGGAGGTGCAGCGCCAGCTCGAGGAATGGCGCGCCCAGGCCCGGGCCCGGAATGAAGCGGCCGCGACTTCCGCAGCCCCGGTGGTCGGTGGGAAGGTCCATGTCTTTGCCGGGGGACGTTATGTGGGAACCGGTCGCCTGGCCGGCGGCTCGACGGGCGGGGCCGAGCCTCACGTGTACCTGGAGGGCCCGACGTCAGGCGGTCCCGGTGAGACGCGCGCCCCCGTGGTGGCCGCCGGCGCGGCCTTCAGTGGGATGCAGTGGATGTCCGGCTGGCCCTGGCTGTGGATGGCCGGGGGTGTGGTGGAAGCACCCACCAATGGCCCGACCGTTCAACTACCGCTCGCGACGCCCCCCCCTGCTCCGAGTCCCGCCGCAAATCCGCCCCCCTCTCGCTCTTCGGGGAGCGTGGCCGCGGTCCGGCCCGCAGGCTGGCGGGGTCTTTGGGTCGGCGGTTTGCGCCCGCCACCTCAGGCCGGATTGCCAAGGATTCCCAACCTGCCTCCTTCCGTCCCGCGTCCGCAGGTGACCGCCGCCATCCCCACCGCCGGCCAGCCTCCGGCGTCGGTGACATCGCGCCGCCTCTCACCGCGCGTGCCACAATCAGGGGCAGTACGCGCCAATCCCCGCTGACCTCCCCTGAGGGGGTCGCGGGGAGTGGGCGAAAAAGGGTTGAGGCTGGAGGAGCGTGGTGTCAGTTCCGACGCCGGGCGTACCATCCCAAACCCACCAAGCCCAGGCCCAGCAGTGCCACTGTCTGACCGGCCTCCGGCACCGCCGTCCGATTGAACAGGGTGTAGTGTGAAAGCCCGCCTTTGGAGAAGTTGATCCGCTGGAGTTGGATTTCTCCGGTAAGGTCGCCGATGTAGTACACCTCGGCGTTCTTGCCCCATTTGGCCAGGACCCAGTCGTACTTGAAGTGGCCCAGGTCAATGACGGTATTGGCGGAATTGACCCTGTACCAGTCGTTGTCATTGACCAAAGGAGCGGGAGCCGCGGGGATCAAGGTGTCGGCCGTGTATTTGAGGGTGTACTTTTCAGGTTTGTCGGGTGGGTTCGGGTCGTTTGGATTGTCCCCCAACACCGTTCCCGAAGCGGCACCGTCGTTGTAGCCCCAGACGCTGTCCCATCCGTCCAAGAGCCCATTGACCATGTTGCGCTCGTTGGCCTCGTTGGCCGGTGTGCCCGGCTCAATGATGCCCAACACGCGGTTGGCTCCCACTGGGGTGGGAATCGCATGGGCGGCTGTACACAAAAAACCCAGCAAGGCGATGCCTGCTGGCCAGTAGATACCCCTGAACTGTTTCATTTTTCCCTAATATGTATGTGCCGGTTTTGACCCGGCACACACCAAAAAATGGCAAATACCGTGCCAGGGGGTGTCCACCTGGCTTGAGCTACCTATGTGGATGCTCATTGTCTTGGCGTTCAGAAGATTAGGCCGAGACTGCGACACCTTGAATCGCTTGGGCGCCAAGCCCTACCTGTCAGCAGTTCCGACAAGATGCGGTTGAAAATCGCCAAGCCCAGGCAAGATTCTATTCGCAACATTCGATATACAAGTTGGATACGACAAGATGCCGGTTGGTCAGGCAGGTTGGTTGCTCCGCCATTTCGGATTTCTATTCACAACATGCTCACAATAAACATTTTGAGTCGTAGCTTGGCCTCAGGCTGTCGGATCGCCGACATTTGGGGAGGGGGCTGGCCGGTGTGCGGGGAGGCACAATCCCTTCAAGGCCCGCCCCCCGCATTCCTGTGGGCGGCCGGCTTGAACGGTTACCCCTGCAGATTGGAGGTCGGAGTTAGAGGACGACGCGGCCACTCAGAAGTTGCTGCTGCCGGCGGGTTGGTGGGATGGGCGGGATCGTTCCAAGCTTGCCCGGCGGACGGTTTCAGCCAACAGTGCGGCCACCAGTTCCGGGCGTCCTGCCCGCCGGCTGGGGCCACGGATGGTGAAGGCGAACCCCATGAACACCGTACCGCTGTTTGACCCTGCCAACCTCGCCTACGTCGAAGAATTGCTGGCGGCTTACCAGCGCGACCCGGCCTCGGTCCCGCCCGAATGGCAGGAGTACTTCCGCCGCTGGGGCAACGGCGAGCGGCACGCCACGCCCGTGCGCCGGGTGCCGTCCTTTCCGCGCCGCAGCCTGTTCAACCCCGCCGGCGGTCCGGTGTTCCCGGCCCCGGCCGCCGTGCCGGCGGAGGACCTCGAGACCATGCTGCTGTTGCAGCAGCGGGTGGACCGGATGGTGCGCGCCTTCCGCACCCGGGGGCACATCGTGGCGCGGGTGGACCCGCTGTCGAATTTCACGCCCTACGTGCCGCAACTGGACCCGCAGTTCTACGGCTTCACCGAGGCTGACCTCAACCGCCGCTTCTACGTCGAGACCCTGGCGCGGGACCGCCGCCTGCCGCTGCACGAAATCCTCGCCCGCCTGCGCGAGATTTACTGCGGCGCGGTGGGCGTGCAGTACATGCACATTGACGACCTGCGCATTCGCCACTGGTTGCAGGACCGCATCGAAAGCCCCGCCTTCCGCGCCCGACTCAGCCGCGACGCCCAGCTCCGCATCCTCACCCGGCTGACCGACGCCGTGGTGTTCGAGCAGTTCATCCGCAAGAAATTCGTCGGCGCCAAAAGCTTCTCCCTCGAGGGCGGCGAGACGCTCATCCCGACGCTGGACCTGGCCATTGAGAAGGCCAGTGAACTGGGCGTGCGCGAGATCGTCCTGGGCATGGCCCACCGCGGCCGGCTCAACGTCCTGGCCAACATCATCGGCAAAAGCCCGCGCGAAATCTTCCGCGAGTTCGAGGACCAGGACCCGGACCTGTACCTGGGCGGGGGCGACGTGAAATACCACCTGGGCTACAGCAGCGACTACCTGACCGCCGCCGGCCGGCGGGTGCACCTCTCCCTCTGCTTCAACCCCAGCCATCTCGAGTTCGTCAACCCCGTCGCCGAGGGCCGCGTGCGCGCCAAGCAGGACCGCGCCGGCGACACCGAGCGGCGCCAGATCATGGCCCTGCTCATCCACGGCGACGCGGCCTTCATCGGCGAGGGCATCGTGCAGGAAACCCTCAACCTCAGCCGCCTGCCCGGCTACCGCACCGGCGGCACCGTGCACATCATCGTCAACAACCAGATCGGCTTCACCACCCCGCCCAGGGAGGGGCGCTCGACCCTGTACGCCACGAGCGTGGCGCGCATGTTGCCCGCGCCGGTCTTCCACGTGAACGGCGAGGACCCGGAGGCCGTGGCCCGGTGCATCCAACTGGCGCTCGAGTTCCGCCAGCAATTCCAGCTCGACGTGGTCCTGGACCTGTACTGCTACCGCCGCCTGGGCCACAACGAGGGCGACGAACCGTCCTTCACTCAACCCGAGCTCTACCGGCTCATCGAACAACGTCCGCCGGTCCGCGAAGCCTACCTGGAACACCTCCTCAAGCTGGGCGGCGTCACTCGCGCCGAGGCGGACGAAATCGCCCGCCGCCGCCAGGAATGGCTCGAACAACACCTCAACGAGGCCCGGGGCGCCGGTTACTGCGCCCTGCCGCCCAGCAGCCTCTCCGGCATCTGGCAGGGCTACCACGGCGGCTTGGAGCGGCGGGAGGATGAACCGGACACCGGCGCGCCCGCGCCCGGGCTGGCCGACCTGTGGGGCCGGCTGACCTCGGTGCCGGAGGATTTCACCGTGCACCCCAAGCTCCGGCGCTTCCTGGAAGCGCGCCGAGAAATGGCCGCGCAGCGGCGCCCTCTGGACTGGGCGGCCGGCGAGGCCCTGGCCCTGGCCACGTTGGCCGACGCCGGCCATCGCGTGCGGTTCTCCGGCCAGGACAGCGAACGCGGCACCTTCAGCCAGCGGCACGCCGTGCTGCACGACTACGAAACCGGCCGGAAATACTGCCCCCTCCAGCACCTGCGCGAAGGCCAGGGACCGGTCGAGATTTACAACAGCCCCCTCTCCGAGGCCGGCGTGCTCGGCTTCGAGTACGGCTACAGCCTGGACACGCCCGGCGGCCTGCTGCTCTGGGAGGCGCAGTTCGGCGACTTTGCCAATGCCGCGCAGGTCATCATTGACCAGTTCATCGCCAGCGGAGAAGACAAGTGGCGGCGGCTCTCGGGGCTGGTGCTGCTGCTGCCCCACGGCTTCGAGGGTGCCGGGCCCGAGCATTCCAGCGTCCGGATCGAGCGTTTCCTGAGCCTGGCCGGGGAGGACAACCTCCAGATCGCCCAGCCCAGCACCCCGGCCCAGTTCTTCCACCTGCTCCGCCGCCAGGTGCTCCGCCGCTGGCGCAAACCCCTGGTCGTGTTCACCCCCAAGAGCCTGCTGCGCCACCCCGAGGCGGTCTCGCCGCTGACCGACTTCACCACCGGCCGCTTCCGCCGCGTGCTGCCCGACCCCCGTGGCGTGCCCATGCAGGCGGTGCACCGGGTGTTGCTGTGCAGCGGCAAGATTTACTACGAACTGGAGGCCCGCCGCCGCCAACTCGCCCGCGAGGACGTGGCCATCCTGCGGCTCGAACAGTTCTACCCCTTCCCGTGGCCGGAGCTGGAAAGCCTCCTGGCCGAGTGCGCCCCCGGCACCCACGTCATCTGGGTGCAGGAAGAGCCCGAAAACATGGGCGCCTGGTACTTCCTGCGCGTGACCGTGAGCATGGCCTTCCTCGGCCGGCTGCCCTTCAGCGGCGTCTGCCGCCCCGCCTCGGCCAGCCCCGCCACCGGCTCGCACGCCGCCCACGAAATCGAGCAGGAACAACTGCTGAAACGCGCCTTCGCCGGCGAGGACTACCAGCCGCGCCCGCGCACCGACACCATCGTCGGCACCAAGCAACCGGTCCCGGCCCCCGCCTGATTTATGCCGCTCGAACTGACTGTCCCCTCCGTGGGCGAATCGGTCACCGAAGTCGAAATCGGCGACTGGCTCAAGCAACCCGGCGACCTTGTCCGCAAAGACGAGCCCGTGGTCGTGCTCGAGACCGACAAGGCCACCGTGGAAATCTTCGCCCCCGCCGACGGCACCCTGGTCCGCCAGCTCAAGGCCAGGGGTGACAAGGTCAAGGTGGGCGACGTGGTGGGCACCCTGGAGACCGACACCGCCCCCGCGGCGGTGCCGCCCGCGGCCGCCACGGGGGCACCCACTGCACCGGCCCAGGCCGCGGCCGCGGCCCAACCCCCTGCTGCCCCGGCGGCTCCCGCCGGGCCAGGCCCCGCCGCGACCGAACCGTCCCTCCGGTCCGCGGGGGAACCGCGTGTGATGCCCGCCGCCGCCCGCGCCGCCGCCCGGGCCGGCTTGAAGGCGGAGGAAATCTCCGGCACCGGCCCCGGCGGCCGCGTGCTCAAGGAAGACGTCCAGCGCGTCCTCGAAGCCAAAACCGCGCCACCGGCCCCGGAACCCGCGCCCGCCCCCGCTGCCGCGCCTTCCGTCCCGGCCGCCGCCGCGCCGCCGGCCCCGGGCAGCGGCCGCGAGGAGGAGGTCGTGCCCATGAGCCTGCTGCGCCGCAAAATTGCCGAGCGGCTGGTTCAGGCCCAGAACACCATGGCCCTGCTGACCACGTTCAACGAGGCGGACATGACCGCCGTTCAGGCCCTGCGAGCGCAGTACCAGGAGCCCTTCCAGCAGCGCCACCAGGTCAAGCTCGGGTTCATGTCCTTCTTCGTGAAGGCGGTCATCGAGGCGCTCAAGGAGGTGCCGGCCCTCAACGCCGAAATCCGCGGCACCGACATTGTCTATCGGAACTACTTCGACATCGGCATCGCCATCGGGGGCGGGCGCGGCCTGGTGGTGCCGGTGCTGCGCCATGCCGAGCGGCTGAGCTTCGCCGAAATCGAGCGGGCCATTGCCGACTTCGCCCAGCGGGCGCGGGACAACAAGCTCCGGCCCGACGAACTGGCCGGCGGCACCTTCACCCTCACCAACGGCGGGGTGTACGGCTCGCTGCTCTCGACCCCGCTCATCAACCCGCCCCAGAGCGGCGTCCTGGGCATGCATGCCATCCAGGACCGCCCCGTGGCGCGCGACGGCCAGGTGGTCATCCGCCCCATGATGTACCTGGCCCTGACCTACGATCACCGCATCGTGGACGGCCGCGAGGCGGTGACCTTCCTGCGCCGGGTCAAGGAGCTGGTCGAAAACCCCGCCCGGCTGCTGCTGGAGGTGTGACCATGTCCGCCCACGCCTTTGACCTGGTGGTGCTCGGGGCCGGCCCGGGCGGGTACGTCGCCGCGCTGCGCGGCGCCCAACTCGGCCTGCACGTGGCCTGTGTCGAGCGCGAGCCCGCGCTGGGCGGCACCTGCCTGCGCATCGGCTGCATCCCCAGCAAGGCCCTGCTGGAATCCAGCGAGAAATTCGCCGAAGCCCGCCACGAACTGGCCCGCCACGGCATCAAACTGGGGGCGGTCGAACTGGACCTGCCCGCCCTGCTCCGGCGCAAGGAGGCCGTCGTCGGTGCCCTCACCAAAGGCGTCGAGGCGCTGTTCAAGAAAAACCGCGTCACCCGCTTCACCGGTCACGGCCGCCTGGCCGGCCCGGGCCGGGTGGTGGTCGAGCACGAAGGCCGCACCACCGAGTTGACCGCCCGCACCATCCTCCTGGCCACTGGCAGCCGGCCCGCCGCCCTGCCGGGGGTGGACTTCGACGGCGACCGCGTCGGCACCAGCACCGAGGCGCTGAACTACCCCGAGGTGCCGCGGCATCTGGTTGTCATCGGTGCCGGCTACATCGGCCTCGAACTGGGCTCGGTCTGGCGCCGCCTCGGTGCGCGGGTGACCGTGCTCGAATTCCTCCCCCGCATCGTGCCGGGCATGGATGGCGAGATCGCCGCCGAAGCGCAGAAGTGGCTGGCCAAACAGGGGCTCGAGTTCCGGCTCGGCACTCGCGTGACCGGCGCAGGAGTCGCCGGCGACTCTTGCCGTGTCGAGATCGAGGGGGGCGAGCCGATCGAGTGCGACCGCGTGCTGGTGGCCGTGGGCCGCGTGCCGCAAATCGCGGACCTGGGCCTGGACACCGTGGGCCTCGCCCCCGACGCCCAGGGCCGCATCCCGGTGGACGAACACTTCGCCACCCGCGCCCCCGGCGTGTACGCCATCGGCGATGTCATCCGCGGGCCGATGCTGGCACACAAGGCCTCCGAGGAGGGCGTGGCCTGTGTCGAGCGGCTGGTCACCGGCTACGGTCATGTGGACTACGCCACCATTCCGGGAGTCTGCTACACCGAACCGGAGATCGCCTCGGTGGGCCGCACCGAGGAACAGCTCCAGCAGGAGCAGATTCCCTACCGCAAGGGCGTGTTCCCCTTCTTGGCCAATGGCCGGGCCCGCTCGCTTGGCCGGACCGAAGGTCGGGTGAAAATCCTGGCCGACGCCCGCACCGACCGCGTGCTGGGCGTGCACATCCTGGGGCCCCGCGCCGGGGAACTGATTGCCGAGGCGGCCGCGGCGATGGCCTTTGGCGCGAGCAGTGAAGACCTGGCCCACGTCTGCCATGCCCACCCCACCCTGGCCGAGGCCCTCAAGGAAGCCGCCCTGGCGGTGGACGGCCGGGCACTGCACGTGTGAGGATCTGACTGATCCGCCCGATCCACCCGATCCACCCGATCCGCCCGATCCCGCATGCCGCTGCTGGAACACCATGCCACGCCGGAGGCACTGGCCCGGGCCGTGGCCGCCCGCTTGCGGGAAGAGGTGGCGGCCCGCGCAGCGGCCCGGCCGGTCTTCACGCTCGCCCTTTCCGGCGGACGCCTCGCCGCACGCTTGTTTGAGGAAGCGGTGGCGGCCGAACGCGCCGGCCGCACGTCCGCCCTGACCGCGCCGACGGTGCACCTCTTCTTCGCCGATGAGCGCTGCGTGCCGCCGGAACACCCGGAGAGCAACTTCGCCCTAGCCCGGGCGCACCTGTTCGCGCCTCTGGGGGTGCCAGCGGAGCGGATTCACCGCCTGCGGGGCGAGGCCGACCCCGCCGCCGCCGCGGCGCAGGCGGAGCAGGAGTTGCGGGCGCTCACCGCCACGCCGCCGGAGGCGCTGCCGCGTTTGGACCTGGTGCTGCTGGGCATGGGCGAGGACGGGCATGTGGCGTCGCTGTTCCCCGACGCGCCGGCCGCGGTCACGGAAAGCCGGGCGGTGTATGTGCCGGTGGAGGGGCCCAAGCCCCCGCCGCGGCGGTTGACGCTGACCTGCGCCGCCCTGGCCGCGGCGCGCGCGCTCTGGGTGGTGGTGTCCGGGCCGGGCAAGGCGGCGACGCTGGCCGCGGCGTGGCAACCGGACAGTCCCCTGCCCGTGGCGCGGGTGCTGCGTGCGGCGGCGGAGGTGCGGGTGTTCACCGATCTGCCCCCCGCCGCAGCGGAGGCCGTGCCGCGCGTGAGGGAGGCCGCCGGGCGCGGCGCTTGACGCCCCCCGGCCCCACCCGAAGACTCGCCGGCATGTTCACGATGATCGGCGGGGATGGCCAGGAGTACGGGCCGGTGACCGCGGAGCAACTGCGGGAATGGATTCTGGACCACCGCGCCAACGGCCGCACACTGGTGCGGGCCGAGGGGGAGACGGAGTGGAAGCCGCTGTTTTTGCGCCCGGAGTTTGCGGAAACCCTGACCGAAGCGGCGCGGCTCCACGCCCCCGCGGCCGTACCGACGGGGGAAGGGACGGGTGCCGGCGGGCAGGAGACGGCGGCCGAAGCGTCCGGCGCCGGGCCCTCCCTGCGGGTGCTGGATTGCGTGAGCCGGGGCTGGGGGACATTGACCCGCCACCCCCTGCTGATCCTGGCGGCCTGTTTCTGGGTCTGGTTGCTGCCGACCGGCTTGGCGTTTTTGGGCTGGCCGGGGGCGTTGACCGGCTGGTTGATCTCGGGTGCGCTGTACGGGGGTTTGTGCGTGCTGGTGCTCGACCTGGTGCGCGGGCAGCCCTCCGGGTCGGGGCGGGTCTGGAGCGGTTTCCGCGCCCGGTTCCTGCCCTGTCTGCTGGTGTGGGTCTTCACCGATGTGGCCATTCAGTTGGGGCTGATGTTGCTGCTGGTGCCCGGCATTTCCCTGGCGGTGATGTGGGCCTTCAGCCTGCCGCTGGCCGCGGCGGGTGGCCTGGATTTTGTACCCGCCCTGCGCGCGAGCTGGCAGGCGGTGTGGCCCCGTTTTTTCACCGTGCTGGGGTTGCTGCTGCTGGCCTTTCTGCCCACGGTGGTCTTTGCCGGGTACAGCCTGGTGGCGACGATGCGGCTGGTGGCGGACCTGCTCGGGCCGGGGGGGCCGGCGAGTTGGGCGGTGCTGATCGAGCGGTTTCCGGACCTGGCGCGGCAGGCGGCGGAGCTGGGGTTGCAACAGCACGCGGTCTGGCTGCTGAACCTGCCGTTTGCCTGGCCGGTGTTGATGACGGCCTATGACGACCTCTTCGGAACCGCGCGGTCCCGCCGCGCTTGACCGGGCCAGTGCGCGGGCCTGTTTGTGGACCAATCTGCTGGTCCTGCCGGGGCTGGGCAGCCTGGTGGCCGGGCGGCGGGTCGGCTGGGCGCAGGCCGGACTGGCGCTGGCCGGGCTGGGAGGATTTGTGTGGGGGATGTTCCGGCTGCTGCGGGACTGGGTGGCCAGCGAGGGGCCAGCCTTTGAATTCACCGCCGGCCTGACGGGGATGGCGCTGGGGCTGGGAGTGTCGGCGGTGGCGTGGTTTTGGGCGCTGGGTACCAGCCTGCAGGTGCGGCGCGAGGTGCGGGCCCGGGAGCGGACGCAGGCGGCGGGGCAGGCGGCGGCGACGGAAAGCCCCGGAGTTTCGCGGGACGCGCGGCCGGAGCGGCCGGAGCGGTGAGGGGGTGGCGCGCCGCGGCGGGCGTAGGCGCTCAAGGCCCGGCCGGGCGTTCGAAGGCCTGGAGGAACTTCACCACCGCGCGCACGTCGTGGTAGTTGGCCTTCCACTGGTGGGCCTTGGCGGTGCGTTTGGGCTGGCCGTCGGCGGCGACGGTGTCCAGCCAGATGCCGTCGGCGGGGTGGATTTGGTGGCGGCGGAGGAAGTCGAGGAGTTTGCGCAGCGCCTCGCGGTAGGCGGGGTTGTCGCGGCGCTGGAGGCCTTCAGTGAGTGCGGCCAGGAACTCGGCCTGGCTCCACCAGACCTTGTCGGTGTCGGTGGCGGGCTCGTTGTTGAAGCCGCGGTGGTAGAGGCCGCCGCGTTCGTGGTCGGTGCCGCAGGCGAGGGCATGTTCGAGGATGGCGTCGAAGTGGCCCCAGGAGGGGCGCCGGCCGAGGACCTGTTCGGCGCGGACCATGAGCCAGGCAAACTCGACGTTGTGGCCGTAGGAGAGGCCGGCGCTTTCGGGGTCGGTCACCGGTTTCCAGTCGGGCTGGCGGTGGAAGGCGGAGCGGCCGGGGCGTTTGGGGTAGAACCATTTTTGGTTGAGTTCGAGGGCCTCGATCAGGGAACGACGCACGGCCTTGTCGCGGGTCACGTCGCAGAGTTCGGACAGGGCTTCCATCCAGTGGAGGTGGGCGTTGGCGCTTTTGAGGCCGGCGCGTTCGACCTCGATGCGCGGGTCCTGAACGGTGAGCCATTGCCAGTCGCGGGTGTAGTGCTCGCCCCAGCCGTCATGCTTGCGGTCGTGGCAGCGTTCCTGGATGACGCGGTACAGGTCCATGGCGTGGCGCAGCGCCGCCGGGTCTTCGCTGGCGCGGTGGTACTCGACGAGGGCATAGACCACGAACGCCTGGCCGTAGAGGTATTTGCGGTCGTTGAGCGGCTGGCCGGTCAAATCCGTGCGCCAGTAGTAGCCGCCGTGCTCCTGGTCGCGGAATTTCTCCAGCAGAAACACGTACCCGTGTCGGGCGGCGCGGAGGTAGTCGCGGCGCTCGTCCCGGAAGCCCATCCGGTGGACGTGGGCAAAGGTCCAGACCATCCGCGCCTGGGACACGAGCATTTTCTCCGTGGCCGGGGGGGCGGGCTGGGCGGCGGCGTCGGACAGCAGGTAGCCGCCGCGTGTCCAGTCCACGCAGCGGTCGTACCAGTAGGGGAGGACCTTCTCGGTGAGTTCCCGTCGGAACGTGGCCGCGTGGGTCGCCAGGTCGGCCGCCGGATTGGTCGCGGCCCGCAGCCCCGGCGCCTCCACCGCGGCCAGCAAGGCCCCGGCCGTCCCAAGCCCAAAGACAGGGTGGCGCATGGCTTCAAGGCTTTCACGCGCGGCGGGTGCGTCAACCGCAAAGCGCCGGCGCGGCGCGGGGCCGGAGGGTGGCAGGTATCGGCGCCCGTTTGTGGGGCGCGGCGCGGGGCCTTTGTCCTTCAGGCGGTCTCGGGAGCCGGCACAAACGTTGCTTGAGCGGCAGGGGACAATGACTATAGCGTCGGCTGCACCACGTTCATGAATTGCCGTCTACTTTCCCTGTCGCTGGCTCTGGCCGGCTGCCTGTTTCCGCCGCTTCGGGCCCAGGAGGCCGCCGTCCTGGTCGCCACCAACTCGACCTGGCGCTACTTCAAGGGCACCGCCGAACCCACGCCCGGCGACCTGGCCGCCTGGCGGGGCGTGACCTTTGCCGCCACCGCCTGGGCCGAGGGTCCGGCCCCCTTCGTCTACGGCGAGCCGGCCTTCGCCGCCGGCACCGCGCTGGAGGACATGCAGAACCGCTATTCCACGCTGTACCTGCGCCGCACCTTCACCCTGGCCAACCCGGGCCTGGTCGAGGCGCTCGAACTGACGGCGGTCTGCGACGACGGTTTCCTGGCCTGGATCAACGGGCGGCCGGTGGCGGGCCTGCGCGCGCCCGCGGGCGAGCCGCTCTTCAACGCCCTGGCCACCGAGAACGCCCCTGAGCCGGCGGGCTACCTGGTCTTCCCGGTGGCCGATCCCGAGACGGTGCTGGTGGCGGGCACGAACGTCCTGGCCGTGCAGGTCATCAACGTGACCCTGGGCAGCAGCGACCTGGTGTGGGATGCGCAATTGACGGCCACGCTGCGCACGCCGGGCACACCCACGGTGGTGGCGGTCGAGCCCGAACCGGGGCCGGTGGCGGCGTTGACGCAGATTACGGTGACGTTCAGCGAGACGGTGACCGGCGTCGAGGCCGGGCATTTCCTGGTCAACGACCAGCCGGCCGCGGCGGTCAGCGGCAGCGGGCGGACCTACACCTTCAGCTTTCCCCAACCTGCCTACGGTTCGGTCTCCGTCCGCTGGGGTCCGCTGCAAACCATCCGGGACCTCGAGACGCCGCCGCAGCGCTTCGACCCCGCCGCCGCCGGCTCGGCCTGGATGTATGAACTGCTGGACCCGGACGGACCCGCGGTGGTTTTCCGCCAGCCGCCGGCGGGGCTGACCGTCCGGTCGCTGACCCAGATCGAGGTGAGCTTCAACAAACCGGTGCTGGGGGTGGACGCAGCGGACCTGCGGCTCAACGGTGTGGCGGCGACGAACCTGACCGGCATCGGCGCCGGGCCGTACCTCTTCACGTTCCCCGCCGGCGCCGCGCCGGCCGGGCCGGCGCAGGTGACCTGGCAGGCGGGCCACGGCATCACCAGCGACTCGCTGGTGCCGCATCCCTTCAACGGCGCGGGGTGGGAGTACACGGTGAATCCCGCGGCGCCGCGGCCGGAGGTGCGGCTGACCGAGTTCATGGCCGAGAACTTCACCGCCCACCGGGACGAGGAGGCGGACCCGGAGGATTGGATCGAGCTTCACAACGCGGGGGCTACGCCGGTGAACCTGCTGGGCTGGTCGCTGAGCCGCGACCGCGACGAGCCCGGGCAGTGGGTGTTTCCCGCTGTGGACCTGCCGCCGGGCGGCTATCTGGTGGTGTTTGCCTCGGGCAAGGACCGCCGGCCGGCCGGGCCGGGCGGGCGGTTGCACACCAACTTCAAGCTCATCCCCGAGGGCGGCTACGTGGGCCTGTTCGGCCCGGAACTGCCGCGCGTGGCGGTCAGCGAGGTCGAGTACCCCGTCCAGGGGCCTGATTACTCCTACGGCCGCGAGCGCGGGGACGGGGCCTGGAAGTATTTCCTGCCCGCCAGCCCCGGCGCGCGCAACGGCACCAGCACCATCACCGGCGCGGTGGCCGAGGTCCATTTCAGCGCCCGGCGCGGCTTCTTCACCCGCCCCTTCAACCTCTCGCTGTACTGCCCCACGCCGGGGGCGGTGATCCACTACACGCTGGACGGCAGCCCGCCCTCGCTGACCAACGGCGCCGCGTACGCCGGGCCGATCGCCATCACCACCACCCGGATGGTCCGCGCGGCGGCCTTCAAATCCAACGCCCTCCCCTCGCGGGTGCTCACCCACACCTACCTGATGAACCAGCCGGCGCTGCGGCAGCGGCTGCCGGCGCTGAGCCTGGTCACCGCCTCGAACCACCTCTACGGCTCCCGGGGCATCATGGAGCCGCCCAACCCCCGCCACCGCGGCCCGGCCTGGGAGCGGCCGGTCTCGGTCGAGTGGATTGACCCGGCCGACAACGGCGGGTTCCAGGTGGACTGCGGCCTGCGCGTGCAGGGTGGTGATTACGTGCGCGGCAACTACAACTACAAGTCCGGCCAGTTGCCCTTCAACAAGTACTCCTTCCGCCTGTACTTCCGCGGCGAGTACGGCCAGGGCCGGCTCAACGTGCGCCTGTTCCCGGACACCACCCAGGAATCGTTCGACACGATCGTGCTGCGGGCGGGCATGAACGATCACACCAACCCCTTCCTGACCGACGAGTTTGTGCGCAGCCTGGCGCGGGACGTGGGGCAGCCCGCGGCGGTGGGCACGTTCGTGAACCTGTTTCTCAACGGCGTGTACAAGGGCTACTACAACCCCTGCGAGCGCGTGGATGTGGACTTCCTGCGCGCCTACCACGGCGGCGGCGAGCGCTGGGACCTCATCGCCCAGGGCGGCGAGGTCCGCGAGGGCGACGCCACCGCCTGGAACAGCCTGCGCAGCTTCGCCACCTCGGTGAACCTCACCAACGCCGCCAACTACCTCGAACTGGCCCGCCGCCTGGACCTGACCAACTTCGTGGACTACCTCTGCCCGCTGATCTATGCGGACAACGACGACTGGCCCCACAACAACTGGCGCGTGGCCCGCGAGCGCGTGCCCGGAGCGCCCTTCCGCTTCTACCCCTGGGACGCCGAATGGGCCTTCGGCCTGCAGGGCCACTCGCCCACCTGGAACACCATTGCCAACCAGCTCTCCACCACCTCGCCCCCCTGGGGCACCGCGGACATTGCCCGGCTCTTCAACGCCCTGAAGGTCCTCCCCGAGTTCAAGCTGCTCTTCGCCGACCGCGTCCACAAACACTTCTTCAACGACGGCGCCCTCACCGACGCCCGCATCCGCGCCCGTTACAACACCGTCAGGGCCCGCCTCAACGGCTCGATCAGCGGCTTCAACGACCGCATCGGCTCCACCTGGATTCCCCAGCGCCGCCGCCACGTGCTCGACCATCTGTACCGCGCCGGCCTGCTGGCCTCGAGCAACGCCCCCGCCTTCAGTTTGCCCGCCGGCCGCGCCCCCGCCGGCTACGCGCTCACCCTCACCAACCTTCGCGGCACCATCTGGTACACCACCAATGGCACCGACCCCCGCGTCATGTTCTCCGGCGCCGTCGCCCCGGACGCCCGGGCCTGCGACCCCGCCCGGCCGCTGATCCTCACCGGTGACCTTGTCCTCAAGGCCCGCTCACTGGACGGCAGCGAATGGAGCGCCCTGGCCGAGGCGGCCTACCAGGTCGAGGCCCTCGGCCTGCCGGTCCGCTTCACCGAAATCATGTACAACCCGCCCGGCGGCGACGCCTACGAGTTCCTCGAACTGGCCAACCTCGGCGGCACGCCCGTGGACCTGAGCGGCTTCACCCTCGAAGGGGTGGACTTCCGCTTCCCCGAACCCTTCCCCGCCCTGCCCGCCGGCGCGCGTCTGGTCCTGGCCAACGCTGCCAACACCAAAGCCTTCGCCACCCGCTACCCCGGCGTGACCGTGGCCGGCTGGTTCCGGGGTGCCCTGGCCAACGGCGGCGAACGCCTCGCCCTGCTGGACCGCACCGGCCGCGTGGTCACCTCCGTCGAGTACGACGACGCCGGCGCCTGGCCGCCCGAACCCGACGGCGACGGCCCCTCGCTGGAAATCACCGACCCCGCCGGCGACCCGGATGACCCGGCCAACTGGCACGCCAGCGCCCTCCCCGGTGGCACCCCCGGCCTCCCCAACTCGACACCCGCCCCGCCCGCCGTCCGCCTCAACGAGCTCTTCGCCGTGGGCACCGACAACCAAAACCCCGACTGGATCGAACTGTTCAACCCCGGCGCCGCGGCGGTGAACCTGGCCGGCTGGCGGCTGTTCGGCGACGGCACCAACGTGTTCACCTTCCCCGCCAACACCACCGTGGCCGGCGGCAGTTATCTGCGCCTGTGGTGCGACCCCGGCGGTTCCCCGCCCGGTCTGCGCGCCCCCTTCGCCCTCAAACGCACCGGCGAAACCCTCCGCCTGACCGATCCCCAGGGCCGTCGCGTGGTCGCCGTCACCTACGGCCTCCAGCCCCCCGGCTACAGCGTCGGCCGCGTGGGAGCCGCGGCCACCTGGCAGCTCACCGAACCGACCCCGCTGGCCCCGAACGAGCCGGCGGCCCTGGCCGCGGCCGCCCAGGTGGTGATCAACGAATTCCTCGCCAACGCCCCGGCCGGCGAGGATGACTGGATCGAGTTCTTCAACCGGGACCCGGCCCTGCCCGCCCCCCTGCAGGGTCTCTGGATCGGCACCAGCAACGCCCTTCAACAAATCACCGCCCTCTCCTACCTCGCCCCCGCCGGCTTCGGCGTGCTCCGGGCCGATGGCAACCCCGGCCCCGACCACCTCGATTTCCGCCTCCCCGCCGCCGGCGACATACTGGTCCTCTACGACCCGCTGGGCAACGAACGGCAGCGGCTGACCTACAAAAACGCCCTCGAAGCCGTCTCCTCCGGCCTGTTGCCCGACGGCACCGGGCCGCTGACGCCGTTCCCCGGCTCCGCCAGCCCCGGCGCGCCCAACTACGTGGTCACCAGTTCGACCCTCCAGCTCCACGAAGTGCTGGCCCGGGCCGGGAATTATCGCCGCCCCGGCGCCACGGTGGCGGCGGACTGGATCGAACTGGTCAACCTGGGCAGCAACGCCGTGGACCTGGCCGGCTACAGCCTGAGTGTGGGCACTGCCCGGTCCGGCCAATGGACCTTCCCCGCCGGCGTCCGCCTCCCTGCCGGCGGCTTCCTGGTGGTGGATTGTGACGGCGCGCGGCCGGCCTCGACCTCCGCCACCCCCCCGCTCAACACCGGACGCAGCCTCCCCAACGCGGGCGGCGAGGTGGACCTGTTCGATCCGCAAGGTCGGTTGCTGGACGCGGTCGAGTTCGGCTTCGCGCTGGAAGACCTCAGCATCGGCCGGCGCGACGGCACCTGGCAGTTGCTGGCCACGCCCACCCCCGGCGCAGTCAACGCCGCCCCCGCCACCCTCGGCGATCCCACCGCCGTGCGGCTCAACGAGTGGCTGGCGCAAACCGCCGGCGCGGACTGGCTCGAGCTGTACAATCCGCAACCCCTGCCCGTGGACCTCGGCCGCTTCCGCCTCAGCGACGACCCCTCGCAGGCCGGCCAGACCAACCACGTCCTCCGTCCCCTGACCTTCCTCGCCCCGCAGGGCTATGCGGTCTGGGTGGCGGATGGCGACACCCACCAGGGCCCCGACCACGTGGGCTTCCGCCTGGACGGTCTGGGGGAGACCCTCCGCCTCTACAGCCCGCTGAGCGCGCTGGTGGACTCGGTGGACCTGCTGGTGCAGGAGCCCGAGGTCAGCGAAGGCCGGTTCCCGGACGGCGGCACCAACCTGGTCCGCTTCCCGGAGACTCCCTCGCCCGGCGCGGCCAACTACCTGCCGCTCGACTCGGTGGTCATCAACGAGGTGCTCAGCCACACCGACCCGCCATGGGAGGACGCCATCGAAGTGTACAACCCCGGCCCGTTGCCGGTGGACCTGAGCGGCTGGCAACTCAGCAACAGCCTCGAACACTGGCGCAAGTACCGCCTGCCCGCCGGCACGATCCTGCCCGCCGGCGGTTACCGGGTCTTTTACGAGGTGCAGTTCAACGACCCGGCCCTGGGCGACCGGGCCTTCACCCTCAACTCCGCCCACGGCGACGAGGTGTACCTCTCGGCCACCGACGCCGCCGGCGCGTTCACCGGCTGGCGGGCGGTGGCGCGGCTTGGCGCGACACAAAACGGCGAGTCCTGGGGCCGGGTGCCCACCAGCGCGGGCGTGGATTTCGTCCCGCTGCGCGAACGGACCTTCGGCATGGACCGGCCCACCAGTCTCGAACAGTTCCGCCAGGGCACCGGCCGGCCCAACGCCGGACCGCGGGTCGGGCCGGTGGTGATTTCCGAAATCCTGTTCCAGCCGGTGACCACGGCGGGCGGTATCCCGGTCGAGGTGCCGGGGGAGGAGTTCATCGAGCTGCACAACCCCGGCCCCGCTCCCGTGGCGCTCTACGACGTGAATTACCCCACCAACACCTGGCGGGTGGCGGACGGCATCCAGTTCAGTTTCCCGGCCGGGGCCAGCCTGCCCGCCGGCGGCTACCTGGTCCTGGTGAGCTTCAACCCTCAGAGCAACCCCGACGCCCTGGCCGCCTTCCGCACCCGCTACAAGCTGCCGGAGGCGACGCCGGTCCTTGGTCCCTTCGGCGGCCGGTTGGCCAACGAAGGCGAGCGGCTGAGCCTGTACCGGCCGGACACGCCGCAACAGCCGCCCCACCCGGACGCGGGCTTTGTGCCGCAGTTGCTGGTCGAGGCGGTGAACTACCGCCCCGCCGCCCCCTGGCCCGCGGGCGCCGCCGGCACCGGCTTGTCCCTGCACCGGCTCGACCCCGCCGCCTACGGCAACGAACCCCGCCACTGGCGCGCCGCCCGGCCCAACCCCGGCCGCCCCACGCCCCCGCCGGATGCCGACAGCGACGGCGACGGCCTGCCCGATGATTGGGAACTGGCCCACGGCCTGAACCCGGACTCGGCCGCGGGCGTGGACGGGGCGGACGGCGACCCGGACGGCGATGGCCTGGGCAACCGCGGCGAGTTCCAGGGCGGCACCGACCCGCGGGCGTTCAGCGTGCGCATCCTGGGATTGCGGGTGACGGGCAACCGCCTGTACCTGACCTTCAACGCCGCCGCCGGCCGCGCCTACCGCCTGGAGAGCCGGCCGGTGCTGGGGGAGGGCACCTGGGAAGTGCTCACCAATGTGCTGCCCGGCAGCACCGGCCCGCTCGAGTTCTGGGTGCAGTTGACCGCCAGCGAGCCGGCGCGGTTCTACCGGCTGGTGGCGCCGTGAGCCCCCGATCCGTCTGATCCGTCTGATCCCCCGTCGGGAGGATTTGCGATTGCCTCGCCGCGGTGCGGTTCGCACCCTTGGCGCCACTCCGCCGGGTCCGCACCGGCGCGCCGTTGCCCATGAGTTACCAGGTTCTCGCCCGCAAATACCGGCCGCAACGCTTCGAAGAAGTGGTCGGTCAGGAGCACGTGACCACCACCCTGGCCAATGCCATCCGCTCCGGCCGCATCGCCCATGCCTACCTGTTTTGCGGACCCCGCGGCACCGGCAAGACCACCATCGCCCGCATCTTCGCCAAATGCCTCAACTGCACGGACGGCCCGAAGGTGGACTTTGCCGGGGATGACCCCCGCTGCCGCGAGATCGCCGAGGGCCGCTCGTTGGACGTGCTCGAGATTGACGGCGCCAGCAACAACGGCGTCGAACAGGTGCGCGAGCTGCGCGAGACCTGCCAGTTCGCCCCCGCGGCCGCCCGCTTCAAAATCTACATCATTGACGAGGTGCACATGCTCAGCGCGGCCGCCTTCAACGCGCTGCTCAAAACCCTCGAGGAACCCCCGGCGCACGTGAAGTTCATGTTCGCCACCACCGACCCCGAGAAGGTCCTGCCCACCATCCTCTCCCGCTGTCAGCGCTTCGATCTCCGCCGCATCCCCTCCCACCTCATCGTCCGGCACCTTGCCGACATCGCCGCCCGCGAAGGCATCCGCGTCGAACCGGCCGCCCTCCAGGCCATCGCCCGCGGCGCCGACGGCGGCATGCGCGACGCCGAGTCCGCCCTGGACCAGCTCATCAGCTTTTGCGGTCACGAAATCGTCGAGGCCGACGTCCTGGGCATGTTCGGCCTGGCTTCACGGGACCAGGTGCTGGCCCTGGCCGACGCGCTGGTGGACGGCCGGGCGGCCGAGGCGTTCCGGCGCCTCGATGACCTGACCCGCGCCGGCAAGGACCTCGGCCGCCTCCTGGCCGACCTCCTCCAGCACTGCCGCAACCTGCTCGTGTACCTGGTCACCCGCGGCGACGGCGACCTGATCGAGGTCAGCGAGGCCGACCTGGCCGCCCTCCAGACCCAGGCCACCCGCACCACCCCTGACGCCGTCGCTCGCATGATGGAAGTCCTCACCGAGGCCGAGGGCCGTTTGCGCGAGGTACTCTCCAAAAAAATCGCCCTCGAAGTCGCCCTCTGGAAAGCCATCCAGACCCGCCAGGCTGTCCGCCTGGACACCGTCCTGGACCGGCTCCAGGCCCTGCGCCACAGCACTGCCGAGGCCCCGGCAACCACCCCCGCCCCGCCTGCGGCCACGTCGGCTTCTCCGCCTCCGCCGCCGACCCGCGCCGACCTGCCTGACCCCGCGGCGGACTCCGCCCTGCACGAAACGCCCCCCCCCGCGGACGCGCCCCGCGCCCCGGAGGCGGAAGCCGCGGCGCCCGCCCCTTCTGCCGACCCCGCGACCGATCTGGCAGGCTGGTGGAGCGGCTTCCTCGAGGCCGTCCGGGCCGCCAGCGTGTTGTTGCACGCCCACCTCCAGCGCGCCTTTCCGGTCTCTTTCCAGGGCGAACGGCTCACCCTCGGCCTGCCCCCTGGCGAGGCCCACTTGCTGCCCCTGCTCAACAGCCCCCGCAACCGCGACCAACTCGAGTCGCTGCTGCGCGCCCGCGGTGCACGCGTCCCGCGGGTGAATTTCGTACAGGCCGAGCCTCCGGTCAGGACCCCTCCCCCTTCCTCCACTCCCCCGGCCCCGCCTCCCGCCCCGGCGCCCGGCCCGGGTGCGGAGGCCGCGGAAGCCGATTCCCCCGCGGCACCGGCCCCGGCGCCGGCGAAACCCGTCGAGCTGGACCCGGCGACGTTCAAGGACGACCCGCTGATCCGGCAGGCCGTGGAAATCTTCAAGGGCCGCATCGCCCGCGTGGTTGCCCCGCCCCCCGCCACCTCCTAGACTGCTCGCATGTCGAGCCTGGGCAAACTGATGAAACAGGCCGCGCGGATGCAGCAGCAGATGCAGGCCGTGCAGGCGGAACTGGCGCAGCGGACGGTCGAGGCCACCAGCGGCGGCGGGGTGGTGCGGGCCACTGCGCGGTGTGACGGCACCCTGGCCGCGCTCCGCATTGACCCCCAGGCCATCACCCCTTCCGACCCCGCCCTGCTCGAAGACCTGGTGCTGGTGGCCGTCAACCAGGCCCTGCAACGGGCCCGCGAAACCGCCGCCGCCGAGATGAGCAAGGTCACCGGCGGCGCCGGCCTGCCGGGCCTGCTGTGAGTTTGCCCCGCTGCGTCGCGGTGTCCGCCGCCCGCCCCTGCCCGTGACCCTGCCGCCCGCCCTTCAAACCCTCCTGACCACGCTGGGGGAACTGCCCGGCATCGGCCCCCGCTCCGCCGAGCGTCTGGCCCTGTTCCTGGTCCAGGCCCCGCCCGAGCTGAGCCGCCGCCTCGCCCGGGCGCTGCTCGAGACCCGCGAACGGGTGCAGACCTGCCAGCGTTGCGGCGCGCTGACCGAATCCCAGCCCTGCGCCCTCTGTGCGGATGCCCGCCGCGACCCCGCCACTCTCTGCGTGGTCGAACGGCCGGTGGACATCCTCCTGCTGGAAAAGGCCGGGGGCTTCCGGGGCCGTTACCACGTGCTGGGCGGCAAAATTTCCCCCCTCAACGGCGTCGAGCCCGAGGACCTGCGGGTGCGCGAACTCGAAGACCGCCTGGCGCCCGAGGGTGTGCGGGAAGTCATCCTGGCCCTGCCCACCGACGTCGAAGGCGACGCCACCTGCCACTACCTGGCCCGGCTCCTGGCCCCGCGCGGGGTCCGCGTCACCCGCCTCGCCCACGGCCTGCCGGTGGGCAGCGGCCTCGAGTACGCAGACGAACTGACCCTCAGCCACGCCCTGGCCGGCCGCCAACCCCTGACCTGAGCCGGCCCCGCCGGCCTTTCGCCCCGCCCGTCTTTCCCATGACACGTCCCCGGGCCGTCATCTTCGACCTCGGCAAGGTCCTGCTCGATTTCGATTACCAGATCGCCCTCCGCCGCTTCCTGCCCCGCTGCCGGGTGGACGCTGCGGAACTGTACCGGCGGCTGCTGGAAGACTCCCTGCTGGTGGATTACGAAACCGGCCGGCTCAGCACCCGCGAGTTCGTCGCCCGCCTCACCGCCGCCACCGGCTACCAGGGCACCGAGGCGGAGTTCCGCACCGGCTTTGGCGACATCTTCACCCCGATCGAGCCGATGATCCGCCTGCACGCCGAACTGCGCTCCCGGGGCATGCCCACCTACGTGCTTTCGAACACCAACGAGCTGGCCATCGAGCACATCCGCGCCCGCTACCCGTGGTTTGCCGGCTTCAACGGCTACGTGCTCTCCTACGAACACCACGCCATGAAGCCCGATCCCGCCCTCTACCGCGTGGCCGAGGCACTCAGCGGCCGGCGCGGCCCCGAGTTGTTTTATTTCGACGACCGCCCCGAAAACGTCGCCACCGCCCGCGCCCTGGGCTGGCAGGCGGTGGTGCACCAGGACCCCGCCGCCTCTCGCGCAGCGCTGGCCGCCACCGGACTCCTGGACGGCGCCTGAGCCGCGGCGCGGGGCCGGCCTCACGCCTCCAGGTCCACCGCGCAGCGGAAACCCACGTTCGCGCACCGGTCCAGGCGCGGTCCCCACAACAACGCCTTGGCCGCGAAGTCCACCGGTTGCGGTCCCTCGTCGAAGTACCACGGCGAGCCGCCGCGGCGGTAAAAACTGCCGCCCCGCAGGATGGCGAAGCGCGTGCGGCCGTCGCTGCGTTCGCTCTCGGTCCACTCCCAGACGTTGCCGCACAGGTCCAGGCAGCCGAGGGGCGAACGCCCGGCCGGGAAGGCGTCCACCGGCGTGGTGGTGCCGGTGCGGCCGTCGTTGCAGCGGTCCGGGCCGGGCGGTTCCTGGCCCCAGGGATAACGCCGGCCGTCCGGCCCTTGCGCGGCCCATTGCCACTCCTCCTCGGTGGGGAGCCGTTTGCCCGCCCAGGCGGCATAGGCGCGGGCGTCCTCGAGGTCCACGTACACCACCGGATGCTGCTCCCGGCCCGGAGGCGGCGCGCCGCGGACCCAGTGGCGGAGGAAATGCGCGGGGTCGGCCGGCTGCCAGCCGCTGGCGGCGAGGAAGCGGGCGAACTCGGCGTTGGTCACCGGCATCACGTCCAGGGCGAAGGGGCGCAACTCGACCTCGCGGGTGAAGGTCAGCGTCCCGTGCAGCGCCGGGAAACGGGTTTCAAAGTGCGGATGGGTGGGCTCGTAAAACCCGCACTCCCGCACGCGGAAGGTGGTGCTCAGGCGGACCCCTCCCCCGGGCACGGCCACCATGCCCGGCGGGGCGGCGCGCCGTGCGGGCACCGCCGCCGGTGGCCGAAGCGTGGCCCGCCGGGCGGGAAACCGCGTGTCCCAGTCCGCGCGCCGGAGCGACTCGCGCTGCTGTTCGAGGAAGTCGGCGAAGTCCCCGCCCATCGCCTCCGGCCGGCCGGCGATGAAACAGCCGATGCCCCGCGGCGGCAGGTAGCCGGTGATGGGCACCTCGCGCGGGGCGTGTTGCGGCCGGGCCGGCCCGGCCCGCCGGCTCACCGGCGCCGCGCGCCCCTGGACGCCGTCCCACACCTGCTCGCCCTCGCCGAAGGGGGCGACCAGCAGCTCGCCGTGCACGTCGCGATTGGACCGGTTGACCAGGGTCCACACCCGCACCCCGTCGCCTTCCCAGAGGCTGGCGAAGACGTCCGGCTGGAGAGTGGGCACGCACGGCGTCCAGCCCTCGCCGGTGAACAGGCCGGCGAAGCGTTGTTGCAGCGGGCGCAGGGCGCGGAGGATGGACTTGTCCCGTGCGCACCAGCCGTTCCAGGTGCCGAACACGTTTTCCCAGACCAGCACGCCCGCGCCGTTCATCCAGGCGGTGTGCAGTTCGCCGGTGTGGTCGCGGTCCCAGCGGCAGATGAGGTGTTGCTGGTGGCGGCGTTCGAACCACCGGTTGCGCAGCACCCCCGGCACCGGGCTGTCGGCAAACCACTGCGCCCAGCTCAACAGGTGGTCCGCCACTCCCTCCAGCGGCAGGGCCAGCTCGCTCTCGAAGGCCACGCCCGGACGCGCCGCCTCCAGCCGCGCCAGCCCCTCGGCCTCCCCGCGCTCGAGCGTGTCCAGAAACACGCCGTCGGCATCGAGGGCCGCCACCAGCTCCGCCAGCGCCTCGGCGTCCACGCGCCCCTCGCGGCGGGTCTGCGTGTCCCAGGGGTTGTAATCCAGGAACACGCGCACCCCCGCCCGGTGCAGTCGGGCCACGGCGCGACGCAGCTCCTCGAGGCCGCCGGGCTGGTCGCGGTAAAAATCGAACTGGTTGCGGGCATCCAGCCCCAGCCGCGGGTAGGCGTGCCAGAGCACCACGCTGTCGAAACCACCAAACTCCTCCCGCGCGTGCGCCAGCAGCCGCTCGACGTGGTAACGCCCGGCCTGCAGGTCACAGAACGACTCGTCGTTGAGCATGACGAAGCCGCAGACGAAGTTGCGCGCCGCCCAGGCCAGTTCTGGCCGGCGATAGCGGGCATCCGAGTAGCCGAGCGCGCGGCGCCGTTCCGCCCGCCAGGCGTGCAGGCGCCCGCGAAACTCCGGCCACAACGCCGGGTCCGCCGGAGCCGGGATCAATGGCTCCTCCGGCCGGAAGGCAAAGGCCGTTTCCGCCGCGGCGCCCTGGCCGCCGCGACGCCCCAGACCCGCTCCGGCCATCCCTGCCGAGAGCAGGCGGAACCATTGGCGACGGGACACGAGCATGGGCCTCATTTCACCCCGCCACCGCTGCCGTCGCAACCGTGATTGTGGTCGGCCGATCTGTGCCGAGTTGGTCACCATCCAACCCGGGGGTGGAACGGGCCACCTGGCCGGCGATTGGGGGCACTGTGGTGCAGCCGTCCCGGCTGCCGGGCTGCAGCCCGGAGGCCTGCACCACAAGGCGGAGGTCGAAGGTCGAAGGCTGAAGCAGGAGATCGGGGGGCTGACGCGGGCAGGGTAGAACGGGCAACTTGTCCACCCCCCCGGGCTACCAACCCGGCGGCTGGGGTGTGGGGGAGGCGGGTACCTGGCTCTTCCCACAATCCTAAGTCCGAAGTCCGAAGCCCCGGCGAGAAGCAATTGGGAAATCAGGTAGGCAGGAAAGGCTCAGTGGTAGATGCCGAAGGGCCTAGCACAGGCTGGGAGCCTGCCGTGCCGCCGATTGGTAACCGGCAAACGTTTCCTGCCCCGCCCTCGCCCCGCGGGTTGCCAGTCCGGCGATGTCGCGCAGGCTGGCAGTCCGCGCTACGGGGGACCCTCCTGCCCGCGCGGCGCTCAGTGCGCGGCCCCGCCCTCGCCCGCGCCCGCCGCCACAAACCGCGCGCCGATGGCCTGTTGGTGGGTGCCCACCACCGACACCGTGGCGGCGGGGGCCAGACCGCGCTGGAGGGCGTCGCAGGCGGCCACGACCTGCCAGGCGGTGCCGGCATTGAAGGCGGTGCCCAACACCCGTTGCGGCGTCAGGCGCGGGCCCGGCCAGTCGCCCCAGGCGGTGCGCTCGGCGGCGTCGAAGCGGCGGGGGGGCGGCGTGGATAATACGAGCCATTCCGCGGCGGTGCCGACGGGCAGTTCCCGGCGCATGGCGCGCGCGGCCACGGCCGGTGATTGGCGTGGGGTGTAAGACCGGGCCGCGGTCACCCGCTCCAGTTCCACGGCCGGTGCGGCGGGATGGGCAAGGTCGCCTTGCAGACACACGGCGCCGGCGCCGGCGGCGTGCACCGCGCCCGGCACAAAGAGGTTCATCGCCCCGCCCACCAGCCAGTCCAACTCGTCCGCGCCGATGACCAGCACCGCCGTCGCAACCCCGCGGACCAGCCAGTCGCTCGCCAGCGCCAGGCCCTGGAGGAACATGCCCTCGTCGCCCACCAGCGTGCAGCTCTCGCCGGTGCAGCCCAGCACCGCCGCCAGGTGACTGGCCGGGGCGTGGAAGACCGTCTCGGGAAACAGCAGCGGGCTGGCGTGGGCCGGGTCCTGCAAGATTTCCTCGTAAAAGCGACGGGTGTAATTCACGCAGCCGGCGGTCAGGCAGACGATGAGGCCCACGGCGGCCGCGGCCGCGGGCGAAGGGCCCGCCGCTGCGCGCCAGGCTTCGAGGCCGGCGGCCACGACGTACTGGGCCAGCGGACTGGTGCGCCGCAGCCGGGGATGCCGCGCCAGTTCGGCCGGCAACCCGACCGGCGGAACCGGCCGCGTTCGCAGTGGGGTGGTCCGCCCCGGATGTGGGAGCGGGACGCAGGGCAGGGACGCCCCGGCGGCCAGCGCGGCGTGCAGGGCGTCCACCCCCCAGCCGGCGGGCGAGACCGCGCCCAGACCGGTGACGAAGACGCGGGTCATGGACACCTCCCGAGCACCAGGCAGGCGTTGGCGCCGCCGAAGCCGAACGAGTTGGACAGGGCCACGCGCAGCCGCGCCCCGGCTGGCTGCGTCACCAAGGGGAAGCGGCACAGCGGGTCCGGCGTCTCCGGCGCCGGTTGTGGCGGCAGCCATTGCTCGCGCAGGGCCATCAGGCAGACGAGCGCCTCGACCGCCCCGGCCGCGCCCAGCAGGTGGCCGATGCCGGCCTTGGTCGAGCTGACCGGCAGGCGGGCGGCAGCGGCCCCGGCCCAGGCGTGGATGGCCTGCGCCTCGGCGGCGTCGTTGAGCGGCGTGCCGGTGCCGTGGGCGTTGAGGTAATCCACCTGTTCGGGCGCGAGGCCGGCACGGGCGCACGCCAACTGCATGGCGGCGAGTGCGGCGGCGCCTTCCGGGTGGGGCTGGGTCAGATGGTGGACATCCGTCGCCGCGCCGTAGCCGAGGATTTCCCCGAGGATTTCCGCGCCGCGTCGGCGGGCGGCGTCCAGCGATTCAAGGCACAGCACGGCGGCGCCTTCCCCCAGGGTCAGGCCGTCGCGGTGGAGGTCGAAGGGCCGGCAGCCGGCGGGCGAGAGGGCCTGGAGGGCGTCGAAGCCGGCGAAGAGGGTTTGCGCCAGCGCGTCGTAGCCGCCGGCCAGCACGCGGTCGGCGCGGCCGCGGCGCACCAGGTCCCAGGCGCGGCCCAGGGCGTTGGCCCCGGAGGCGCAGGCGTTGGAAACGATGGTCACCGAGCCTTCGAGGTCCAGGGCGGCCAGCAGGTCCAGGCCCTGTTGTTGGGCCTGGTAGTGGATGACGCGGGTGGGCTGGCGGCGGCGGGCGGCGGGGCGTTGGACGGCCTGGCGAAAGTACTCCTCCCCCAACGCCATGCCGCCGGCGCTGGTGCCGAGCACCACCGGCAGCGGCTCCCCGGCCTCCCAGCCGGCCTGCGCCCGGGCCTCCAGCGCCGCCAGCAGCAACAGGCGCGCGGCGCGGTCCAGTCGCTGCTCGTGCCGGGCGCTGAGCCGGCCGGGCGGCAGGCGGGCGGGCAGGTCCACTTCCCCGGCCAGGCGGGCACGTTGGCGGGAGACATCGAACAGGGTCACCGGCCGGAAACTTCGCCGGCCGGCACGGAAGGCCTCCGCGTTCGCGCGCCAGCCCACGCCGTGGGCGGTGACCAGGCCCGCGCCGGTCACGACCACGCGGCGCGGGGCGGGCGGTTCAGCGGGCGGGGGAAACAGCATGGTCCGGGCGGGCGGGCAGCACGCGCTGCATCAGCGCCAGGTAACTCCAGAGCGGGCCGACCACGCCGCGCTGGCGCAGCCGGGCGCTCAGGGCGGCGTATTCGGGGCCGGGCTCGTTCACGATCCAGTTCGGCGACCGGCGGGCGAAGTCCTCGAGGGCCGCCTGAACGACTGCCGGGCTCAGCTCCGGGCTGAAGTAAAAGCGGGGCTCGAGCAGCTCCTCCTCCGCCGGGAAGTCCGGCTGTTGGCGTGCCTGCGCATGCAGGGGCGTGCCCGGGTACACCCGCATGCCCGGCAGGGCCAGGATGACCGCGCCGGTCAGGTGGCGGGAATTGCGGAAGCCTTCCTCGAGTGTGGCCGCGGTTTCGCCCGGCCCCCCGGCGATGATGAAGTGGCAGGCGTCCAGGCCTTCGGCGCGGGCCAGGGCGTGGGCGCGGGCCACGTCGGCAAAGGTGAAGTGCTTGCCGTAGGCTGCCAGGACGGCATCGCAGAAGCTGTCAGTGCCAAACTCGATGTGCCGCAACCCGGCGCGGGCCATGAGCCGCATCAGTTCGGGGGTCAGGCCCTGGGGGCGGAGGAAGCAGCCCCAGATCAGCTTCACCCCGCGCCGCAGCAGCGCCTCACAGGTCTCGTGGACGTGGGCGGGTGAGGCGTTGAAGACCGAGTCCACGATGAAGGCATACCGGCCGCCGGCGTGTTCGATGGCGGCGAATTCCTCCGCCACCACCTCCGGGTCGCGACGGCGCTGGCGGGCACCTTCCAGCCAGGGGTAGGTGCAGTAGCAGCACTCGAACGGGCAGCCGCGCTGGGTCTGCACGTTGAGCATCGAGCTGGTGCGCAGGTAGTGGGCGGCCAGCTCCGGCGGGCGCCGGACCGGCTCGGACCAGCCCGCCGCCTCCGCCGGGATCGCGCGCGGGTTGACCCGCACCGCGCCGTGCTGCCGGAAGACCAGCCCGGGCAGGTCGGCGGGCACGGTGCCGGCCTCGAGGGCGGCGAGCAGTTGGACCAGGCCGGTCTCGCCTTCGCCCACCAGCCCGTAGTCCGCGCCGGTCAGTTCGAGCAGCACGCGGGGGAAGAGGGAAAAGCCGCTGCCGCCCACGATCAACGGGCGGTCGGTGAGCCGGCGCAGTTCCCGACACCATTCGATCAAAGTGCCGTAGTAGGTCTGCTGCCGCTTGAACACCACGTCGTCAATGTTCCGCAGCGACAGGCCGAGGAAGTCGGGGCGAAAGGTGCGCACCACCGTGGCCAGTTCGGGGCCGGGCACCTGGCAGTCATACCAGGCGGTGGTGTGGCCGGCCCGGCGCAGGGCGGTGTCCACCATCGCCAAACCCAGCGGAAACACCGGGTAGGGGAAGTCGCACCGGTTGGCGCTCAGGAGCAGGACGCGGCTGGCCATGACTCAACCGGCAGCAGAGGGCCCGCTCCCTGGGGGCAGCCGGGACCCTGGAGGTGGTGCAGGCCTCCGGCCTGCGCGCGCCGCTGGCCTCGCCTCAGGCTGCAGCCGGGACGGCTGCACCACAACCGTGGCAGATACAGTGGGTGGGGGAAACCCGTGTGGCGGTGGTGCAGGCCTCCGGCCTGCGCGCGCCGCTGGCCTCGCCTCAGGCTGCAGCCGGGACGGCGGTACCGCAATCGCGGGGTGCTGGCCGCCGGCCTGCCCGGCCTGCAGCGGGAACGCCCCAACCCCTTGCACGGTCACCGGGGCCGTTCGAGCCGCTTCCAAATGGGCCACCAGCCCGTGCGGTGCCGGCCGCAGCCCTTCGGCGGCGAGGGTTTCCCGCAGGTAGGTCTCGGACACGATGTAGCGGCGCCGGGTGTAGATGGGATAGTCCTCCCGCCAGCGGGGCGGGGTGAGGTTCAGGGTGACCAGGTTGGCGCCGGCCCGCAGCGCGCGGCGGTAGCCCTCGCCGCCGTTGGCGCCGGCGTGGAGGTTGAGCGCGCTGACGCCGGGGATGATCCAGTCCGGCCGCAACAGCCGCAGGGCGGCGATGCAATTGAGCGTCAGGTCCACGTCCCCGGCCGGGGCGTCGCGCAGCGGGGTGTCTTCGCCGGGCACGAAGGGGCTGACACTGCAGCCGCACAGGGGCAGGGCGTCGGCCAGGGCGAAGTTCCCGAGCAACTGCGCGGGCGTCTCGCCGGGCAGGCCGGCGATGAAGCCGGAGCTGACCCACCAACCCTGGGCGGCCAGCCGGCGCAGGTGGTCCAGTCGCTCGGCCAGCGTGCCGGGAGCGCGGAGGGTCCCGTAGTGGGCGGGGTCGGCCGTCTCGAATTTGAGGATGTACACCGCGGCGCCGGCGGCCCGCAGTTCGCGGTACAGGGCGGGGTCCAGCGTGCCCAACCCCACGCTGAGGCCGAGGTTGGTTTCGCGGCGGAGCGTTTCCAGCAGGGGCACTACCACCTCGCGGACCACGCGCGGGTCCTCGCCGGCCTGGAAGTTCAGGTCGGTGACCATCGCCGGCCGATGCCGCAGCAGCCAGTCCTCCAACTGCCGGCGGTCGGCGCGGTAGCGTTCAAGTCCGCGGTTGCTCCGGCGCATCCCGCAGTAGGTACAGTCCTCGCGGCAGAAGTTGGAAACCTCGACCACCCCCCGGACAAACACCGTGTCACCGAACCGCTCCCGCGTCGCCGCCCGCGCTCGCGCATGCAAGGCGGCCTGGGCCTCGCCGCGCGCGGTCACGTCCTCGAGGGCAGGTCGTGGTCGTGGGGCGGGCACGGGCGCAGTTAATCCGGCGCCGCCGGGGCCGGCAACGCTTTTTGCCTTCAGGCGCGCGGGGGCAGCCATTACGCTGCGGGCATGGACCCCGTGGACGCTGTTGCCGCCGTGATTCCCTGCTGGAACGAGGCCGGCACCGTCGCCGACCTGGTGTGGCGCACACTGCGCCAGGTCCCGGTGGTGTGGGTGGTGGACGACGGCTCCACTGACGCCACCCCCCACCTGGCCGAAGCGGCGGGGGCGCGCGTGCTGCGCCAGGAGCAAAATCAGGGAAAAGGGGCGGCGCTCCGGGCCGGCCTGGCGGCAGCCCGTGCCGGGGGCGCCACGTGGGCGGTGACGCTGGACGGCGACGGCCAGCATCCGCCCGAGTGCATCCCCGCATTTCTCGCCTGCGCCCGGTGCACCGGGGCGGCGCTGGTGGTGGGTAACCGCTTCGCCAGGCCGGCGCCGATGCCGGCGGTGCGGCGCCACGTCAACCGGCTCATGAGCCGCTGGCTGTCCCGGCGGGCGGGTCGGGAGTTTCCCGATTCGCAGTGCGGCTTCCGCCTGTTGAACCTCGCGGAGTGGGCGCGGTTGCGCACCCGCACCGAGCATTTCGAGTTCGAGTCGGAGTTGCTCCTGGCCTTTGCCGCCGCGGGGGCGGGCATCGAGTTTGTCCCCGTGCCGGCGGTGCCGGCAAAGCGGCCCAGCCGGCTGGACCCGGTGGTGGATACCTGGCGCTGGCTGTGCTGGTGGTGGGGTGCCCGGTGGCGGCAAAACCCCGACGGCCTCGAGGAACCGGCCCCGGCGGTCCCCTGAACCATGTGGCGTCGCGCAGCGGACCGGACCGGCTCTCGTGACGGGCGGCGGCGCGCCCTGCGGGGCGGCCTGCGGCTGGTGGGGGTGGGGCTGTTGCTGGGGGCGGTTTATTCCTGGGCGGGACCGCGGTTGTATCCGGCGGGGGCGGCGTTCGGCTTTGGCTGGGGGATGGCCCACGGGGCCAGCATGCCGCTGGCGCTGCCGGCGCTGGTGCTGGGCCGCGACGTGCCCATCTACGCCGAGCCCAACACCGGCCGCGGCTACAAGCTGGGGTACATCGCCGGCATCAACCTCTGCGGGCTGGTCGTTTTCGGGGGCGCGTTCTGGCGGCCGCGGCGGGCGGGCGCGGGGCCGGCTCAGAACCAGCGGGAGCGGTAAATCTCGATCACGTTCAGCGCGCCGCCGGGCCAGTAGCGATTGGCCGGCAGGGTGAACGTGCGGGCCGCCGCATCGTAGCCCAGCGTGGCGGGCGCGTCCGGCTGGTTGGGGTCGTAGGCGGCGAACTCGAAGCCGACGGGGGTGAGCCGACCCTCGAAGAGCAGCAGGCCGTGGTTGATGGTCAGGCGCGGGAAGTTCACCAGGTGCACCAGGGGGACCTCGCCAGCCCGGACCTGTTCCCACAACCGGGCCACCGTCACCGCCTGGTGCCGCCGGCTCAGCGGCAGGACCATCCGCCAGTGGCTGCGCAACACGTAGGACCGCCACGCCCCGCCGCACACCGCCTTGAGCAGCGGCTCCTGCGCGCGGCTCAGCTCCCGCAGGCCCGCATGGCCGGGAATGACAAGGCGCGCCGCGGGCGGGGTCTCGCGCCACGGCGGCCGGCGCAGCACCGCCCGCAGCCGCGCGCGGCAGGCGGCCTCGTCCAGGGGCGGCGCGTCCGGCTCGAACCGGGCGTGGTAGAGGAACTGCCGGGCGGCGCGGACCAGCACGAAACAGCGGTGCGCAAAGGCCGGGGCGGGCGCGCGCCGCCGCATCCGCCAGGAGCCGTCCGCGCCGAAGCCATACTCCCAGACCAGCTCGTTGGGAAAGGCAAAGGTGTCGCGCTCGAAAACAAACCGGCGCGGCGCTAGGCTGTTGGGCGCGGGCGGCACGGCGGGCTGAAGCTAGGAGCCGCTCCCGGACATGACAATGCTCTACGAGCGCTGGCAGGCGGTGGCCCGCGCGCAACGCGGCGAGCCGGCACTCTTTGACCTGACCGCCGGCCGGGTCTGGACCTTCGACCAGCTCGCCCATGCCGCCGAGCAAGGCCCGGCCCCGACCGGTCCGCTGGCCTTTCCGCGCGGGCAAACGGCCGACTTTGTTCTGACCGTGCTCCGCGCCTGGCGCGTCGGCCAGGTGGTCTGCCCGCTGGAACCGGACCAGCCCCCGCCGGCCGTGCCCCCGCCGCCCGCGGGCGTCGTCCACCTCAAAACCACCTCCGCCACGACCGGCCCGGCGTGGTGCATCGCGTTCACCGCCGAGCAACTGGCGGCCGACGCCGACCAGCTCGTGCCCACCATGGGTCTGCGGCCCGACCGGCCCAACCTGGGCGCCATTTCCCTCGCCCACTCGTACGGCTTTTCCAACCTCATCACCCCGCTGCTGCTCCACGGCATCCCCCTGCTCCTGCCCGGCTCGCCCCTGCCGGAAGCCGTGCGCCGCGCCGCGGCCGCCGTGTCGGCGGTGACGCTGCCCGGGGTGCCGGCGCTCTGGCGCGCGTGGCACGAGGCCGACGCCATTCCCACCAACGTGCGCCTGGCGCTATCCGCGGGGGCGTCGCTGCCGCTGGCCCTGGAGGAGGCGGTGTTCGCCGCGCGCGGCCTGAAGATTCACAACTTTTACGGTTCCAGCGAATGCGGCGGCATCGCCTATGACGCGACCGACGTGCCGCGGTCCGATCCCGCCGTGGTGGGCACCGCGGTGCAGGGCGTGGCGCTGCGCGTGTCCGAGGTGGACGGGTGCCTGGAGGTGCGCAGCGCGGCAGTGGGGCAAACCTACTGGCCGCGGCCGGACCCCGCGCTGGCGGGGGGCTGCTTCCACACCGGCGACCTGGCGGAGCTGCGCGAGGGCGTGGTGCGGTTGCGCGGCCGGGCCGGGGACGTGATCAACGTGGCGGGTCGGAAGGTGCTGCCGGAGGTGATCGAACAGGTGCTGGCGGTCCATCCGGCGGTGCGGGAGTGCGCGGTGGTGGGGTTGCCCGCGGCCGAACCGGGCCGGGGCGAGGAAATCGGAGCGGTGGTGGTGCCGCGCGGCGAAGTGACCGAGGCGGCCCTCCGCGATTACCTGGCCGCCCGCCTGCCCGCCTGGCAGGTGCCGCGGCGCTGGCGGTGGGTCGAGGTCCTGCCCCGCAACAGCCGGGGGAAAATCTCGCGCGCGGCCGCGCGGCAATGCCTGGAACTGCCTCCGCTTTGACCCCGGCCGCGTCGCCGCCCGCGGTGCCGCCGACTATTTCCAGCGGATGATCACCGCCACAGTGTGACTGCCGGTGATGCCCAGTTGCCGACGCATGTCGAGCATGGTGGGGGAGGGGTCGGCTCCGCGGGGCACGAGGATGATGGCATCGCCGCCTGCCTCGCGGGCCTTCTTCGCCGCCTGCATGATGTCGCCCCGGTTCCAGTCCACGTTGGGATTGTCGAACTGGACCAGGCCGAGGACGTCGTAGGGCTTTTCCGGCCAGCCGCGGTAAACCGGGACATCGTACACGGCTTCGGAGAAGGAGCTGCCGGTGGGCCAGGTCCGGGGTTCGCCACTGTAACGGGCAAAGGTCATGACCTCGCACCCCGTCAGAATCAGGGCCAAACAGGCACCGCACACGAGCTTTAGCAGGGGAGTTATCATGGTGGTGGCACGCTGCGACTCCAGTCAGCCAGCGGCAAGGAAAAAGGCGTCGGCAAGGCTCGCCCTTCTAACCCCGGCCCGGCTCAGGTTCGCGCCGGTTCAGGCTCCTCCCCGCTCAGCGTCAGTTCCCCGCTCAGCACTTCCCCCGCGCAGGTGGAGGCCTGCACCCGCACCTGGACCAGGCCGCCCAGCCGGCCCACCACTTCCGCCCGCAGGGTGAGCACCTCGCCGGGGCGGGCGGTACCGGTGATCTTGGCCTGGCGCACGGCAGTCAGCTTCAGCCCCCGCAGCGGCGCCCGGGCGGGGTCGCTCTGCGCCACCACGCCGGCCAGTTGCGCGGCCGCCTCAATCAGGAGCACCCCCGGCAGCAGCGGCTCGCCCGGAAAATGCCCCCTCAAAAACGGCTCCTCGCCGCGCACCCGATACTCCCCCACCCCGCGTCGGCCGGGCTCCAGTTCCAGCAACCGGTCCAGAAACCGGAACTCCGGTCCGTGCGGCAGGGCGGCCAGCGCGGCGGCGAGATCGGCGTTCATGGCTGCCGCAGCTCGACCACGGTGAAGTCCGCCGGCAGGGCGGGGTCGAACAGGTCGGCGGCAACCGGCGGATTGGTCACCGCGCGGGTGAAGTCGTTGCGCAGGCTCGAACCGTCCGCAAACACCAGCTCATTGGCCAACAGGGCCCGGTCCTCCCCCCGCAACGTGAGCCGGATTTCCTTCATGAACTGCCGCGCGCCGGCCCGCCGCGGCTCCAGCCGCACGGTCACTCGGCCTGCCTCCTCCGTCACCGCCAGCACACGGAAGCGCCCCTCGAGACCGTCCCGGCCGGCGGGAAACCCCGCGTCCAGCAGCATCAGCGCATCGCGCCACGGCTCGCCGCCGCCACCACTGCCCAACGGATAGCGCTCGGCGCGTTTGAGCTTCGGGTAGATGACCAGCAACTCGTTCGTCCGCCGCAGCGCCAGCGTTTGCACTGGCTCGCCCAGTTCCCAGCGAAACCGATCCGGCGCCACGAACCACAGCCGGCCGGGCGTGCGGAGCGGCTCGTTCAGCGCTTTCAGGGTGCGGGTCTGGAGGAACTCCGCCGACCAGCTTTTCAGCCTCTGTTGCGCATCCAGCCAGGCGTGCAGCACGGCCTCGGCCGACTCCGCGCCGGCCGCGCGCGCCGCGGCCAGGCCCAACACCAGCCCCACCCCGACGACGAGGCGGGACCGGCGCGGCGATGCCGAATCCACACGTGCTCGCCTCACGGCTCGGCTCTCCCTGCTCCGGCCTCCGACCAGACGGGCACGAAGTGAAACCACTGGTCGGCGTGGCGGCGGATGACCGGCTCAAACGCCGCCACAATCCGGGCTGTCAACGCCACCCGCCCGGCCCGCTGGCCCAGCGCCGCGCGGTCATACTCGAACGGCGGCAGCACCCCCGCCGCGTAGCCGCCCGCCCGCGCCACGAGGTACACCCCCACCAGCGCGCAGCCGGAGGCGCGGGCCAGCTCGGCCGGCGCCAGCGAGGCCCGGAACGGCCGGCCGCAAAACGGCACGTCGCACCCGCTGGCCCCCGGCGGCCGGTCCACCAGCATCGCCACCGTCGCCCCCGCCTGCAGCCGCCGGATCAGGTCCACAAAGGCGAAGGTGTCCTGCCCGATAACCAGCGTCTCGACGCCCCAGCGGGCGCGCGCCCGGCGGCGCAGTTCGGTCAGTTCGTCCCCCGGTTCGGCCTGGGTGACCACCAGCAGCGGCACCCCGCGCCGGATCAACAGCGGGGCGCCGATTTCCCAGTTGCCCAGGTGCGGCGTCAGTAACAGCACCCCGCGGCCGGCCCGCTGTGCGGCCTCGAACCGCTCCCAGTCCTCCAGCGCCACGAACCGCCCCTCGACCGGCGTGCCGGCCTCGAAGCGGAGCAGATCGGCCAGCTTGCGGCCGAAGTGGCGGAACAGCCGCCCCGCCGCCCGCTCGGCGGCGACCCGGTCGCCGTCATAGAGCGGCACGAGGTTCCCGGTCACGATGCGGCGGCGTGCCCGGTGCAGCCGGCCGTAGAGCGCACCGGCCAGCGCGCCCGCGGTCAGGCTGGCAGCCAGGGGCAGGGTGCGGGCGGCGGCCAGACCCAGTTTCCACAGACCGGCCCGGTAAAAGGCGGAAGGACCGGCCGCCGGGGCGGCGGAGAGAGTGGCGGTGCAGGTTGTCGCGTCGGCGGCGGCCACGGTTCAGGTGCCGGGGTGACGGCGCGCAGGGTAGGCCCAGGCCGGCAGGAAATAAAGGGCGGAGACCGCCTGGGCGGTGACGCCGGCGGCGCACACCGCCCCCAGACCGGCCAGCCCGGCGTTGCTCGAGGTCGCCAGCGAACCAAACGCCACCGCCGTGGTGGCCGCGCACAGCAGCAACGCCCGGCCGGTGGGATGTTGCCCGGGCACGAACCGCCCGCCCGCCGCGCGCAGGGCCAGTTGCACGTGGATGCTGTAATCCACTCCCGCCCCCAGCAACAGGGGCACGGCGGTCAGGTTCATCAGGTTCCAGGACCCGCCGGCGAGGGCCATGAGGCCCTGCAGCAGGAACAGCCCGAAGGCCACCGCGGCGAAGCTCCAGCCCACTGCCGCCCAGCGCCCGAAGGTCAGCCGCAGACAGACCGCCACCACCCCCATCAACCCCGCCGTCAACCACCCCAGGTGCGTCTCGACATGCCGCAGCAGGGCCTCCCCGAGCAGCGGCCAGCCGCAGAAGATCACGCCTCCGCCGGCGCCCGTGTCCACCGCGGGCGGCCGGGCGGCGCCGAAGACGCTGCCCGCGGCCAGCCAACCCTCCGGCGTGTGCACCGCGCAGCGGGCCAGCAGCCGGCGGGCGGCCGCGCCTTCCGGCCAGAGCAGCGGTGTTCGGGTCAACTGCCGTTCCCAGCCCGCGAAGACCCGGGCCGCCAGCGCGCCGGCCTCGGCGGAAAAACCGGCGCGGGCCAGGGCAGCGAACACGGCCTGCCGCCGCTCCACCAGCGCACGCGCGCGCGGGAGGTTCGCCGCCTGATGGGCGGGGTCCGGCCAGAGCGTCAGGGGCAGATCGAAGCCCGCCAGCTCGCCGCGCTGCCGGGCGGCCTCGAGCTGCGCCTGCAGCGTTTCCAACCGCTGCCGCACCTGCTCCGGCGTGGCACCGGACACCAGCACCAGCAGGCCGGAAGCGGCTTCGGGC
>JBBIVJ010000024.1:0-72899 GCA_037439785.1 Verrucomicrobiales bacterium | reverse complement strand
GTGGCCGCGGTGATGTCGCGCAGCTTCTTCGGCCTGGAACCGCTCTACCGCGTGCCGGGTTTCGAGTTCACCCGCGTGGGGCTCCTGCCCTGGTTCCTGGTGCTGGGGGGGCTGGCGGGCGGGCTGGGGGCGTTGTTCCTGCGGCTGCTGCGCGAGTGCGAGCAGTGCGTGCGGGCGCTGCGGCAGCCGGTGTACGTGATGTTGTTTGCGGCCGGGCTGGGGGTGGGGGCCTTGTCCCTGGCCGTGCCGGAGGTCTGGGGCAACGGCTACGCGGTCACCTCCCACATTCTGGAAAGCCCGCCGCGTTACGGCCCGCTGCTGCTGGCGGGGCTGTTGTCGGCCAAGCTCGTGGCCACGGTCTTCACCGTGGGGGTGGGCACGGTGGGCGGGGTGATGACCCCCACCTTGTTTCTGGGGGCGGCGTTGGGCTGCCTGACCGGCTCGCTGTTGCACCTGGCGGGGCTGGCCCAGCCGCTGCCGCTGGCGGCGTTCGCCCTGGCCGGCATGGGTAGTGTGCTTGCCGCCACCACCCACGCCCCGCTCCTGGCGATGATCCTGGTCTTCGAGATTTCGCTCAACGCCTCGCTCATGCCGGCGGTGATGCTGGCCTGTGCCGTGGCCACCCTGGTCAGCCGCCGCCTGCATCCGGACTCGGTGTACACCGAGCCGCTGCGGCAACGGGCCTGGCTGGAGGAGACCGAGGCCGACCGCCTCGGCGCGGCCACCCAGCAGACGGTGGGGGACCTGATGCGCGAGCCGGTGCCGCCGCTGGCGGAGACCGCCACCCTGAAGGAGATCGGCCAGCGGTTCCTGACCAGCCCGCACAACTACCTGCCGGTGGTGGACGGCCAGGGCCGGCTGACCGGCGTCGTGGCCCTGCAGGACCTCAAGGCCTACCTTAATGCCGGCCCGGGCTTCGAGGCGGTGATCGCCTACGATGTGATGCGGCCGCCGCCGCCGTGCCTGACGCCCAACCAGCGGCTGCACGAGGCGCTGCCCCTGCTGCTGGCCAGCGACCTGCGGCACGTGCCGGTGGTCAACAACCGCCTGGAATGCCGCCTGGTCGGCGCCCTGGTGCGCGAGGAGGCCCTCCACCTGTTCGCCGAGGCCATCGCCAGCCGCGCCGCCGCCCGGAGTTGAGCGGGCGGGGCCCGGCGTTGCCCGCGCTCCGGCCCCGGTTACACTGCGCGCCGTGATTCGCAACGTGATCTTCGACTGGTCCGGCACGTTGGTGGACGACCTGCCGGCCGTGCTCGAGGCCAGCAACCACGTCTTCCGTTGCGCCGGCGTGCCGGAGCTGTCCCTGGCCCGGTTCCGCGCCGAGTTTTGCCTGCCCTTCCAGCGCTTTTACGACCGCTACGTGCCGCACGTGCCGCCGGGGCGGCTGGAGCACTGGTTCCACGAGGCCTTCCGCCGGGTGCAGGACCGCGTGACGCCCCTGCCGCATGCCCGGGAGTTTCTCCAGTTCTGCCGCGTGCATGGCTGGCGGACGCTGGTGCTCAGCAGCGTGCATCGCGACCACTACGCGGCGCAGGCCGCCGCCACCGGTTTCGGCGCCTTCATTGACCACCCCTACGTCGAGGTCCGGGACAAGACCGCCAAGATTCACGAGCTGCTGCGCACCCATGCCCTGGACCCCGCCGAAACGCTGTTCATCGGGGACATGGCCCACGACATCGAAACCGCCCGGCACGGCGGGGTCTGGTCCTGCGCCGTGCTCACCGGCTACAACGGACCGGACCAGTTGCGCGCCTGCGCACCGGACCTGCTGGTCGAGCACCTGGGCGAACTGCGCGCCCTGCTCGGGCGCGTCTGCGGCGAGGTGGCGGCGCTGGCCCGCGGCGCCGCCGGCCCGCCCCCGCCCGTGGCCACGGTCGGCGCCCTGGTCGCCAACGCCGCCGGCGAAGTGCTGCTGGTGCGCACCCACAAGTGGTCCGACCGCTGGGGCATCCCCGGCGGCAAAATCCAGGGCGGCGAGACCGCCGAGGCCGCGCTGCGCCGGGAATTACGCGAGGAGACCGGTCTGGAGGTGACCGACATCCGCCTGGTCCTGGTGCAGGACTGCATCCAGCCGCCCGAGTTCTACCGCCCCGCGCATTTTCTGCTCCTGAACTACACCTGCCGGTGCGTGGGCGAACCGCGGGTGCGCCTCAACGACGAGGCCCGGGACTTCCGCTGGCTGCCGCCGGAACGCGCCCTCGAGCTGGACCTGAATCAACCCACCCGCACCCTCCTGGAGGCGGTGCGGGCCCGTCTCCCGGCCCCCGGCTGACATGGACACCATCATCATCGCGGACCTGGAGGTGCACTTCCGCGTGGGGGTGCCGGAAGCCGAACGCGCCGCGCCCCAGCGCCTGGCGATCACCCTCGAACTGGAAGGGGATTTCAGTGCCGCCGCCGGTGACGACCTCCGCCGGACCGTGGACTACCACGCGGTGGTGCAGCGCATCCGCGCCTGGGGCGAGGGCCGGGAATGGAGGCTGATCGAGACGCTCGCCGTCGAGCTGGCCGAGCAGGTGCGGAGCGAGTTCGGCCCGCGCGCGGTCACCGTCGAGGTCAAAAAGTTCATCCTGCCCGAGACCCGGTACGTGGCGGTGCGCGTGCGGCGACCGGCCCCCGCCTGAGCGGGTCAGGGCGCGGCCGGCGGCGGCGGCGCGGCCAGGCGTTCGCGCACGGCGGCTTCGAGGGCGGCCCCGCGGAGGCCGGTGGTGGCGGCCAGATGTGCGGCCAGGGCGGAGGCATGGGCCGTGGCCGGGGAGGTACCCACCACCAGGTACGGCTGGCCCTGGAAGGTCACCACGCTCGCCCCGGGGGCCGCCACGTCCACAAAGTCCCCCCGATTGGCGTAGGCGGCGATCTCGCCGCGGCGGTTCAGCGCCGTCACGGCGACCACCTCCGGGTAGGCCGCCGGGTAGGTGGGGGTGGCCACGGGGGTGTTGCCCGCGGCGGCCAGGAAGAGCACGTCCCGCTCCCGCCCGGCGGCGAGGAGGCGTTGGAGGAAGGGGCTGGGTTCGTTGCCGCCCAGGCTCAGGTTCACCACCGTGGCTCCGGCCTGGATGGCGGCCTGGAGGCCGACGGCCATTTCGTAGGTGGTGGTGGACTCGCGGGGCCCGTACACGTCCACCGGCAGGAGGCGGACCGGCGTGCTGCCGCTGCCGCCGCTGGCCACGGCCAGGCTGTGCAGTACCGTGGCGGCCATGCTGGTGCCGTGCAGAAGTTGATCGGCGGGCGGACCGGCCTCCCCGACCACGGTGACGGCCGGCAGCAAAAAGTCCTCCAGCCCGGCCGCCGCCCCCTGGACCGCGGTGTCCACCACCGCCACGATCACGCGGCCGGAGCCGTCGCCGCTTTGGGGGCGCAGCCCCAGGGTGGGGGAGAGTCCCAGCAGGGGCACTTCCGCCGACTGCGGGCGGTCGAGCTGGAAATTGGGGTCCACGCGCAGGCCGGCCTCTTCGAGCACGCGCCGGGCGGCGTCGGCCTCCGCGGCGCTGTCAAACTGCAGGCGGTAGGCGCGGAGGCTGTCGGAGCGGCCCACCAGCCGCGCGCCCAGCCGCGCGGCCCAGGCTTCGATGGACTCCGGATGCCCGGCCGGCAGGGTGACAATCCATTCGTTGCGCAGGCGACGCTCGCCCGTGGCCCCGGCCGTGTCCGGCGGCACGGCGATGCGCAGCGTGGCCGCCTGGCGCGCCTCGCGGAAGACATACAGGCGGGCCGGGCCGCCGGGCTCGGGCAGGAGGGCGTAATTCAAGGGCCCCAGCAGGCGACGCAGGGCCTCGCCGGGCGGCAGGTCGCGGAACTTGGCGCGGACGACGTGCTCGGCGGCCGGGTCCAGATAGACCTGCCAGTGGGTGAGCTGGGCGACGGTTTCCAGCAGCCGGTCCAGGCTCCACCCCTCGATGTGGGCGCTGACGCGGCCTTCGGCCACACGCCAGTCCAGCTCGGCAGCCGGGGCGGCGGCGGCCGGACTTGACGGACCGCCGTAGTTGGCGCCGGCGCCGCCCAGGACCAGCGCCAGCAGCCACGCCCGGCCGGAGAGTTTTTTCCACCGCCGGCGGCGGGGCGGAAGGTTCGGGTCAGGTCGCACGGCCACAACGTAGGCAAACACCGGCGTCCGGCAAAGGTCGCGCCGGCTCAGGGGTCGGGCGGCAGCAACCCCTGCCGCTGGAGGTGGCGGCGGTCGCGTTTGGTGGGCCGGCCGCTGCCCCGGGGGCGGTGCAGCCACGGCTCGGGGGGGCGTTCGGAGGCCGACGGCCGGGCGGCCGGCGGGGTCAGGTCCTCGAGATAACGGGCCACGAGGGGGGCGCCCACGCGCCGGTCCAGCGGGGCCAGCACCTTCACGGTGCGCACGGCGGCAGGGAGGCGGACCTGGAGGACTTCGCCGGGGCGTACGAGGTGGGCGGGCTTGACCCGCTCGCCGCGGATTGTCACGTGGCCGGCCTGACAGGCCTCGGTGGCCAGGCTGCGGGTCTTGAACAGGCGCACCGCCCACAGCCACTTGTCCAGGCGGACCGGGGCGGCGGATTCGGCGGCTGCCGCGGCGGACACGGGTTGACGCACAAAGCGCACGCTAGGACGGCCGGCGGGGGGAGGGAAATCGAAAACGGCGAGCCGCGGGCAGCTGCGGTGGGCGCGGTCGTCACGGTCCGCGAAAGCGGCAGGGGGTTGCCGGACTTCAGGCCGCTGCCACGCAGAAGCGCCGCGCCGCGGCAGAGGCCAGTTTGTTAAGCTCGCGCTCCCGGCTGGTGGCCGCTGGCGTGAGCCGGCGGAAGAGGAGCTCCGCCGCGTCACCGCGGTGGCTACCGGCATCTGGTGTCCGGCATCTGACATCGGGTACTCGAGCCCTTCCGGATTTCCGGAGTTCCAAAGCCTCCAACCTTCGGACTTCAGCCCTCGTCCTCCGCCCTCTCCCGGCCGGTTTTGGCGGGTTGACATCCCGGATTTCGCGCCCAAGTTCGCGCCATGCGCACGACCTTGTTGACCCTGACCCTGACCCTGATCCTGGGCACCGCGGGAGCGACCGCGGGCTCGCTTTTCGACATCCCGCTCAGGGACATTGCCGGCAAGACCACCTCCCTGAAGGCCTACCAGGGCAAGGTGATCCTCCTGGTCAATGTCGCCTCCCAGTGCGGCTACACCCGCCAGTACAAGCCGCTGGAGGCGGTGTACCGGAAATACAAGGACCGCGGCCTGGTGGTGGTGGGTGTGCCCAGCAACGACTTCGGCGGCCAGGAGCCTGGCACGCCCGAGGAGATCAAACAATTCTGCACCTCGAAGTTCGACGTGACCTTCCCGTTGATGGAAAAGGTCAAGGTCAAGCCCGGCCCGGACCAGCATCCCCTCTACGCCGCGCTCACCCGCCAGGGGGCAGCCTTCCCTGGTGACGTGAAGTGGAATTTTACCAAGTTCCTCATCGGCCGGGACGGCAAGGTCCTCGCCCGCTTCCAGTCCGCGGACGAACCGGACTCGCCGGCGGTCATCCAGGCCATCGAGGCGGCGCTGGCCGCCCGGTAAAGGCCCGGACCCAACTGGGCCCCGTGCGGGCCGTCGCGGCACGCATTGGCTGGCACCGCTCCGCCGGCGACGGCCCTTCGGCCGGTGGGCGGGGGCCTTCCAGCGTGGCTCTAGTGGTGGAGGTGGAGGCCGGCGCCCGCGGGCGGAGGTTCACTTTACCCAGCGAGCCAGAGCGGCCGCCACGGCATGGCCGTGCCGGAGCGGGCTGACCTCGCCCCCTTCGCGGCGCACCTGTTCCTGTACTTCGGGGACGGCATTGGCGGGGCAGACCAGCCAGCGGGCACAGGCGCGCCGCAGCATCGGCAGGTCGTTCAAGTGATCTCCCGCCGCCATCACCACGTCCGCGCTCAGGCCCAGGTGGCGGGTCAGTTCGGCCAGGGCGGTGCCCTTGCTGAAGTCCACGTGGCTGAAGCGGGCGTACACGTCATTGCGCACCACGGTCAGGCCGGGCACCTGGCGGCAGTAGGCCTCGAGGTGGGCGCAGATGGCGTCGGCCTCTTCGGGGCGGCTGGCCACCAGACAAAACGGCGAGCAGGCATCCGCGTACACCATTGCCTGAAAGCGGGCACGGACCCAGGCGGTGAGGCGGGGGACGTCCGGCAACACCCGCGCAAACAGGGCGGCGTGCGCCGCCGCGCAGCGCCGGTTCCAATCCTCGAACGGCACGTAGCGGACGCCGTCGTGCCGGTACAACTCCCGCTCGACCAGCACCAGGAAATCGGGCTGCACGCGCAGCCGGGCGCGGCCGAGGGTTTCCATCAGGGCGGGCAGATCGCGGCCGGTGTTGATCACCCAGCGCACGCCGCGGGACTGGAGCTTGGCCAGGGCGGCCTCCAGGGCCGGCGGCACCGGCGGGTTTTCGAACTCGGCAAAAATGGTGCCGTCGAAGTCGGTGGCAATCAGGCGGGGGGCTTCCGGCCCTCCGGCGGAGGTGTTCATCATGCGAGACCTTGGGAAGGGCGGCCGGGCGGGACCCCCTGCAGCGGCCGGTCGGCCCCGGCGGCTGGACGTCCACGGCTCACGGGCCGCGCCGGGCAAAGGCTATCCCGCCGCGCGGGGCCGTGTCAGGCCTGAATCGGGCCGGACGCGGCGCACTTGCACGGCCGGTGGGCTGGGATAGGCTGACGAGGCGGCGATGGCCGACGCCCAGCAACAATTTGACGAGGCGATGCACGCCTTTGGCCGGGGCGAGTTTGCCGAGGCAGCCCGGCGGCTGGCGGCCCTGCTGGCGGCGGAGCCGGAGCACTTCGACGCCCGCCTGGCCCTGGGGATGGTCTATTTCCGCCTGGGCGATCTGGACCGCGCCGTGGCCGAAGGTCACCGGGCCGAGCAGTTGCGCCCGCGCGAGCAGTTGGTCCACACCAACCTTTCCCTCTTCTACGCCCGCGCCGGCGACAAGGCCCGCGCCGAACATCACGCCCTGCAAGCCCGCATGGCGTCCTGGCGCGCCGAGCTGGCCCGTTCGCCGGCCGCCTCCGCTTCCGGCGCCCCCGCACCGGTCGTGCCGCCCGCGCCCGCCCTGCCGGTGCCGGAAAAGTTCCCGGACATGCCCTGGAAACGCCCCCCTCCAGCCGCGGCGGCTGCAGCGCCTGCCGCCGCCCCGACCGCCGAGCCGGGCGGCCCGACGTCGGCCTGAGCCGTCCGTTCGATGTCCTGCCCCCTGCCATGAAAAGCGCCTACGAACTGGCCATGGAACGCCTGGCCAAACAAACCCCCATCGTCTCCCTCACCGAGGAGCAGAAACGCGAAATCGCCGAACTGGAATCCCGTTACAAGGCCCGGCTGGCGGAGCGGGAACTGACCGCCCGCGAGGCCATCACCCGCGCGGAGGCGGTGGGCGATGACGCGACCGCGGAGAAGGCGCGCCAGGAATGGCTCGCCGAACGGCGCAAACTCCAGGAGGAGCTGGAACGCAAGAAGGAGGCGGTGCGCCAGGGCCGGTCGAGCTGAGCCGCCGGCGCGCCCCTGGCTTCGGCGCAGGGCTGGTCCCGTGCCGCATCACCCTGGATCGTGGGCCGAACCGAGGGTTGCGGGGCGGGGCTGACACCCTTGAGCCCGCCGCGCGGCGGTGCCGGGGCGAAGCGCTCTCCGGGCGCGGCGTGCCGAAATGGTGCCTTGCCAAAGCCCCGGCGGCGCGTTTTGATGTCCTTCCGCTTCGGCTGGGTAGCTCAGTTGGTAGAGCAGAGGACTGAAAATCCTTGTGTCGGCGGTTCGATTCCGCCCCCAGCCACCACCCCCTCCGGTCCGGCGCGGCGGACGGTTTACGGGTGGGGGGCGGTGGCCCTACCCTCACACCATGATCCATGTGGGCATCGGTTACGACGTGCACCGGCTGGTCCCCGGCCGCCGGCTGGTGCTGGGTGGGGTGGACATCCCGCATGAGCGGGGGCTGGAGGGCCACTCGGATGCGGATGTGTTGATCCACGCCCTGTGCGATGCGCTGTTCGGCGCGATGGGGGCGGGGGACATTGGGCAGTTTTTCCCCAACACCGACCCGCGCTGGAAGGGCGCCTCGAGCCTGGTCTTCCTGCACGAGGCGGTCCGGTTGCTCCACCTGCACAGCGGCCGCGTGGTCAACGTGGACTGCACCTTGATTGCCCAGGAACCCAAGCTGGCCCCCCACCTCCGGGCCATGAAACACAAGCTCTCCGAGGCGATGGAAGTGCATCCCGGCCGGGTCGGCATCAAGGCCACCACCAATGAAGGTCTGGGGTTCCTGGGCCGCGGCGAGGGCATCGCCGCCATGGCGGTGGCGTGCGTGGAGATGCCCCGCTGACCCGCCGCCGCGGCCATGTCGGCCAAAGGAGAAATCGCGTGGAGCCGGCGCACCGCCACGGGCGAGCGCCGCCAAGTGTATGCCCGCCCGGTGGGGGGCGGGTGGCGGTTCTATGTCCGGGCGCGCCGCTTCGAACCGTGGCAACCCCTGCCCGAGCCGGAGCTGGAAGACTGGCTGACGCTGCTTGAGGCCGCCGAGCGCCGCGTGCAACGCCGGCTCCTGCACCCCGAGGACACCGCGCGGCTGCGCCGCTTGATCCGCGAGCGGTTCCCCGAAGCCGAGGTTTGATCGGCGCGCCCGCGCCAACCACTCCTCCTCCCGGCCAGGCGCGGGGCCAGCGGAAGGTTGGGAACCAAGCCGCTCCGAGGGCGTGCCAGGGCGGGCCGGTGGGGTGGCGGGAAGGCAGGAGGTTGGCTGTCCGACCAGGATTCGAACCTGGACTAAGGGCTCCAAAGGCCCCTGTGCTACCGTTACACCATCGGACACTCCGGCGGCGAAACCTAGCGAGGCCGCCCCCGAGCGCAAAGGCCAAAAAACCGCGACCCGCTGGTCCGGGGCCGGATTGAGGTTGACATCCCGGGCTGGCCGCCAATATTGCCCGCACTCCATGACCCCTCGCCGGAATCGAGTGCAATGGCTGCATCCGAGCGTGAATGCGTGTGTCTCGCACGGGACTTTCGGCGGCGGGTCGGCTGTCTGAACCTCAACCCTGACCGAATCATGAACCCTGCACGATTCCGGACCCTGGCCGCCCTCACCGCGGCCACCCTGGCCCTGCCAGTGGGTCTGCTGGCCCTGCCAGTCATCACCGACGTGGTCGAGACCGGCGGCGACAACGAAGCCACCGACACCATCACCGCCAAATGGACCGGCGTCACGTGGGACCGCACCGTGGCCAACGAACCCACTCTGGGCGACGTGGGCACGCCCTACACCGTGCCGGTGCTGGGCGAGGAAGTCCCGGCCTACGTGGACCGCAACCACCAATGGACCGGCGCCACCCCCACCGTGCTGATCCCCAGGTACCTCCTGGGCGGCGAATACATCATGTCCGGCAACGACAACCGCGACAACGTCGGCTACCAGCTTGACGTCACCATCAACAAAAAGTCCTTCGTGTACCTGCTCATTGACGACCGGCTGGGGGACGCCAGCAACGCCAACCCGCCCAACTTCCCGGATTGGGCCCTGGACCGCACTGGCGATGGCCTGCCGGACATGGCCTGGGTGGTCGAGCAGGGTTGGCAGCCGGTCAAGACCGGCCAGAACCGTCACGGCAACCCCGACTGGCCGGACCACATCGGCGTGGACGAAAGCGCCGACGGCGCCGGCCCCGGCCAGGGCGTCAACCAGTGGTCGAGCATCTACGTGAAGGTCTTCGAGGCCGGCACGTTCACCCTGGGCCAGGCGGACAACAACGGCCAGAACATGTACGGCGTGGTGGTCGTGCCCTACCCCGAAAAACCCATCGTCACCGCCGCCCGCGGCGACCTGCTGGGCTTCACGTTCTTGATCCTGGACGGCTCGCAAACCAAGGTGAAGGCCGACACCATCGCCGTGACGCTCGACGGCGCCCCCGCCACGGTCAACATCTCCAAATCCGGCGACGTGACCACCGTCAAGTACACCGCCGTCCCCTTCTTCCCCTCCGGCTCCACCCACACCGCCGTGCTGCGCTTCACCGATGACGGCACCCCCGCCACCGAGATCAGCGAGACCCTCAACTTCACCGCCGAAACCTTCCAGACCCTCACACCGGCCGACGCCATTCCGGCGGACGCCGTGGACCTGACCAGCTCCGGTTTCCTGGTCCGCATGGCGCAGGGACCCGACGCCGCCTTGTGGCCGACGCTGGACCTGATCAACAGCGCCACGCGGGCGGAAAATCAGTTGGCCGGCCGGCTGATTGACCCGCAGACCGGCAACCCGCTGCCCAACTACGCCCAGCCCGGCACCGGCCCCGGCGGGACCCATCCGGCAACCCGGATCAACTGGAACCAGGAAGCCCGCCCCAACGGCACCCAGGCCCAGGCCGGCAACTTCACCGCCACCTCCACCCCGCCGTTCCCCGATGAGCCCGTCCCGGGCATCCCCGGCACCGACCCCCTGAGCCCGGACAACATTGACAACATCGCCGCCGAAATCGTGGGCTACCTCGAACTCAAGGCCGGCCTGAACCGCTTCGGTGTCAACAGCGATGACGGCTTCCACCTCACCGCCGGCCGCGACCCCCACAGCCCGGAGGCGAAACTGCTGGGCATCTTCAACGGCGGCCGCGGCTCGGCCGACACCCTGTTCTACGTGAACGTCGAGCAGGACGGCATCTACCCCGTGCGCCTGGTCTGGTACGAAGGGGGCGGCAGCGCCAACCTCGAATTCTTCTCGCTGGACCTCTCGGGCGAGACGCAGACCAAGATTCTGGTCAACGACCGGGACAACCCCAAAGCCGTCAAGGCCTACAGTCGGTTGCAGGTGCCGCTGACGCCGCGCATTTCGGTCTCGCCTCTGCCGGGGACTTCCAACGTCTGGCCCGGCCTGGCCATTCAGGCGCAGATCACCGACCGCGACACCGCCGTGGCCGCCGGCTCGGTCAAATTGCTCGTCAACGGCCAGGAAGTGGCCGCCAACGTCACCAGGTCCGGCAGCGTCACCACCGTCAAGTACCAGCCCGGCCTCCTGCCTTCCGGCCAGACCCTCCAGGCGGAAGTCCAGTACACCGACACCGGCAGCCCGGCCGGCCAGTTCTCCCACCGCTGGCAGTTCACCGTGCTGAACTACGACAACCTGCCCGTCCTCCAGGCCGGCATGGCCATCCCGGCCGCCCAGGTCAACCGCAGCACCTCCGGCTTCACCGTGGACGTGTACCAAATGATTGACGGCACCGGCGCCGTCGTGCCGCGGCCGGGCAACGTCAACTCCATCGCCGCGGCCGAAACCCAGCTTGCCCGCGGCTATCTCGACCCCGCCACCGGCCAGCCCTATGCCAACGGTGCCTTCGCCGGCACCTTGCCCGACGGCCGTCACGAGGTCGAAATCATCAACTGGAACCAGCAGGCCCCCGCCAACGCCGGCGCCTTCACCGCCGGCAACGACCCGAACCTGGTCAACCCCAACTTCACCGACCTCGAGATCCCCGGCATCTTCGCCGGCAACACTGCGGCCCAGGACTGGATCGTCGCCGAGGCCATCGGCTTCGTCGAACTCAAGGCCGGCATCTACCGCTTCGGCGTGAACAGTGACGACGGCTTCCAGCTCCTGGGCGGCCTCACCCCGCAGGACCTGGCCGCGCCGGTGCTCGGCCAGTTCGACGGCGGCCGCGGCGCCAACGCCAGCCTCCCGCAGTCGGCCTGCGACTTCCTCATCGAGCAGGACGGCATCTACCCCATCCGCCTGCTCTGGTTCGAGGGCTCCGGCGGCACCAGCCTTGAACTGCATCACCTCGAAATGGAGGGCAACTCCTCGACTCTGCTCAACGACCGCAACCGGCCGCTCCACCTCAAGGTGTACCGCCAGTACACCGGCCCGGCCCGCCCGTTGCTCCGCTCGGTCTCGCCCGCCCGCAACGCCGCCGGCGTGCTGCGCGATGCCCCCATCGAGGCGGTCATCGAAAACTACACCGGCGAGGTGACCCTCAGCGTGGACGGCACCGCCGTGACCCCGGAAAAGACCGTGGCCGGCACCACCACCACCGTCCGTTACACCCCCGCCACCAGGTACCCCAACAACGCGCCCGTCCAGGTCGCGCTGGGCTACAACGGCATCACCGTCCGTTGGACCTTCTTCACCGTGAACGCCCCCGACCTGGGGCCGAAGATCGCGTGGGTGAGCTTCCACCCGGCCGACAACACCCCGTCCACCGACGCCGCCAACGCCGGCTTCACCCAGGCGCCGGACGTCGGCTACACGGCGCTGCTCACCGCCAACAACTACGCCGTTACCCGCATCCTCACCACCGGCACGCCGGACGCCGCGCTGCTCAACACCTTCGACCTGGTCATCATCAGCCGCTCCGTGGGCAGCGGCGACTACCAGGACCCGCCCGAGACCCTGGCCTGGAACGGCCTGACCGCCCCCACCATCGTCATGGGCGGCTACGTCCTGCGGAACAACCGCCTGGGCTTCACCACCGGCAGCACCATCCCCGACACCGCCGGCCCCATCCGGCTCAAGGTCAACGACCCGGCCCACCCCATCTTCCAGGGCGTGGCCCTGGATGCGAACAACGTCATGGTGAACACCTATGCCAGCCTGGTGACCTTCAACAACACCGTCCAGCGCGGCATCTCGGTCAACACCAACCCCATTGCCGAGGGCGGCACCGTCCTGGCCGTCGTCGGCACCGAAGGCGACCCCGCCTTCGGCGGCATGATCATCGGCGAATGGCCCGCCGGGGCCGTCGCCGCCAACGGCCGCGATGACGTCTTCGGCGGCCGCCGCCTGGTCTTCCTATGCGGCAGCCGCGAAGCCTCCGGCCTTACCAGCCACGGCGCGGGCATCTACGATCTCAGCGAGGACGGTGCCCGGCTGTTCCTCAATGCGGTGCAGTACATGATCGCCCCGCCCCCGCCGGTGGAACGGCCCACGCTGGCCATCCAGCGCCAGGGCGCCAACATCACCATCTCCTGGCAGCCGGCGGGCGGAACGCTGGAAAGCTCCACCGACCTCCAGACCTGGACTCCCGTGACCGGGGCCACCAGCCCGGCCACCCTGCCGGTGGGTGAAGGCCACGCCTTCTTCCGCGTCCGCCGCTAAACCGACGCCACCTCTCCAACACGGAAGGCCGGGCCCGCGCCCGGCCTTTCTTTTTGCCCCGGCCTCGCCCCACGCGGCGCCGGGTGCCGAATGCCGCAAGCCGCCGCGGTCACGCGGTGAACCTCCTGGCGGTCAGGCAAGGTCCGAAGGTCGAAGGCCGAAGTCCGAAGTGGGGTGCGCCCTCGCAAAGCACCCGGGGACTGACACCTGTCTGCGTGCACCGCACGGGCAGGCGCTCCCAGAGCTGTCGCCCGGGCGGGGGGACCCTACCGCGCGGTGACGTCGTGGCGTGCGGCTGTCTTTTGCCGCCCGGCCGGGCCGACACGGGCCATGGTCCGGGCGCGGTCAAGCGAGGTCAAGGTCATTTGATTTGTTGACAAAAAGGTCATTTGGCGGCACCACAGGCACGCCGGCTCGCCGGACACATGCCATGTTGAGCCTCTCGCAAACCACCGGCTACGCCATTCGCGCCCTGATCTGCCTGCCCGCCTGTCAGCAGCCGCCCCGCCTGGTGGCCGAGGTGGCCCGCTGCACCGGCATCCCCCGCGCCTACCTGGCCAAGATCATTCACCGGCTGGCCCGGCGCGGCCTGGTGGCGGCCCGGCGCGGGCACCGCGGCGGCATCACCCTGGCCCGGCCGGCCGGGGCCATTTCGCTACTGGACGTGGTCGAGGCGGTCGAGGGGCCGAACTGGCTGGGGCGTTGCCTGCTGGGGCTGGAGGAGTGCCAGAACCAGCAGGAGTGTCCGACCCACGAGTTTTGGCGGGAAACTTGTGCACGCATCCGCGACAAGCTGGCCACCACCAGCCTGGCGGCCATCATCGCGGTCTATCCCCACAAACCAGAGTGCGGGCCGCATGCCGCCCCGGCGGCGCAGCCGGCACGCCGGGGGCGGGGGCTGAAGAATGGGCGTCCGGCGGCGCAGCGCCGGCGGGGCGCCCGGGCGGGGAGAGCGTCATGAGCGAAGCCGACACGTTGAACCTGGTTTACCTGGCGGCCTACGCCGCAGGGGGGTTGGCCTTTGTGGTGGGGCCGTTTGTGCTGGTGCACCTGCTGGCGCCGCGCCGGACGCGGCAGACCGCCCGGAAGACCGGGCAGTTTGTCGAGTGCGGCATGGAGCCGATCGGCGACGCCTGGATTCGGTACAGCGCTGTGTACTACCGCTACGCGCTGGTGTTCGTGGCCTTTGCGGTGGATGTCTTGTACCTGCTGCCGGTGGCGGTGGTGTACGACCGGGTTTTTGCCTGGCGCGACCTGGTCGAGCTGGGGCTGTTTGTGGGCATCCTGGCCCTGGTGGTCGTGTACGCCTGGCGGAAAGGAGTGTTTGAATGGAAACGCCCGAACCCGCCCCCGAGCTGAAGGAGTGCGCGCCGCTGCTGCGGTTTGCCAAGCTGGACGAGCTGCTCGCCCTGGGCCGCGCCAATTCGCTCTGGCCGCTGACCTTCGGCCTGGCCTGCTGCGCCATCGAGATGATGGCCGCCGGGGCGTCGCGCTTTGACCTCTCCCGTTTCGGGGCCGAGGTCTTCCGCCCCTCGCCGCGTCAGGCGGACGTGATGATCGTGGCCGGGACCATCAACAAGAAGATGGCCCCGGCAGTGAAGACGCTTTACGACCAGATGCTCGAGCCCAAGTGGGTGATCGCCCTGGGCAATTGCGCCATCAGCGGCGGCCCGTTTGTCTTCCCCGGTCAGTACGCGGTGGTCGAGGGGGTGGACAAGCTCTTCCCGGTGGACGTGTACGTGCCCGGTTGCCCGCCGCGGCCCGAGGCCCTCATCGAAGGCATCCTGGCCCTGGAGGAAAAAATCACCGGCAAGCGGCGCTGGCCGCGGGTGAATCCGGAGACATGAGCCCTGCCGCAGCCCAGAGCGCTGAAGTCCAGGCCGCCGCGTTTGCGGCGGCTCTGGCCGCGGAAACGGGCGCCGGGGCCGCGGCGGCCGCGGCGGGGTTCCAGGTCCAGGTGGTCGAGTTCGCGCGGCGGGGGGTGCATTGGGAGGCCACGGTGCCGCCGGAGCGGGTGGCGTCGGCCGGGCAGTGGTTCGCGGCGCGGGGGTATGCGTTGGACACGATCACCGGCGTGGACTGGCTGGGCCGGGGTGAGATGGAGGTGGTGTACGACTTTTTCCATCCGCTCGAGTACTGGCGGGCGGTGGTGCGGACGCCGGTGCCCCGCGCGCAGCCGGAACTGCCCACCTTGAGCGGGGTTTTCCCCGGCGCGAACTGGCACGAGCGGGAGACGCACGAGTTTTTCGGCATCCGCTTCACCGGGCATCCGAACCTGACCCCGTTGCTGCTGCCCGAGGACGCGGATTACCACCCGCTGCGGAAGGATTTTGCCCTGTGAACGACCTGGTCACCCTGAACCCGCAGGAGGCGCTGGCCGCGGCCGCCGCCGGGCAGGAGACCTTCGTGCTGAACCTCGGCCCGCAGCACCCGGCCACGCACGGGGTGTTGCGGGTGAAGCTGACGATGGACGGGGAGTACGTTGTGCGGGCCGAGCCGGTGTGCGGGTACATCCACCGGATGCACGAGAAGATGGGCGAGAACCGGACCTGGGCGCAGTTTCTGCCCAACACCAGCCGCATTGATTACCTCTCGGCCATGCACTACACGCATGCCTACGTGGGGGCGGTCGAGCGGGCGGCCCAGATCGAGGTGCCGCGCCGGGCGGAGTTCGTGCGGGTGATCACCTCCGAGCTCAACCGCATCTCCAGCCACCTGGTCTGGTTCGGTGCTTTCCTGCTGGACCTGGGCGGCTTCACCCCGTTGCTGTACGCCTTCGATGACCGCGAGAAAATCCTCGACCTGCTCGAGCGGATCACCGGCGCGCGGCTGACCTACTGCTACTACCGCTTCGGCGGGCTCTACAACGACGTGGATGCCGGGTTCCTGCACGGCGTGCGCGACTTCGTCCGGTACATGCGCCCGCGGCTGGAGATGTACCGGGAGCTGGTCACCGACAACATCATCCTGCGCAAGCGGCTGGTCGGCATCGGCGTGGCGGACGCCGAGCTGGGCCGGCGCTACGGCGCGACCGGTCCGGTGTTGCGCGGGGCGGGCGTGGCCTACGACGTGCGCCGGGCCGAGCCGTACTCGGTGTACCCGGAGCTGGACTTCCGCATCCCCACCCATCCCGAGGGCGACTCGATGGCCCGGTACCTCGTGCGGATGGAGGAGATCGAGCAAAGCCTGCGCATCATCGAGCAGGCGTTGGACCTCATCCCCGAAGGCCCGATTCGCTCCAAGGTGCCCAAGGTGCTCAAGCCGCCGCCGGGCGACACCTGTTTCGCGGTCGAAGCCGCGCGCGGACGGTTCATGGTGCGGATCGTCAGCGACGGCAAGGACGTGCCCTACCGGGTCAAGCTGCGGACGCCGTCGTTTTCCAACCTGAGCCTCTTCGAGGAGGCCAGCCGGGGGATGTTGCTGGCCGACGCGCTGGCCTTCCTGGGCAGCCTGGACCTGGTGATTCCGGACATTGACCGATGAAGCCAAGGTCGAAAGTCGAAGGTCGAAGGTCGAAGGTCGAAGGCCCGGCCGGCCCGGCGGGCGTTGTTGGAACTTTGGCCCTCGGATTTCGGACTTCGGATTTCCGTTTCCTCCGCCCATGACGCTGGCCGAGCCCCAACGCCTGCTGCTGTTCCTGGTCGGCACCCTGGCCTTTGTGGGGCTGAACGCGGCCTACCTGGTGTGGGTCGAGCGCAAGGGCGCGGCCCGATTCCAGCGCCGGCCCGGGCCGACCGAGGTGGGGCCGGAAGGTCTGCTGCAACCGATCGCCGACGCGGTGAAGCTGCTGACCAAGCAGGTCATCGTGCCGCCCGGGGCGGATGCGGTGCTGTTCCGGCTGGCGCCGACGCTGGTGATGGTGCCGGCGATGCTGGCGCTGGCGGTGCTGCCGTTCGGGCCGCATCTGACGGCGCGGCCGATGTCCGTGGGCCTGCTGGTGGCGGTGGCCTTCGGCTCGATCCACGTGATGGCCCTGCTGCTGGCCGGCTGGGCCTCGCGCAACAAGTACGCCATCATCTCGGCGGCGCGGGTGGTCTCGCAGAACGTGGCCTACGAGGTCCCTCTGCTGCTGGTGGTGATCACGCTGCTGATGCTCACCGGCACGATGGACCTGAACGAGATCGTGCGCCGGCAGGCCGGCGGGTTCTGGCACTGGAACGTGTGCAAGCTCTGGGTCAACCCGCTGATGCCGGTCACGTTCGTGATCTTCTTCATCTGCCTGCTGGCCGAGACCAACCGCGCGCCGTTCGACATGGCCGAGGCGGAGAGCGAGCTGGTGGCGGGGGCCTTCACCGAGTACGCCGGCATGGGCTTCGGCGTGTTCTTCATGGCCGAGTACGCGAACGTCGTGGTGGGCTGCGCGCTGGCCACGGCGCTGTTCCTGGGCGGCTGGCAGAGTCCGCTGGGGGTGGGCTCGGGCGTGTGGTGGTTCCTGCTCAAGCTGTACCTGCTGGTCTTCACGGTGATGTGGGTCCGCTGGACCTTCCCCCGCACCCAGTTCTACGGCCTGCTGAATGTGTCCTGGAAAATCCTGATCCCGATCTCCCTGGTCACGCTGCTGCTGACCAGCGTGCTGCTCAAACTGGTCTGACCATGAGAAACGTCCTCGCCGAATGGTGGACGGGCTTCCGCAGCCTGCTGACCGGCATGCGGGTGACCCTCACCCAGTTTTTCAAACCGCCGGTCACCGTACCCTATCCGTACCAGACCCTGCCCATCCCGGAGCGGTACCGCGGGCACATCGAACTGGTGCGCGATCCCGAGACGGGCATGTCGCTGTGCGTGGCGTGCAAGTCCTGCGAGAAGGCCTGCCCCAGCGGCTGCATCCTGGTCGAGGGCATCAAGCGCGAGGGCGAGAAGAAGAAATCGCCCACGGTCTTCACCGTGGACTTCACCCGCTGCAGCCTGTGCGGCTCGTGCGTCGAGGTCTGCCCCACCGAAGCCCTGCGGTTCAGCCGGCGCTACAACCTGGCCGGCACCGGGCGGGAGGCCTACTTCCTGGACCTGCTCAAACGCCTGCAAGCCCGGCCTGCGGTGGCCGCCCCGGCGCCATCGGCACCGTCCACCCCCCCTGGCGCATGAACTCCTTCCCCGGCGCCTCCTGGATCGTGGCGGTCGTGTTCGCCCTGTGCGTGGCGGTCACGGTGGGCGGGGCCGTGCTGGCGGTGTCCAGTCAGCGGGTCATCCGCAGCGTCAGCGGCCTGGCCCTGGGGTCGGTGGGCCTGGCGGGCCTGTACTACTTCCTGCACAGCCCGTTTCTGGCCCTGATGGAAATCCTCATCTACATCGGCGCGGTCTGCGTGACGATCGTCTTTGCCGTCATGCTGGCCGAGCCGGACGAGCCCCCGCCGGAGCAACCCCGGCCGCGGGCGCGACTGGCGAGCGCGGCGGCGCTCCTGGTGAGCCTGGCCGCCGGCGGGGCGCTGGCGTGGCTGGGGGTGCACACCCGCTGGCCGTCAGCCCCGGCCCGCCCGCCGGGGAGCGGGTCGGTGGAGTCGCTGGGGGTGGCGCTGCTTTCGACCTGGTGCCTGGCCTTTGAACTGATCTCGCTGGTGCTGTTGCTGGCCATTTTGGGCGCGCTGGTCCTGGCCCGGCATGGCCGGAGTGCGCCGCCTTCCTCCTCATGAACCCGCTCCACGACCGACTGGAAACCTACCTGGTTCTCGCCGCTGTGCTGTTGGCAGCGGGGGTGTTCGGCCTGCTGCGCCGGCGCACGCTCATCGGCCTGTTGATTGCCGGGGAGCTGATCCTCTCGGGGGCCTCGCTGAATTTTCTGGCCCTGAACCGGTTCACCGCGCCGGACCCGGCGGTGGGCCAGCTTTTCGTGCTGTTCATCATGGGCCTGGCGGCCGCCGAGGTGGCCGTGGCGCTGAGCCTGGTCATCGCCGTGTATCGCAACTACCGGTCCGTCCTCACCCGGGACCTGAGGGACTTGAAGGGCTGAGCGATGGCGCCGATCTCCGAGCCTCGACTCCTGTACGCCCTGCTGGCGCCGTTGGTGGGAGCGGGGCTGGTGATGGCCACGGGCCGGCGGCCCAACCTGCGCGAGGCCTGTTCGCTGGGGGCGGCGTTGACGCTGTTTGGGCTGACGGCGTCTCTGGGGCCGGACGTGCTGGCGGGGCGGACGTTGCGTTACGGCGTGTTCGAGCTGCTGCCGGGGCTGCGGGTGGCGCTGCGGGCGGACGCGATGTCCATGATCTTCGCGCTGGCCGCGTCGTTTCTGTGGGTGCTGACGGTGTTTTACTCGGCGGGCTACATGCGCGGGTTGCGGGAACACGCGCAGACGCGGTTCAACGTCTGTTTTGCCCTGGCGCTGTTTGGGGCCATCGGCTGTGCCTTCGCCGACAATTTGCTGACGCTGTACCTGTTTTACGAGGTGGTGAGCGTGAGCACCTACCCGCTGGTGGCGCATCACCAGGACGCGGAGGGCTACGAGGGCGGGCGCAAGTACCTGACCTACCTGACGGCCACGGCCAAGGGGCTGGTCCTGCCGGCGATGATCCTGATCTACGTGCTGACCGGCAGCCTGGACTTCGCGGACAACCCCCGCACCGGCATCCTGCCGGGCGGACTTTCCCAGGGACTGGTGGCGGGATTGTACGTGGCCTGCCTGCTGGGCTTCGCCAAGAACGGCCTGATGCCGCTGCACCACTGGTTGCCGGGGGCGATGGTCGCGCCCACGCCGGTCAGCGCGCTGTTGCACGCGGTGGCGGTGGTGAAGGTGGGGGTGTTCTCGACCGCGCGGGTCATGCTCTACGTGTTCGGGGTGGACCGGATGCATGCGGCGCACCTGGGACTGCCCACGGCCTACTTTGTTTCCTTCACCATCCTGGCCGCCTCGGTGATCGCCCTGAGCCAGGACAACCTCAAGCTGCGGCTGGCCTACTCGACGGTCAGCCAGTTGTCCTACATCCTGCTGGGGGTGGCGCTGCTGACCCCGGCGGGCATCCAGGGCGGGCTGCTGCACCTCGCCAATCACGCCTTTGCCAAGATCACGCTGTTCTTCTGCGCCGGGGCCATCTACGTGGCCGCACACAAGAAGAACCTCTCGGAGATGCACGGGCTGGGGCGGGCGATGCCCTTCACCTTTGGCGCGTTTGCGCTGGCGTCGCTGAGCATGATCGGCGCGCCGCCGGTGGGCGGGTTTGTCTCCAAGTGGTATTTGGCGCTGGGCTCGCTGGAGGCGGGGGCGTTGCCGCTGCTGGGGGTGTTGCTGGCCAGCACGCTGCTCAATGCCGCCTACTTCGCCCCGGTGGTGTACCGGGGGTTCTTCGGCCGGTCGGCGGGGGGGGCGTCGGACCCGCCGGCGGCGGGGTGGCGGGAGGCCTCGCCGGCGATGGTGGTACCGCTGTGTCTGACGGCGGCCATCTCGGTCCTGCTGGGCTTTTACCCGGACCTGTTTTTGAACTTCGCGCGGTTGCTGTTCCCATGATCCTGGTGCGGTTGATCGAATGGTTGCGTGCCCGCCCGCGCGGGGTGCGGGGCGTGAGTTACGCGGTGCTGGCGCTGCTGGTGGTGGCCGACGCGCTGCCGTGGGTGGTGGACAAGACGCACGCCCACACGGAGGCGGAGCACCTGCCCGGGTTTTGGTCGGTGTTCGGCTTCGCGGCCTGCACGTTGATCATATTGGTGTCCAAGGCCTGGGGCCACGCCGGGATCATGCAGGGGGAGGACTATTACGATGAGTAGTTTCTGGCTGCATCCGGCGCTGGTAATGCTGGGGGGGGCGGCCCTGTTGCCGCTGGTGCCGGAGCGGGTCCGCCGGGGCTGGCTGTTGCTGGTGCCGGCGCTGGCCTTCGCGCGCACGCTGGGGCTGGAGCCGGGCACCTGGGGGGAGGTGCGGTTCCTGGACTGGACGCTGGTCTTCGGGCGGGTGGACCGGCTGAGCCTGGTGTTCGGCTACATCATGGCGTTGATGGCGGTGCTGGCCACGCTCTACGGCCTGCATGTGCGGCGGGTGGGCGAGCACGTGGCCGCCTGGGTGTACGCGGGCGGGTCGCTGGGGGCGATCTACGCGGGCGACTGGGTGACGCTGTTCATGTTCTGGGAGCTGATGGCGCTGGCCTCGGTGTTTCTGATCTGGTACCGGGGGCGGCCGGAATCGCTGGGGGCCGGGTACCGCTATCTGCTGGTGCACGTGGCGGGCGGGGTGGCGTTGCTGGCGGGGATTGTGTTGCACTACCAGGCCACGCGCAGCCTGGCCTTCGAGGCCCTGGACGTCGCACAACCCACGCTGGCGACGTACCTGGTGATGACCGGCTTCATTCTCAACGCGGCCGTGCCGCCGCTGCACGCCTGGCTGCCGGACGCCTACGGGGAGGCGACCTTCAACGGCTCGGTTTTTCTGAGCGCGCTCACCACCAAGACGGCGGTGTACGCACTGGCGCGGGGGTTGCCGGGGCTGGACCTGTTGGTGCCGCTGGGCGTGATCATGGCGGTGTACGGCGTGGTGTACGCCGTGCTGGAAAACGACAGCCGCCGGCTGCTGGCCTACCACATCATCAGCCAGGTCGGCTACATGGTGGCCGGGGTGGGCCTGGCGGACCTGGACACGCCGGTGGGGCAACTGGCGCTCAACGGCGCCTGTGCCCACGCCTTCGCCCACATCCTCTACAAGGGGCTGCTGTTCATGGGCACCGGGGCGGTGTTGCACATGACCGGCGAGAGCCGCTTCACGCGCCTGGGCGGGCTGTATCCGAAGATGCCGTGGACGTTTCTGTTCACACTCATCGGCGGGCTTTCAATCTCGGCCTTCCCGCTGTTCAGCGGTTTCGTGAGCAAGTCCATGATCGTGGCGGCCAGCTTCGAGGACCACCGGCTCTGGGCCGGGTTCGGGTTGATGCTGGCCTCGGCGGGCACCTTCCTGCACACCGGCCTGAAGGTGCCGTACTTCATCTGGTTCGGGGACAACCCCTGCACGCCGGAGGTCTGGGCGCGCGCGCGCGACCCCGGTTGGAACATGACCCTGGCGATGGCGATCACCGCCGGGCTGTGCGTGTTCATCGGCTGTTACACGCCGTACCTGTACGCGATGCTGCCCTTCCAGCCGGTGACCTACCAGCCGTACACCAGCTACCACGTGGCCGAGACGCTGCAGGTGCTGCTGTTCACGGCGCTGGGGTTCTTCCTGTTCCTGAAGAAACTCACGCCCGAGCCGACCATCAGCCTGGACACCGACTGGTTTTACCGGCGGGGTGGCCGCGCGTTTCTGCGGCTGGCCGAGGGGCCGGTGCGGGCGCTGGACGCCTGGTGGGGCGAACGGTATCGCCGCACCGGGCTGGCCGGGGTGGTGCGCGCGGCGCGCGAGGCGGGGTGGTTCGACCAACGGGTCATTGATGGCGCGGTGGACGGCCTGGCCGCGGCCGTGCGCGCGGGGGGGGAGCGGCTGCGCGCCCTCCAACGGGCGCACCTGCAGGAAAGCCTGCTGCTGGCGCTGGCGGTGATGGCGCTGGGGCTGGTGGGCTGGATGCTCTATCAGGTGTGGAGACCATGAACTCCCTCGAAACCCCCGCGGCTTTTCCCTGGCTCAGCGTACTGATCTTCGGCCCGCTGGCGGCGGCGGCCGTGGCCGGCCTGCTGCGCCGCGACCGCGCGGTGCGGGGGTGGACGCTGGTGGCCACGCTGGCAGTGGCGGCGGCCTCGGTGCCGGTGGTGTTGGAGTTCAATCCGGCCACGCCGGCGTTTCAATTCGTCGAGGACCGGCCGTGGGTGCCGCCCCTGGGGCTGCGGTACACGGTGGGGGTGGACGGCTTGAGCCTGGTCCTGGTGCTGTTGACGGTGGGCATCCTGCCGCTGTGTGTGCTGGCGTCGTGGCGGTACATCACCACGCGGGTGCGGGAGTTCATGATCGGGCTGTTGGTGATGGAGACGGCAATGGTGGGGGTGTTTTGCGCCCTGGACTTCGTGCTCTTTTTCCTGTTCTGGGAAGCGATGCTCATCCCGATGGCGCTGCTGATCGGCGTCTGGGGCGGGCCGCGCAAGGTCTATGCGGCGCTGAAGTTCTTCATCTACACGATGGCCGGCTCGGTGTTCCTGCTGGTGGCGATCATCGCCGTGTACTGGCAGGCGGGGACGTGGGACCTGCGAGTCCTGAGCGGGCGGGGGTGGCCGCTGGGCTTCCAGCTCGGGGTGTTTGCGGCGTTTTTCCTGTCGTTCGCCATCAAGGTGCCGATGTTTCCGTTTCACACCTGGTTGCCGGCGGCGCACGTCGAGGCGCCGACGGCGGGCAGCGTGATTCTGGCCAGCGTGCTGTTGAAGATGGGCACCTACGGTTTCCTGCGGCTGTCGCTGCCGCTGGCGCCGGAGGCCACGCGCCTGCTGGCGCCGGCGCTGACGTGGTTGTCGGTGGTGGCCATCGTCTATGGCGGGCTGACCGCGCTGGCGCAGAGCGATCTCAAGAAGCTGGTGGCCTATTCGAGCGTGGGGCACATGGGGTTTGCCACGCTGGGCATCTTCACGCTTACGCGGGCCGGGATCGAAGGGGCGGTGTTGCAGATGATCAACCACGGCATCACCACCGGGGCGTTGTTCCTCTGCGTGGGCCTGCTGTACGAGCGGCTGCACACGCGCGAGTTGACGGCGGTGGCGGGCGTGGGCCGGCAGGTGCCGGTCTTCGCCGGGTTTTTCGGGCTGTTCGCCCTGTCCTCGATGGCATTCCCCGGGACCAACAGCTTCATCGGCGAGTTCCTGGCGTTGGCGGGTGCGTTTGAGGCTTCGCCGGTGGTGGCGCTGGCGGCCGTGCCCGGGGTGGTGCTGGCGGCGGCCTACCTGCTGCGGATGCTCCAAAAGGTGGCCTACGGCAGCCCGCAGAATCCCGACCACTCGGGGGTGGGTGATTTGACCCTGCGCGAGCTGCTCACCTTGCTGCCGCTGGCGTGGCTGGTGCTGTGGATCGGGCTGCAGCCCGCGCCGCTGGTGCGGTTGTTCGAGGCGAGCGTGCAGCATCTGCTGGTGGCGACCACCCTCGGCCCCGCCGGGCCGCCGGCCGCGATCGGTCCCTGAAGTTTTCCGCGCTTCCCTGTCATGACCTTCCTCCCTGAACTGGTTTTGCTGCTGGGTGCGCTGGGGCTGTTTGGGCTGAGCCTGGGCACCGGGCGGGACCGGGCGGCGCAGCGACTGGCCACGGCCACGGCGGCGGTGGCGATCCTGGCCGCGTGGTGGGCGCTGCCGGCGCGGGGCACGCTCTTCGAGGGGGCGTACCGGGTGGACGCCTTTTCGCAGTGGTTGAAGCTGGTCCTGGCCGTGGGTTACCTGCTGGTGGTCTGGCAGCAACGGGAGTTGCCGGACATCCCCGGCGCGGTCCGGCCCGAGTACCACCTGTTTCTGGTGTTGAGCGTCAGCGGGCTGATGCTGCTGGTGAGCAGCATCGAGCTGATCACGTTGGTGGTGGCGCTGGAGCTGGCCTCGCTGCCGCTGTATTTCCTGGTGGCGATGCGGCGGGAGCGGGCCGGGCAACGGGTGCAGATGGAGTCGGCCATCAAGTACCTGGTGTTCGGCGTCACGGCCAACGGCCTGATGCTGTTCGGGCTGAGCTGGCTGTTCGGGTTGACCGGCACCACGCACCTGCCGGAGATGCTGCCGCGGCTGGCCGGTGCGCCGGCGGCGGCGGTGGTAACCGGGCTGGGGCTGACCTGCTGCGGGCTGTTCTACAAGCTGGCGGTGTTTCCCTTCCACTTCTGGACGCCGGACGTGTACCAGGGCGCGTCGAACGAGACCGCCGGTTACGTGGCCACGCTGCCCAAACTGGGGGCGGCGGTGGTGTTGGTGCGGCTGGCGGCCCTGGCGGAGCCGGAGTCGGGCGTGCTGCCGGCGGTGTTCACCGGGCTGGCGCTGGCCTCGATGTTTTACGGCAACCTGATCGCGCTGGCACAGACGGACCTGAAACGGCTGCTGGGCTTTTCCGGTATCGCCCACGCCGGGTATGCCCTGGTGGGTTTGGTGGCGCTGAACGAGGCCGGTTTTACCGCGGCGCTGTACTACCTGGTGGCCTACCTGTTCATGGCCCTGGCGTGCTTCACCGTGTTCAGCCTGCTGGCCGCGGAGGGCGCGAACCTGGTGGTCGGGGACCTGGCGGGGCTGCATCGCCGCTCACCCCTGCTGGCGGCGACGCTGGCGGTGGGAGTCTTCGGGCTGGCGGGGGTGCCGCCGCTGGCGGGGTTCATGGGCAAGCTGGCACTGCTCACCGCGGCGTGGGAGCGGGGCCATCGCGTGCTGGTCCTGTTCACGATGGTGAACGCGGCCCTGGCCATCTACTACTACCTGGCGCTGTTCCGGGAGGCGTTTTTCCGGGACCCGCCCGAGCCGGCAGCGGCGCCGGTGCGGCTTTCGGTTCCGGCCCGCGCCCTGTGTGCGGGGCTCATCGCGGCCGTGCTGGGGCTCGGGCTGGTGCCGGGGCGTTTTTTGGAAGCGGTGTCCGGCTCGCTGGCGGGGCTGCGGTCCGGGACGGAGGGGCGGCCGGCGGCCGCGGCGCAAGCGGCCGTGGCGCCGACGCGGGTGCCGGAGGCCGGCCGGTAGAGGGTGCGGTTACAGTTCCCGCAGGAGGCGGCGGATGACCTCGAGTTCGGTGGCGCGGTGGGGACCCACCAGGGCGAGGTTGAGGCGGTCGGGCCGGAAGAAATCGCGCGCGGCGGCGCCGAGATCGGCGGCGGACACGCGCATGAGGGCCCGGCGATAGGCGGCGGGGGTGAAAAGCCGGCCGTGGCCGAGCCATTGTTCGCCCAGCCACATCATCTGGTTTTCGCTGCTTTCCAGGCTCAGGTCCAGTTGGCCGAGGGCGTACTCGCGGGCGTGCCCCAGTTCGGCGGGGCGGGGGGGATGGGTTTTGAGCCGGCGCAGTTCGGCCACGATCAGGCGCAGGGCGCCGGCCAGTTGGCCGGGTTCGAGGCCGGCGGTGATCACCAGATCGCCGGTGTCGTGGTAGAAGCTCAGGCCGCTGCCGATGTGATAGGTGATGCCGCGTTCCTCGCGCAGGACCTGGAAGAGGCGGGAGCTGGCGTTTTCGCCCAGGATCACGTTGAGCAGCCGCAGGGCGAAGCGGCGCGGGTCGTGCCGCGAACAGGTGCGCAGGCCCAGGGCCAGTTGAGTCTGGGTGATGGGGCGGCGTTCCAGGCGGAGGCCGGGCTCGACCTGCCGCGAGGGCGGCACCGGCTCGAAGGCCGGGCGTGCCCCGCCGGGGAAGCGGTCCGCCCAGCGGGCCAGCGCGCGCCGGCATTCGGCGGCGGTGCAGCCGCCGGCGACGGTGAGGACGATGGCGGGGGCCACATGATGGCGGCGGCGGAAGGCGAGCAGTTGCGGGCGTTCCAGGCGGGCCAGGGTGGCTTCGGTGCCGGTCAGGGGGCGGCCCAGGGGGTGGTCGGGCCACTGGAGGGCGTTGAGCAGTTCTTCGACGTGCTGGTGCGGCTGGTCGCGATACATGGCGACCTCTTCGCGGATGACTTCGCGCTCGGTCTCCAGGTCGCGCGGGTCGAAGACCGAATTGAGGAAGAGGTCCGCCAGCACGTCCACCACCGTGGCCAGGTGGCGGCGGGGCGCGCGGGCATAGAAACAGGTGGTTTCCTCGCTGGTGAAGGCGTTGAGCGAACCACCCACCCCCTCGATGGCGGCGGAAATGTCCCGCGCCCGGCGGCGGCGGGTGCCCTTGAAGAGCATGTGCTCGATGAAATGGGAGGCCCCGTTGAGCGGGGCCTCTTCGTACCGGCTGCCCACGCCAACCCACAGCCCCACGCACACTCCGGGCAGACCGGGCATGGGCGCAACCGCCAGCGTCAGACCGTTGGGATCGCGGTGCAGCTCCGGGACGTAGCGCATGGGGCGGTCTCAGGCGAAGGCCTTGCCCACGGGGTGGGGAGCGGTGAGGGTATCCCGGTGTTCGACCAGGTAATGGACCGCCTCGAGCGGGTCTTCCACCAACCGCAGGGGCTCCAGGTCGGCCCGGTCAAGGTACCCGGGCTGCTCGACCGTCTGGTGCAGCCAGCGCAGCAGGCCGCGCCAATACGACCGGCCGACCAGGATCATCGGCACCTTGGGCAGGCGGCGGGTTTGGACCAGGGTGATGAGTTCGAAAAACTCGTCCAGTGTGCCAAAGCCGCCCGGGAAAAACACAAAACCCAGGCTGTACTTGGCAAAGCAGACCTTGCGGGCAAAGAAGTAGCGGAAGTGCAGGGCCAGGGTGAGGTGGCGGTTGGTCTTTTGTTCGTTGGGCAGATAGATGTTCAGCCCCACCGACGTGCCGCCGGCGGCCATCGCTCCCTTGTTGGCCGCCTCCATGATGCCCGGACCGCCGCCGGTGATGACCCCCAGGCCCTGGCGGGCCAGCTCCCGCCCCAGGGCCTCGGCCAGCTTGTAGTACTTGTCCCCCCGCCGGGTCCGGGCCGACCCGAACACCGCCACCGCAAACCCGAGGGTGCTGAGCGTCTCGAAGGAATCAACAAACTCGGCCATGATGCGGAACACGCGCCACGGGTCCTCCTGGTAAAGCAGCCCGTTCTGATTGTGGTCCGGATAGGTCACGCGCCGAACCTTAGGGGCCCCCGGCGGGTGTGACAAGCAGGCCGGCCCGCAACGCCCCCTCAAGCGTGGAGAGGGCCGAAAGCTTCCCAAAGGGACCCCGGTGCAGTCCGGCGGGCGCTTGTCCCCGCCTTCCGAGTGCGGCAGGTGGAACACGGTTGGCGAGCGTGGAAAGACCGTTCGCGTTCGCGAACCTGCTGACTCCGGGCTCCTGACCCTCCCTCCTCGCACCCCGCTCCTCACCTCCGGCCTCCGGCCTTTGGCCACTGCCGGCATGAGTTTTTGAGCAAGGGACGGTGCACCCTGCCGCGAAATCCCGGGCCGGGCGTCTTTGCTTGGTGCCTGCCGGAGCCTTGCCTCGCCTCCTTTCCCGACTAATCTAACGCCCCGTGAGTTGGCTCAAAGGCAGCGTGGTGATGCTCCTGCTGGCCCTGTGGGTGCCGGCGAGCATGCATTGCGCCCTCGAGCCCTGGCTGCCGGAGCGGCCCTGGCTGCAATGCTGCTGCGCCGACGCCGGCGACCCGCAGAGCCCTGCCAACTGTGACCAGCAACCCTGCAGCTCGCTGGAGACCGGCTCCTGCAAGACCGAGGAGCGAGGGGCCTCAATCGTCCCGCCGCTGCTGGTGGTTCGGCTGCTCCCTGACCCGGCGCCGGAATCTCTGTGCCGAGCCGGCTTCCAGCCCCAGCCCCCCGGGCGGGCCCCGCTTGAACGGAGTCGGCCCTGGCAATTTGCCCGCCGCGCGGCGCGTCCTCCCCGCGCTCCTTCCCGCGCTTCCTGAGCTCCCGACGCCGGCCTGAGTTCCCGGCCGGGCGTGACTTCAAGGGCGTGGTGTGTCCACCGCGCCCCTCCCGGATTCGTTTGGTGATCGCGATATTTCCTGGTCGTCTTTTATGAAAAGTGGATTCCCAACCTGGATCGGCTTCACTGCGGCTGCCCTGGTCCTGACCCCATCGGGACCGGGCAACCGTGAACTGGCGGCGCATCCACCCCACCCCCCGGCCGCTGACGGCATGTGCTCCGAGCATCGCGTGCCGGAGGCCGCCTGCGGCCCTTGCCGGCCCGAAGCACTCGCGCGGCTGCAGCCCGGTCAATCGCTCCTGGTGCGGCTGCCGGCGGCGGATTCGGCGGCGCTGGCCGGCGTCCAAATCGCCACCCCCGTGGTCGGGGAACTGGCCGAGGGCGTCGAGTGTCTGGCCGAACTGGCCTTCAACCAAAACCGGCTGGCCCAAATCGTCGCCCCGGTCGGTGGCATCGTGCAGGGGGCCGAGGTGGACCTTGGCCAGCCGGTGCAGGAAGGGCAGGTCGTGGCGCGGCTCTGGTCAGCCACCATTGCAGAGGTGGTGGCGCGGGCGGTGCTGACCCACCAGTCCCTCGAGCGCGAGCGCAAGCTGCGGACCGAGCGGGTGACCTCCGAACGGGACCTGCAACAGGCCGAGGCCGAACACCGCGCCGCCTGCCAACTGGCCCGCACCCTGGGCTTCAGCGAGGCGCAAATCGAGGCCCTCGGCGCGCGCCCGGATGAGCCGGTGTACCTGGAAGTGACCGCCCCCTTCGCCGGCGAAATCATCGAACGAACCGCCGTGCGGGGCGAGCGGGTCGAGGCCGGCCGACCGCTCTTCACCCTGGCCGACCGCTCGGTGATGTGGGCCATCCTGAACCTGCCCGAAGCCGCCCTGGACCGGGTGCGCGAAGGCCAGACGGTCGAACTCGCGGTCGAGGCGCTGCCGGACCGCACCTTCACCGGCACGCTGACCTGGCTGAGCGCCGAAGTGGACGAGCGCACCCGCCTGGTGCGCGCCCGGGCCGAAGTGCCCAATCCCGACGGTGCGCTGCGCACCCGGATGTTCGCCCGCGCCCGCATTCTGGCGCGCCGGGCCGAAGAGGTGTGGGTGCTGCCGGCCGCCGCGGTGCAGCAGGTCGGGGGACGGCCGGTGGTGTTTGTGCAGCGGGGGGACGACCTGTTCGAGGCGCGGGCGGTCCGGCTGGGGGTGCAAAGCGGCGGCCGCTGCGAAGTGCGGGAAGGCTTGCACGCGCAGGAGCGGGTGGCGGTGGCCGGCACGTTCGCGCTCAAGTCGCACCTGCTCCGCTCCCGCCTGGGCGCGAGCTGCGCGGAGGAGTGAAAGCCGGGAGCCGCTCCGAATGAAAACTCTCAAGCACCGAGCTGTTGGCCCCTGGGTGCGACGGCAAACTCCTTCGCGAGCGAAAGAAACAAACATCGAACTCCATGAAGAAGTTCGTTTGTCCAAGCACCGGCGGCACTTCGTCCGTGCGGCACCAGGCGAAGGCGAGACGCCCAGGCGCAAACTCGCCCACCTTGGCCTCGACAAGCAGCGGCATCGCTGGAGTACCGGCCAGCGCGCCGGCGAGTCGCAGTGTGGCCTTGGCCGGATTCCAGGCGCCACCCACTGCCTCGCCCATCCGCCACGGCAGCACCTTCACATCGGCGCCGCTGTCGAGCAAAGCCTCGACGGTGAGAACGCGCGAGCCGATGGAGAGCGTCAGTGGCAGCAGCGGCCGGCCGTCGGCTGAATACGGAAAGCGCACAGCGTCAGCCCTGCGGTATCGCGCGCAACGCCTCCCTCAGCGCCTCCGCCGCGCCGGGTTCAAAGACCGGCGTGGCCACTACATAAGTACGGTTCTGCTCCAACGGCGCAACGTCCGCCGCGACCTCTACAGCCAAAATGCTGATAAGACGCAGCTTCTCCGCCGGGGGGAGGTTGCGAACCCGAGGCAGTATTTCAGCCAGCGACATACCTTAAAACACTGTCACACTCGCCCACTGGCGGCAAGCGTGCTCTCCCTTCCTCTACTGACCCCTGTCGCCTGCTGAATCCATGCTCAACTGGCTCATCACCGCCTCCCTCAGAAACCGCCTGCTGGTCGGCGTGCTGGCAGGCGTGCTCATTGTCGTGGGCGGGCGCTCGCTGCTGCACCTGCCGGTGGACGCCTTCCCGGACACCACGCCAGTGCAGGTGCAGATCAACACCACCGCGCCGGCGCTCAGCCCGGAGGAGATCGAGGCGCAGGTCACCCAACCCATCGAATGGGCCCTGGGCGGCCTGCCGGGGTTGGAAAACCTCCGCTCCGTCTCCAAGTTCGGCCTCGCGCAGGTGGTGGCCACCTTCGACGACCGCACCAGCCTCTACCGGGCACGCCAACTGGTCTCGGAACGCCTGCAAAGCGTCGTGCTGCCGGAAGGCCTCGCGCGCCCTCAACTCGGCCCGATCTCCACCGGCCTGGGCGAGGTCTTCCACTACCTCGTGCGCTCGGACCACCCCGACCGCACGCTGACCGAATTGCGCGAGCTGCACGATTGGGTCATCAAACCCGAGCTGCGCAAGGTCCGCGGCGTGGCGGAGGTCAACGCGTGGGGCGGCCGGGAAAAGCAATTCCACGTCATCGCCGATCCGGACCGGCTGGTGAAGTATCGCCTCACGCTGGAGCAGGTGATCGCCGCCCTCCAGGCCAACAATGCCAACGTCGGCGGCGGCCAGCTCGTGCGGCATGGCGAAGCGTGGCTGGTCCAGGGCCTCGGGCTGACGACCGACCCGGAGCAGATCGGCGACATCGTGATCACCGCCTACGATGGCGTGCCGGTGCGTGTCCGCGACGTGGCCACGGTGCAGGTGGACCACGGCATCCGTCGCGGCGCGGCCACCGCCGCGGGCCGGGGCGAAGTCGTGCTGGGGCTGGGCTTCATGCTCATGGGGGAAAACAGCGCCCTCGTCACCCGCGCCCTCCGGCACAAGCTGGCCGAAGTCCGGCGCAGCCTTCCGCCGGATGTGCAGGTGGAGGTGCTCTACGACCGCACCGGACTGGTGGACCAGGTCACCCGCACCGTCCGGCACAACCTGCTGGCCGGCGCGCTGCTGGTCATCGCGGTGCTGTTCGCCTTCCTGGGCAGCCTGCGGGCCGGCCTGATCGTGGCCTCCGCCATCCCGCTGTCCTTTCTGTTTGCCGGCCAGGGGATGCTGCAGGGGGGCATCGCCGCCAGCCTGCTGAGCCTGGGCGCGCTGGACTTCGGCCTGATCGTGGACAGCTCGGTGATCCTGGTCGAAAATTGCCTCCGCCGCGCCGCCCTCGCACCGGGACGCCCCCGCCTGGAGCTGGTCCGCGAGGCGGCCCTCGAGGTCCGCAAGCCGACCCTTTTTGGCGAGCTGATCATCCTGATCGTCTTCCTGCCCATCCTGACCCTGGAAGGCGTCGAGGGAAAACTCTTCCGGCCGATGGCGCTGACGATGATCTTCGCCCTGCTCGGCTCGCTCATCCTGTCGCTGACCCTCGTGCCCGTGCTGGTCAGTTTGTTCCTGCCCGGACAGGTCCGCGAACGCGAGCCGGCCCTGGTGCGGCTGGCGCGGCGCAGGTACGCGCCGCTGCTGAATCTGGCGCTGCGTTTCCGCAAAGCGACCCTGCTCACGGCGCTGGTCCTGCTGGCGGGCGCAACGTGGCTGGCCTCCCGGCTGGGCGGTGAGTTCTTGCCCCGGCTGAGCGAGCAGGCCCTGGCGGTGAGCACGGTGCGCCTGGCCGGTATCGCGATCGAGGAAGCCGTGGCCTGGAACACCCGCATCGAGCAGCTCCTGCTGGCCGAGTTTCCCGAGGAAATCGAGCACGTCTGGTCGCGCCTGGGCACGGCCGAGGTGGCGACCGATCCAATGGGCATCGAACTGACCGACTTTTTCATCGCGCTCAAACCGCGCAGCCAGTGGAAGCGGGTACGCACGCAGGCGGAGCTGGTCGAGGCCATGCGTCCGCTCTTCGCGCGGCAGCCCGGCATGGCGGCCGCCTTCAGCCAGCCGATCGAGATGCGCCTGAACGAAATGATCGCCGGCGCGCGCGGCGACGTGGTGCTCAAGATTTACGGCGACGACCTGGAGACGCTGCGGCGCCTGTCAGACCAGGCGCAGGCGCTGCTGGCCGGCCTCCGCGGCGCGGCGGACCTCACCGGCGAACAGCTCACCGGTCAGCCGGTGCTGCAGGTGAAAATTGACCCCGCCGCGATCGCCCGCTTCGGCGTCCCCCGGCGCAACGTGCTCAATTTCATCGAGGCCGTTGGCGGCATCCCGGTGGGCGAGGTCCGCGAGGGCCTGCGCCGGTTTCCGTTGGTGGTGCGGCTGCCCGACCGCCCGCGGAGCGACTCCCGGGCGCTGGCGGCCACGCTCCTGCCCACGGCCACCGGGGCGGTCCTGCCGCTGGAGCGCGTGACGCAGTTCGTCCCGACCGCAGGACCGGCCAGCATCAACCGCGAATGGGCGCGCCGCCGGGTGAGCGTGCAGATGAACGTGCGCGGCCGCGATGTGGCGGGCTTTGTCGCCGAGGCCCGCCAGCGCCTGGCCGAAGACCTGGCCCTGCCCGCGGGCTACAGCCTGGAGTGGGGCGGGCAGTTCGAGCACATGGAGCGGGCCAACCGCCGCCTGGTGTTTGTCGTGCCGATGGCGCTGGGGCTGATCTTCGTGCTGCTCTACTTCAGTCTGGGCTCGCTGCGCGACGTGGGCATTGTGGCCACGGGCATCCCGCTGGGGGCGGTGGGCGGCGTGGCGGCGCTGGCCCTGCGGGGGATGCCGTTTACCGTCAGCGCCGGCATCGGCTTTGTGGCGTTGAGCGGCGTGGCCATCCTCAACGGCCTGGTGCTGGTCACCTTCATCCGGCAGCGGCTGGCGGCCGGCGTGCCGCTCGAGGCCGCGGTGCGCGAGGCCTGCCTGGCACGGCTGCGGCCGGTGCTGATGACCGCGCTGGTGGCCGCGCTGGGGTTTGTGCCGATGGCCCTCAACACGGGCGTGGGGGCGGAGGTGCAGCGACCGCTGGCCACGGTGGTCTTTGGCGGCATCCTGACCAACACCGCGCTGACGCTGCTGGTACTGCCCGCGCTCTACAGCCTGTTCGGCCGGCCCGCCGCGGCCCGGCCCGGGCCCTGAGCGGCACCGCGTTCCCCGCCCGTTTCAACCGGCGCCGCCAGTTCCGCGGCGAATCCTTCGCGGAAAGTGGGGAAACGCGGCACCCAGCCCAGCTCGCGGCGGAGGCGCGCGTTGCTGACCCGCTTGCTGGTCAAACCCCGCTGGCGCGGTGGGAGACCGGCCACCGGTGCCGGCAGCGGCATCGGGCGATTCAACCGCTGCGCCAGCCAGGCGAACAGCTCCCGCTGGGTGACCGGCTCGTCGTCGCTGACGTTGTAAATGCGCCCGGGTTGTCCCCGCTCCAGGGCGGCCGGGATCGCCTCCACTGCGTCGTCGCGGTGGATCATGTTCAGAATGCGATTGCCGTCGCCTTCCAGCTGGGCCTCACCGGCGAGGAACTGGCGGAGCCAGTAGCCCCGGCCCGGACCGTAAATGCCGGACAACCGCAGCACCACGGCCGGGAAGGTCCGCGTCCGCGCGGCCTCCAGGAGCAGTTGCTCGGTGGCCAGCAGGATTTCCGCGGTGGGCGTGGCGGCCTGCGTGGGGCTTTCCTCGGTGACAAGCGAGCCGTCATTCTGGGCATACACGCCGGTGCTGCTGGTGTACACGAAACGACGGGGAGGGCGCGGCGCCAGCCATTCCACCACGTGCCGCGCGCCCTCCAGGTAGGTGCGCCGGTACTCCTCGACTCCGCCGCCCGAAGCGGCCACGCAGAAGACCACCCCGTCATAATCTGCCGGCAACCCGGCCAGGGTGGCGGGATCGGTCACATCCGCCTGGAGCGGGCGAATGCCGGCGGCTTGCAGTTCGGCCGCGGCCGAAGCGCTGCGCCGCATTCCGATCACCTCGTGTCCGCGTCGGACCAGGACCGCACCCAGGGAAAGCCCCACATACCCGCACCCGATGATCAACACGCGCACGCCCCCAAGGTGTGACGGCGGTGCCCCACCGGCAAGCCGTAGGAACGCCACTTCAAGGGGAGGATCGCCCCGCCGCCGGTGCCGGTGGCATCAAGACCCTGCGGAAGGCCGGCCGGGAGGTGAGGCCCGTCCAGCATCGTTGGAGGTCGGCCGTGGTGCGCAGACCCTGCCAGACCTGGCCGCGCAGCGCCGGGTCCAGGGAGAGGTTGCGGGCCGGGTCACGCAGGTTGACCCGCCGCACCTGTTCCACGGTCAGGTTCAGGGTGTCCAGGCCGGCGAATTCCCAGGCCGGAGGATGGGCCTGCCAGGACGCCGCTCCGCGCGCGGCCAGCACGGAAAGATTCAGGCCGCCCCGGCCATCCTCGACGACGGTCAGCTCCTGGAGGTGCAGCCGCAGCAGGGGCAGGTGGAGCGTGCCGCGGACCAGCGCGGCTCGGTCATATTCCAGGAACACCTCGGCCGCGACGAGGGCCGGGGCGCCGCCGAACTCGGGCGGGTTGTAGAGGCGCACGTTTTCGGCCCGCAACGTGGGGGCCAGCAGGGCCACCTCCAGGCGGCCGATTTCCAGTTCCAGACCGGTGGCGCGCCGGCATTGGACCTCGAGGTATTCCTCGATCAGGAGGTCCTTGAGCAGGACCAGGGCGAGGGCCAGAAGCAGCGCCAGCACCAGCAGGCGAAAGCACCATCGCACCAGGAACTTCATCGCCCCGGCATAACACGGGGCGGGCGGGGGCGCAACCGGCGCGGGCCGGGCGGGTCCTGGATCTGGAATTGTTCTAAGTCTTGACACAACGACCGCCGCCGCTACCTTGCGCGCGCCATGAAACGGAAGACCACCCCCGCCCCCGGCGAGGGCGACGCGCTGGAGAGCCGCCTGGCCTACGCCGGCCTGCGACCGACCGCGCAGCGGCAACACGTGTACCGGGTGCTGCTGCGCAAGCGCGACCACCCCACCGCCGAGGAGGTCTTCCTGCGCGCCAAGCAGGAAATCCCGGACATCTCCATGGCCACCGTGTACAATTGCCTGGACGCGCTGGTCCGTTGCGGTCTGGTCAAGCAGGTCCATCATGACCGCGGCGCCACCCGCTACTGCTCGAACATGGCCGAGCACCACCATTTTTACTGCGACGCCTGCGGCGGCGCCTTTGACATCACCACCGACCCCGAGGCAGGGCATCCGGAGATGACCCTGCCGCCCGGTTTTCAGATGCGGCGTTACGAAATTGCCTTCAACGGCCTCTGCCCGCAGTGCGCCGCCCGCAAACACCGCTGAGCTCCTCCGCCATGAGCACCGCCCTCAACACCATCGAAGAGTTCGTCAACACCGAGTACAAGTACGGCTTCGTCAGCGACATCGAGACCGAGACGCTGCCGCCCGGGCTGAACGAGGACATCATCCGCGTCCTCTCGGCCAAGAAGGGCGAGCCGCCCTTCCTGCTGGAGTGGCGCCTGAAGGCCTACCGGCAGTGGTTGACCCTGACCGAGCCGCACTGGCCCCACGTCACCTACCCCCCCCTCAATTACCAGGACATCATCTACTACGCCGCGCCCAAGCCGAAGAAGACGTTGGGCAGCCTGGACGAAGTGGACCCCGAGCTGCGGCGCACCTTCGAGAAGCTGGGCATCTCGCTGGACGAGCAGAAACGCCTGGCCGGGGTGGCCGTGGACGCCGTCCTGGACAGCGTCTCGGTGGCCACCACCTTCCAAAAGGACCTGGAAAAGCTCGGCATCATCTTCTGCTCCTTCTCCGAGGCGGTGCGCCAGCATCCGGACCTGGTCCAGAAGTATCTCGGCACGGTTGTACCGCCCAACGACAACTTCTTCGCCGCACTCAACTCGGCGGTCTTCAGCGACGGCTCCTTCTGCTACGTGCCCAAAGGCGTGCGCTGCCCGATGGAGCTGTCCACCTACTTCCGCATCAACGCCTCGAAGACCGGCCAGTTCGAGCGCACGCTCATCATCGCCGAGGAGGGCAGCTACGTGAGCTACCTGGAGGGCTGCACCGCGCCGATGCGGGACGAGAACCAGCTCCACGCCGCCGTGGTCGAGCTCATCGCCCTGGAGGGGGCCGAGATCAAGTACTCGACCGTGCAGAACTGGTACCCCGGCGACAAGGAAGGCCGGGGCGGCATCTACAACTTCGTGACCAAGCGCGGCCTCTGCAAGGGCCGCCGGGCGAAGATTTCCTGGACCCAGGTCGAGACCGGCTCGGCCATCACCTGGAAATACCCGAGCTGCATCCTGCTGGGCGACGAATCGGTGGGTGAGTTTTACTCCGTGGCCCTCACCAACCACCGCCAGCAGGCCGACACCGGCACCAAGATGGTGCACGTCGGTCGCAACACCCGCAGCACCATCGTCTCGAAGGGCATCGCCGCCGGCCGCGGCCAGAACACCTACCGCGGCCTGGTCAAAATCCAGAAATCGGCCACCGGCGCCCGCAACTTCTCCCAGTGTGACTCCCTGCTCATCGGCGATCGCTGTGGGGCGCACACCTTCCCCTACATCGAGGTCCGCAACACCACCGCCCAGGTCGAGCACGAGGCCACGACCTCGAAGATCGGCGAGGACCAGATTTTTTACTGCAACCAGCGCGGCCTCTCCCGGCAGGACGCGGTGAACCTCATCGTCAACGGCTTTTGCAAGGAGGTCTTCCGCGAGCTGCCCATGGAGTTTGCCGTCGAAGCCCAGAAACTGCTGGGCGTGAGCCTGGAGGGCAGCGTCGGCTGAGCGCCGGCGCCCCGCCCCGGTCGGCTCCCCTGAAGTCCGCATCCTTGAGAACCCCTGCATTGAACATGGAACCCCTCCTTGAAATCCAGAACCTCCACGCCGGCGTGGACGGTCGTGAAATCCTCAAAGGCATCAGCCTGACCCTCTGCCCCGGTGAAGTGCACGCCATCATGGGCCCCAACGGCAGTGGCAAAAGCACCCTGGCCGCCGTGCTGGCCGGCCGCGAAGGCTATGCCATCTCCGCCGGCACCATCCGCTACCTCGGCCAGGACCTGCTGGAGATGGCCCCCGAAGACCGCGCCCGCGCCGGGCTGTTTCTGGCCTTCCAGTACCCGGTGGAAATCCCGGGCGTCAACAGCACCTACTTCCTGAAGGCCGCCCTCAACGAGGTCCGCAAGGCCCGCGGCCTGCCCGAACTGGACGCCGTCGAGTTCCTCCAGCTCGTGCGCGACAAGATCAAGCTGCTGGACCTGGAAGAGGACCTGCTCAAACGCCCGGTCAACGTCGGCTTCTCCGGCGGCGAGAAAAAGCGCAACGAGATTTTCCAAATGGCCGTGCTCGAACCCAAACTGGCCGTGCTCGACGAAACCGACTCCGGCCTGGACATTGACGCCCTGCGCGTGGTCGCCGGCGGCGTCAACCGACTGCGGCGCCCGGACAACGCCCAGTTGATCATCACCCACTACCAGCGCCTGCTCAACTACATCGTCCCCGACTTCGTGCACGTGCTCTGCGACGGCCGCATCGTCAAGTCCGGCGACAAGGCCCTGGCCCTCGAACTCGAGGAAAAGGGCTACGACTGGATTCAGGGCTGCGCCCTGTGCGAACCCTGCACCCTCACCCCCGCCTGAGCCCCTGCCGCCATGCCCACCACCCTTGAACCCGTCCCGGCCGCCCCCGCCGGCTCGCGCGGCCGCTCCGCCGCCGAGGCCGTGCGGGAGGCATTCGCGCGTCACCCGGGCCGCGCCGCCGAACCGCCGGCGCTGCGCGCCTTCCGCGAGGCCGGCCTGCGCGAGTTCCTCCGCACCGGCTATCCCACCGTGCAGGCGGAAGACTGGCGCTTCACCCCCCTCGCCCCGTTGCTGGAAGTGCCCTTCCACCCGGCGAGCGCGCCCCCGCCCGCCCGCGAGATTGCCGCGCAACTCGCGCGGTTGCCCTTTCTGGCGGAGGCCGGCCTGATGGCGGTCTTCGTGGACGGCCACCTGGTGCCCGAACTTTCGCGCGGCCTGCCCACGGCGGGAGGCGACGGTCAGGTCACCTGCACCGACCTGCGCTCTGCGCTTGCGCACGACCCGGAGCAGGGGAGCGGCGGGTCGGAGCCGCTGGCGCCGGTGGGCGATCATGCCTTCACCGCGCTCAACCGGGCGTTCTTCACCGACGGCCTGCACCTCCGCATCCCGCCCGGCCAAACGCTGACCGGCCCGGTCTGCCTGGTCCATTGGGCCTCGGGCCGGCCGGAAGCCCCCGCCAGCCTTGTCCGCCACCGCGTGCACGTGGGGGCCGGGGCGCGGGCGACGGTGATCGAGCTGAGCGCCGGTCCCCACGGCGCGCGTTATGTCGCCAACCACCTGACCGAGCTGATCGCCGGGGATGGCGCGGAGGTCGAATGGCTCAAGTTCCAGGACCAGCCGGCGACGGCCTTCGAAATCTCCGGCCTCTACGTCCGGACCGGGCGCGCGGTGAAGCTCCACGCCCACTCCTTCGCCCTGGGCGCACGCCTATCCCGCCATCACATCCGCCTGGGGCTGCGCGGCGAGGACTCCGAGGCGGTGCTCAACGGCCTGTACCTGGTTCACGACGAGCGCCTGGCCGACCACCACATGATCGTCGAGCACGCCAGCCCGCGTTGCGCCAGCCACGAATACTTCAACGGCATCCTGACCGACCGCGCCCGCGGCGTCTTCCACGGCCGCATCCTGGTCCGGCCCGGCGCGCAGAAGACCGACGCCAAGCAGACCAACAAAAACCTCCTGCTCTCCGACGACGCGGTCGTGGACACCAAACCCCAGCTCGAGATTTACGCCGACGACGTCAAGTGCACCCACGGCGCCACCGTGGGCCAGCTTCACCCCGAGCACATCTTCTACCTGCGCGCCCGTGGCATCCCCCACCAGCGGGCGCGGCAAATGTTGATCCATGCCTTCGCCGGCGAGATCATTGACCGCGTGCAGTGCGCCGCCGCCCGCGAGGTCCTGGACCGGCTGATCTGGGACCGTCTGGAAGCGGAAGAACGCCTGGGCCTGGGCGCCCGGGACTGATCCCATGCTCGACGATCTTACCGACCTCTACCAGCAGGTCATCCTCGACCACAGCCGCAGCCCGCGCAATTTCCGCGTCCTGCCCGACGCCCATCGCACCGCCCAGGGCCACAACCCGCTCTGCGGGGACAACGTCACCCTCTACCTCAAGCTCGAAGGCGACCGCATCGCCGACATCGCCTTCCAGGGCTCCGGCTGCGCCATCTCCAAGGCCAGCGCCTCGATCCTGACCGAGGCGCTCCAGGGCCGGCGCCAGGACGAGGTCCAACCGCTCTTCGACCGGGTGCACCGCATGGTCACCACCGGCCAGATTGGCGACGGCACCCCCGGCAAACTCCAGGTCTTCGCCGGCGTCCACAAGTTCCCCGCCCGTGTCAAGTGCGCCATCCTGCCCTGGCACGCCCTCCTGGCCGCCCTGGCCGGCCAGCAAACCCCCGTGACCACCGAAAGTCCGGCCGACTAACCCCCGCTGCCATGCCCGAGACCCCCAATCAGGTTGTCCTCCAACGCGACGTGGAAGCCACCATCGTCCCCGTGGGCACGCCCGTCACCCTCAAGGCCGGCGAAACGGCCTACATCACCCAGGCCCTGGGCGGCACCTACACCGTGGTGGTCAACGGCAACATGTTCCGCATCGCCGGCCGGGACGCCGATGCCCTCGGCCTGGCCGCCACCCCCGCCCCGGCGGCCGACACCCGGCCGGCCCGGCCGCAGACCCGCGAGGAGGTCGAGCAGGCCGTCTGGGCCGCGCTCAAGACCTGTTACGACCCGGAAATCCCGGTCAACATCGTGGACCTCGGCCTGGTGTACGACTGCCAGGTCACGCCCATCGCGGACACCGGCACGTACAAGGTGGACGTGAAAATGACCCTCACCGCCCCCGGCTGCGGCATGGGCCCGGTCATTCAGCAGGACGCCCAAAACAAAATCCTCGCCCTCGAAAACGTGGGCGAAGTTACCGTCGAGCTGGTCTGGGACCCGCCGTGGAACCAGTCCATGATGACCGAAGCCGCCCGCCTCGAACTGGGCCTGATGTGAAGACCCGCCCCACGCCCTTTCCCCCCATGACCCCGGGCGCACCAGACTGGGACACGCTCCGCCGCGACTTCCCCGTCCTTGCCCAACAGGTCCACGACCATCCTCTGGTCTATCTGGACAACGCGGCCACCAGCCAGAAACCGCGGGCGGTCATTGACGCCCTGCGCCGCTACTACGAGCAGGACAACGCCAATGTCCATCGCGGCATCCACGAACTGAGCCACCGCGCCACCACCGCCTACGAGGGCGCCCGCGCCCGCGCCGCCCGCTTCCTGAACGCCGCCGGGCCGGAGGAAATCATCTTCACCCGCGGCACCACCGAGGGCATCAACCTCGTGGCCCACACCTGGGGCGCCACGCACCTCCGACCTGGTGACCGCATCCTGCTCACCGAGATGGAGCACCACAGCAACCTGGTGCCCTGGCAACTGCTTGCCGCCCGCACCGGCGCCCGCCTGGGCTTCCTGCCCGTCACTGGCGACGACGGCCTGCTGGACCTCGCGCGGCTGGACGAGTTCCTCACCCCCGGCGTCAAGCTGTTCGCCTTCACCCACATCTCGAACAGCCTGGGCACGGTCAATCCGGTCGAGGAACTTTGTGCCCGCGCCCGCGCCGTGGGGGCGGTGACGCTGGTGGACGCCGCGCAAAGCGCCGGGCACCGGCCGCTGGATGTCCGGGCCCTGGGCTGCGACTTCCTAGCCTTCTCCGGCCACAAAATCTGCGGTCCCACCGGCATCGGCGTGCTCTGGGGCCGCCGTGAACTGCTCGAGGCCCTGCCCCCCTGGCAGGGCGGCGGCGACATGATCTCCAGCGTGGACTACCACGAAAGCCGCTGGAATACCGTGCCCCACAAGTTCGAGGCCGGCACCCCGCACATCGCCGGCGCCATCGGCCTGGCCGCCGCCATGGATTACCTGGACGCCGTCGGCCGCGACCGCATCTGGCAGCACGATCAGGAACTGGTCCGCTATGCCCATGAACGGCTGCTGCAGCTACCCGGGGTGCGGGTCTTCGGCCCCCGCGCGGGCCGCGCCGGCGTGCTGAGCTTCCTCCTCGACGACGTCCACGCCCACGACGTGGTAACCGTGGCCGACCAGTTCGGCGTGGCCCTGCGCGGCGGCCACCATTGCAACCAGCCGTTGATGAAAAAGCTCGGCATCAGCGCGACCGCCCGCGCCAGCTTCTACTTCTACAACACCCCGGCCGAGGTGGACCGCTTCCTCGAGGTGCTGGGCGAAGTCCGGAAATTCTTCCGGCTCTGACCCCGCGCCCGGCCGGCAGCCGGGCGGTCGCATTTCCCCGGCAATTCGACCCATTCCCTTCTGGCCGGCGGGACGGTTTGGAGGTAAATCAACCCCCGTACCGTCCATGAACACATCCTCGCTGCCCCGCCGCACGTTTCTGAGCCGGCTCTCCCTGGGCACCGCCGCCGTGGCGGCCCTGACCCCGCCGGCCTCTACCCGAGCCGCCGCCACCCCCGCCTCTCCGTCCCGTCCCGGCGGCGGCCTGCTGGAGCCGGCCTTCCGCCCGCTGCCGCTGGGCAGCATTACCGTCGAGGGCTGGCTGCGCCGCCAACTGCGCCAACAGGCCGACGGCCTCAGCGGCCACCTCGATGAGTTCTGGCCGGACGTCATGGACAGCCAGTGGTTCGGCGGCCGGGCCGAGGGCTGGGAACGCGCCCCCTACTGGCTGGACGGCGTCATCGCCCTGGCCTGGGTGCTGGACGACGCCCCCCTCAAGGCCAAGGTCAAGCGCCGCGTGGACCAGATTGTCTCCGGCCAGCGGGCCGATGGCTGGTACGCCCCTTACCCGCAGGACGCCGCCAGCCGGCCCTATGACCTCTGGGCCATCCTGCTGGTCAACAAGGCGCTGGTCCAATACCACGAAGCCACCGCCGACGCCGCCGTACTCGAGGCGGTGCGCCGCAACCTCCGCGCCCTGCTGGCGGCGCTCGAGCGTCGCCCGCTCTTCAACTGGGGCCGCTTCCGCTGGTTCGAGGGCCTCATTGCCGTGTACCACGTCTTCGAACGCACCGGCGAGCCCTGGCTGCTGGACCTGGCGCGGCGCCTCCACGACCAGGGCTTCGACTACCGCGCCTTCTACCGCGGCCCGGACATCATTTCGCCCACCCCGCGCCGCGGCCGCTGGACCTGGGAAAAGCACGTGGTCAACACCGCCATGGCCCTCAAGGCCCACGCCCTGGCCTGGCGCCTGACCGGCCGGGCGGAAGACCGCGACTTCGCCCGCGAGATGCTGGCGGTGCTGGACCGCTACCACGGCCAGGTCCACGGCCTGTTCACCGGGGACGAATGCCTGGCCGGCCGCAGCCCCACCCAGGGTACCGAACTGTGCGCCGTGGTCGAGGCGCTTTACTCCCTCGAATGGCTGACCGCCCTCACCGGCGACCCCGCCTACGCCGACCGCCTCGAACGCGCCGCCTTCAATGCCCTGCCCGCCACCTTCGCCCCCGACATGTGGTCGCACCAGTACGACCAGCAGGTCAACCAGGTCCAGTGCACCGTCAACCCCGACCACATGTGGACCACCAACGGCCCGGACGCGAACATCTTCGGCCTCGAACCCAACTACGGCTGCTGCACCGCCAACCTCCACCAGGGCTGGCCCAAGTTCGCCGCCCACCTCTGGCTGCGCAGCGCCGACGACGGCCTGGTGGCCGCGGCCTACGCCCCGATTTCGTTGCGCGCCATCGTCCGCGGCCGGCCCGTGCACGTGCGGGTGGACACTGATTACCCGTTCCGTGAAACCCTGCGCCTGACCGTGAGCGTGGAGGACCAGCTGCGCTTCCCGCTGCGGCTGCGGGTGCCGGCCTGGACGGGCGGCGCCACCCTGCGCGGAGCCGGCGGGCGCCCCCAGACACTGGCGCCCGGCCGCTTCCACCGCCTGGACCGGTCCTGGTCCGGCACCACCGAACTGGAGATGCACCTGCCCATGCCGGTGCGGGTCAGCCGCCGCTACAACCAGGCCCTGGCCCTCGAGCGCGGCCCCCTGGTCTTTGCCCTGAACCCGCGCGAGACCTGGACGCGCATCCACAGCGACAAGCCCCACCGCGAACTGCCGCACGCCGATTTCGAGGTCCGCCCCGCCTCCCCCTGGAACTACGGCCTGCTGGTGGACGAGGCGCGGCCCGAGACCAGCGTGCGCTTCGAGGAGCGCCCCGTGGGCGAACGGCCCTTCGCCCCCGAGGGCGCGGGCGTGGTGGCCCACGTGCAGGGCCGCCGCCTGCCCGGCTGGAAACTCGAACACGGCTGGGCGGCGGAAATTTCCCCCCAGCCGGAAGCCACCCGCGAGCCGGTTGAAGACCTCACCCTCCTGCCCTACGGCTGCGCCAAGCTGCGGATCACCGAGTTTCCGCGCCTGGCCGGCTGAGGGCCGGAGCCGACGGCCGGGGACCGCGAGGATGCGGGGGGCGCTTCCGCTCCCCGTCCCCTTCTCCTTTTCACCGTGCACCCCTCCTTGAACCGCCGCGGGCCGGGGACTAGCCTGCGGCATGGACATGGTCACCGTCTTCCGCACCTTCAACCTCGCGGAGGCCCAGGTCATCCGTGGCCGGCTCGAGGCGGCGGGACTGTTTGCCAGCCTCCGCAACGAGCAGTCCGCCCTGGCCAGCGGCGCGGGCATTGCCGGGGTGGAATACCGCGTGGACGTGCCCGAGGCCGACGCCGCCGCGGCGCGCGCCCTGATCACGCCTCCTGAAACCGCCGGCTCCGGCAACTCATGAAGGACCGCTCCGCCGCCCTGTGGCGGTCCCTCCAGCGCCAACTGCCCGCCGGGGAACTGCGCCTGGACCCTGCCACGCGCCAGGCGCACGCGGGCGACAAGTGGTTTGCCCGCGCCCTGCCCGAGGCGGTGGCCCTGCCCCGCTCGACCGCGTCGGTGGTGAAAATCCTCCGCTTCGCCCACGTCCACCGCCTGCCGGTCACCCCGCGCGGGGCCGGGCATGGCTACGTGGGCGGCTGCGTGCCGGTGCGGAGCGGCCTGGTGCTGTCGCTGGACCGGATGGACCGCATCAAGGAAATCCACACGGGCGACTTCGTGGCGGTGGTCGAGCCGGGCGTGCGCACGCAGGCCCTGCAGGACGCGGTCGAGGCGCGGGGCCTGTTTTATCCGCCCGACCCCGCCAGTCGCAGCGAGTGCAGCCTCGGCGGCAACATCGCCACCAACGCCGGCGGCCCGCGCTGCCTCAAGTACGGCGTGACCCGCGATTACGTGCTGGGACTGGTAGTGGTGCTGGCCGACGGCACGGTGGTGCGGCTGGGCGGCCGCACCCACAAGAACAAAACCGGCTTCGAGCTGGCGCGCCTGTTTGTGGGCAGCGAGGGGATACTGGGGGTGGTCACCGAGGCCACGCTCAAGCTGCTACCCCTGCCTCCGGACCGCGCCTGCCTGTGCGTGGGTTACGCCCACATGGCCGCCGCCGCCCGCGCCATCCGCGCCATCTTCGCCGCGGGCCTGCTGCCCTGCGCCCTGGAGGTGGCCGACGCCTTCACCCTCGAGGCGGCCCGGCGCCGCACCGGCAGCCGCCGGCTGGCGGGGTGCGGGGCGTTGATCATTGTTGAGCTGGATGGCCAGCCTCGGACGGTCCGCGCCGAACTGCGCGGGGTCGAGGCCGCCGCCCGCAACGCCGGCACGCGCTTTGTCCAGCGGGCCCTGGGCGCCGCCGCCTGCGAGCGGCTCTGGCAAATCCGGCGCGAGTTCTCCTACGCCCTGCGGGACACCGGCCTGACCAAGCTCAACGAGGACATCGTCGTGCCCCGCAGCCGGCTGGAGGACCTGTTCCGCTTCGCCACCCGGCTCCAGCGGCGCCACGGCTTCCCGGTGGCCTGTTTCGGCCACGCCGGCGATGGCAACATCCACGTGAACCTGATGGTGGACGAGTCCCGGCCGGGGGAGATCGCGCGCAGCGAGGCGGCGCTGGACGAGCTGTTCACCCAGGTGCTGGCCTGGGGTGGGGCGGTGACCGGCGAACACGGCGTGGGGCTGGCCAAGAAGCGTTGGTGGCCACAGGCCGCGCCGGTCGAGGTCCGGGCGCTGCACCGGCGGATCAAGGCGGCCCTGGACCCGCAAGGTCTGCTCAACCCGGGCAAGTTTCTGGACTGACCCTGCGGGCCGCGTGGTGCCCCGGACTCCCCGGCGATCCCCAGACTTGAGCGCGACCCGCCCTCGCCGCGGTTTCCACCACGCCGAGGGTCAGGGCGTGTCGCTGGCGCCGCTGACGCGGGCGATGACCGCCCGCTCGGGCTGGAGGTAGCGTTCGGCCACGAGGCGGGTTTGCTCGACGGTGACGGCGGCGAGGCGTTCGTCCTCCTGGTCGCCGTGGGCGTAGCCCAGGCCGTAGAGTTCATCGAGCGCCTGGTTCATGGCCAGTTGGCCGAGGTCCTGCCGGGCAATTTTGCGCTGGCCGATGACCTTGGCCTGGGCGCGGCGGAGTTCCTCGGCCGTGAGGCCGGCGGCGCGGAGGGCCTGGGCCTCGGCCAGCAGCTCGGCCTCCACCTGCGCGGCGTGTTCCGGTGCCGTGCCGGCGTAAAAGGCGAAGTAACCGGGCCGCAGCCCCGGGAAATGCTGGGCGCCCACGTAATAGGCCAGCCCCATGCGGTCGCGCACGCGCAGGAACAGGCGGGAGCCCAGGTCACTGCAGGCTTCCTGGATCAGCGCCAGCGCGTGGCGATCCGGGTGGTCCAGGGTGAGGCCGGGGAAGCCGACCACCACGACCACCTGCCTTTTGTCGGCCGGCTCGAACACGCGGCCGGTGCCGGGCGGGGCGGCGGGGGGGAGTTCGGGGGCCGGCACGGGGGACCAGTCGCCAAGCAGCCGGGTCACGGCCGCCACGGCCGCTTCCGGATCGAGGTCGCCGTAGAGGGCCAGCACGGCGCGGTCAGGGCTGACCAGGCGGTCCTGGCAGCGGACGAGGGCCTCGCGGTCCAGGCTCTGAAGGCTGGCTTCGGAACCGAGCAGATCCAGGCCGTAGCCGGTGTCGCCAAAGAGGCGGCGGCGCATGGCACGGAAGGCGGTGACCAGGAGCTGGTCTTTTTGGGCACGGAGGGCGGCCAGTTGCATCTGGCGCTCGCGTTCGAGGGCGTCGGGGGGGAAGGCGGGCTGGCGGAGCACCTCGGCCAGCAGTTCCAGGCCGAGGGCAAAATCCTCGCGGAGCACTTCGGCGGAAAGGCCGACGCTGTGGTTGCCGCTGTAGGTGTCGAGGCTGCCGCCGACGGTTTCGATGGTGCGGGCCAGTTCTTCGGCGCTGCGGCGGGTGGTGCCCTGCATCCACATCCGGCTCAGGAGCTGGCTGATGCCGCTGGTGGCGGGCGTCTCGGACAGCACGCCCCCGCGCAGGGCCAGCCGTAGTTCGACCAGGGGCAGGCGGGCATCCGGCTTGAGGAGCAGGCGCAGGCCGTTGGGCAGGCGGACCAGGGAGACGGGGCGCTCGCGGGCCGCGGCGGCGGCCACGCTCACGCGGGGGGCGTGGCCGCGGGGCAGGAGGGCGTAGCGGGTGCAGTGGGTCGCGGTCAGGTAGGTCTGCGCCACGCGCTGGAGGTCGGCGGGGGTCACGGCCCGGACCGCCACGAGATAGCGGGCGGAGAACTGGAGGTCGCCGGCGATCAGCCAGTTGCCGCCCAGGTCCTGTGCCTGGCCCTGCATGGTCTTGCGGGTGGCGAGGTGGGCGGCGACAAACTGCTTGACCGCCTTGGTCAGCTCCTCCGGTCCGGCCAGTGCCTGGAGCACGCGGTCCACTTCCGCCCGGATGGCGTCACAGGCGGCGGGGAATTTGTCCGCCTCACAGGTGGCGCTGATGCCCCAGAGGCCCTCGCCGCCGGGGGTGTAGGTCCAGGCTTCGATGCCGGTGACCAGGCCGCGGCGTTCGCGGACTTCGCGGAAGAGGCGGGAGCTGCGGCCGTGTCCCAGCAACAGGGCCAGTACTTCCAGGGCGGGCAGGTCCGGATGGCGCACATCCGGGATGTGCCAGGCCCAGTGCAGGTGGGCCAGTTCGGTGGACGCCTCCTCGCAGAGTTCGCGGGGGGCCACCTGGCGCGGCTCGGTGGGCAGCACGGGGGCGGGGCGGGGGCGGGCACGCGCCCCGGCAAAGGCCCGGCGCAGTTGGTCGGTCAGGGCGTCGGCCTCGAAGTTGCCCACCACCACGAAGAACAGGTTGTTGGGCACGTAGTGGCCCCGGTAGTACGCCAGGATGTCCTCGCGGCTGAGCTGGTTGAAAATCTCGGGGCAGCCGATGATCGGATAGCGGTAGGGGCTGACGGTGTAGGCGATTTCGAACAGCCGCCGCGCGGACAGGCGGGCGGGGTCGTCGTCGCACATGTCCATTTCCCGGCGGATGACGTCCATCTCCCGCGCCAGTTCCTCCTCCGGCAGGGTGGCGTGCTGCATGATGTCGGCCAGGATGTCGAGCGCGACGGAGGTGCCGGTGTTGGGAACGTTGATCCAGTACACCGTCCGGTCGAAAGAGGTGTAGGCGTTCATGGCCCCGCCGGCCTCCTGGACCTCCTGGTCAATGCGGCTGCCGGGTCGGGTGGTGGTGCCCTTGAAGAGCATGTGCTCGAGCACGTGGGACAGGCCCGCGCCGAGCCAGCGTTCCTCGTGGATGCTGCCGGAACGGCACCACGCCTGGGCGGAAACCACCGGCGCCGCGGGGTCTTCGCGGAGGAGGAGCGTCAGGCCATGATCCAGGGCCACCCACCGCGCGCCGGGCAAACCGACCGGGGGGCCGGCGGCCCCGGGCGGGGTGGGGGCCGAGGCAGAAACGGGATTCATCCGAAAAGGGCCGGCGGCTCAGGCCGCGGAGGTGCCGGCCGGGCAGGGGTTCGGTGGCCCGGGGCGTGAGGGGAGGAACGGCTTGCGAAAGGCTTCCTCGAAGTCGTAGCCGTGGGCGAAGTCGCTGCGGCTGTCGGTCGCGGTCTTGCTGAGCACGCCGGCGTCCACGAGGTTGAACACGATCTCGCCGAAGTCCTCGCAGCGGCGCACGCCCCATTCCCGTAACAAGGTCAGCGCCATGGGACCGTACTGCTGCAGGGCGTAGGCGCGGATGCCCGCCAACAGCTCCTGGCCGGTGACATGGCGCATCCGGCCCTGGTTGGCGCGGCTGATCGCCCGCTGGGTGTAGTCCAGCGCCTCGCGCACGAAGTGGTAGGCCTCGCGGGCGTAGCGCGGGTCCTGCGCCAGGATTTGTTCCAGGACGGTGTCGAAGCTCTGCGTTTGCATGGGCTCAACCTGGGCCGGCCGGTCTGCTGCCGGGTTCCACCTCGGGGGGGTGCGCGGTACGCCAGGCTTTCACGGCCAGGCCCACCAACAGCAGCCCCAGCACCAGGGCCAGCACCCCCTGCTCCTGCCGGGTCAAATGCACCATGCCGGCACTCTAGCGGTCCGGGCGACCACCGGCAACCGTTTGCCGCAAGCCGCGCCGGCGGCGGGACAGCTTCGGGCTAGCCAGCCCGCCCGGTCCCCGGCATGTTGAGGCCAACATCGTGACCACCATGAAGCCTGCCCAAGCGCCCACGACCCGCACGCGCGCGCGTGGGGTCCGCCTTGCCCTCGCCACCCTTCTGGGTGGGACCCTGGCCGGCACCGCCATGGCCGCCGAAACCTCGCCGCCTCCCCCCGCCGGACCGGGAGAGGTCCGGGCACCATCCGCTCCCAACACCCGCGTGCGCCCGCGCCGGGGTCTGGAGGACTTCGTGCTCGAGTCCGAGGCGATCCAGATGATCGTGCGTCCCGCGATCCAGGAGATCGAGGTGAAGTTCCTCGGCCGCGAGCTGCTGCGCTACTCGATGGCGCCGACGAACTACAAGCCGTACGTGAAGGAGTTCCGCACCCTGCGCGGCGACAACCTCCTGCTGGATGCCCCGCCGGACCACCTCCACCACCACGGCCTGATGTACGCCATCACCGTCAACGGCACCAATTTCTGGGAGGAACAGCTCAACCCCGGCGTGCAGCGCGCCGCGCCGCTGCCGATGCGGTACGTGGGCAAAAGCCCCGCCGGCCTGCCGCAGGCGGTCTTCGCCCATCAAACGGCCTGGCTGCCCAATGCCCACCGCACCACCACCAACGCCTATGCCGTGGCCCTGCTGCTGGAAACGCGCACCCTGACCCTGACCGTGGACGTCAACGCCGGCGAGGTGGCGCTGCACTGGCGGTCCGAGTTCACCGTGGGGCGCGGCGCGGAAACCGTGACCCTCAGCGGCACCCCCTACCACGGCCTGGGTCTGCGCTTCGTGCGCGACTTTGATCTCAAGGCCCGTCACCTGAACTCGGAAAACACCCCCTACCCGGCCCGGCAAACCGGCGAGGTCATCCCCGCGCGCTGGGCCGCCACCCTCGGTCAGGTGGACGGCCGCGAGGCCCTGGTGGCGATCTTCGCCGCGCCCGGCAACGCCGGCTCCGGCCGCTTCTTCAGCATGCTCGAACCCTTTGCCTACCTCTCCGCCACCCAGGGGCTCGATCAGACCCCCCTGACCTACCGGCGCGGCGACCGCTTCCGGCTGGATTACCTGGTGGTGGTCCGCGCCGACCATCCCGGCCCGGAGGCCCTCGAGGCCCGTTACCAGAAATGGGTGGAGGAACTGACCCGCCCGCCCGCCCGCTGATCCCCGCCTCCGCCCGCACCGACACCGGCGGGAACAGCCCGCTGTAATCCGGACCGTGTTTCGGAGACTGTAGACTCTTTGCCGCTCCCCGCATCCCCCGCATGTTTGACTGACACGATGGCGAATTGACGAGGCAAGGCCCCCAATCCCCGTCCTGTCGGCGCCCTCGTGACGTGCCTTTCACCCCCTGCTGGCCGGGCCGTGGCAACGCGTCGGTGGAACCCCCGCCGGCGGCGGCGGTCCCGAAGGGCGGGCATGTCCGGACAATTGCCCTGGGCTTCCCCGCTGCGCAGAGCCTCAGAGAGCCGCGACTCCGCAATGCGCGCTTGCACTCGGCGTCGTGCCCGATACTGTCCGCCCTTCTGGCGGGAACCCGGCAGCGGCGTCCCGCCCTCGGAAGCACCTTATGGCACTCGCAAACGACCTCAGAAAAGGCATGGCGATCATGCACAACGGCGAGGTGTGCGTGGTCCTCGACACCCAGCACCGCACCCCCGGCAACCTCCGCGCCTTCGTCCAGGCCACCCTGCGCAGCGTGCGCACCGGCAAGTCCTCCGATGTCCGCTTCAGCTCCACCGAGCGCGTCGAGGTGGTCCCGCTGGTCAACCGCAAGATGGAATTCAGCTACAAGGACGGCGCCGATTACGTGTTCACCGACCCGGAGACCTTCGAAACGGTCACCCTCTCGCCCGAACTCATCGGCGAGGCCAAAGACTACCTGGTCGAGAACACCCCCGTCACGGTCACCTTTGTCGAGGAACGCGCCGTTCAGATCGAACTGCCCGCCGCGGTGATCCTCACCGTGACCGACGCCCCGGAAGGCATCCGCGGCGACTCGGCCAACAACGTGCAAAAGCCGGCCACCCTCGAAACCGGCATCACCATCCAGGTGCCGCTGTTCATCAACACCGGCGAAAAGGTCAAGGTGGACACCCGCACCGGGAAGTACATGGAGCGCGCCTGACCCGCCCCGCCTCCCCGGCCCCGCCGCTCAGTTCAGCGTCACCCCCCGCCGCTGGTACGTCGGCCGGTCCAGGTCCTCCCCCTGATGCACCGTGGGGTCGGTCCCGGCAAAGCGTCCCCGGGCGATGGGTTCCAGCGGCAGGCTGATTTGCTGCGGTCGCCGGCGCCGGGCCGGGCGCGCCGTGGAGGCCGCCGGCTCCGCCGACCCCACCCGCTCGTGGCCCGGCAATTCCAACTCCGGGCCCGGCTCCCCGCCGCGCTGCCCCCGGGACGCCGCCCCCCGCGTCGGCACACGCTCCGAACCCGGCCGATCCGCCGGCGGCGGAAACTCTCCGGCCGGAGGTTCGGGCTCGGGCGGTTCCGGGACGACCTCCCGGTCCGCGGCGGAGGGCGTCGCGACCGGGGCGGGACCGGTTTTGTCCGACGCCACCAGGGTCACCGCCAGCCGCTGGTCCAGCGCCGGGTCCACGAGCGCGCCCATGATGACCTGCGCCCGGGCGGCCAGGCGCTGGATTTGCTCCATGACCTGGTTGACTTCCCCGAGCGCCAATCCCGGGCCGGCGGTGAGGCTGACCAGCAGGGCGTCCGCGCGGGCCAGGGCCCGACCCTGATCCAGCAGCGGGCTGTGAGCCAGTTGTTCCACCACCTCACGGGCCCGATGCTCGCCCGCGGCCTCGGCGGTGGCGAGGCGGCTTTCCGCCTGGCGGCCCCGCACCACGTGGCAGAGGTCGCCGAAGTCCACGTTGATGAGCCCGTCGCGGCGCAACAGCCGCAACAGCCCCCGCACCCCCCGGGCCAGCAGGTCGTCAATCACCCGCAGCGCCTCGGTGAGGCTGGTCTGTGCATCCAGCAGGGCGACCACGTTCTGGTTGGGCAGGCTGACCACGGCGTCGGCCGCGGTCCGCAGCTCCCGCAGGGCGGCGCGGGCCTGGGTCTGACGGCGACGCCCCTCGAAGTCAAACGGCAGGGCCACCAGCGCCAGCACCAACGCCCGGGTCTCGCGCAGTGCCCGCGCCAGCACGGGCGCGGCCCCGGCGGCGGTATTTCCCCCCAGGCCGGCCACCATCACCACCAGGTCCGCCCCCCGACCCAGCTCCCGCAGCGCGTCCACCTCCGCCTCGGCCAGGGCCCGGGCCATCTCGGGGTCCCCCGCCTTGAGGCCGCGGGTGACGTGACCGCCCAGCAGGTGCTTGACCGGCAGGGAACAGGAGGCCAGACAGCGGGCGTCGGAGTGGATGGCGATGCCGACCGCGCCTTCGAGGCCTGCGCGGCACATCTGTTCCACCGCCTGGATGCCGGCGCCGCCCAGGCCGAGGATGCGGGCAACCGGCAACGGGGCGGGGGCGGAGCTGGGAATCGGAGCAGCAGGGAGGTGGTCGTGCATGGCAGGGGGAGGTTTCAGATCATGCGAAATACCGAACCCAGATGGCCGAGCGTCTGCCGCAGGCGCCACCGCCAGCGTTGCGTGGGCGTGCGGGGGGTTTGGAAAGAGCCGAATTTCACCAGGCCGATGGCGGTGGCGAATTCCGGCTGGTCCAGCGTGGCCACCAGGCCGCTGAGGGAGCGGGTGCGCCCCACGCTGGCGGGGAGGCCGAACACGCGCTCGGCCAGCTCGGTGATGCCCGGCACGCGGGCCCCGCCGCCGCACAGCACCACCCCCGCCCGCAGGCGGTCCAGGAGGTTCTGTTTCTCGAGGTCCTCGGCAATGATCTCGAAAATCTCCTCCAGCCTCAGCGCCATGATCCGACGCAGGTGCCCCAGCTTGACCACCTTGTCGGGCAGGCCGGACTCGCTGGGCAGGGAGAGGGTGCGTTCCTCGTCACCAGGGTCGAGGTGGACGCCGCCGTGGCTGCACTTGAGCGCCTCGGCACGGCCCAGACCAACCTTCAGACCGCAGGCCAGGTCGGCGCTGACATGGTCCCCACCCACCGCCAGGGTGCCGGTGTGGCGGATGAGGCCGTCGGCGTAGGCCACGTAGTCGGTGATGCCCGCGCCCAGGTCCATGACCAGCACGCCGCGGCGCTTGTCCGGGGAGCTGAGTACCGCGAGGGACGAGGCGATGCCGGAGAAGACCAGGTTCTCGACCTCGATCTGGAGGTTCTTGACCACGTGGATGGGGCGTTGCAGGCGGGCGGTCAGGCCGTGGACCACGTGCACGTCCACCTCCAGCAGCGCCCCCGGCATGCCCACCGGATCAATCAGGCCGGCCTGGCCATCCACGATGAAATGCTGCCGCACCACGTGCACCACGTGGCGGTCGGCCTGCAGGGTGAACGACTTGGCGTTGCGCACCACATCCTGCACGTCCTCCTCCATGATCTCGCGGTCATGGGAGGGGATGGTGTGGCGGCCGCGATGATTGAAGCTTTGGAGGTGGGCGCCGCTCACCCCCAGGTACACGCTGCGAATTTCCACGTCGGCCATGTGCTCGGCCTCGGCCAGGGCCGTGCGCACGTCCTCGGTGGCCGTGGTCTGGTCCACGATCTCGCCCTTGCGGACGCCGCGCGAGCGTGCCTGGCCGACGCCCAGGATGCTGAGCGAGCCGTCGGGCTTGTGCTCGCCGACCACGGCGCACACCTTGGACGTCCCGATCTCCAGGCCCACCAGGATTTGCGGTGCGGGGTCAAACATGTCTGCCTCCGGGTTGGTAAGTCTCGACCGCCGGCGGCGGCGGGGCCGGCGCACGCTCCGGCGCCTGCCAGAGCAGGGGACAGTTGTTGGTGACCGACAGGTCCAACCAGCGAATCTGGCGGCCGGCGCGCGCCCCCGCCTCCTCCACCAGGCGCCAGCGGTGCAGGTGTTCCTCCGGTCGTTGCAGCGGCAGGATCACCTCCGCCCCCTCCACGGTCAGCACCCGCACCTGGTCGGCCTCGGCCACATCCAGTGTGGCCAGCTGCGCCCGCCCGGCCATGGGCGAGAGGGGAAACCGCACCACCACCTCGAGGGCGGCGCGCAGCGCGGGGGCATCCACCTCCCGGCCCACCCGCAACGCCATCCCGCCCAGGCCGGTTACCACCGGCAGGCTTTCCAGGGCCGCCTCAAGGTCCGGCCGCCCTGCCGCCAGCGGCGGCATCACCCGTCCCCGCGCGTCCAGGAAATACGTGGCCGGCACCAGGTGCCCGTGTTCGCCGCGCACCGCGAGCACGCGGGCCACCGGCTGGCGCTCCCGCACCCAGATGCGCAACCGGTCCGGCAGCAGCCGCTCCAGCGCCGCCTCCTCGATCTGGGGCACCAGCTCGAGGTCGCGCTTGATGCGGTCCAGGTCCAGTGCCAGCAGATTGTCGCCCGGCCGCACCCCGGTCCACCGCACAATGTCCTGCCGGGAGAGCCAGACCGGGTCGGGATGCACCTCGACGGCGTGCAGCCCGAACACCCGCGGCGGCAGCAGCACCTCGTCCCGCAGTGCCAACCAGCCCCGCCGCGCCGTCTGCACCAACCCCGTGGCCAGGGCTGCCAGTACCAGCGCCGCCAGCACCCGCCACACCGTCAGGCCGCCGCCGCGCGTCTCGGCACGGACCCGCAACGCCGCGGGGCGGCGGGCGCGTTTGAAGTTGCGGGAAGGGCGCCAGCTCATGTCAACGTCCGGTCGGCACCGCGGCACCGGCGCGCCGCAGGGCCAGCTCCACCAGCCGCTCGCACAACTCGGGAAACGTCAGGCCGGCCGCCGCCGCCGCGCGTGGAAAAAGACTCAGTTCGGTCATGCCCGGCAGGGTGTTCACTTCCAGCACCCAGGGTTGGCCGGCGGCGTCCACCATCACATCCACCCGCGCGTAATCCCGCACCCCCACCGCCCGGCAGGCGCCCAGCGCCGCCGCCTGTACCCGCCGGGTGATGGGAGCCTCCAGCCGCGCCGGGCAGAAGTAGTCGGTCCGGCCGGCAGTGTACTTGTGGCCGTAGTCGTAGGGGCCCTGACGGGGGCAGACCTCGACGACCGGCAGTGCCTCGCCGTCCAGCACCGCAACGGTGGTCTCGGTGCCGGCAATGCGCGCCTCCAGCAGCGCCTCGGTGTCGTGGCGCAACACCCGTTCCAGGGCCGGGGCCAAATCCTCCGCTCGCGCGAGCATCTCCAGGCCCACGCTCGAGCCCTGCCGCACCGGCTTGAGCACGGCCGGCGGCGCCCACCCCTCGGGCCAGGCGGCCCGCGGCGCAGCCAGCACCCGAAAGCGCGGGGTGGGGACGCCCGCCGCCACACAGCGGCGTTTGGTCCAGACCTTGTCGAAGGCAATCCGACTGGCCTCGGCGTCGCTCCCGGTGTACGGCACGCCGCGGGCCTCCAGCTCGCGCTGCACGGTGCCGTCCTCGCCGTAGGTGCCGTGCAACATCAGGCAGAGCACCTCGGTGTCCGGCGGCAGCGTCCAGCCGGGCGTCACGGGGTCCACTTCGGTCACGCGATGCCCTCGCGCCCGCAGGGCGGCGGCCACGGCCGCCCCCGAGCGCAGGGACACCTCCCGCTCGGCCGAGGGCCCCCCGCACATCACCACCACGTGTCGCCCGGCGCCCATGCCCGCTCAATCCTCCCCCCAGATTTCCACTTCCGGTTCCAGGCAGATGCCCCGCCGCGTCCGGGCCGCGGTCCGCACCCGCTCCAGCAGATCGAGCACGTCCCGCGCGCGCGCGCCGGCACGGGTGACGACGAAGTTGCCGTGGACTTCGGACACGCGGGCGCCGCCCACGGCGGTGCCTTTGAGCCCCAACTCCGCGATGAGCCGGCCGGCGGGCAGGGCCTCCGGATTCTTGAACAAGCACCCGGCGCTGGGCTCCCGCGGTTGCGTCCGCCACCGCCGCTCGCTGTAGGCGTTCATCCGGGCGCGGATCGCCTCCGGCGACTCGGGACGGCCGTGGAAGACCGCGCCCAGGGCCACCGCCCGGGCTAGCAACGGGCAGTCCCGGTACCGCGCGGGGACGTCGGCCGCCGGTCGTTCCTCGATGCTGCTGTCCGACCGCATCCAGCGCAGCCGTTCCAGCACGGCAAAGGTCCAGCTCTGGAACGCGCCAGCGTTCATGCGCAACGCCCCGCCCACGCTGCCCGGGATGCCCTCGAGGAACTCGAGCCCGGCCAGCCCGTGCCGCAACGCGGCCGCGGCGACCTCCTTCAACCGGGCGCCGGCGCCGGCGTGGACCTCCTCGCCCCGCACCTCGATGCGGGCCCAGTATCGGTGGCTGAGGCTTACCACCACGCCCCGCACGCCGCCGTCCCGCACCAGCAGGTTCGAGCCCCGCCCAAGCACCCGCCACGGCAGGGCACGGTCGGCGCAGAATCGCAACACCTCCGCCAGGTCCGCCTCGGAGGCCGGTTCCACGAACCAGTCCGCCGGCCCCCCTACCCGCAGGGTGGTGCGGCGGGCCAGCGGTTCATCCACTCGCACCCCCGCCTCGGCCGACAACCGGCTCCGCAACGCCTCCGCCAGCGCCTCCCGTTCGGCACGGTCAAAAGCCGCCACCCGTGCAGGGGCGGAGGACGGAAGGCTGCCGGCACCGGTCATGGGGAAAGCGGGGATGTCAGGGGTTGGGCGTCCGTTGCCGGTGCGCGGGCCGGGGCCGGCACAGCGGCGGGAGCCGCGGGGTTGCGTGGGGCAACGGCACAGAGGAGCACGCCGGCCAGGCGTTCGGCCGCCTCCGGCGTGTGCCAGCGGGCCAGGCCGAGCTGGAGGGCGTGGCGCCGGGCCGGTTCGCGCAGCAGGGGGCGCAGTTCGCGGGTCAGGGATTCGGGGGTGGCCTCGGCCTGGGGCAGGAGACGGGCGGCACCGGAATCGGCGAAGGCGCGGGCATTGTGATACTGGTGGTTGTCGGCGGCGGTGGGCAGGGGCACGAGCACCGCGGGCAGGCGCATCGCGGCAAACTCGGCCAGGCTGCCGGCACCGGCCCGGCTGACCGCCACCGTGGCTGCCCCCAGGGCCAGCTCCATTTCGGTCAGGAACGGCCGCACCACCGCCGGCACCCCGGCGGCGCGGTAGGCCTGCCGCACCGCCTCGCCATCTGCCGCGCCGGTCAGGTGCAGCACCTGCAGCGTGGGCACCCAGAGCCGGAGCACCGGCAGCGTGCGCACGGCCAGTTCGTTCAGCGCATGCGCCCCCTGGCTGCCGCCCATGACCAGGAGCACCGGCGCCTCCGCGTCCAGCCCCAGCGCCCGCCGGCAGGAGCCGGCATCCAGCTCGGGCGCCCGGAACGCCTCGCGCAGCGGCAGGCCCACGGCCTGCACCCGTGGATGCCAGAGCCGTTCCGCCGCCCGGGGGAAGTACACAAACGCCTCGTCCACCACGTGGGCCAGCCAGCGGTTGGCGCGTCCGGGAATGGCGTTGGCCTCGTGCAGATGGGTGGTCGCTCCCACCCGCTTTCCCGCCAGGATCGGCGGGGCGCTGGTGAAGCTGCCCATCGCCAGCACCGCGGCCGGGGGCCGGAGCCGAAACTGCCGGACCACCTGCCGGCGGGAGGCCATCCACGCCCGGCCAAAGGCCAGCCAGCCCCGGCCGTTGAGTCCCACCACGGGCAGGGTCACCACCCGCTCGGGGGGCAGGCCGCGCACGATGCGCTGGTCCACCTCCTTGGCGGAAACCAGGTAGTGCACCTCGACCCCCCGGGCCTCGAGGACCTCTCCCACCGCCAGGCCGGGGAACAAATGTCCGCCGGTCCCGCCACAGGCGAGGGCCACCCACGGGGGGGATGCGGACGCGCGTTTCATGAGGCCCCCGCGGTCTCCGGGATCGGGCCGAGCACCAGATCGGCGGCCTCCTCCCGCGGCTGTTCCACCGCCGCGCGTGCCACGCGCAACAGCAGCCCCATGACCACCAGCGACATCATCAGGCCGGAGCCGCCGTAGCTGAGGAATGGCAGGGACAGCCCCTTGTTCGGCAGCGCGCCGGACACCACGGCGATGTTGCACAGCGCCTGCACCCCCACCAGGAAGGTCAGGCCGGTGGCCAGAAACGTGCCGAAGGAGTCCGGTGCCCGCCAGGCGATGTAGCCCCCGCAGCCGAACAGCAGCAGGTACAGCGCGATCAGCAGCACCGAGCCGACAAAGCCGAACTCCTCGCCCACGATGGCGAACACGAAGTCGTTGTGCGCCTCGGGCACGATGCGCTTCTGCGTGCTCCGGTCGAAACCGACGCCGGTCAGGCCTCCCGCCCCCAGTGCGATCCACGACTGCCACACCTGATGGCCGGTATCGAGGCGGGTCTCCTCAACGTGGAGCCAACTGTACAGCCGGTCCGAGCGGGTTGGGTTCAGGATGATCAGCACCGCCATCGCCCCCAGACCCGCCACCACCGGCGGCAGAAAGTACCGCCAGCGCACCCCCGCCACCAGCAGCACCCCCGCGCTCACCCCGCCCAGCATCAACGCCGTCCCCCAGTCCGGCTCGAAGAAGATCAACCCCAGCACGGGGCCGATGATCAGAGCCGGCAGGACCACGCCCCCCCTGAAGGAGGCCATGTCCGCCCGTGCCCGGGCGGCGTACCGCGCCAGCGCCAGCAGCAGGGTGATTTTGGCCAGGTCGGAGGGCTGGAACTGAACGCCACCCACGCGGAACCACCGCTGGGCGCCATTGGCCCGATGGCAGATGGGCAGCGGCAGCAGCACCATTACCAACAGCACCAGGGTCAGGCCCAGCGCCACCCATGCCAGCCGTTCCAGCCAGGCGTAGGGCAGCACGAACGCCACCCCCGCCGCCAGCACCAACCCCAGCCCCGCCCCCAGCAACTGCCGCGACAAAAACCGCCAACTGCTCCCGTCCGGGCTCAGGCTGTACTGCACCACCAGCCCCAGGCAGGTCAGGGCCAGCACCACCATCACCAGGAGGGTTGAAACGGCTTTCATGCGCGGCAGCGGGGAGGCAGGGGGTGCGGGCGGGAACCGCCCCTGCGCCAGGCGTTCAGGGTTGGGGCGCGGCGTGGGCCTTGGCCGCCGTCGGCGGGATTTTCAGACGCTGTTGCACCAGGATGCGGTCGGTGCGGAGGTTGTTGTACCGGCGCAGCTCCTGGACGGTGGTGCCGTAACGGGCAGCGATGCGGGTGAGGGTCTCGCCGGCTTGGACCACATGCACCGTCTCGCCCGTGGCGGCCTCGGGCGTCGCCGCGGCGGTGACGCGCGGGGCGGGGGCGGGGATGCGGAGGGTTTGGCCAATCTGGAGGCGGCGGTCATTCATGTCCGGGTTGGCCTCCCGCAACTGGTCCAGGGTGAGGCTGTACTTGCGGGCGATGCGGGCGGGGGTGTCACCCGCCGCGATCTTGTGCTCGGTGAAGGTGGTCGGGGCCGGCACCGGCGCCGGCTCCGGGGTGGTGACGAGGTTGGTGGGCTGGAAGGTGGCGTTGGCCCAGTAACTGGTGGGAACTGTGGTCGCCGCCGGCAGGAAATTGGTGTCCACCGCGGCGGGCGGCGTGTAGGCGTCGAGGTTGGTGGGCTCCGGCGTGGTGGCCGGCGGTGTGTACGGCGGCGCGTAACCGGCGAAGGCGTCGGAGGCCGCGTTGGTGGGCTGGGTGGGGGTCAGTCCCAGGTTGGTGGTGCCCGCCGTCTCGCTCGTGGGCCGACGGCAGCCCTGCTGCAGCAGGCCGGCAAAGAAGACGACGTGCAGGGTGACGATGATGACGATGGCCAGGTTCCAGGAGGAATGGCCGGAACTGGGAGCGCGCCCCAGCGGTTGCAACGGCGACGGAGTGTTCATGGCGGCGATGGGTTGACGGGCAGGCAGGTCGAGGGGAGTTGAGTTGTTGCCGCGGGATTCGCCCTCGCCAAATCCCCCGGCAAATTCGGACGGGCGCTTCCCGGCCGGGGGCGGTCCTCCAGGGCTCGCCCGACTCCGGCCGGGAGTCTGACGGAGACAGGGAATGAGCCGCTCCGGCCAGCACAGCCACTCGGCGGCGCGGTCCGCTGAAAAAACCCGCCCCGTTGCCCGGCCTGAGAAAATGGGTTGCAGCGCGGGCAATCCGGGGTCAGCCGGACCTTTTCACCGGAGGACCAGCCCACCCCTGTCTCGAAGACCGCTTGTAACAACCCCCCTCCCCTCCGGCAAGCGACAAACCCACCGGAGACACCTTTTCGTCCCCGCCCGCCCGCGGCGTGCGGCCCGCGCGAAAGAATCGTCCGGCAGACCAGGAGGTTCATCGCAGTTTCAAGGTGGCCAGAGCCGCCACCCCACACAAGACCCCGAGGATGTAAAAGCGCATGGTCACCTTGGACTCCGGCCAGCCGCGCTTCTGGAAGTGGTGGTGCAGGGGCGCCATCAGGAACAGGCGCCGCCCCTCACCGAACCGGCGCCGGGTGTATTTGCACCAGCCGACCTGGAGCATAACCGACACCGCCTCCGCCACAAACACCCCCCCCGCGATGAACAGCACCAGCGGCTGGTGGATCAGCACGGCAATGATCCCCAGCACCCCCCCCAGGGCCAGCGAGCCGGTGTCCCCCATGAACACCTCCGCCGGATGGCAGTTGAACCACAAAAACCCCAGGCAGGCACCGAAAATCGCCGCACACACCACCGTCAGCTCCCCCGACCCCGGCAGGTAGGGCACCTGGAGGTACTCGGCGAACAGGGCGTGCCCGGCCACGTAGCTCAGCACCACGAACACCCCCGCCACGATCAGCGTGCACCCCGCCGCCAGACCGTCCAGGCCATCGGTCAGGTTCACGGCGTTCGAGCTGCCCATGATCGTCAACACCGTGATGGCCCCGCCCAGCCAGGCCACCCCGCTCCACACCGGTACCTTCACAAACGGCACCCGCACGTCCGTGATCAACGCCTGCGTCGAGGGCAGCGACCACAGGTACCCCGCAATGAACAGCCCCAGGGCCGCCTGGGCCCCCAACTTGACCCGCGCGCGCACGCCGTCACCGCTCCGGCGCGTGACCTTGGTGTAATCGTCGTAAAACCCCACCACCGCCAGCCCGAACAGGGGCAGCAGCGTCAGCGCCACCAGATAATTCACCTGCGTCCAGAGCACCACCGTCACCTCGATCACCAGCACGATCAGCACCCCGCCCATCGTGGGCGTCCCCCGCTTGTCCGGCGCCCCCGCTGTCGCCCCGGCCCCGTGCTGCGCCGCGCGGGACTGGTAATGCTCGCCGAAATTCATCCGCCGCAGCCAGGCGATCACCCGCGGCCCCAGCCACAAACTCAGCAGCAACGCCGTCGCCGCCGCCCCCGCCGCCCGGAAGGTGAGGTAGCGAAAGACCCGCAGGCCGGAAATCCAGTCGCCCAGTTCCGTGCCCCGGGTCTGTTCCAGCAGGTACTGGCTCAGGTAGTAAAGCATGCCTCCGTCCTCTCCGCGGCTGTTCCCGTCCCCGCCCCGCTCGTCCGCGCCGTCAAGCCCTGCACCAGGGCCTCGACCACCCGCTCCAGCCGTGCCGCCCGCGATGCCTTCACCAACACCACGTCCCCTGCCCGCACCTCCGCCAACACCGCCGCGGCCGCGGCCGCCTCCGCCCCGGCGGGGAACGTTTGCGCCCCACCCGCCCCCGCCGCGTAGGCACCGGCCCAGCGGCCGATGACCACCAGGCGGTCCACCCCGGCCGCCACCGCCGCCCGCCCCATCTCCGCATGCCCCGCCTCCGCCGCCGGCCCCTGCTCACCCATGTCCCCCAACAACGCCCAGCGGCGTCCGGGCGCCCCCACATCCCGCAAGACCTCGAGTGCCGCGCGCATCGAATCCGGGTTGGCATTGTACGTGTCGTCCAGAATGCGCACGCCGGCCACCGCGTGCACCTCCAGACGGTGCGGGGCCGGACGCGTCGCCGCCAGGGCGGCCGCCACCGGCTCGCGCTCCAACCCCAGGGCGGCACACGCGGCCAGGACCAGCAGGGCATTCTCCACCTGGTGCCGCCCCACCAACTGCAGCCGGTATTCTCCGCTCCATTCCGCCTGCGGCGCCCGCACCGTGAACCACGTGCCCCATTCGCTGACCGCCGCCGCCGTGGCCTGCCAGTCATTTTCCGCCCCCCAGCCCGCGCGGACCACCCGGGCCAGGGTGCGCGCCGCCACGGCTTCCACCCCCGGACCATCCCCCGCCAGCAACAGGGTCCCCTCCGGGGGCAGCGCCGCCGCCAGCCGGGCCTCTTCGGCAATCACCCCCTCCAGGTCGCCAAAAAACTCGAGATGCTCCCGCCCCAACCGCGTCAACACGCCGTGCGTCGGCCGGGCCATCGCCAACAGCGACGCCAGTTCGCCGGGATGATTGGTGCCCACCTCGACCACCGCCGCCCGGTGCACCGGCTCCAGCTCCAGCAACGTCAGCGGCACGCCGATGTCGTTGTTGTAACTGGCCGGGCTGGCCACCACCGCGCCCCCGGTACGCAACGCCGCCGCCAGCAATTCCTTGGTGGTGGTCTTGCCGTTGGACCCCGCCACCGCCACCACCGGTCCGGGAAACCGGCGCCGGTGCGCCGCCGCCAACCGGCCCAGCGCCCGGCGGCTGTCCACCACCAGAATCCGCGGCGCCGTCGCCGGCAGCCCCGCCAGCCGGTCCGGCTCGCCGAGCACCGCCACCGCTCCGCGCTGCAAGGCCTCTGCCGCGTAGGCGTGGCCGTCAAAACGTTCGCCCACCAGACACACAAACAAGTCCCCCGGCCGGACGGCGCGCGAGTCCGTGCACACGCGCCGCACCACGCCCCCGGTCGCGGGCGCCGCGTGCAGCGCGCCCCCGCAATCACGCGCCAGGCTCTGGAGGTCCCGCGCTTCCATGTTCACTTCTCCGCCGTGGCGAGCCCCGGCCGCGGCCGGAACGAGCGCTGCCCCAGCAGGGCCGCGGCCTGCTCGCGGTCGTCAAACGGCACCACGCACCCGCCCACCGCCTGCACGCCGAGATGTCCCTTGCCGGCCAGCAACACGCAGTCCCCGGCTTGAGCCCGTGCCAGCAGCGCGGCCATGGCCTCCCGGCGGTCCGGCACATAGGGCGGGGGGCGGCCGCTGACACGCGCGCAACCGGCCACCACGGCCGCCGCCAGCAGGCGGGGTGGTTCATGTGCCGGGTTGTCGTCGGTCACCACCACCTCGTCCGTCCACCGGCCCGCCACTTCGCCCCACAGGGACCGCGTCGCCACCGGGTGCCGCGCCCCGCAGCCGATCAGCACCCGCAGCCGGCCGGGGGTCAGATCGCGCAGCTCCTGCAATGTGGCCTCAAAATCGGCCAGGGTCGGCGTGGCATCCACCAAAACCTGGAAGCCACCCGCCGCCCCCTCCCGCACCGGTTCGAGCCGGCCGGGAACGGGCGTGGCGTGCGCCAGCCCGCGGAGCACGGCCGCCTCGGGCAACTTCCAGCCGTGCGCCGCCGCCAGCACCGCCACCGCCGCGCGGGCCACCTCACGGCCGGGCAGGGGCACGTGGATTTCGCGACTGACGCCCTCGCCGCTGCTCAATTGCAGGCGGGTCCCCTGGAGGTCCCCCTGCGCGCGAAGCACGCGGAACAGCCCGCCGCGGCCGCTCCCGTACCGCACGCGCAGGGCCGGACCGGCCCCCGCCACCGCCCGCCCCGCCAGGGCGTCCTCCAGATACCACCAGCCGCCGCCGCCCTTGCGAAATTGCAGTCCCGCCTCGCCGTTGAAGCCCGGCCCGGAGGCCGCGGACGGCCCCTCGGTCCCGGCGGCGGCAGGGGCCAATGCGGTGACCAGGAGCGTGTCCAGCTCGGTGGCGGTCAGGCTGCCGCGGGCCACGGCCTGGGGTGGCAGCTCGAGCACCGCCGCCCGGCAGCCGGCACGCCCCATTTCCGCCAGGCGCTCCTGGACATCCAGAGGCTCGATGCGCTCCGCCCAGGGGCCGAGGGTTCGCAGGCCCAACTGACACTCCCGGCTGGTCACCAGACCGGTGGCAATGCCGGCCGCGCGCAGCACCGCCGCCAGCAGATGGGCCACACTCACCCGGTCCGTACAGCCCGTCACCACCACCACCTGCAATCGCCGGCTGGGTTCGCCAAAGTACCGCGCCGCCGCCCGGGCCAGGGCACGGCGGCAGTCGGCCACGCGGATGCAGGTGGTGCGGTAGTGCGGCAATCCCCCGCCCTGTTCGCATACGATGGCGGCGGCCCCGCGCTCGATTGCATCCGGGATCGCCTCCGGCGCCACCCACCCGCTGGCGTCGGGTACGGCGAAGAACACCGACCCCCGTTCGACGTGCCGCGCGTCGCAGGCCAGGCCAATCACGGGCGAGTCCAGACGGCCCCACACCCGCAAGGGGTGGACACCGTGGACGAGTTGGCGGAGAGGGAGGGACGTTTTCATCGGGAGGCAGCGCGGGGGGGCAAGGGGGGGGCGGGCAAGCCCGCCCGTTGCCAGGCCAGGGTACGGGTGACGGTCAGCCGGGCCGGTCCTTCAGGGTCCGGCTCGGGCACGAGGTCCGGCTCGAGGCGCAGATAGTTGGCCACGCGGGCCGCGATGGCGGCAAAGACCGGCGCCGCCAGCGCGCCGCCCTCGTAGCCCTGGCGGAGTGACGGCTCGAGGAAGCCCACCAGAATACAGACCTCCGGCCGCTCGGCCGGCAGATAACCCACAAAGGAGGCGTAGTACCTGCCCGGTTTGTAGCCCTGGCGGCCGGCGGAGACCTGGGCCGTGCCGGTCTTGCCCGCCACCTGGTAGTGTTCGAGGCGGGCGCGCTTGCCGGTGCCTTCCGGCGAGACCACCGCCTTGAGGGCCCGCGTCATCTCCGCCGCCACCGATTCCCGCACCACGCGGCGGGGAGGCTCGACCGGGTAGGTGGCCACGAGGCGGCCGTCGGCCGCGGCGAGGTGACTGACCAGCCGCGGCGGCACGCGGACACCGCCATTGGCCAGCGCGGCGTAGGCCACGGCCAGTTGCAGCGGCGTGACACTCACGCCCTGGCCAATGGGAATGCGCGTGAGGGACAGGCCATCCCAGGCGCGCGGCGGCCACAACACGCCGCTGACCTCCCCGGGCAACGGCACCAGCGTGGGGGCCCCAAAGCCGAACGCCCGCAGCCCTTCATACAACCGCTCCGGTCCGAGCCGCCGCACGCCTTTGGCCGTCCCGATGTTCGAGGACTTGGCCAGCACCTGCAGGAAGGTCAGTTCCCCGTAGGGATGGGCGTCCCGTAGCCGGGCCTCGCGCCAGTAACCGTTTTCGCAGTGCACCCGTTCCTCGAGTTGGAGCACCCCGTGTTCGAGGGCCAGGGCCAGGCCGGGCCCTTTGAAGGTCGAGCCGGGCTCGAGCTGGTCCATGATGGCCCGGTTGCGAAAGGCCGCGGCGTCGTCGCCCGGCCGGGCGGGGTCAAACGTCGGCCAACTGGCCAGGGCCAGGATTTCGCCGGTGCGTGGCGCCAGGACCACGGCGACCGCCCCCGTCGGCCGGCACTGCTCGGCGGCGCGGGCCAGTTCGGTCTCGACGATGAACTGGATGCCGGTGTCCAGCGTCAGCACCACATCGAGGCCGGGGCTGGGGGGCATGCGGTGTTCACGGGTGCTCCAGCCATGCATGCCGTTGAGCCGCTCGTTGAACTGGGCCTCGATCCCCGCCACGCCGTGGTCTTCAAACACCGTTCCCTCGTCCTTCTCGCTTTCGCCCGAGGCCACGAAACCCAGCACCTGCGCCGCGAGGGTGCCGTTGGGGTAGTGGCGCTGATAGGCATCGCGGGCGTAGATGCCGCGGGCGCGCAGTTCCTTGAGCTGCTGGGTCACGCGCCGGCCGGCCTGTTTTTCGTCCACGCCGAACCTCAGCCCGGCGAGGGTCTGGGTGATCGCCTGCCAGCGGTCCAGCGGCACCTTGTGGCGCAGCACGGCATAGCGACTGGTGAGGTAGGTGTTGGTACCCTGGACCTCCCGCAGGATCAGGCGGGGAGCCATTTTCTGCTCGAGCACCGCCGCGGGCATCTCGAGCAGCGGGGCCAGCACCTGCGCCAGCAACCCCCGATACGGCGCCACCAGGGCCGGGTCGGCGCAGACGGTCTTGACCGGCACACTGGTGGCCAGCACCACTCCGCGACGGTCCAGGAGGTTGCCGCGGCGGGCCGGTTGGACGTTCTTGTAATTCAGGTTCTCCCGGCCGAGCGCGGCAAAGCGGGGATGCAGCACCACCTGGCGGTAATACAGCCAGACCACCAGCCCCAGATAGGCCACGGCCACCACTCCCAACAGCGCCGCGAGGCGCCGGTATTTGACCATGCGAATCATGGCCTGCCTCCCGCCGGCCCCGCCGGCCGGGCGTCCCGCTGGGCCAGTTGCAGCGCGGTGGGCTGCGCCGCCGGGGCCGGCCCGGGGCCCAGGGTCACGCGCACGATCTGCGTCGGGTCCGGCTGCACCAGTCCCAGCGCCCGCGCCCGATCAAAGAGCACGTCCGGGCGGGTGAGGAACTGGAGTTGCGCCTCCAGGGCCTGATTGGCCTTGCGCTCGGCCTCGAGCTGACGCCGCAGGCGCGCATTGTCCCGGAGCACCGCGTCGTTGCGGTTGCGATTCCACACGTAGCCGATGCCCGCCCCCGCCAGCGCCAGGCACAACGCCGCCGCCCCCAGCACCTGCCGGAAACGCAGGATGCCGGCCGGCGACCTTCGACTTTTGCGGAGAAGTTTCATGGGGGGGAAGCCGCGTCAGTCGTCCAGTTTTTCCATCAACCACAGTTGTGCCGAGCGGGCCCGGGGATTGGCCGCCACCTCGGCCGCCGCGGGCCGCACCGGCCGGCGCGTCACCCGTCGCAGCCGCGCCGGCCGCGGCTGGCGGAATTCGGGAACATCCGGCTGGCCGGCCGGCACCGTGTAGGGGCGCTCCCCCTGGCGAATGAACCGGCGCAGCACCCGCACCTCGACGCCGTGGAAGGTGATCACCGCCAGCCGCCCGCCCCGGCGCAGCGCCCGCCACGCCGCCACCAGCCCCCGCTCGAGCACCCCCGGCTCGTCGTTGACCGCCAGCCGCAGCGCCAGAAACACCCGCGTGGCCGGATGCGTGGCCCGGCCCTTCCGCGGCACCACCCGCTCGATCAGCGCCGCCAACTGCCGCGTCGTCCGGATCGGAGCCCGGACCCGCGCGCGCACAATGGCCCGCGCGATCAGACGCGCCCGCGGTTCATCCCCCAGCTCGGCGAACAGGCGGGCCAGTTCCGCCTCCGAAAGTTCGTTGACCAGGTCGGCGGCCGTGTGACCGCCGCCCGGCCGCAGCCGCATGTCCAGAGGCCCGTCCTGCTGAAAGCTGAACCCCCGCTCCGGCGTCTCGAGCTGGTGCGAACTCACCCCCAGGTCGGCCACGATACCATCGCAACTGCCCGGTTCGACCCATTCCCCCAATCGGTCGAAGGTGCCTTCGCGTAACTCAAAGCGGCCGGCAAAGGGCTCGATGCGGGCACGACCGGCCGCCAGCGCGGCCGGATCGCAGTCCACGCCCAGCAACCAGCCGCCCGGCGCGCTGGCCTCCAGCAGCGCCGCGGCGTGATTTCCGCCTCCGAGGGTCATATCCACATAGCGCCCAACGTCGCGGGGTTGCAGTCCGCTCACCACCTCGCGGAGCAACACCGGCGTGTGGACATAATTCGTCATGGCCCGGGGGCCCTCTCCCGGTCCCGCCTCCACCAGGCGGCCCAGTGCGCCAACCAACCGCGCCAGCCCCCGCCGGCGGCCCGTTTGCCCAAACGCTCCGCCCCAAGCGTGAGCCCCCGCGTGTCCAGCGACGGCCGCGGCAGCAGAACAAGGTCCTCGCCGGCCAGGTCGTTGCGCACCACCCGGACCGCCGCCAGATGCAGTTCGCTGCGCCGCCGGCGCCCCCCCCACCACCGCCAGCCCCAGCGGGTGGCACGGGCGGTTTCAGCGGCTGAAGCCGCCGGAGGCGCTGTGGACGTCGAAGCCCCTGGCGACTGGAGAGCACGCGCCGCCACGCCGCCCGGCGCCGGCTGGGCGGCACCGGCACCGGGCGGCGCGGACAGGCCGGCTGGCAACGCGGAGACCGGGGGAACGCCTGCTTGGGGTAACGAGCCGATGGAGTTCATAGCATGAGCTGTTCGAGTTCGGAGTCGGGCACTTGCTGGAGGGCATTGGCCTGGACCTCGGCGAGCCGCGTGGGTTGCCAGATTTCAAACGTGTCGTTGCACCCCACCAGGGCGGCCTTGTTCGAGATGTGGACCAGCTCCGCCAGCTTCTCGCCCAGGCAGAGGCGGCCGGCATCATCGAGCTTTTTTCTCACCGCCGAGCCGGTCATGGCCCGCAGCACGGCTGCTCCCTTCTTGCTGGTGAGGGAAAAACTCTCCTTCAACCGGTGCTTGGCCAGCTCCCACCGGGCTGGCGGCAGCACCAACAAGTGGTCGGGCTGTTTCAGCGGCCAGGGGATCATGGTGAACAACGTGTCTTTGTCAGCGGGCCGCCAATGGCTGGGGAGCATGACCCGAAAGCTTGAGTCCACGCCGTGCTCGAAAGTCCCGGTGTACTCGTCGGTTGTGACTAGCGTGGCCTCGTCCGTCATAACCCCCAGCGAGCCGGCCAAAGCCGTTGGCTCCCGCTGACTCCCCTTATTTACCGTCAACTACCCAAATTCGTCAATGCCAAGCTGCGCGGTAGGGGCGCTTTTTCCTCACTACTTTTCACCGGCACACCCCCGCCCGGCCCCCCTGGTCAGCGGGTATTGACCGCCCGAGCGGCTCAAGTTCGCTTCCCGCGCCTTCAGCCTGCCCTTGCAGAAGGCTCCCAAGTAACGGGTGGGGACGCCGTAACCCACACCTACCCGCCTTCCGCGAGGGGCTGGGCGGTGCGGCAGAGGCGGTCCGGCTGCGCTGCGGCGAAACCCTCTGTGGGGAAAAGCCCCCGCGGGAACAGCGACCAAGAACGGCGCTGTCGCGGGGACGGTTTGAGGAAAGGCTACGAGGAGGCGGGAGACCCGGGGGAGGCCCGATGCAGGTGGGCTTCGACCAGGTAGAGGTTTGGCGGGCCGGCGCGCCGGATGATTTTCAACAAGGTCTCCATGCTGGACTCTTCCTCGAGCTGTTCCGTGACAAACCAGGCGAGGAATTCCTGGGAGAGGTAATCCCGGTCCTGGCTGGCGAGGTCCATGAGGGCGTTGATTTGGCCGGTCACGACGCGCTCGCGTTCGAGAGCGAGGGCCACAGCGGCCTCCACGCTTTCGAAGCCGGCCTGCGGGGCGGGGATGGCGGGGATGGCCAGCGAGGCGTTCAGTTCCCGGAGGTAGCGGACCAGGCGCATGGCGTGATCGCGTTCCTCCTCGGCCTGGGCCTGGAAGTGCGCGGCCAGCCGCGGCAGCCCTTCGGCGGTGAAGTAGCTGGCGATGGCCACGTACTGGAGCGACGCGGCGAATTCATGCCCGATTTGCTGGTTGAGCGCTTCAAGGAGACGAGGGCCGAGTTTCATGAGGGTACAGGGCGTGGGTGGGAGGTTGCCGTACGCCCGCGCCGGGTCTTTTCGTACCCAGGGCGGGAAAGGTGGGACGGTGTGGCAGCGGCGGCGGCAGGGTCATTGCACCTCCGGCCGCCGGCTGCTGGAACGGGCCTGGAGCCAGGCCACGTCCACGTTGTCCGGCGAGGGGACGTCCAGTTGGAGCAACTGGCGGGCCCGCAACGGGGGGGTGGTGCGTTGATCCACCCAACGCTTGATCTCGGCATGGCCGTCGGCGAATGCGATGCCGGCGCTGCGCCCGTGATAACTGGCGGGGAAGTCCACGATGCGGGCCAGGACCCCCCGGTCCTTGAGGTTGGTGCGGAAGAGCGGGTCGTTGATGCTGTCCTCGCGCTCGTCCATCACCACCCAGGCCTTGGCGGGAGGGGGTTCCTGAATGTCATCGAGCTTGCGGAAGACGCGGAACTGGTCCTGCCCGAACGACTCGGTGCCCACGTAGTTCATCCAGCAATTCATCGAGACGCTGCGCACCCGTGGGTGCACCCTCCCGGCCAGTAGCACGGTGCTCCGGTCCGAGGGGCAGTGGTAGGCGGCGGCACTGGCCAGGTAGGGGGCCAGTTGGGAGTAATCAGGGTGGACCAGGTGCAGGATGTTGGTGTTGTCCGGGCTGTTGCTGAAATCCATCCAACCGGAGACCCACCGCCCCCCGCCGGGGTAGGAGCCACCGATCACCCCCGGCAACCACCCCTGGTGGTCATCGGTGTAAAACAGCCACGCCGTCTGAATTTGGCGGAGGTTGTTCAGGCAATACAGCGCCTGGGCCCGGTTCTTGGAACGCGCCACTGCCGGGAGCAGCAGCGCCATGACCACGCCAATCACCCCCACCACCACCAGCAATTCCATCACCGTGAAGCCCGTGGTTTTCCACGGCCTCGCGCCTCCCCGAAGGGCAGGATTGAATGCCGGCAAGGTCACAAGTTTGGCGTTGCATGGGCAAATTAGGTGCAGGGGGAATTTTTGGCAAGACCGGCTTTTCCGATCCACCGCAGCAGTCTCCCAAGCGCCGGCGAGCGGCGCGACGACGGTCTGGGCCATGACCACATCGGGGGACCTCCTCCCTCCTGCCCGGGCCGGGTAAGCGGTTCAGCTTCCGCGCTCCCCGGCCGTCCGGCTGCTTCGCGCCGCGGGGTGTCGCCGGCTGATTACGCCGTCGTCAACCGCCGCATTGTCCGCGGACCGGCGTGTGCCCCTCGAGCCATTCGCGGGCCTTGGCGTAGCTTTTTCGTTGCAGAAAATGCCGCAGCTCCGGGTCGCTCTCCGGCGGCAGCGACGCCGCGAGGCGGTCAATCCGGTCGAACAACGGCTGCAACGGCGGCGGGGGTTCGCGGCGGTCACGGGCCGCGGCTTCCAGCTCGTGCAGGGCTGCCAGCAACTGCGTCTCGGTTGTGCTCATGCCCCGAGTGTAGCCGGGCCGCGGCTGGCCGCCACCGTGGCGTGCCGGCGCGGCGTCTCACCCCACAAAGGCCCGCCGCAGGCCGTGGGCCACCTCGTTCCAGTCCAACTCCTGGCGGAAGCGGCGCAGGCGCGTCTCGGCGTCAATCACCAGCAGCTCCACCCCGGCCATGCGGGCGAAGTCCTCGATCATCTCGGTCGTCACCGCCAGGCTGAACCCGGTGTGGTGGGCCCCGCCCGCGTAAATCCACGCCGCGGCGGCGGTGGCCAGGTCCGGGCGGGGACGCCACACGGCGCGGGCGACCGGCAGGCGGGGCAGCGGCTGCGGCGGGGCCAGGACTTCGACCTCGTTGGCCAGCATGCGGAAGCGGTTGCCCAGGTCCATGAGGGCCACGTTGAGGCCGGCGCCCGGCGGCGTATCAAACACCAGTCGCACCGGGTCGGCCTTGCCGCCGATGCCCAGGGGGTGGACCTCGCACGACGGCCGCGCGACTGCCAGGCTGGGGCAGATTTCCAGCATGTGGGCGCCCAACACCAGGGGGCCGGCCGGGTCCAGGTGGTAGGTGTAGTCCTCCATGAACGACGTGCCCCCCGGCAGGCCGGCGGCCATCACCTTCATGGCCCGCACCAGTGCGCAGGTCTTCCAGTCCCCTTCGGCGGCAAACCCGTAGCCCTCGGCCATCAACCGCTGCACGGCCAGCCCCGGCAGTTGCACCAACCCGTGCAGGTCCTCGAAGGTGTCGGTGAACCCCTTGAATCCGCCCCGCTGGAGGAAGGCGCGCAACCCGGCCTCGATGCGTGCCGCCTCGCGGAGCGCATCGTGCCGGGCCCCGCCGCGACGCAGGGCCGGCGCCATCTCGTACTGCGTTTCGTAGTCCGCCAACAGCGCGGTCACGCTCGCCTCCGGGGCCGCCTGCACCTCCCGGACCAGGTCGCCCACACCGTAGCCGTTGACCGCGTAGCCGAACTGGATTTGTGCCCCCACCTTGTCCCCCTCGGTAACCGCCACCTCGCGCATGTTGTCGCCGAAACGGCAGAACCTGGCCCCCTGCCAGTCCGCCCAGGCGGCGGCGGCGCGGCTCCACGCGCCCAGTTGCGCCTGCACGGCAGGGTCCTGCCAGTAGCCCACCACCACCTTCCGGTCCCGGCGCAGCCGGCTGTGGATGAAGCCGTGCTCCCGGTCGCCGTGTGCGGCCTGGTGCAGGTTCATGTAATCCATGTCCATCGTTGCCCACGGCAGGTCCCGATGAAACTGGGTGTGGAGGTGGGCCAGGGGCTTGCGCAGCGCCTTCAGGCCGTTGATCCACAGCTTCGAGGGCGAGAAGGTGTGGCACCAGGTGATCACCCCGAGGCATGCGCTTGCGGCATTGGCCGCCTCGGCCACGGCGGCGGCCTCCTCGGCTGTCTTGACCACCGTCTGGAACACCACCCGCACCGGCAAGGCGGGCGAGGCATCCAGCGCGGCGGCCACCTGACGGGCATGGTGGGCGACCTGCTCCAGGGCGGTCGGGCCGTACAGATGCTGGCTGCCGGTGACGAACCAAACTTCGAGCGAGCGGAGGTTGATCATAGTGGCGGCCCGAGCCTATCCCACCCGGTCCCCGGTCGGCAATGCCGCCGACACCGCCCCGCGCCCGTCGGCATGCGCCGGCACCGTCACCCCCCACAACCAGCCCGCCAGCCAGAAAGCCGCCCACGCCGTGCCGGGCACGTACAAGGCAAACTCGACTCCCCCCTGCACCGCCCAGCCCAGCAACCCCAACCACACCGCCAACCGGAGGGGGTCCCCACCCACGCGCCGCCCCGTCACCGCCAACGTCCCCACCCAAAAGCCCAGGTACGCCAGAGCGCCGGGCAGACCGGAATCCCCGGCCTGCTGCAGGTAATCATTGTGCGCGAGCCGCGTCATTTCCGCCTCCGGCGGTTTCACGGCGCGATACTGCGTGGCAAAGGTACCCGGCCCCCCGCCCCGCAGCGGATGCTTGACCACGGTGGACCAGGACGCGCGCCAGTAGTCCAAACGCGCCCCCAAACTGGCCGCCCCCTGCTGGAAGTAATCCGCAAAACGCACCGCAAACAGGGTCAACCCCACCCCCAGCACCGCCACCGCCACCGCCGCCTTCCAGCGCCGGTCCCCCAGTACCCGCCAGCCCAGCACCACCCCCAGCCCCAGCGCAATCAGCCAGCCCGACTTGGACCGCGTCCAGTACAGGCACGCCAGCCCACCGCCCG
>JBBIVJ010000023.1:0-74431 GCA_037439785.1 Verrucomicrobiales bacterium | reverse complement strand
CAGCTTCACACCGATCCACAGCAGCCCGCCCGCCAGCCCCCCCAGCACCAGGAACCAGGGCAGGAGCCCCACGCGGGTGAACTCGAAACCCGGCACGCGGTAGAGCGGTTCCAGGCCGAAGAAGCTGCGCGACATCACCGCGGCCACCACCGAGGCGCAAATCAGCGGCGCAAACAGGTTCATGGCGAAGTTGCCCAGCACGATCTGCGCGGCAAACACGGCCCCCGCGATGGGGGCGTTGTAGGCGGCGGCCATCCCGGCCGCGGCGCCGCACGCCACCAGCAGCCGCAACCGGTACGGCGGCGCCCGCAGCCGTTGCCCGGCCTGACTGGCCAGGGTGGCGCTGATCTGGGTGATCGCCCCCTCCCGGCCGATGGACGCTCCCGTGGCCACGCTCACCAGGGAGGACAACGCCTTGATCAGGTTTGCCCGCAGGGGCAGCCGGCCATCCCCTGCCACCACCACCTCCAACAGGTTGGTCGGCCCGCCGCGGCCCACCCAGCGCCCGCCCCAGTACAACACCAGACCGGCCGCCAGGCCCCCCAGCGCCGGCACCCCCAGGCGCGTAGCCGGCTCCAGCCAGCCGGCGATGTCGGCCGGGTCCCCCGGCTGCCCCAGCAACAGGAGTTTGAGGCCGAGGCTGGCGTAGTGAAAGGCCAGGTTGCACAACCCGCCGCAAACCCCCACCACGCCGGCCCAGAGCAGGTGGACGGTGTCCTCCCGCGGCTGCCAGCGCCCGCGCCACTCCAGCAACTGCCGCCAGCGGTGCGCCCCCAGCGCTTGCCCCCAGCGTGCGAGGCGTGTCCAGCGCTGTCCCGGCAGGCGCATGGCCCGACCGTAGCGGCCCGGCCGCGGGGCGCGAAGCCAAATCCGGCCGCCCTTTTGAGGCTGTCCCCGGCCGGGCCGCCCGGGCATACTGGCCGGCGATGAACGACTGGATCGCCAACTACCTGCGGGCGCAAAAGGCGGCCCTGGACTCGATCTCCGTCAACGCCGTCGTCCGCCTGGTCGAGACCCTGCGGCGGGCCCTGCTCGAGGACCGGCAGATTTTTGTGTTCGGCAACGGCGGCAGCGCGGCCAACGCCTCGCACTTCGCCACCGACCTGGGCAAGGGGGCCTCGGACAAGCTGGGGCGGCGCTTCCGGGTCCTGTCCCTGAACGACAACGTGAGCTGGCTCACCGCGCTGGCCAACGATTACGCCTACGAGGACGTGTTCGTGCGCCAGCTCGAGAATTACGCCCGGCCGGGGGACGTGGTGCTGGCGCTGAGCGTCAGCGGCAACTCCCCCAACGTGGTCAAGGCGGTCGAGTGGGCCAAACAACACGAGCTGCAGACCATCGCCCTGGTCGGCGCCCGGCGCGGCGCCCTGGCGGAGGTGGCCGATCAGGTCCTGGCGGTGGACTCCAGCCATTACGGCCGCGTCGAGGACGCCCACATGGGCATCTGCCACATGCTCTGCTACGCCTTCATGGAAGGGGAGGCCAGGGTCTGAGGCGGGGCCGCCCGCCGCACGCGGCCTCAGCACAGTTGCGCGGCCAGGGCCTCACCGGCCGCGACGGGTTCCTTGAGCTCGCCCCGCACCTCCCCCCGCCGCGGCGGCGTGACGCGGAACGAGACCCCGCGCAGCCAGAGCCGGCCCTCGACCACGGTGGCGTAGGCCGCCACCGGACTTTGGCAGCCGCCGCCCAGGGCCCGCAGAAAGGCCCGCTCGGCCTGCACGCATTGGAAGGTGTCGTGGTGGTTCAACCGCGCGCACAGGGTCTGCACCCGTTCATCCCCCGCGCGGATTTCCACGCCGATGGCGGCCTGCCCCACCGCTGGCAGCATCTCCTCGACCGGCAACCGCACGGCCAGCAGGCCTTCCGGCACCGCCGGCGCGGCCGAAATACTGGCGGCGTCCAGCACCGGACAACTCAGCACGCCATCCTCGCCCACCCGCAAGCCCAGCCGTTCCAGACCGGCCGCAGCCAGGAGGGTGGCATCCAGTTCGGCCTGGTCGGCGAGCTTTTGCAGGCGGGTGCCGACGTTGCCGCGGATTTCCACCATGCGCAGGTCGGGGCGGACCGCGCGCAGTTGCTCGCGGCGGCGGGTGCTGCTGGTGGCCAGGACGGCCCCCGGCGGCAGGTCGGCCAGGCGCAGATGGGGGGGGAAACCGCGGCGCGGGGCGGTGGAAGGCTCCCAGTCGCCGGCCTCGGCGCCGGGGACCACGTGCGGCTGGCGGGCCAGGGCCTCGCTGCGATAGACCAGGACGTCGCGCGGGTCGGCGCGTTTGAGCACGGCCCCCAGGGCCAGACCGGCCGGCAGGTCCACCGGCAGGTCCTTGAGGCTGTGCACGGCCAAGTCGGCCTGCCCCCGCAGCAGGGCGACCTCCAGCTCCTTGGTGAACAGTCCCTTGGGCAGCGTCTCGCCCGGCCGGGCCAGCGCCGCCCGCTGCAGCTTGTCGCCGGTGGTCTTGATGATCTTGAGTTCGAACCGCAACCGGGGAAAGGCGGCGCGGCAGAGAGCGGCAACGGTTTCGGCCTGCGCCAGGGCCAGCGGGCTGCCGCGAGTGGCGATGCGGATGGGGCGTTCGGCGGGCATGGGAGCAGGTCACACCGGCGCCGGGCCGGCGGGGGAGGCGGAGGCGGGGGCCGGGGCGGTCTCCACGACGGGGACCGGGGGCGGGCTCAACAGGCCGCGCACCCGGTCGCGGATGATGCGTTCGCAGCGGGCAATTTCCTCCTGGCGTTGGCGGAGGGCCTCGTCGGCGATGCCCTGCAGGTCGTCAATGTCGTAAAGGAAGACGCCCTCGAGCAGGTTCACCGCGGGGTCAATGTCCCGGGGCACGGCCAGGTCCATGAGCAGCAGCGGGCGGCCGCGCCGCTGCGCCAGGGCCGGTTCGAGCCGGGCGCGGTCCAGGACGTACCCCGGGGCGGCGGTGCTGCTGAGAAGGATGTCCACTTCGGCCAGTTCCCGCGGCCAGGCCTCGAACGGCACGGCATGCCCCCCCAGTTCGACGGCCAGAGCGGCGGCGCGCTCGAAGGAGCGGTTGGCCACCAGCAGGCGCGGCACGCCACGAGATATCAGGGCCCGGGCCGCCTTTTCGCCGGTGTCTCCCGCCCCCAGGACCATGACCGCGCAGCGGGAGAGGGATTCGAAGATGCGCTCGGCCAGGTCCACCGCCACTGAGGCCACGGACACGCTGCCGCGTTGAATCTGGGTTTCGGTGCGGATTTGTTTGGCCACGTTGAAGGCGCGCTGAAAGGCCCGGTTCAACTGCCGGCCGGTGGCGCCCGCCCGCAACGCCAGCTCGTAGGCCTTTTTGGCCTGGCCGGCGATTTCCGTTTCCCCCAGCACCATCGAGTCCAGGCCGCTGACCACGCGGAAGAGGTGTTCCAGGCTCTGCGGTTCCTGCAGGGCGTACAGCTCCGCCCCCAGGGGGCCGAGATGGCGGCGGTTGGAGCGCAGGAATTCCCGCAGCGCCGCCAGGGCCCTGGCCGGGTCGCCGTCGGTGGCGGCGTACACCTCGACGCGGTTGCAGGTGGACAGGATGACCGCCTCAGCCAGGGGACCCGCGGTGCGCAGTTGCGCCAGCGCCGCCGGCACGTCCGCCTCCGCAAAGGCCAGCCGTTCCCGGACCTCGACCGGCGCGGTGCGATGACTCAACCCGAGAACGACGACCGGCATGGCTCAGGGGTGATGGATGTCCGAGAGCAGGTTGAACCCCCAGAAGGTCAACATCACGAACGCAAACGCCCCCATCGCCGACCACGCCAGGCGCCGCCCCCCCTGATGAAACCAGCCGCGCGCCACCAGCACGCCCAGGTACAGACACCAAATGCCCACGGACCAGAGGATTTTGGCATCCAGCAGAAAGTACACCCCCCGTTCCTGCTTCAGCCAGCCGCTGCCCAGCAGCAGCCCCACCGTGAGCAGTCCGAACCCCACCTGCAGCAGCCGCATCGTCACCCCCTCCAGCCGCTGCAGCGAGGGCAAATACGCCCCGGCAGCCCGGACCTTGTTGTGCTTCAGGTCCCGCTCCTGCTTCAGGTACATCAGCGCCGCCACGCCGGCCAGGCCGAACGCGCCGTAGGCCAGCAGGACCAACGAGGCATGCAAGCTGGACAGGGGGGGGCGGAATTGCGGCTCCGGCCCGTGCCGGTCCAGCTCCGGCATCAGCGCAAAAATCCCCAGCCCCACCAACAACGGGGCGGCAAAGGCCCCCAGGAACCGGAACCGCCGCACCAGCCCAAACACCAGGTAACTGGCCGCCACCGTCCACGCCACAAAGGTGGTGGCCTCGTACAGGTTGGTGACCGGGCAGCGCTGGAAGGAAAACCCCCGCTTGATCATCGCCAGCGTGTGCAACCCCGTCCCGGCCAGCAGCAGCAGGTAGATGATGCGGTTGTCCTGGCGAAACCCCCGCCGCCAGAGGAACACCGCGTAAAGCGTGGCCACGCCGTACACGATCACGGCGAGCAGAAAATGCTGGCGGTCGGTCAGCCCGAACACGTCGCCGAGGATAGGTGCCGGCCGCCCCCGGGCGAGCTTTTCCTGTTGCCCCCGTTGGACCGTCAGCGGAGGAAAGGGATGCCGGCGGCGGGCCACGTCCCGCCCGGCTCTGACCGCCCGGGGAAGGCCGCGGACTTGTCCCGCGCTGTCCCCAGTCCCGGCAAGGCGCGGGCCTTCGGGCTCGCCCGGCGCACCGGCTGTCTTTAGAGTGGCCCTGCAGACGCGGCGTGGCCCGCGCCAGGAGCGGCCAGGCCGCACCCCCCATGCCCCAAGTCGCCCCCAGTTTGTGGCTGCAAGCCCGGCAGGTCTGGCCGGTGAGCCGGCCCCCCTTCGACCACGGGGCGGTGTTGGTCATCGGTGACACCCTTGCGGCGGTCGGGACCGTGACCGAGGTGCCCCCCCCCGCCGGCGCTCGGCGAATGGACCTGGGGGAGGTGCTGCTGCTGCCCGGACTGGTCAACGCCCATTGCCACCTGGATTACACCCACATGGCCGGCCAGCTCACGCCGGGCAACAGCTTCACGGACTGGATCAAAAGCATCACCGCCCTCAAAGCCGAGTGGACCCGGGAGACCTTTTACCAATCCTGGGTGGCGGGCGCCGCCATGCTGGTGCGGCGCGGCGTCACGCTGGTGGGTGACATCGAGGCGGTGCAGGAATTACTGCCGGCCGCCTGGGATACCACCCCGCTGCGGGTGATGTCGTTTCTGGAGATGACAGGGGTGAAAAGCCGGCGCGATCCGGCGCTCATCGTCGGCGAGGCGGTGGCGCGCGGAACCGCCCTGCCCACCGGGCGATGCCGGGTGGGGTTGTCCCCTCACGCTCCCTACTCGACGGTGCCGGAGCTGCTGCGGTTGAGCGCGGCGGCGGCGCGGAGTCGGGGGTGGCGATTGAGCACGCACGTGGCGGAGTCGGCGGAGGAGTTTGAGATGTTCGCCCACCGGCGCGGCCCCCTGTTCGAGTGGCTGCTCCGCAACGGGCGCGACCCGGCCGATTGTGGCGGCCTCTCGCCGGTGCAACACCTGGCCCGCACCGGATTGCTGGGCCCCGACCTGGTGGCGGTGCACGCCAATTACCTGGCCGACGGCGACGCGGCCCTGCTCGCCCGGTTCGGGGTGTCGGTGGTGCATTGCCCGCGCAGCCACGCCTACTTCGGGCATCGCCCCTTCCCGTGGGCGGGGCTGAGCGGGGCGGGCGTCCGTGTGTGCCTGGGCACGGACAGCCTGGCCAGCGTGTCGCGAAGCAGCGAGCTGGTGCTGGATTTGTTCGCAGAAATGCGCAGTTTCCTGGCGCACCACCCCGGCGTCTCCCCGGAGACGGTGGTCCGCATGGCCACGTGCGAGGGGGCCCGGGCCCTGGGCTGCGAGTCTCGCGCCGGTACCCTCCAGACGGGAGCCTGGGCGGATGTGATCGCCATCCCCTGGAGCGGCACCTTGTCCGAGGTCCCCGAGGCTGTGGTGCATCACGCGGGCGAGGTGAGGGCCAGCCTTATCGGCGGACGTTGGGCCATGCCTTCGCCGGAGGAGTCAGCGGCATGAAGGAGACCCCGGCCAAACCGGTGGTGTGGATCACGGGGGCGGCGGGTGGATTGGGCCGCGCCCTGGTGGAGGCCTTTGCCGCCGGTGGTTGGCGGACCGTGGCGGCTTACCACACTCACCCTGTCCCCTTCCAGAGCCCGGATGTCTGGCCGCTCCCGCTGGATGTGACTCGCCCCGGCGACCCGGAACGGTTGGTCCAGGAACTGGCCGAGCGGTGGGGCCGCCTGGACGCCCTCGTCAACAACGCCGGCGTGACCGCGGACAGCGTGCTGCCCTTGCTGAAGGAGTCGGACTGGGACCGCACCCTGGCGGTGAATCTGACCGGCGCCGCACGGTGCAGCCGGGCAGCTCTGCACCTGTTGGGAGAGGGGAACGGCGGAAGCATTGTGAACATTGGCAGTTACGCCGGCCGGGCCGGGGCGGCAGGACAGGCTGCTTACGCCGCCGCCAAGGCCGGGTTGATCGGGCTGAGCCAGGCCCTGGCGGCGGAAGGGGCCCCCCTCAACGTCCGCGTGAACGTGGTTTTGCCGGGCATTCTGGCCACCCGCATGACCGCTCGGCTGCCAGCCGGGGCGTGGGACCGTTTGGTGAACTGCAACCTGCTCCGGCGACCGAACCGCGTCGAGGAGGTGGCCCGTTTCGTGGTTTTCCTGTGCAGCCTGAACAACGTGTCGGGGCAGGTGTTCCAGTTGGACAGCCGGCCGGCTCGCTGGGCCTAGAGCTGCGGCGGCCGGACTTCTCTCCCTTCAGATGCCCCCCGACAAGGCCCGGCAAGGTCGCCGGCTTTCCCTCTTGCCAACCCGAAAGTCGGGCGGGCATTTTTTTGCATGGCAAGCGAATTGGTACCCGCTGACCTGGACGCGCAGTTTTTTCTGCCCGCGGACGAGTTCTTCCCGGCTCATCGCCACACCGCGTTGACCTACGACGACGTTACCCTGGCCACCCGCTACTCCGAGGTGCTCCCCGGGGAAACGCAGTTGGACACGCGCCTGGCCGAAAAGTTGGCTTTGCACATCCCGATCCTTTCGGCGGACATGGATACTGTCACGGAATCCCGCATGGCCATTGCACTGGCCCTGAACGGCGGAATGGGGTTCATCCACTACAACATGTCCGCGCATCAGCAGATTACCGAGGTCACCCGCGTCAAGAAGCACATCCACGGCCTGATCCAGGACCCGATCAAGGTCACGCCGGAGCAGTTTGTGGGCGATGTCCTGCGACTGATCGAGGAAAAGCGGTTCACATTTGGGACGTTCCCGGTGGTGGATAACCACGGCCATCTGGTCGGATTGCTCTCAAGCCATGTGGTCAAACCGCGCTACGCCCAGCAGCCTGTGGCCAAGGTGCTCACCCCCCGGTCCCTCGTACACACGGTCCAGGAGACGGAACTGGGGGGTGACCCCATCGCCCGGGCGGACCGCTTTTTCACCGAACACCCGGGCATCCACAAACTCTTGGTGGTGGATGCGGAAGATCGTTTGCGGGGGCTTTTCACCATGAGCGACGTGGAGCGCATTACCCAGGAACGACAGGCGCAGTTCAGACCGGCACGAGACGCGCGGTTCAGGTTGTTGTGCGGCGCTGCGGTTTCCGCAACGCGCAATGCCTTCGGCGAACTGGACCGCGATCGGTTGATCAGTCACGTGGGGGCCTTGGTTGAAAGGGGGCTGGACATGGTGGCCGTTTCCACTGCCCACGGCTTCAGCCGCGGCGTGGGAGAGGCCGTCTGCATGATCCGGGCCGCGTTCCCGGAACTTCCCATCCTGGCTGGAAACGTCACCAGCGCCGAGGGGGTGGAGTTTCTGGCCAAGTGCGGGGCAGATGCCGTTAAAGTGGGTCAGGGCCCCGGTTCCATTTGTACTACCCGTCTCGTGGCCGGAGTGGGTATTCCGCAACTGACCGCTCTGTACGTTTGCTCACGCACTGCCCGGCCGCGGGGGATCTACATCGTCGCAGATGGCGGGATTACGCGCTCGGGGGACATCGTCAAGGCGTTGACGCTGGCCGACGCGGTTATGTGCGGGAGCTTGTTTGCCGGCTGTTCTGAGGCGCCCGGTGAAATCATGGAAATTGAGGGAAAACTCTACAAACAATACAGGGGCATGGGCAGCTTGGCAGCCATGAAAGCAGGCGCGGCAGCCCGCTACGGCCACATGCGCGTCCATTTTACCAAAGTAGTCGCCGAAGGGATCGAGGCCCTCAAAGAGGTCACCGGGCCGGTTGAAGGAGTCTTGGGGCAACTCATCGGAGGAATCCAATCTGGCATGGGTTATCTGGGAGCAAGAACATTGGTTGAACTGCAGTGCTTCGCACGGTACACACGAGTAACGTCTTCAGGACGCCGTGAGGCGGCTCCGCATGATGTGGTCGAATTGAAAACCAGTAGCCAGCAAACTTAAAAGCGATACGGAACGTTGATGGTCATGCACTGGGGACAGCGAGAACGATCAACGTCAGGATCGTCCGTATAGATATTCCCACATGCAACGCATCGGAAAACTTGATCTGGTTTGCTAGTGGAACCAAATCGCCGGTTCCGGAAGCTGTAGGAAAAAGCCAAGATACCGACAACCACTAAGATTAACATCACATAAAAAAAGATGGCCATGGATAAATTCATGGCAAAAGAGCATGGGAAACCTCCGGAAGCCTTTAGGGCAGCTTGGTGTGCCAGACAAATTCGAGAAGTCCCCAGCTTAATGAGGGATGGGTCTCAGTACTCGCAACACGAAATCGCAAACTACGTGGCATGCGCAGAGCGTTCTGATCTGCAACATTGAACCCAGAGCCAGGTGGCAACGTGGATGCCGCCAAAACCGCTGCATCACTGTCCAGTAATACCTGGACAACAGTTGGATTCAATATTTGAGAATTAGTCCATTCTGGTAAGGCATAATTGTGTTCAAGGCAAAAATGCCTTAATTGTTCCCTCACTCGTAGTGCTGAATTGCCCAAAAGTTTCCCCTGAGGCTCCGTGGAAACTCCGAACGTACTGATAAAATCCTTGCTCAGAGTCTCGAGGCTCCTAACCGACAAACCGACTGGAAACAAGTTTTCTCCTGAACCCGATGTGTATTGAATACCACTGTTTCTCCGGCTCAAATACAAATATCTTATATTCAGCGCCGTCATATTGGGCCATTCATTACTTGGATGCTGCCAGTAAGGAAGCGAATAATCGCTCATGCCGGGAAAGTTACTTGGACGAGTTGATGTCCATGCCATCTCATCATAAAATGATTTTAGATGCCATCCATCTGGTTGCAGAATCTTAAACCGAACACTGCCCCGCAGCGTCAACCTTGAAAGCACCATCTCAACGAGGAAAAAGTGAAGTCCAATGACCCCCGCCAAAAACATCAGAAGCCGATGCTTGTCAGCTAATCCGTGATTCATAAAAGACCTCTGCTAGCAGGTTGAGATGCTTGGTCTATTGTGTAGGCTTTGATCTTATAACTTCTAAGATCAGATTCGAAATGCCTGCCCGCTGACAAACATCGTATACACGCATCAAGGTATCCAGATTCAGATGCTTATCAGCTCTAACCACAAGCGGAACATTCGAACTGACGACGTGACTGATTCTGTTTAGATTAGAGTATAATAAACCTTGATTCATTAGCTGGTGTCTGAAATAAAACCGCCCATCTTTATCAACCACAACCAACACAGGGGTGACTCCAGAATAAAACCACACCGTTTCCGACTGCGGGATTTGGACGGCCACTCCAGCAATAGGGGCCAAATCACTTCGAAAAATGACCAGTGATAACAACAAGAAAAAAACCACCAAGGCTGCCACGCAAACATCCTCAAAGAAGTCAAAGCGTGGAACAATTTTTCGACTCAACCGTTTGGGAATCCACTCCACTTGTTAGAGCTATTCTTTCAAGATCGTTAGAATCTCGATGATACATTTCTCCAATTCAACAATGAACCGCCGTAACCGTTGAATTAAGTATTCGTATCCTAGCCTTCCTGGTATGAAGATTGCCAACCCGAATCCACTGCAAACCAAAGCCTTCCACATGCCCACAACAAGTTGGTCGGCGAGGGCAGGAGCGTCGGTGGCCAGAAAGACTTCAAAAATATCCATGAGACCCAAGATAACCCCCCAAAAACCTAGCAAGGGTGCAATTTTTATCAGCGTCGCCAAAAAAAATAACTTCTCCTCCAATCGAATGGTTTCACTTAAACTGGCTGCATAAAGTAGATTTCGTAACTGATCCACAGAGCGGGTACGATCCATAATCGCTGCCTTAACTAATCGAGCTACAGGCCCTGGTGTTGCATCGCAGATAGAAAGTGCTTCTGCGATATTACCTCGTTTCAAGACAGTCCGAATACCACTCAGGAATTCGTCACAATTGACGTACTGCCGATGAAAAAAAAATAACTTCTCAATCAGTAGCACAAAAATCGCGGCCGCTACAATCACCAAAAGAAATAGTACAACTCCCCCGTGCTGGATAACATGTAGTGTCATGAAGAGAGACACAGGAAGTCAACATGACTTGTGGCAACTACCTACTCTCGCGGAAGCTAAACAACCACTACCATCGGCAAGGTGGCGTTTGACGGCCGAGTTCGGAATGGATTCGGGTCGATCCGCCACTTTATAGTCACCACGGTAAAGTTCCCTGAAACCTGCGCATATTTGGGCAAGCCCAACGACCGATTAGTACCAGTCGGCTGAATGTGTTGCCACATGTACACTTCTGGCCTATCTACCCGATAATCTGTCGGGGGTCTTTAGGGGAAACATTATCTTGGGATGAGTTTGACGCTTAGATGCTTTCAGCGCTTATCTCTTCCGCATATGGCTACGCAGCGTTGCTCTTGACAGAACAACTGCCACACCAGCAATGCGTCTTTCCCGGTCCTCTCGTACTAGGGAAAGAACCCCTCAAGTTTCCTTCGCCCACAGTGGATAAGGACCGAACTGTCTCACGACGTTCTGAACCCAGCTCGCGTACCGCTTTAACCGGCGAACAGCCGGACCCTTGGGACCTTCTTCAGCCCCAGGATGCGATGAGCCGACATCGAGGTGCCAAACCGGGCCGTCGATATGAACTCTTGGGCCCGATCAGCCTGTTATCCCTAGCGTACCTTTTGTCCGTTGAGCGATGGCAATTCCACATTAAACCATCGGATCATTTGGGCCTGCTTTCGCACCTGATTGACTTGTAAGTCTCTCAGTTAACCCGGCTTATAGCCATATCCTCCTCGCACGGTTGCCAACCGTATTGAGCCGAGCTTAGCACTCCTCCGTTACTTTATAGGAGGAAACCGCCCCAGTCAAACTGACCCGCAGGCACTGTCCCTTGTCTGGCTAACAGAAGCAAGGTTAGAATTCTAATTAGTAAAGAGTGGTGTTTCATATTTCGACTCTTAGCCAGCCGAAACCGGCTATTCTCAGTCTCCCACCTACACTACGCATCGCTAATCAGAACACAATGCCAGCTTACAGTAAAGGTGCATAGGGTCTTTCCGTCCTACTGCGGGCAGGCGGCATCTTCACCGCCATTACAGTTTCGCCGAGAACCTCTCCGAGACAGTCGCTCAGTCGTTACACGATTCGTGCAGGTCGGAACTTACCCGACAAGGAATTTCGCTACCTTAGGACCGTTATAGTTACGGCCGACATTCACGGGGACTTGAGCACCGAGCTTTGCCTTGCGGCTAACAAGGTGCTTTAATCTTTCCGCATTGGTCACGTGTCACACCCTATACGTCGTCTCCCGACTTGGCAGAGTGCTGTGTTTTTGTTAAACAGTCGCTAAGCGCAATTTACTGTGGCCTGTTGTAAGCAGGCACCCCTTCTTCCGAAGTTACGGGGCCAATGTGCCGAGTTCCTTAGAGAGGTTTCTCTCGCGCGCCTTGGTGCATTTACACCCACCCACCTGTGTCGGTTTCCGGTACGGGCACTGCGGACAATACTGCCGGGTTTTTCTAGGCAGCCAGTTTAGTGATACGCCTTGGCCGTAGCCTCAGCTCCCGATTCACTAGGATAGTCACCCCCCTGACTGCGTCACCTGGAAGCTTAATCCGCAATGGTGCAGGATTGTTGACCTGCTGGGCATCGACTACGCTTTTCAGCCTCGCCTTAGCTCCCGACTAACCCTAGGAGGACGAACCTGGCCCAGGAAACCTTGGGTTTACGGCGACCGGAATTGTCATCCGGTTTATCGCTACTCGTGTCTGCATTCTCACTAGGTAGCACTCCACTCTTGGTTTTCCTTAAGCTTCACGGCACTACCTACGCTCTCCTACCGCACAAGCACTAAGAATCATGCTTATGCTCGCAGCTTCAGTATGCAGTTATATCGCCAATCATTTTCGGCGCAGCATCGCTCGGTGAGTCAGCTATTACGCACTGTTTAAATGATGGCTGCCTCTAAGCCAACATCCTCACTGTCCATGCAACGTCACATCCTTTCCACTTAACTGCATTGGGGCACTTTGGCTGGCGATCTGGGCTGTTGCCCTCTTGGCAATGGAGCTTAGCCCCCACTGCCTGAATGCTGGGAAATATATTAATCCTCGGAATTCGGAGTTTGATTGGTTTTGGCATCCTGGTGGGGACCCTAAGCCATCCAGTGCTCTACCTCCGAGGAATAATTACCCAACTCTAGTCCTCAAACTATTTCGGAGAGAACCAGCTATCACGGGGTTTGTTTAGTCTTTCGCTCCTACTCTCAAGTCATCTCAGGATTTTTCAACATCCACGAGTTCGGTCCTCCACCGGGGGTTAACCCGGCTTCAACCTGCTCAAGAGTAGATCACCACCGCTTCGGGTCTATTGCCCGCGACATGCGCGCTGTTCACACTCGGTTTCCCTTCGCCTTCAACGGTTCCGTTTTAGGCGGGCCACGGACAATAACTCGCAGACTCATTATGCAAAAGGCACGCGGTCACCCTTACGGGCTCCCACACCTTGTAGGCAACAGGTTGCAGGTTCTTTTCACTCCCCTCAAAGAGGTTCTTTTCACCTTTCCCTCACGGTACTAGTTCACTATCGGTTGCTGGCTAGTATTTAGCCTTATCCGGTGGTCCGGACTGATTCGCACAGTGTTTCACGTGCACCGTGCTACTTGGGATTACTGCCACTTTCAAATTTGTTTCATGCACGCGGCTTTCACGCTCTTTGGCTGTGTTTTCCAACACATTGCACTACACAAACTTGATAAGACCAGGCACTCCCGCTACCCCATTGGGAACTAAATCCAAATGGTTTGGGCTGCTCCGCGTTCGCTCGCCACTACTTGCGGAATCACTTCGTTTTCTCTTCCTGAGGTTACTGAGATGTTTCACTTCACCTCGTGTCGCCTTTACAGGTTATACATTCGCCTGTAAATACCAGCTTTTGACTGGTGGGTTGCCCCATTCGGAAATCTTCGGATCAACGTTTGCTTGCAACTCCCCGAAGCATATCGCTGCTTGCTGCGTCCTTCGTCGCCTGCCAGCACCAAGGCATTCACCTGCTGCCCTAATTAACTTGCCCAAAAAAAATATGCGCAGATTTCAAAGAACAAAACTCAAACTGGTGGACCTGACTGGACTTGAACCAGTGACCCTGCGCTTATCAAGCGCATGCTCTAACCAGCTGAGCTACAGGTCCGTGCTGGTGGAGCTGAGGAGATTCGAACTCCTGACCTATAGCTTGCAAAGCTACCGCTCTACCACCTGAGCTACAGCCCCAAGCAGGATAATTTGCTTGGTTTGAATATGTTATAAGTCAGGCCGTACATGAAACCTGAAGTGTGCAACATTCGCTTTTGGAAACATGTTACTCCTTAGAAAGGAGGTGATCCAGCCGCAGGTTCCCCTACGGCTACCTTGTTACGACTTCATCCCAATCACCAGTCATACCTTAGACGCCTACCTCATAGACTGTTAGCTCAGCGGCTTCGGGTACAACCGGCTTTCGTGATGTGACGGGCGGTGTGTACAAGGCCTGGGAACGTATTCACGGCGCCGTAGCTGATGCGCCATTACTAGCGATTCCAGCTTCATGCCGGCGAGTTGCAGCCGACAATCTGAACTGGGCCCGGTTTTAGGGATTGGCTACACCTTAAGGCTTTGCTACCCATTGTGCCGCGCATTGTAGTACGTGTGCAGCCCTGGTCATAAGGGCCATACTGACTTGACGTCATCCCCACCTTCCTCCCCGTTTTGGCGAGGCAGTCCGTCCAGAGTGCTCCGCGCTTGCGGGTGGCAACAGGACGCGAGGGTTGCGCTCGTTGCGGGACTTAACCCAACATCTCACGACACGAGCTGACGACAGCCATGCAGCACCTGTACACGCTCCCCTTGCGGGGTCGTTATCCTTTCAGACTTCTACCACGTGCATGTCAAGGCCAGGTAAGGTTCTTCGCGTTGCATCGAATTAAGCCACATACTCCACCGCTTGTGCAGGCCCCCGTCAATTTCTTTGAGTTTTAACCTTGCGGCCGTACTCCCCAGGCGGCACGCTTAACGCGTTAGCTTCGCCACGGACAGCTTTGCAACTGTCCACGGCCAGCGTGCACCGTTTACGGCTGGGACTACCAGGGTATCTAATCCTGTTTGCTCCCCCAGCTGTCGTGCATGAGCGTCAGGGGTTGTCCAGGGACTTGCTTTCGCCACTGGTGTTCCTCTCGATATCTACGCATTTCACTGCTACACCGAGAATTCCAGTCCCCCTTCCAACCCTCTAGTTGGTTAGTATCCAGCGCCCTTTCCAAGTTGAGCTTGGAGATTTCACACCGGACTTAACCAACCGCCTGCGCACCCTTTACGCCCAGTGAATCCGAACAACGCTTGGAACCTCTGTATTACCGCGGCTGCTGGCACAGAGTTAGCCGTTCCTTCCTCTTTCGCTACTATCAACTTCCGCGCTTATTGGGCACGAAAATTTACTCACGAATGACAGGGGTTTACAAGCCGAAGCCCTTCATCCCCCACGCGGCGTCGCTCCATCAGGCTTGCGCCCATTGTGAAAAATTCTCGACTGCTGCCACCCGTAGGTGTCTGGACCGTGTCTCAGTTCCAGTGTGGCTGGTCGTCCTCTCAGACCAGCTACCCGTCTAAGCCTTGGTGGGCCTTTACCTCACCAACTAGCTGATAGGACGCGGGCTGATCGTAAAGCGCCAGGCCTTGCGGTCCCCGGCTTTGGTTTGCAAGGCAGCACCTTCCAAACCATATCCGGCATTAGCTCCGATTTCTCGGAGTTATTCCGGTCTTTGCGGCACATAACCCACGTGTTACTCACCCTTACGCCACTGCGAACGCAAAGCATTGCTACCTCACGTTCGCCGTCTGACTTGCATGTCTTATCCACGCCGCCAGCGTTCGTTCTGAGCCAGAATCAAACTCTCCGAAACTAATTTCTAGTCTCCCTCAAGGCATTCTCGCAAAAGAATGCCTTGCTTTGCGAATGTTGCACAACTCAAATTTCAAAGATCGGTCTCAGCTTTTCCCCGTAAGGGGAGACCAATTTACTGACTATTTACTTGTTGTCAATGGGTTAAAACGAAAAAAATAAATAGAATATCCTGCTGGAATTCAATGCATTGTGAAAACCTGCAGCATACACACAAAAAAAATTGTCCTTCCGAGACCGGGAATGACGTAAACCATGAATCTGAGCACGGAGGTAGTAATCACTGAAGACTTTTGTGTTGTCTCTTGAGTTGAGCGTTTCCCAAGATTCGCAGTAGTTCCAACGCAGCTGGTGTACCGCCCAAAATGTTCAGCATTAATGGTCGCAGAAAGAATACCGCTTCGTTCAGGGCATTGCCACCACATTGTTATTCAGTTAGCTTCTTAGCAGCAAGTGGTTGCAAATTACAACTTCTAGATTACTGAATTTCCCATTGTGGCGTTCTTAAGAGAAACAACGGCATTTCTCGCCAACTCTCTATCCTCTTCGGTAAGTTCCACAGACACATCTCCGCCGGCAGCGGTTCCAATGCTTGCTTGTATGGGATAAACTCGGGAGATTTAGAAGTTGCCCTCTAAAAGTTGGTCACCTTCCACTGTTGTCAGTAATTGACAATACGGGTCACTGCAAAGGCACAACTTCATGATCTGCTGCCAATTAAATCGAGCACCCAAATCCCAAACAATTTGCGTGTAACCTTGGCTGTTTGTTCTCTACTGCTAGCGCCGTTTTTTGCGTCGAACGGCTTTCGCGGCCTAGCCGATGATGGACCGCGACAGCTCCAGTCGCCCCGCGCGCTGCTCGTTTCACTCCAAGTCCCCCAGCTGCATTACACTGCCGCGCTCGGTGGTACACCCTCAATTCGTAAATCGAATTCTTGCGGGATGGAAACCATCTCTACGGACTTAAAAATCTATTTATGCCCCAATCACTTGTGTGGATCGATCTTCGCCGAATGTACGGATCGAAGGCCATCTTGGGGAGGGAGGGAAATGGTCTACACTTGGCGTTTGCGGGCGGTCCGACCTGCACTTGGCGGAGAATCCCGAACCACAAGTCGTTCCGAATTATGCTCCTGGCGTAGATCAAATATCGCCCCTTGTTTGGGCGGACTGGCCATGGAGAATTGTGGCTCCAAAGGTTGCGCGAAAACCAACAGATTCTTCCTTTGGACCGCATTTTATGGGCTGTGCTCCCGCCCCGGATAACAACCGGAAATATTCACCCAGCCTGTTGTTGGGCAATGCTCAAGCAACATGCCCTGCAACACCGGGGAGGATCACGGTGAACTCCGCGCCCCCGCCGGGTGTCTCATTCACGGTAAGTCGTCCCCCGTGTTGTTCCACAATGGTACGGGCGATGGTAAGTCCCAAACCCAAGCCCCCCTTGTCGGATTCCTGGGGTTTTTTGGTCGTAAAACCGCTTTCAAAAATGCGCTCCCGCAGATCGGGCGGCACTCCCGGGCCGGTATCCCGAACATGCACTTGTACCTCTCCGCTGGCGGCGATTTCTCCCCTCAACTCTAGGCTTCCCTCGGTCCCCATTGCCTCGCAGGCGTTGAGGATCAAGTTGGTCCAGACCTGATTCAGCTCACCCGGTCGGCCACGCACCCGGAGGGGCACGGGCAGGTCCACCTTGACTTGGTAGCGCTTCAGCGCGTAGCCGAACAACACCAACGTATCCCGAAGCCCTTCCCGCAAGTCCACTTCGGTCCACTCGCCCTGGTCCTGACGGCTGTAGCCCTTGAGGCTCCAGACCAAACCACTGATTCTTTCCGCGGCCACGCGGATGCTCCGCACGAGAGTCCCCACTTCAAACATTTCGATCCAGCGTCGCGCCAATTCCTTGCGCTCAACACTCGGGTGCGAAACCACGTAATGCACCAACTCCTCCAAGACGGCCGGCTCGACCTGGGCCAACGTGCGGAGCAACGACCGGGGCAGGTCGGGAAATCGCAGGTTCAGTAGTTCCAGCCGTTCGCGGTGCACTTCAGTCTGGAGTGGCTGATCGCGCAGTCCCTCGCTCAAGCCCTGTCGTAAAACCTCGACCTCCGCCGGGCCGATGGGCCGTGCCAGCACCGCCTGAAGGGCCGGCTCAATGGCATCGGCGGCACGGGCGAGCGAGGCCACGGGGTTGTTGATTTCGTGGGCGATGCCCGCGGTAATCAGGCCGAGGGTGGCCATTTTCTCCTGTTGAATGAGCCGGTTGCGGGTAGCCTCCAGTTCACGGATGGTCGCCTGCAACTGGGTCTTCTCCCCCGCCAGGGCCCGGCTCAATTCGGCCACCTGCAGGTGCAGTTGAACCACGCGCCGGTAACGGCTGACCAGGTTCCCCAGCAACAACGGCCCGATCATCTGGTAAAAACCCGGCAGGTTGTAGAGCAGCAGCAGGAAGGTCCGGCGGGGCATCACCAGCATCCGCCCCGCGGTCCTGGCCTGCGCGGTCAGAAACGAGGGCTCCCCCGAACTCAGGAGCAGCAGGCCCAAAAACTGGCCGGGCCGGATGCTGCCCACCGAATGCTCGGGCCCTTCGGCGGCGCGCTTCAACAACTCGATCTCCCCTTGGATGACCAGGCCAACCCAGTCCGAGTGCTCGCCTTCCCGCAACAAAACCTCCCCCGCTGCGAAGGCCCGGTCCACCACCTCCGCCTCCGGCATGGCGGTCAACACCTCGCGGATGCGTTCCAGGGAGCGGATGGGGATGGTCATGCGCAGCAGCCGGGACCTTCGGGCCGCCTTCCGTTACCGGTCGCCGGGCAGGGGTTGTTGCCGGATTTTTTCGCTCAAACGCTCTGCCTCGAGCAGCGTCAGGTACGGGTAGAGGTCCGTTTCCTGTTCCAGGACAAAGTCCGTGAGTTGCCGGCGCACCACCGCGCGCAGTTCATCCGGCTGCCAGGGCTTGGCCAGATAATGCTTGAGCGCGGCCTGGTTGAGGGCCTGGACCGTGGCCGCCAAACCCGCCTGGGCCGTCAGCAGTATTTTGCGGGCCGAAGCAGTCCGCGGATCCCGCTGCAGCGCCACCAGGAAGGACACGCCGTCCTCCCCCGGCAACACGTGGTCGCAGACCACCACGCCCAGCTTTCCCCGGGGCAGAATAACCTCCTGCACCACCCGCCGTGCTTCCCCCGCGGTGGAGACCGCCTCGATGGGGAACTTCTCCTCGAAGGGCGCCAGGTCACGCACCACCGCCGTCAGGACTTCCGGCTCGTCTTCGACGCAGAGGATGTAGATGCGGCTCATGGGGGATACAGGGCGCAACAGGTTGTCGGTCACGGCGCAAACCAGGGCCAGTAAAAGCGGGCCAGCAGCACCACCCACCCCATGCCGGCCAGACCGATAAGCCCGCCCGCCCTGACCAGATGGGGCGTCTGCAGTTCGCCGCTGCCCATGGCTATGGCGTTGGGCGGGGTGGAAATCGGCAGGGTCATCCCATAACTCGACGCCACCGCCACGGCCACCAACGCCGTGGTCAGATCAAACCCCGCACTCCGGCCCACGGCTGAGCCCACGCTCACCGCCAGTGGCGCCAACAAGGTCACCGTGACGGTGTGCGACAGAAAATTCGCCAGCAAAAACGACGCTGCCGCCAGCCCCACCACCACCGCAAAGCCGCCCAGTGTGGTCCAGTTCACCTGCCCCACCATCCACTCCGCCAGGCCGGTGGATTTGATCGCCGTCCCCAGCGAAATCCCCCCGGCCATCAGCCAGAACACATCCCACGGCAGGGCGTGAATCTCCTTTTTGCCCACGATGCCAAACATCGGCAGCGCCACCACCGGCAGGAAGGCCACGATGTTGCTGCTGATGCCGTGCTGGTTTTCCGTGAACCACAGCAGCGCCGTCAGGCCGAACACCGCATACAGGCCCAGGGCGCGGCCGGACCGCTCGAAGCCCCCGCCCAACTCCAGCCGCAGGGCCGCCGTTTGGGGCGGATACAGTTTCAGCAACACCAGCCAGCTCAACCCCAACGTCACCCCCACCACCGGCAGCGCCATCAACACCCACGTCCCAAACGACACCCCCGCCCCCGTCCGGCTCAGCGCTGCCAGGGCAATCGCATTGGGCGGCGTGCCGATGGGCGTGGCGATGCCGCCGATGTTTGCGCCGATGGGAATCGCCAGCACCAGGGTCACCCGCAGCGGATCCCGGGCAGGCAGGCCGGCCAATAACGGCAGCACCACCGTCATCATCATCGCCGTCGTGGCCGTGTTGCTCATGAAGGCCGAGAGCGTGGCCGTGGCCACCAGCAACCCCAACACGATCAGCCGCGGGTTGTCCCCCAGCGGACGCAAAAACAACGTCGTCAACGCCCGGTCCAGCCGGTACTTCACCGAGGCATCCGCCAACAGGCACCCCCCCAGAAACAGGATGATGATCGGGTCGGCCATCGCCGCGAAGAACGTCGCGTACCCCGGCGCGGCGTAACCCGCCGTCCAATGGTCCGGCCGCGCCAGCACCACGCTGTTGGTGCTCAGCGTCGCCGCCCGCACCCGCACCAGCCCCGCCTCCTCCGCCAGGCGCTCCACGCGCAACCGCTCCTTGCCCCCCGCCGGCTTGACCACCAGCAGGCTTTGATCCGCCCCCACACTGCCCGCCGGCACCCAATACTCCCCCGCCACCCCGGTGGCGCGGGGCCCGACGGTGGGCGGACGCAACAGCTTGAACAGCGGCCCCTCCGCGCTCAGCAGCAGCACCTCCAGGAAAATCACCAGCAGCGACGTGGTGTAGATCGGCACCGGCTCGAACAACCAGAACGCCGCCGCCAGCAGGAAAATGGCCAGCGTCACCTGGGCGGGAAAACTCAACCCCGGCAACGGCACCAACCAGGGCAGCAGCAATCCCGTCAAGCCGAGCACCAAGCCGATCCATTGCCGCGTCTTCATGGCCAGACTTCGGGCGGACCGGAGACGGAGGGAAGCGGCGGGGCTGAACCCCGCCCGCCACGTGGGGGAGTCCGGTGGCCGCCGCGAATGGCGGGAGCCTGCGGCGGGCAGACGGCAACGTCAAGGCGAGGGGGCCTCCAGCGCCGCCCGGTCGAACTCGACCCGCCAGGCCCCCCGCAGATCCCCCAGCTTGAATCCCGTGGCCTGATCCTGCGGGTACAGCCGCTGCAACAGGCTCGCCGTCCCCGGCAGGATATCCCGGTCCACCACCCCGTGGCACTGGAGGCAGAGCGGGTTGGTGATCACGATGGGCGAGAAAAACACCACGGTGTTGCTGCTCGTCGCCCGCACCATCGGCGCGGGGGTCTCGCCGCGCTCCAGCGCCAGTTGGAACCCGCGCAGCACCGCCAACTCCCCCGCCGCGGGGGCATTGGTGGGGTTGCGCGGCCGGTGCGTGATGCGGCGCAGCCGGACCTGGTTCGTGGCTGCGACCAGCTCGGTCAGCGGATACGCCCGCTCGGAGCAGTACGGCAACGCGTTCGTCACACCGCCGGCGGCCAGGGCCCGGGCCAGGTCGGTGCTCAGCAGGGCGAAGGCCTGGCTGGCGATGGCCCGCCCCCGTTCCCGCGCCGCGGTTTCCAAGGCCGGTGGCACGGCCGCCTCGGCCGGGGCCCGGGCCGTCGGCCGGCAGCCCACCCCGCCCGCCATGAGCAACAACACCGCCCCGGCGACCAGCCGTTGGGCCAGCGGAGCCGGCAATCCGCTTCCGTGCCGCACCCTTCCCGTGCGTGGCACCTTCGCTCCGTCAACAATCGTCAACCGCATCATGCCGGGGCCGAGCCATCTTCCCGGCAAAGGTTACACGCCGGCCGGGACTCCCGGGTCAGGCGGCCGTCTTCCATCTCGAGGATGCGGTCAAACACATTCAGCGCCCGGTGGTCGTGGGTCACCACGATCACCCCCGCCCGGCGCTCGTGGGCCACGCGGGCGAACAATTCCATCACCTGGCGGCCGCGGTGGCTGTCCAACGCCGCGGTCGGTTCATCGGCAAGGATGAGGCGGGGTTCATTGGCCAGCGCCCGGGCCACGGCCACCCGCTGCTGCTGGCCGCCGGAAAGCGCGTCCGGCCGGTGCCGCGCGCGGTCGGCCACGCCCAGATAATCGAGCAACGCCAGTGCCCGCTGGCGGGCGGCGCGGGGCGGCACGTCGTTGATCTCGAGGGCGACCTGGACATTCTCCAGCGCGGTCAGGAACGGGATGAGGTTGGCCTTCTGGAACACAAACCCCAGATGCTGCCGGCGGAAGGCGCGCAGGTCGGTCAGCGCCCGCTCCCCCTCCAGGACCGGCCGGCCGCCAATGGCGATACGGCCACGGGTGGGTGGATTCACCAGTCCCAGCGCGGTAAGCAGGGTGGACTTGCCCGCGCCGCTCGGCCCCAGCAACGCCACCACTTCCCCGGGCCGGACCTGCAATGACACGTCCCGCAACGCCACGACCTCGGTCTCGCCGTGGCCATAGATCTTGGTCAGGCCGTGGGCCTCGACGGCCAGGGGGGGCGGCGGGGCGGCGTTCATGTGGCGAGCACCCGGTTCGGTTCCACCCGCATGGCCCTGGCTATGCCCAGCAGGCTGGCCACCACCGAGCTGACCAGGACAATCACCGCCAGCGCCATCAGGTCCGCCGGTTCGATGACCACCAGCCGCGGGAAACGGGGGAAGGCCAGGCTCCCCAACCCCCACGCCAGCCCGTAACCCAGGGCGCCGATCAGCAACGCCTGATGCAAAATCAGGCCCGCGATGACTCCGTTGCGGGCGCCGAGGAGTTTGAGCAGGGCGAGGTCGTGGAGCTTGTCCAGCGTGAGCGTGTACAGGATCAGCGCCAGCACCAGGGTCGAAATGATCACCAGCAGCACCCGGAACAGGCCGAGTTGACGGCGGGCCTTGTCCACCATGCCCGCCAGCAGCAGGTCCCGCTGTTCGGCCGTCCGGTACACCGTCACGTCCGGCCAGCGCCGCAGGGTGGCGGCCACCTGGTCGGCATCGGCCCCCGGCGCCAGCGTCACCAACACCGCGCTGACCAGTTGCCGGCCCAGCGCCGGAATATCGGCCGCCGGCCCCGCCCCGCGGGCGGCCAGATGGGGCAGCACCCGGCCGGGGTCACTGGCCAGAAAACGTCCCACCCGCGCGGCACGTTCCAGCCGGACCGCCTCGGGCGGTTCATCGAACTGGATGGCCTGCGCGTCCGCCACGGTGAAAAAGGCCAGGCCGTCGCCGCCCGAGCCCACCATGCCCTGCGTGAGGCCGACAACGGTGTAGGTGTCCTTGCCCAGCCGCACCCGTTCGCCCGGCGCCAGCCCGAGCGAGCGGTCGGCGATCATTTCATAATGCGCCTGGCCCAGCGGCCGGCCCGCCACCAGCGGCAACCACCCTCCCCTGTCCTCCGGCCAGGACAAACCCTGGACCACGATCCGCAGGGGGCGCCCCCGGTGTTCGCGTTGGACGGTGTGGGAGACCAACCGCCGCGCCGACGCCACCCCCGGCACGGCCCGAGCGCGGTCCTCGAGGTTGGCGGCCACGCGGGACAACTCGGCGAACGGCCCGCGCGTCTCCCCCTGCACCAGCCACAGGTCCGCCCCGATGCGGTCCACCAGCAGAGTGGCTTCAACAATCAGGCCCCGCTAAATGCCGCCCATGCCCATCACAATCATGAGCAGCAACCCGATGCCCAGCGTGGTCAACGCAAACCGGGCCAGGTTGTGGCGGATGTCGCGAACGGCCAGATTCACGGCGTCGAGACAGGTTCAAGGTTCCGCCCCGACTTCCGGTCCGACGTCCGCCCCACGGCCGGCGCCGCCACGACCCGCCGGCCTTCCTGCAGCGCCGCCACCTGCCGGCCCGCCGGCGGCACAAGCACACGAGCGCCCGCCTCGAGACCCTCCAGGATTCCCCACCGCTCGCGCCCCCGCAGACCCGGCCGGACCGGCTGCCATCGCGCCCGCCCCCCGGATTCCACCCAGACCCCCGGCTGGCCACTGCGCCAGACCAGACAGCGCACCGGCAGCACCAGGGCCCCTTCCTGACGACCGGTCTCGATGAACACCTCGGCCCGTTGGCCCACCGCCCAATGCGCCGGCAGGGCCCCCACCCGCACCTCCACCACAAACTCCCGCGTCTCCCGGTCGGCCTCGCGTCCGAGCCGGGCCACTTCGCCGGGATAAGGGCGGTCGGGCTCGCTGCGAAACACCACCCGGGCCGGCTGACCGGGGGCCAGGGCGGCCATCGCGGTCTCGTCCACCCAGGCGGAAACCCAAAGTTCATTGGTGGCCACCACCCGCAAGAGGGAACTGCCCGGCACCACCACCCCGCCGGGATCACGGTCGCGACGCACCACCAGCCCGTCAAACGGACTGGTCAGCCGCGTGAACTCGAGCCGCTCCCGCTGCCACGCCAGCGTGCGCTCGGCAGTCAGGACCTGCTTTTCCGCCTCGACGATCGCAGCGCGCGCCCGCTGGAGGTCCGCCTCGGCAACGTGCAGGGCCTCGACCGCCTTGTCCACGTCCGCCTGGGCGGCGACGCGTGTGGCCAGCAGGGCCAGGCCGCGTTCGTGGTTGAGCCGGGCCTGTTCCAGCACCGCCAGCGCCCGCGCCTCCTCGGTACGGGTGCGCTCCCGCGCCGCCCGGGCCGCGGCCAGCGCGGCCTCGGCCACGGCCACTTGCCGGCGCAGTTCGCCGTCGTCCAGGCGGGCCAGCAACTGGCCGGCCCGAACCGCGTCGCCCTGGTCCACCAGCACCTCGGCCAGCCGTTCCTGGAGGCGCGGGCTGAGGTCGGTCTTGACCCGCGCCTCCAGGGTGCCCGTCCCCAGCACCTCGGCCACGAGCGTCTCGCGCCGGACCGCCACCGTCTCGACCGGCATCGGCGTCAGCTTCAGCCGCAGGAGCACCCCCGCCGCAACCGCCACCAGCCCCACCCCCCACAGCAGCCGGCGCCCGCGAGAGGAAACCATCCATTCGGTCACACGCACAGGCAAGCCGAACCGCGGGGGCGGGGAAAAGTTACGCGGGGCCGCGGAGAGCATTGACGGCCGTCAAGCCCGACGCGGCTGACAGCCGACCGCAAGCGCGGCGTAAACCGCCGCACTCTCCACTGCGGATGCCGGATGCGGGAACGGGCGGATGCTGGGAAACCGGGATGCGAGCTTGGGGACTGCGCCAGCCTTCTGGCGCTTTGGAAAGATGGCTGGGTGTGTCGCGGGAAGAAACGGCAGCGGGACGCCGTCACGCAGGCCCGCCATGGGGCGGCCCCTGCCCGCGGGCGCTTGGGGGCGTGACTGGCCACTTCGGATTTCGGACTTCGCACTTTGGACTTCAGCCTTCGGCACGGCAGTCCATTCCCCCCCTGGCCGGCGGCGAGACCGAGCTACGCGGTTTTCAGCAACGACGCGGACGCAGCATCGAGGAACAATGTGGCGTGCGGTTGGCGGCGCAGGATCGAGGCCGGGCAGGCGGGGTGGATCGGCCCGTAGAGGGCATCGCGCACGGCCACGGCTTTGCGGCGCTCCGGCACCACACAGACCAGCCGCGTCGCCCGACACAACGTCGGGAGGGTGAGCGTGTAGGCGTAGCGGGGCACGGCCTCGAGGCTGGGGAAGCAGCCCTCGCCGACCTGCTGGCGGCGACAGGCCTCGTCGAGCTCGACCAGTTTCATCGGGTGCGGGTCGTCGAAGTCGGCCACGGGCGGATCGTTGAAGGCGAGGTGGCCGTTTTCGCCGATGCCCAGGCAGCACAGGTCCAGGGGCGTGGCCTCGAGCAGGGCGGTGTAGCGGGCGATTTCCTGGAGCGGTTGGGGGGCGTCGCCGGCGATCAGGTGCAGGGCGCTGGGCCGGATTTTGGCGGCGACGTGTTCCTGTAAGAAACGGCGGAAGCTGGCCGGGTGGTCGGCCGGCAGGCCGAGGTACTCGTCCATGTGGAAGAGCGCCACGCGGGACCAGTCCAGGTCCGGGGTGGCGGTCAGGGCGGCCAGGAACTGAATCTGCGACGTGGCACTGGCGAGGATGGCGCGGGCCTCACCGCGGCGGGTCAGGGCTTCCCGCAGGACGGCGGCAGCGGCGTGTGCGGCGGCGGCAGCCAGGGCGGGTTGGTCCGGGTAGAGGCGCACTTCCAGGGCGTCCACCTGGAAGGTGCGCTCGGCAGCAGGGGGCTCTTGCACGGCGGCAGGAAACTCGTTTCCCGCCGGCGGGTCAAAGTCGGAATGTCCGAAACTGCCCGCTCCGCCGGGGCCGCGAGCGGTGCGGCAAGCGGTTCAGATCAACTGGCGGTTCAAACCGGCGATTCAACGACGCCCGCGCTTGTCGGGCAGGACCAGTTCCCCTTCGGACTGGTAGGCAAACCCGGTGGGGGTGGGGACGGCGCGCGATATCCACCCGCCGCGCACTCCCGCCAGGCGTCCGCTGCCTTCGAGGACGACCACGGTGGCGGTCAACTCCCCCGAGGAACCGTCTCCGTTCATGGGTGCTTCGGCACGGAGGCTGGCCGTAAGCGTCGCCCCGTCGGCGGCGGTGCAGACGAAGGTGCCCGCGTACACCCAGTGCCAACCACCGGAAGGCGTCAGGGCCGGCCAGGCGCGGACCTCGTACCGGGAAGTGTACCGGCCCAGCATGGTGCCCTGGCCGACGTCATGCCCCACCAGCAGCAGGGGCACCTGTTGGAGGTTCGAGCGGGCCTCGTCGGTCACGATCTCGCCCTTGCTCCGGAAGGGGAGGCGTTGGTCGGCAACCGCCGGCACCGCTGCCAGGAGCAGCGCGGCGGCCAGGGGCGGCCCGAAGCTCGGTTTGCCTCGCGGGGTGGGCAGGGGAACGGACGTGGGGGGGGGGTGGGTTGCATACGCGAAGGGTCCTTCTGCAAGGATGCTGCGTTCACGGGTTGGGTGGTCACAGCCAAATCATCATAACAGCAGGCCAAAAGGCAAGCGGGAAGCAGGGCACCTGCTTCCCGCTGCCGGGTCCGGGCCGGGCGGCGCCCCGGCCGACGCCGGTCAAACGCTTTCCAGCGCCCCTGAAGACAGGCCGCGCCCGGACTCGACGACCCCATCCCCACTTGCCGCGGGAAACACGCCTGCCGCGGCCGCCACAAGGCGGTGGTCCTCGGCCCCTCCGGGTCGGCACAAGGGTGACCGGCGGCTAAGGCCCGAGCGGGCGGGCGCTCAGGCGTGGCTCCAGGGGCCGGCCTCGTGCGGGCTGTCCGGGTGGAGCCGGCGGGGCGGGAGTCCGGCCGTGGCCACGGCGTCCTCCTCGCGTTGGAACAGGGAAAGACTCTGCGCGGCCCGGTCGCGCAGGCGGGCCAGTTCCTCTTCGGAGATGCGCCGGTAGGCGCGGGCGGCCTCGAGGGTCTTTTCAAAGACCTCCATGAACGACACGGGGATGCCGGTGATCACCGGGTCCAGGGAGAGGGTGAAGCGCAGGGCCAGGGTGAGGTCTTCGACCGTTTCCAGGGTCGGGTACCACCAGTTGCGCTTGCGTTCGGCCCCCGGCGCCCAGGCCCCGGCGGAGGTGGGTTTGATGGCGATGACCGCTGCGCCTTGCGCTTTGGCGAGTTCGAGGATCGGTTTGCCAAAGCCCAGGAGGAAGTACTCGACGAAGTTGACCGGGAACATGACCGTGTCGAAGCGGAAGCCCTTCATCAACTCGAGGGCGCCCTTGGTGGTGTGGGCCGAGAAGCCCAGCCAGCGCACCTTCCCCTCCTCGCGTGCCTTGAGCAGCGTCTGCAGCGCGCCGCCGGGACCGAGGGCCTGCTGCACCTCGGCCGGGTAGCGGATGTGGTGGAGCTGGTACAGGTCGAAGTGATCGGTCTTGAGCCGCTGAAGGGAGCGCTCCAGTTCTTCACGCGCCCCCCTGGCATCGCGCAGCTTGGTTTTGCAGGACAGGAAGACCTGGTCGCGCCAGCCGGCCAGGGCCGGGCCCATTTTTTGCTCGGCGTCGCCGTAAGCCGGGGCCACGTCAAAATAATTGCAGCCCTGGTCAAAGGCCTTCCGCGCCGCGGTGTTGCTTTCTTCCTGGGACAGGCGCGAAAGGGCGAGGCCGGGGAAGCCGACGATGGAAATGGCCCGGCCGGTGCGGCCCAACACCCTCCGGGGCAGGCCGCTGGGGTGGTCCAGGACCGGCCGGTCCGCAGCGTGACCAAACATCTGGGTCCAATTCACGGCGGCCAGCCCGGCGGCGCCGCCCACGGTTTTGAGGAAGCTTCGGCGTTTCATGTGTTGGGGGAAGGTTGGTTCGCTGCGCCCGCCTGCGGCGGGCCTGATGTTCATGGAGTGGATTCGCCGCCGAAGCTAGCGCAGCGCCCGGCGGCGCACAATCCTTTCCTGCCGGGAGGCCGCGCTCGCGGTGTAGCCGCCGGCGTGAGCCGGCGGGGAGCAGGTTCGTCGCGCGTCAGGGCGGCTACAGGGGGAAGCAGGCAGGGTCGGCGGGGACGCCGACCCACCCGAGCCCCACCGAGAAGGACCGTCGTTGGGAGGGACCGCATCCTCGCGGTCCCGGCGGGAACCGGCTGGCTGGCCGCCGGCGCAACTTCGGCTGCCAGCCCCGGCTTTGCTGAACCGCAAGCGGCAGAGGACTGCCGCACTCCAGGACGCTGGCGCGCGGAGAGCTCACCTTGTTGGCTGCGCCAGCTTTTGGCGTGCCTGCCTGTGCGGCGCACGCAGACAGGCGCCAAGCCTTCAGGCGCTTCGGGCCGAGCAGCCTCTTCGGACTTCGGACTCGGATGAGGCGGCCCGCCGCGTCATTGCGGCGTGGGCGAGGCGGCCGGGGCGGAATCGTCCGCGTCGCGGACTTCCCAGATTTCCGCCAGCAGGGCCGCCAGGGCGGGGTCGTGCTGGCGCAGCTCGGCGCGAACGAAGGGGTAAAAATCATTCGTGCCGAAGAACGCCTCGGTGCCTTCGGCGAAGTATTCCTTGAGGTTGGTCAGGGCGTAGTGGCGCACGGTGCGGCCGTTGACATGCCGGACCGCCTCGTACTGGCCACGCGCGCGGGCCTGCTCGAAGCAGCGGCGCAGGGCCGGGAAATCCTCCCCCAGCACCCGCTGGTGGTAGCCGTGGGCCAGTTCATGCAACACCATCCAGGGCTGCTCGCGGGTCCAGCGGAGAAAGGTCTCCGGATTGGCCAACTCGACCGCCCCGGTCTTGTCGGGGTTGACACCGTGGGCGCTCAACCACTCGCGGGACTCGTGGTAGCACATGCAGGCAAACTGCCGGCTGGAGTGTTCGACCCAGATGGGGATGGTGCGCAGGCGTGCCAGCGGGCCGGGCGGAACCACGCGGGCGATGCGCTCCAGTTGCCGCTCCAGTTCCTGCAGCGTGCGGGCGCAGAGGTCGCGTTCCGCCAACAGCCGCCGATGGACCCGCACCCGCCAACCCTGCCTTTCCTGGTCCTCGTAGGCGTGGGTCGGCTCGTACGGCATGGCCGGGGGCGGCGTCGCCTCCGGGACGGTCTCCGCCGGGGCTGTCGGTTCGGCCCTGCTTCCGGCCAGGGCCAGGCCGAGTCCCAGCAGGCCGAGCCCGAGGGCACGCCAGGCCGGCCGGGCGGAGCGGAAGTGGTGGGCGCCGCGCGTCATGCCACGGCAGCGGCCACCAGGTCGCCCACTTCGCGGGTGCCGTAGCCCATCTGGTCGGCGGCGAGGCTCTGGAGTTTTTCGCGCACGGTGCGGATGACCGCGTTTTCGATGGCGGCGGCCAGGGCGGTCTCGCCGAGAAAGTCCATCATCATGGCGCCGGCGCAGATGGCGGCCAGGGGGTTGATGACGTTGCGGCCGGTGTATTTGGGGGCGCTGCCGCCGATGGGCTCGAACATCGAGGTGCCGTGGGGGTTGAGGTTGCCGCCGGCGGCGATGCCCATGCCGCCCTGGATCATGGCGCCGAGGTCGGTGATGATGTCGCCGAACATGTTGTCGGTGACGATCACGTCGAACCACTCGGGGTTTTTGACGAACCACATGGAGGTGGCGTCCACGTGGGCGTAGTCGCGTTTGACGTCCGGGTAGTCCCGCTGTCCGATCTCGTGGAAGGCCCGCTCCCACAGGTCAAAGGCGTAGGTGAGCACGTTGGTCTTGCCGCAGAGGGTGAGCTGGGCTTTCTGGCCGGCGGCGATCTCCGCGGGTTTGAGCCCGCGCCAGGGCCGACCCCCCCGGCGTCGGCGGGCGTAGTCGAAGGCAAAGCGCAGGCAGCGCTCGACGCCGCGGCGGGTGTTGATGCTTTCCTGGACGGCGATTTCGTGCGGGGTGCCCTTGAAGACAAAACCGCCCGCTCCGGTGTAGAGGCCCTCGTTGTTCTCGCGCACCACCACGAAGTCAATGTCCTCCGGCCGCTTGTCCTTGAGCGGACAGAACCGCGCGTCGTAGAGCCGGACTGGCCGCAGGTTGATGTATTGTTCCAGCTCGAAGCGCAGCCGCAGCAGGATGCCTTTCTCCAAGATGCCCGGCTTGACCTCGGGATGGCCGATGGCCCCCAGCAGGATTGCCGGGAAACGCCGCATCTCCTCCAGGACGCTGTCGGGCATCACCTCGCCGGTGCGCAGGTAGCGCTGCCCGCCCAGGTCATAGTCGGTGTACTCGAGTTTGACGCCGAAACGCGGGGCTGCCGCATCCAGCACCTTGCGCGCCTCGCGGACCACCTCGGGTCCGGTGCCGTCGCCGCCAATGACTGCTATGGAGTAGGTCTTCATGATGCTGTACCGCCCGGCGGAGGACTCCGGCCGGGTCGGAGAGGCGGATGCTAGGGCTTCGCGACCGGCGGACAACTGGTTTTGCGGGCCGACCCCCGCGGCGGGCCATCCAACGAGGCGTGGACAAGGGGCGTGGGCGTCCGCACAGTTCCCGCGAGCATGAGCGCTCCCGAGCCCTCCGAGGATGCCCGCGCCTTCGCCCGGCAGGTGCTGGAGCTGTTGCGTGAGCTGTACCCACAGCAGCCGGCGAGTCTGGGCGCGGACGGGGAGACGGTCCGGTTGGGGGAGGCGCAGTTCGGGTTGAGCAACCTGGCGGCGAAATACCGCGAAGCAGGGGGCGGGCTGCCGACGCTGCGACGGCTGGTGAAGCAGCATTTCAACCTGTTGCTGGGCGAAGCCAACACGTTGCTGGGCGGGCTGAGCTGGGGAGAGGCCCGGCCCATCCTCCTGCCGCAGCTCATGCCCGAGACTTTCCTGGCGAAGCTCCCCCTTGCGGAGCGGCCCTTCGGACCGGGCGTGCGGGTCGGGCTGGTGATTGACGCCCCCCACGGCTACCGGTACGCGCGCCGGGACGAACTCGCCGCCTGGAGCGTCTCCGCGTCCCAGGCCTTCGCCATCGCCGAGGCCAACCTCACCGCCCGCTCGCGCGGGCTGCCCATCCAGGTCAGCCTGGCTCGGGAACGGATGCTGGCCATGACCACGGGGGACGGCTACGACGCCGTACGCGTGCTGCTGCCCCGCTGGCGCGCCGTGGCGGAGGAACACCTCGGCCTGCCGTTCCGCTTCGGCATTCCCAACCGGGACTTTTTGATCTGCTGGTCGGTGCGCAATTCCGCGCAAAGCCAGGCCGCGTTCCGCGCCCGCATCGCAGGGGATTTCAAGACCCGCCCCTACCCGCTGAGCCCCCTGGCCTTCGAAATGAACTGCGAAGGCAACGTCCGCCCCGTGAGCTGAGCCGCGGCCCCCGCCCCGCGACCGCTGCCCTGCCGCGTGCCCCGCCTGCTCCTTTCCCCCCCGGCAAGGAAGACCGGCACACACCCGCCCTGCGCCGGCAGAGCGCGAGCGGGAAATGCCGGGCCGGGCGGGAAGGGGGGAAAATCAGCGGGTGGGGTGGCTGACGGGATTTGAACCCGCGACAGCCAGATCCACAATCTGGAGCTCTAACCAGGCTGAGCTACAGCCACCACCCGCGCCCAAGCTAGGCCGGTCCTCGACCTGGCGTCAATGGCATTCCCCCCCCCCCACGCCAGCCAGGGACGCATCTCAGTTTCCTGCCGTGGCCGGGTTTGCGGTAGCGCAGACTTCCCCGTCTGCTGTCTCGCGGGTTTCCCAACCCGCAGACCCTCCACGTCCATCCGAGCCGCCGGTTGGGTCATCGGCGATACGGCAGGTTGGAAACCTGCGCTACAACCCTGCACTCAATTAAGATGCCCCCCGGCCACGCGGGCCAGTCGGGCATCCCCACGGCGTGTACCCTCGGAGGTTGCGTCCGGTAGGTTGAGAAAGAGCCAGGTACCGCTTGCCCAACCGAGCCCGAGGGCCGGGGGTTCCTTTCGTGCGGGACTGTCCGAGAACGGTGCAGGGGGCTGGCGGCGGCGCGCAGGCGGGGCTTTACAAGCGGCCGTGGCCTTCCACACTTCCCGCCCTGTGACGAGTGACCAATTCTGGAGCATTTTTGTCGTGCCCATCGGCCTGCTGATTTGCTCGGCGCCGATGCTGGTGGCCTGGCTGCTGGCCGAGCGGCGGGACGCTGTGAAGAGGCAGGCCCGACAGCAGGCCCCGCCCACGAATCGCCGGCCAGAATCCCCCTAGGGCGGGGGCGGCCCCCGGCTGCCCCCCGCGCCGGCAGCCGCCCCACGGTGACCGTGGACCGCTCTCCCGTGAGTGCGCCCAGCGACTTCTCCCTTGCCGGTGAGCAGGTCGGCTTTAACCTGCCTTTTGCCAACACACCATGAATTATCGCATCTCCCCTCAGGCCGCCGCCCTGTCGCCCTCCCTGACCCTCGCCATTGACGCTCGCGCCAAGCAGATGAAGGCCGAGGGCCTGGACGTGGTGGGCTTCGGGGCCGGCGAGCCGGACTTTGACACCCCACAGCACATCAAGGACGCGGCCAAAAAGGCGTTGGACGAGGGGTTCACCAAGTACACCCCCAGCAGCGGCATCCCGGAACTGCGCCAGGCCATCGCCGACAAGTTCCAACGGGAAAACGGCCTCACCTACAAACCGTCCCAGATCATCGTCTCCTGCGGCGGCAAGCATTCCTGCTTCAACACCATCCTGGCCACGTGCGGCCCCGGCGACGAGGTGATCATCCCCGCCCCCTACTGGCTGAGCTACCCGGAGATGGTGAAACTGGCGGGCGCCCGGCCGGTCATTCTGCCCACCACCGATGCCACCGAGTTCAAACTCACGCCCGAGCAACTCCGGGCGGCCCTGACCGACCGCACGCGGCTGCTGATCCTCAACTCCCCCAGCAACCCCACCGGCACGGTGTACTCGCCGGAGGAACTGCGGGCGCTGGGCGAGGTCTGCCTCGAGCGGGACGTGCTGGTCATGAGCGACGAGATTTACGAGCACCTGGTGTACGACGGCGCCGTGCACCGGAGCATGGCCGGCTTCAGCCCCGAGCATTACACCCACACCATCGTGGTGCATGGCTTCGCCAAGGCCTGGAGCATGACCGGCTGGCGGCTGGGCTTCCTGGCCGCGCCCGAACCGGTGGCGCGGGCCATTGACGCCATCCAAAGCCACAGCACCAGCAACCCGACCTCCTTTGCCCAAAAGGGCGCGGTGGCGGCCCTGACCGGCCCGCAGGACCATCTCCAGGTCTGGCGGGCGGAGTTTGCCAAGCGGCGCACCTATGCCCACCAGCGGCTCCAGGCCATGCCCGGTCTCCACTGCGTCAACGCCAAGGGGGCCTTCTACCTCTTCCCCCACATCGCCGGCACGGGACTGCGGAGCGTCGAGTTCTGTTCCCGGCTGCTGGACGAGGAAAAGGTGGCCGCCGTGCCCGGCATCGCCTTCGGGGCGGATGAGTACATCCGCCTCAGCTACGCGACCAGCATGGCCAACCTCGAAAAAGGGCTGGACCGGCTCGAGCGGTTCGTGCGCCACCTGGTGCGGTGAAGCTCCCGCGCGGGGGAGAGGGGGGCGACCGGCAAATCGGCTTGGCCCCGCCGCCGGCCCGGGCTAGCGTGCCGGCGCATGACGCGCACGCGCCGGTTCCTGCTCGCCCTTCTGCTGTTCGCCTGCGGGGCGGTGGCTCGGGCCGGCGAGACCGGCACCCTCGAGCTGCGCTCCCTGGGTCCGGAGGGGGAATTCGAGTACGACGAGGCCACCGGCATGGCCACCAGCCCGGAGGGGGTGGAATTGACCTCGGGCGATGTCCGGCTGACCGCCCACCGCATCTGGTTGGAACGGGACACCGGCGAGGTGCGCGCCGAAGGCGAGGTGCGCCTGTACCGCGGCGGGGAACTGTGGACCGCCGACGCCCTGAGCTACAACTTCCAAACCCGCACGGTCCGGTCCGGTCCGTTTCGGGCGGGGCTGAAGCCACTGTGGTTCGGCGGGGCCAGCCTGAGCACCGATCTGACCAATCAGGTCCACACCGCCACCGAGGCCTTCGTCACGCCTGACGATTTCCAGACGCCCGGCTACCGGGTACGGGCGCGGCAGTTGACCGTGGTCCCTGGCCGGTACGTCGAGGCGCGCGGGGCGACCCTGCTGCTGGGGCGGGTGCCGGTGTTTTACCTGCCGCGCTACCGGTACTCCTTCGACCGCCCGCCCGCGGGCTGGGAGGTCAAGCCCGGCTACCGCAGTGTGTACGGGCCCTACCTGCTCAGCGCCTACCACTGGTCGCCCCTGACCAACCTCCAGACCTCCGTGCGCCTGGACCTGCGCCAGCGCCGCGGGGTGGGCACGGGACTGGACCTGCAAAGCGCCCTGGGGACGCTGGGCACCAATGACCTGACCACCTACTTCACCTACGACTTCGAGGCCGGCACCAACTCGCCCGGCCAGGACCTCGATCCCCACCGCTGGCGGGTACGCTACAGCCACCGCGCCCGGCTGGGGACCAACCTGACCTTCCGCGGCCGGCTCCACGCCCAGAGCGACGAGTTCGTGACGCGCGACTTCTTCGAGCGCCAGCACCGGGAGAACCTGCAGCCCCAGAGCTTCGCCAACCTCAACCAGCGCTGGGACAACTTCACCCTGGACGTGCTCGCCCAGGGACAGCTGTACGACTTTTACGAGACGGTCGAGCGGCTGCCGGACATCCGCTTCACCGGCACGCGCCAGCAGTTGGGGGTCTCGCCGGTTTACTACGAGAGCGACAGTTCGGCGGCCTGGCTGCGCCGGCGTTTCGCCTACGACGCCCGGCCGCATTACGCGGCGATGCGGGCGGACACCTTCCACCAGTTGCTCCTCCCCCGGACGTTGGGGGGCTGGCTGAACGTGACCCCGCGGGTGGGCGGGCGCTTCACCTGGTACGGCGAGCAGGAGGGCCGGGACACGGCACTGGAGGCCACGGACCGTTGGGTCTTCAACACCGGGGCCGAGCTTTCCGCCAAGGCCTCCCGACTCTGGCGCGGGGCCGAGAGCCGGCTGCTGGACGTGCAGGGTTTGCGGCACATCGTCGAGCCCTCGGTCAACTACGTGTTTGTGCCGGACCCCTCGGTCGAGCCGCCGCGCCTGCCGCAGTTTGATGACGAGCTCAACAGCTTCCGGCTCCTGCCGGTGGACTTCCCGGACTATGTGGCGATTGACTCGATCAACGCTCAAAACGCCATCCGCTTCGGCCTGCGCCAGCGGCTCCAAACCCGGCGGGACGGGGTCCTGGAAAACCTGCTGCACTGGAACCTGCTGCTGGACTGGCGACTGGACCCGCGGCCCGATCAACGCACCTACGGCGACCTTTACTCGGAGTTGGAGTTCCGCCCGCGTTCCTGGCTGTTGTTCAGTTCGCAGATTCGCCACGACTTCAACGAGTCCACCCTCCGGCTGGCCTACCACACCCTGAGCATCGAGCCCAACGACCGCTGGAGCTGGCAATTGGCCCACCGCTACTTCGCCGGCTGGCCGGGCGAAGGACCTGACTCGGCCAACAACCTCTTCATCCACAGCCTCCGGTTCAAACTCAACGAGAACTGGTCGCTGCGCGCCGTCCACTACTTCGAGGCCCGCGACGGCAACCTGGACGAGCAGTTTTACGTGCTCCAGCGCGACTTCCGGAGCTGGACCGGCGCCCTGGTCTTCCGGCTGCGCAACCCCCGCTGGGGGACCGAGGATTACTCGATCGGCGCCATGATCTCGCTGAAGACCTCACCGCGGTACTCACTCAACAGCGACCGGGACTACCACCACGGCCTGTTGGATTGAGCCGCCCGCCCGCCGCCCGCCCGCCGCCGGCGGAGCCGGGGGCGAAGAGCGGGCCAGACCTGCCGCTGCCGGCTGACCTGCCCTGCCCTCCGCCACCGGCCGGCCATTCCCGGATGGTTCAGCGGCGGGTTCTGCCCTATGCTGGCCGGGTGAAGCGGATTGGTTTGTTCGGCGGCTCCTTCAATCCTGTCCATTGTGGGCACCTGATCATGGCCCGCGCCGCCCTCGAGGAGGCGCGCCTGGACCGGTTGATTTTCATCCCGGCCGCCCAATCCCCCTTCAAACCCGATCAACCCCTGGCGCCGGCCGCCGAGCGGGTGCGCTGGTTGCGCCTGGCCCTGGCCGGCTGGACGCAGTGCCGCGTGGACACCCGTGAGGTGGAACGGGGCGGCGTCTCCTACACCATCGAGACGGTGCGCGCCTGCGTGGCGGAGGCACCGGGGGCGACGTGGTTCTGGTTGCTGGGCGGCGACCATGTGCCGCTGCTGCCCCTCTGGCGGGAGGCCGAGGCCCTGGCTGGCCTGGTGGAATTTCTGGTGGTCAACCGCCCGGGCGCCGCGCCGGCCAGCCTGCCGGCGCCGTTCCGCCTGCGCCATCTGACGGGGGTGCCCACGGGGATTTCCGCCTCGATGGTGCGGGAGCGGGTCCGGGCCGGCCTGCCATTGGAGCCCTGGGTGCCCCCGGCCGTGGCGGAGGCCATCCGGCATTCCGGACTTTATCTCTGAGCCGATTTTGCCGAACGTTGCCGCGGATGGATGCCAAACGACTGGCGCTGCGCTGCCGCGCCCTCGCCGAGGGCAAAAAGGCCGAAGACCTGGTGGTGCTGGACGTGCGCGGGCTTTCCAGCATCACCGATTTTTTTGTGCTGGCCTCGGGGAAGAGCGAACCGCACCTGCGGGCCATCGGGGAGGAGATTGTCGAAAAGTTGGAGAAGGAGCATCACCTGCGCCCCCGCGCTCGGGACGGCAACTGGGCCAGCCATTGGGTGGTGCTGGACTACCTGGACGTGATTGTGCACGTGATGCACCCCGACACCCGTGCCCTCTACTCCCTGGAAAGCTTGTGGGGGGATGCGCCGCGGCTCCGGGCGGGACGCGTCAGTCGCCCCCGCGCACGCCAAGCCGCTCAGGCCGCCTCGCCCGAGGCGGTGGACGGCGGAGACTCCGGGGGCGGCACCGGCGGCCCTTCGTAAGGGGTCTCGGCGTTGGTCCGGGCCATGTCCGTCAGCACCCGCACAAACTCATCCAGGCCCGGGGCGGGCACGATGACGGTATCGTGACGTCCGGAGACATCTTCGGTGATGCGCAGGAAGCGGCCTCGGGGGTTTTCCCGCAGGGACAAGGTGAACGTTTTGCGTTCGATCTGGAAACGCTCACTCCGAAGAAGCTTTTCCTCGACCGTGCCCGATGAAGGTGGCCCCTCGGTCCGCCGGCCGCTCGAGGGCGCCAAGCGATGATTCGACGTCATAGTCCTTCCTTCCTAGAAACTTCCTTGCCGGGGAAGCTCCGTCGCGGCCCGGCGATTGTCAACGCCAGAAATCGTTTTTTTTGTCGGGGATTTCCCGGATGGGCCGTCCCTGACCGCTTTCGAGCGGGGCACGCGGCCCCGCGTTCAAGCGGGTGTCAACGCCCGCAGCTCACCGGCCCGGACCTGCCAGCGTTGGAGCCGCCGGCCCAGTTCGCGGGGCCATTGCTCCTCGGTGCAGGTCATGAACACCTGGCCGCTGGCGTGGTGGGCCCGCTCCAGCAACGGCAGCAAACCGGCGCGGCGGGAGGCGTCCAGTTCGCCCATCACATCATCCAGCAGCAGGACCGGCGGGGTGCCGTGCAGGCCGGTGAGGTACTCGGCCTGGGCCATCTTCAGGGCAAGGGCCAGGGTGCGCTTCTGGCCCTCGCTGGCGAACTGCGCGGCGGGCCGTTCCTCCAGCAAAATCCGCAGTTCATCCCGGTGCGGCCCGATCACCGTGGTGCGCAGGGCCCGCTCGCGGTCCGCCTGCCGCTCGAGTTCCGCCGCCAGGCGGCCCTGGACGCCCGGAGCGTAGTCCAGCCGGAGCTCTTCGGCCTCGCGGGCGATGCGGCGGCAGGCCAGGCGGGTGAGGGCGGAGAGGCGGGGAACCAGTTCGCTGCGGCGGCGCTGGATTTCCTCCCCGGCGGCCACCAGTTCGCGGGTGAACCCGGCCAGGGCCGCGGCGTCCACCGGCCGGCTCTTGAGCAGGGCGTTGCGCGCGCGCAGTGCCTGCATGTACCGCTGCAACACGGTGAGGTAGCCGGGGTGGGTCTGGGTGAGCAACAGGTCCAGGAAACGGCGGCGGCGGCCGGCGGGGCCCTTGATGAGCTGGAGGTCCTCGGTGCAGAAGACCACCACGCGCAGCGTGCCCAGGTAGTCGGCCAGGCGCCGGACCGGGCGCTGGTTGAGGGTGAGGCTCCGGGCGGTGGGTGACCAGTACAGGCGGATGTCGCTGGTGCCGGCGGCCAGCACGCGGGCGCCGACGAAGTAGCCGGGGGCGCCGTGGCGGACCAACTGGGCGCTGCCCACGCCGCGGAAAGACCGCAGCGTGGCCAGCAGGTAGATGGCCTCCAGGAGGTTGGTCTTGCCCTGGGCGTTGTCGCCCAGGAGCAGGTGAAAGCCCGGGCCGAAGTCGGCGTCCAGCCGCACGTAATTGCGGAAGTCGCGGAGCCTCAGATGCGCCAGGTGCACGGCGGCGGTGTAGGGCAGGCCGGGGCAAAACTCACGTCGCAAATCCGCCCGGCCGGCCGACGCGAGCGGGCCGGCGCGCGGCGCTTTCAACCTTCGCGGACGGTGGCCGGCAGGGTGCGCTTGAGGTGTTCGACCAGGCCGGCATGGGCACGGTTGACCTCTTCATCCGTGAGGGTGCGGTCGGCAGCGCGGTAGGTGAGGGCGTAGGCCAGGCTCTTCTGGCCGGGGGGGACGCTCGGCCCGCGAAACACGTCGAACAGCTCGACCTGCTCGAGGTGGGGCACCCGCGCGGCCTTCAACGCGGCCAGTACAGCGTCGTGGGTGACGCTCTCGGGCACGAGCAGGGCCACGTCGCGCCGGATGGCGGGGAATTGCGGCAGCGGCTTGAAGGTCTTGACCGGCTGGCGGCGGGCCAGCAATTCGTCCAGGTCCAGCTCGGCCAGGAAGACCGGCGTGGCCAGGTCATGGGCGCGGGCCAGCCGGGGGGCCAGTTGGCCCAACACGCCCAGCGGCACGCGCCCGCCCAGGGTCAGCGCCGCCGATTCGAGGAAGAACGGCCCGCCGGCCGGCAGCGGCGAGCAGACCACCCCGCGCCGGCCGAAGTGTTCGAGGAAGGTTTCCAGCACGCCTTTGAGGTCGGCCAGTTCGTACAGGGCGTCGCGTTCGGCGCCGGCCCAGAACACGGGCTGGCGCCGGCCGGTGAGGGCCACGGCCAGGCGGCGGGTTTCCCGGACGGTGTCGCCCTCCGGGGCAAAGACGCGGCCGATCTCGAACAGGGCCAGGTCGCCCTGGCGGCGGCCGGCGTTGTGCCGGAGCGAATCCAGGAGGCCGGGCAAGAGGCTGGGGCGCAGTGCGTCCATGTCGCTGCTGAGCGGGTTGGCCAGGCGCACGAAGCCGGCCGGCCCGGCCAGCCACTCGGCATCGGCCGCCCGGATGAGGGTTTGGCCTTGCGCCTCATCCAGGCCCAGGCCGGTGAGGAGGCGGCGCGCCTTGGCGAGCAGGTCATGGACGTCGTCGCACGGGTGCCAGCCGTGGGCGCCGCGGGGGGGGGTGGCGGGAATCTTCTCGACGCCGTGCAGGCGGCAGACCTCCTCGATGAGGTCGGCCTCGCGCTTGAGGTCGGGTCGCCAACTGGGGATTTGCCAGGGGGAGGGCTCGGGGGGTGCGGGAGCGTCCACCGGCCGGGGTTTGCGGTCCAGACGCCGCAGGCCGAGCTGGCCCAGGTAGTACTCGATTTCGCCGGGCTGCAGGGCGAGGCCCAGCAGTTCGTTGACCCGGGCGGGCCGCAGGGTGATCTGGCGGGGCGGCAGGGGTTCGGGGTAGGCATCCACCACGCCCGTGGCGAGTTGACCGCCCGCGGTTGCGAGCAGGAGTTGGGCGGCGCGGCGGCTGGCCCACTCGACGGCCTCGAGGTCCGCCCCGCGCTCGAAGCGGTAGCTGGCGTCGGTGCGCAGGCCCAGGGCCTTGCTGGTGCGACGGATGTTGGCGGGGGCGAAGGCGGCGCTTTCCAGCAACACGTCCTCGGTGCGGTCGTGGATTTCGGTGTTCTGGCCGCCCATGATGCCGGCCAGGGCGATACCTTTTTCGGGGTCGGCGATGAGCAGGTGCTCGTGGTTGAGGGTGTGGGTCTGGCCGTCGAGGGTGGTGAAGCGTTCGCCCTCGGCGGCGCGGCGCACGCGGATGGTGGGCCGGCCGTCGGCCCCGCGGGCCAGCAGCCGGTAATCGAAGGCGTGCAGCGGCTGGCCGCTTTCCCACATGACGTAGTTGGTCACGTCCACCACGTTGTTGATGGGGCGCAGGCCGACCTTTTCGAGCAGCGCGCGCAGCCAGGGGGGGCTGGGGCCGATCCGGACACCCCGGATGACCCGGGCGGTGTAGCGCGGGCACAGGTCGGGGGCCTCGATCTGCACCGCGACCAGCTCGACCGCGGCGGGCTCGCTTTCGCACAGGGTGACCTCCGGCCGGCGCAGCGGCTGGCCGGTGACGGCGGCAATTTCGCGGGCGATGCCGATGACGCTGTTGAGGTCGGGGCGGTTGGGGGTGACTTCCAGGTCGAGCACGGCGTCGCTGCCGGCGCGGCCGAGAAACTCGGCGAAGGGCCGGCCAACCGGGGCGTCCGCCGGCAGGATCATCAGGCCGCTGGCATCCTCGGCCAGGCCCAGTTCCGCGGGCGAGCACAACATGCCGTGGCTTTCGATGCCGCGGATTTTGCCCACCTTGATCGTGACCGGCTGGCCGCCGGGGGCAGCGGGCAGGCTGGCGCCGGGGAGGATGAGCGGCACCCTGTCGCCGGGCTGGAAGTTGGTGGCGCCGCAGACGATCTGGCGCTCGCCCCGGCCGTCGTGGACGCGGCAAACGGAGAGCTTGTCGGCGTTGGGGTGTTTTTCACGGGAGAGCACCTGGGCGACGACGATGCCCTCGTATTCGCCGGCGAGCTTTTGGACGCCCTCGACCTCGACGCCGAGCATGGTCAGGCGCTCGGCCAGTTCGTCAGCCGACCAGTCGAAGTCCACGTAGTGTTTGAGCCAGTTGAGGGTGACTTTCATGACCAAAAGTGGCGGGGATGCTAACCACGACCCGGACTGACGGCTCAATCCCAATCCGCACAGTGCCCGAGACTCCAAAATTCAGACCGCCACCACAGGATTGAACAAGCGCCCCAGGCCGGGGGCGGTGATCTCGACCTCGTCACCGGCCCGCAGGGCGAAGTCGTCCGGCGGCACGATGCCCGTGCCGGTCAGCAACACCGCCCCGTGGGGAAAATGCTGGGCGCGGAACAGCCATTCGGCCAGCTCGGTGAAGCCGCGTTTGAGGCGCCCCACTTCGGTGCGGCCGGCGAACACCTCGCTCCCCCCGCGGCGGATGCACAGGGTGATTTCCCAGCCGCGCACCGTGGCCTCGTCCGGCCCCACCGTGATCCAGGGCCCCAGCGCGCAGGAGCGGTCGTAGATTTTGGCCTGGGGTAGATAGAGGAGGTTTTCGCCCTCGATGTCGCGGGCGCTGACGTCGTTGCCGAGGGTGCAGCCGGCCACGCGGCCGGAGGCGGTGAGCACCAGGGCCAGCTCCGGCTCGGGGACCGTCCACCGGGAGTCGCGGCGCAGGCCGATCGGCTCGCCGGGGGCGACCACCTTTTCGGCCAGGGCCTTGAAGAACAGCTCCGGCCGCGGCGCGTCGTACACGCGATCGTAGGCGCTGGCGCTGAAGGCCGATTCCTCCATGCGGGCGGTCTTGCTGCGGAGGTAGGTCACACCGGCGGCCCAGACTTCCTGACGCTCCACCGGCGCCAGCAGGCGGACGGCGTCCAGCGCATGGGCGGGCAAATCTGCGCGGGCGGCCCGGGCCGCCAACCAGGCTGGGAGGTCGGGGCGCTCCAGCAGCGCCGTCAGGGTGACGGCGCCGGCCAGGGTCAGGTCCAGGACACGTCGGGCCTCGGGCAGGACCAGCCCTACGCGGGGCGCCGCGGCGGGAGACAGGTCGGGCGCCTGCCCCGGCGGAAGCTCGGGGGCGGGCAGTTCGAAACGGCACAGGGATGTCACCACGCCCGCAGCCTAGCAGGAACGCCGGTCCGTGCACGCGGATTTGGCCAGCGCGGGCCGGCTTGGCAGCTCAGAGGAGCAGAGGCCAGCGGGTAATCGGGAAAAGTGGCTACCGGTTGCAGCAGCCACGCCGAAGGCCGGGCTGGGGAGATTGCGCGTAGGGCCGTGTGGCAGGTTCGTTTGACCGGTGGTGGGGGCCCAATGCCCGCTTGCCGGGCCGGGGTTTTGGGCCTTGAATGAATGCCGTTCCCCGGGCCGGCGTCGGCTGGGGACGCAATTCGCCGAGACATATCAACGACAAACCATGAAATCCTCCTGTTCGACTTCCCTGCGGCGCGTGGCGCTGCCGCTCTTCCTCGGGGCGGTTCTGGCCCTGCCGGCCTGGGCGGCCGCCCCCAAAAAACTGCTGGTGGTCACGGCCACCAAGGGCTTCCGGCACAGCTCGATCCCGGTGGCGGAAAAGGTCCTGGCCCAATTGGGCGAGGCCTCCCAGGTCTTCACCGTGGACTACGTCCGCGGCGGGCCGGATGGCAAGGACGACGCCGAGGTCCGCGAGAAGATGTCGCCCGAGAACCTGCTGAAGTATGACGGGGTGATCTTCGCCAACACCACCGGCGAGCTGGCCATCCCCGACAAGGAGTTTTTCCTGAACTGGATCAGGTCCGGCAAGGCGTTCATCGGCATGCATTCCTGCAGCGACACCTACCACGGCTACCCGCCGTTCATCGAGATGCTGGGGGGCGAATTCCTGACCCACCACGAACAGGTCAAGGTCAGTTGCCTCAACGAAGACCCGCACCACCCGGCCAACGCCCATTTCGGCCAGGCCTACACGGTCTTTGACGAGATTTACCTGTTCAAGAACTTCAAGCGCGAGAACGTCCGCGGCCTGCTCTGGCTGGACAAGCACCCCAACCGCGGTTACCCGGGCGACTTCCCCATCTCCTGGTGCAAGGAATACGGCAAGGGACGGGTGTTTTACACGGCCCTGGGCCATCGCGAGGACGTCTGGGATGCCGAATGGAAGGACGGCCGTGGCCAGCGCGCCAACCCGCCGGAGGTGGCCCGGGCCTACCAGCAGCACCTGCTCGGCGGCATCGAGTGGGCGCTGGGCCTCAAACCGGGCGAGGGCAGGCCACGCGACCTCACCTACAGGGTCAGCGCTGCCGAAGCCGCCGAGGGTTTCAAGCCCCTGTTCAACGGCGTGGACCTGACCGGCTGGCGCCTGCGCAACCCCTCCGGCGTGCAAAGCTGGAGCGCCCAAAACGGCGTGTTGGTCAACACCCTGCCCCGTGACGGCCACGGCACGGACCTGGTCAGCGACGAGAAGTTCAAGAACTTTACCGTCCGCTACGAGTACATGGTCCCCAAGGGCGCGAACAGCGGCTTCTACCTGCGCGGCCGGTACGAAATCCAAATCCTCGACGACGGCGACGCCACCCAGCCCTCGAACACCAGCAACGGCTCCTTCTACAGCCTGGTCGCCCCCGCCAAAATGGCCACCAAGAAGGCCGGGGAGTGGCAGACGGTCGAGGCCACCCTCATCGGCAACCGGGCCACGGTGATCCTCAACGGCGAAAAAATCATGGACAACGTCACCCTCGACCGGCCCACGGGCGGGCAGCTCGACAACAACGTGAACGACCCCGGACCGTTCCTGCTCCAGGGCGACCACGGGGCGGTGGCCTTCCGCTATCTACGGGTGAAAGTTCTGCCTTGAGGTGGATGGGACGCGGTGGCCGTTAAACCCCTTGGGGGCCGCAATTCCCGCCGGTTTCATCCACCGGCGGTTTTTTTTGTGGGGCGTGGGCGCAACCACCGGGCTGGAGGGCCGGTGCAGGGGAAGGGTAAAAACAGTGCCCCCGCCAGACCTTGCGGCCCGGCGGGGGCAAAGTGGGTGTGGGAGCTCGCCACGCTCTCTTCCCCAAGTGCCGGCATTGGGCGCCACTGGGGGCTGCCGGCTCCCCGACGCCATTCTCCGTGGCAGGCGGAGTTTCGGCCTCATAGCAGGGCCGTCCCGCGCCTTGCGGTCGCGGGAACTTTCGAGTGAGGCCTCTAAGCCCGCCCGACTGGTGGTTGCGCCACCGGCCTGCGGACCCAGGGGAGACACGTCTGTGAGCCCGTTTTCGCGTCTCCCCCGTTTGCTCCGGGTCGGCCACCGCTTGTGGCGGTGCGTTGGCCCGGAGCCACGGGTCTGACCTCTTACCTCTCAGGCTGCCTTCCGTTCACAGGCCAGCGGTGTTCTTTTCAACATCGCCGGCGTTTTGGAGGGGCCCCGGGCTTTGCCGTGCCCGATGTGCCTCCCGGCGCGGGCGCTCACTTTGTCTCGCCTTTCGGCGCCTTTCGTTTGGCGGGGACCCATATTGCAGGGCCGCCAGAGTCGCCCGGTCCGTGCTGGTTCACAGTAGCAGCCGCGCACCCTCTGGGTGACTGCGATTCCCGCCGGCCCGAAGCCAGCCGGCGGTACTTGACCCGGCTCGGGGCGGCTTCTCAGCGCCCCTAACCGCTCAGCTCCCTGCTCGCGTCACTGACGGCGCGCGAACGCCGTCCGAGGAGCTGGTGAATCATGCCAGTTCCGCGGTCCTTGCGGTTCCGCTTCACAGGGGTCGGGGCCTCCAGCCTGCCCCGACCTTTCCCCGGTCGCCCGGGATTATCCTCGGCCCGCCAGCTTCAAGGTGCTCTCCGCCAGCGGACACTGTTCTTTCAATGAACTGGGGTAACTTTACGCCAGACGCCGGCGCGGTCAACAATTTTTCAACACAACATGTTCACAATCAACAAGCTGTGAATACCTTGTGAACAACCCCTCCAACCCGCTCAGCCAGCGCGGGCTGTGCCGTCGCACCTTCAAACGCTGGCAGTAAATCGGCCCCGGAGGTGAATAACTTTTCGCCCGTCCCCGCATCAAGCCACGTGGCGCAGGCTGGTAACCGGCCGGCGTGGGCGTTCGCCTTCGGCAAGTCAGTGCCGCCACAGGTTGGGAACGCTGCCTTGACTGTGGCCGAGGGGCTGCCTCACGGCCGGGCGCGGCCGGTCATGGGCACAAACCGCACCGGCAACACCGCCCGGCGGGTTACCTGGCCTGACCGTTTTTCCAGCAGGTACAGTTGCTGGTCACCCAGCGGCCCCACCGGAATGATCATCCGACCGCCTTCCTTCAACTGGTCCACCAAAGGCTGGGGCACGTGATCGGGTGCGCAGGTCACGATGATGGCGTCGAACGGGGCCGCTTCCGGCCAGCCCTGGTAACCATCGCCGATGCGCACAAAGACGTTGGTGTAGCCCAGGCGGGCCAGGTCGCCCTTGGCCCGCTGGCCCAGCGGTTCCACGATTTCGATGGTGTACACCTCGGCCACCAGCTCGGCCAGGACCGCGGCCTGGTAGCCGGAGCCGGTGCCGATCTCGAGCACCTTGTCGGTGGGCCGGGGACGCAACTGTTCGGTCATGAAGGCCACGATGTACGGCTGGGAGATGGTTTGGCCGTGGCCGATGGGCAGGGGGCAATCCTCGTAGGCCTCGGCGCGCACCGCCGCGGGTACCAGTTCATGTCGGGGCACCTTGCTCATCGCCGCCAGCACCCGGGGGTCGGTGATGTCGCGGGCCGGGGGGGCCAGCTGGGTGCGCACCATCTGCTGGCGGCGGGCGGCGAAGTCAGGTTCCGCATTCATGGAAGCGGCCGCGTCACCGGCGCGCGGGTTGCATGCGGTGCTCAGGGCCAGGAGGCCGAAGAGGATGGAAACTCCGGGCAACATCGTGCCATAAAATACGCGGCGGCCGGCCGGCGGGCCAGGGGGAGTTTTACCGTACCGTCGAGCGGGCCAGCAGCCAGGCCACGGCCCGGGCCGGGCGTTCGGCCGGCGTCGCGTCCAGCCGTTCCAACGAGGCGCCGGGTGTCTCCGCAAAGGCCTGCTCCAGGAGTGCCCAATCTTCCGGCCGGTCGGTCCGGTCGGCCAGCAAGAGGTTCCCGCCGGGGGCCGCCACGAGCAGGCCGGGCACATCCAGGTACTTGGCGCCGCCGGGCAGGAAGGCTGGGCTGTGGATGGCCCGGACTTCCGCAAACCGGAAGCCGCCGGTGTCAATCACCGCTTCGCGGATCGCCCCGTCGGCCACGGCGCGGGCCGCGGCCAGAATGGGGCCGGTCTCCGCGTCCAGGGCCACCGCGCTCAAACGCCCGCCCGCCGCCGCCCGCCGCCGCCAGGCGGTGAGGCTGAGCACGTCGTGCACTCGCTGGGCGAAGAGCGTGTGGTTGTAGCCGAAGGTGTAGGCCGCAGCCTCGCGCGGGTTTTTGACCCGCCGGGTCTCGGTCACCGGCACGCCGTTGGTCAGAAACTCACCCTGCAAAAACAGGTCCACGCCGCACACGGTCCAGCCCGCCTCCAGCAACTGCTTCACCGGCGGCAAGGGGTCTCCTGCGGCGTCGAACAACCCGGCCTTCCCCTGTCGGGTGAGCCAGAGCACCGCCCGGTCAGCCGCGCGGGCCGGTTGCAGCAGGGTGACCACCGGCTGCTCGCCGTGTGTCGCGTTGACCAGCAGGCCGGAGACAGCCGTCCATCCCGCCGCGGCGTTGGCGTTGGTGCGGGTGGGTTGGAACTGCACCTCGCCCGCTCCGGCCAGGGTGCGGCCGACGAGGATTTCAATCGCCGGGACCAGCATCTGGCGTCGTCCGGTGGCCGAGGCCGCGGCGGCGCGCAGTTGTTCCCGGGCGTCCTCGTGCCACAGGCGGAGCAGGTGCCGCTCGAAGTCCGGCCCGCCCGGCGGGGGCGGGTGCTGGGTGTCCCAGACCGAGAGCGCCTCGTGGCCCAGCGGCTCGTAGTCGCGCTCGATGATCGGTTCCTTGAAGCCCAGGCGGAAATGCCGGTTGAGCCAGCCGTAAAAGGCCGAGCGCGACACCGCGTTGTAATTGTGCGGAAAGCACTCGCCGCGGTGGAGCATCACGTGGTCCGGTGCCCCCAGCAGCGTGTAAAGCCGCTTCAGCTCGGGGAAGCCCTTGGTGGCCATCTCCCGGGTCCAGTCGTCCGCGGTGGTCAGGCCCTGCGGCCCGGGAGCGAAGAGGGCGGCGAACTCGACGTTGCCGGTGTCCACGCGCAACAGGCAGGCGTTTTCGCACGTGCAGCCCCCCTGCATGGCCGTGCTGACCATGACGGCGGGAAACGAGAGCTTCAGGCGGTCGTCAATCGCCGCCAGGATCATCGTCTGCGTGCCGCCGCCGCTGGCGCCGGTCATGGCCACCCGTTCGGGGTCCACCTCCGGCAGGCTGAGCAGGAAATCCAGCGAGCGGATCGAGTTCCAGGTCTGGAGCCCCATTGCACTCTGGAGATGCAGCTCGGCCTGCGGGCTGAACAGTCCCCAGTTCTCCGGCGTGGCCATCTCGGGGCGCTGCTTCGCGAAGCCGTGGACCAGCGCGGCGGACAGTTGCTGGGCATCCGAGTTGCCCAGCATGTCCCACTGCCAGACCACGCAGCCCATGCGGGCCAGTTGCACGCACAGGGACTGAAACCGACTGCGCCCGCCCTGCTCAAAACGCTCCTGGCCCGTGGCAATCTCGCGCCGCACCTTGTCCTCCCCGGACAACGCCAACCGCGCATCCTGCCAATGCCCGTGGGCGAACAGCACCCCCGGCACCTTGCCGGTCACCCGCTTCGGCCGGTACAGATTGCCGGTCACGAAAAACCCGGGCGCGCTCTCGAAATAGACCTTCTCGACCGTGTACTCGTCGCGCTCGAGGCGGCCGTGGATCACCGCGTTGAGCGGAGTGCGCGTGGGCAACGGCCACAGGCCTTGGGAGACCAGGATGCGCCGGCGCACCTGTTCGGCGCGACGCGCCCAGGCCTCGCGCGTGGCCGGGGGGTGGAACGGGAAGTAACCGTCCAGGTCCTTGAGCGGTTGCAGGCGGTGGTCCGCCGGGACTTCGCCGGGGGACAGGGCGCGCGGCGGTGCCGCCAGCGATCCTGCGGGCAACCATGCCAGACACAGGCACATCATCCACACGCGGAGCAAGGGCTTGGTCATGCCGCGAACCTAAAGTCCCGCGGCGACCCCGCCAAGCCCCGAGTGCCTGCGCCGCCGGCGGCGCGCCGCGCGTTGGCGTCACGGGGCGGCGGCGACCAGCCCACCGGGGGCCCTCAACCGTCCAGGCAGGCACGGAGGGTTTGCAGGAGCTGGGCGATCGGGCAGGGCTTGGAGACAAAGCGCTCGCCGGGTTGCAGGCGGATTTCCTGGCCGCGCCAGGCCTCGCTGTAGCCGCTGGTGTACACCACCTTCAGATCGGGGCGGTCAGCGCGCAGCCGCTGGACCAGGTCCTGGCCGCTGACGCCGCCCGGCATGACCAGGTCCGTCAGCACCAGCGCCACCTGCCGGCCGTGGTCTTTCCAGAGGGCGAGGGCTTGGAGGCCATCGGCGGCGGCCAACACGCGGTAGCCGTGGCCCTCGAGCATCTGGCACGTGGCCTCGCGCAGGGCGGCATCGTCCTCGACCAGGAGGAGGCATTCATGACCGCCCACCGCGGTCGGCACCGGGGCGGATGAGGCCGGGGCGGCAGCGGACCGGGCGGCAAGGGGGAGGAAGACCTGGAAGGTGGTGCCTTGTCCCGGGGTGCTGTCCACGGTGACCCAACCGCGATGCTGCTGGACCACGCCGTACACGGTGGCCAGCCCCAGACCGGTGCCCTTGCCGGCCTCTTTGGTGGTGAAAAAGGGTTCGAAGATGTGGGGCAGCCCCTCGGGTGGGATGCCAGAGCCGGTGTCTTCGACGCGCAACCGGGCGTGGCGTCCGGGGCGGGCCTCGGGATTGAAGTGGGCGGCGGCTTCGTCCACCGTGCAGGTGCCGGTTTGGACGCGCAGGCGCCCGCCCCGGGGCATGGCGTCGCGGGCGTTGACCGCCAGATTCAGCAGCACCTGTTCGATCATGCCGGGGTCCGCGCGCAGGGGCAGGGACTCGGGAGCCGGCAGCCACTCCAGCTTGATGTCCTCGCCGATGATGCGCCGGAGCATCTTGAGCAGGTCTTCCACCACCTGATTCAGGTCCACGTCGCGGGGCTGGAGGACCTGCTGGCGGCTGAACAGGAGCAACTGGCGGGTGAGGTTGGCGGCCCGCTCGGCGGCGGCGCGGATTTGGTGCAGCCCGTCGCGCACCGAGGGGGCGGTGGCGGTGCGGGCGAGCAGTTCGCTCTGGAGCAGCACGACCGCCAGGATGTTGTTGAAATCATGGGCCACGCCGCCGGCGAGCCGGCCGATGGCCTCCATCTTCTGGGCCTGGCGCAGTTGCGCCTCGAGCCGGCGGCGCTCGGTGATGTCCTCAATGGCCAGGAGGATCATCTGGGTTTTCCCGGCTTCGCGGTAGATGCGCCGGGCGTTGAGCAACATCGTGCGCCGCCCGATGCGCTTGAATTCGTGCGTCATCTCGTAATCGTTGAGCTGCGTGTTCTGCGGCAGGATTTGCTCGAGCAAGGCGCGCAGTTCCGGAATGTCCCACTGACCGTTGCCCAGCTCGTACACCCGCCGGCCCACCGTCTGTTCCGGCGTCACCTGGAAGGTCTGGTAAAAACTGCGATTGGCCGAGATCACGCGCAATTCCGCGTCCAGGATCAGCCACGGCTCGCGCACCGTGGCCACAATGCTCTCGGCGAAGGTCCGCGCCTCGGCCACCGCCCGCTGCGCCGCGCGCTCGGCGGTCTGATCGCGGAACACCAACACCACCCCCGCCAGCCGCCCGGCATCGTCGCGGATGGGCGCGGCCGAGTCGGCGATGGGAAACTCCCGGCCATCCCGCGCCAGGAGGAGGGTGTGGTTGGCCAGCCCCACCACCACCCCTTCGCGCAGCACGCGGGTAACCGGATTTTCCACTGGGCGGCGGGTGTACTCGTTGACGATGCGGAAGACCTCCTCCAGCGGTCGGCCGCGGGCGTCGTCCAGACTCCAGCCGGTGAGCCGCTCGGCCTGGGGGTTGAGCGGCTCGATCCGTCCCGCGGCGTCGGTCACGATCACCGCATCGCCGATGCACTGGAGAGTGGTGCGCCAGCGTTCTTCCCGAAGGCGGAGGGACTCCCCGGCGTGCCGGCGCTCGGTGGTGTCCTGGGAGAGGGCGACCAGACCGGTCACCTGACCGCGGGCATCCCGCAGCGGCCGCGCATGGGTTTCCAGCCAGCGCACCGCCGGGTTGTCTCCGGCCAGGGGATACATCAGCGCGTCGTTCGCCCCGGCAAGGGCCCGCTGGAACCATTCCCGGAAGGCGGGACGATGCGACGCTGCCACCCACTTTTCCAGGGGCCGACCGGTGACCTCCTCGTTCTCCCCGACTCCCAACAGATGCCGGGCGCGCGGATTGAGCGTGAACAGTCTGCCATCGGTATCCAGAACCTTCAGTCCCCCCGGCAAGTGCTCCATGACTTGCCGGCTTTCCCCGTCTGCGAAGGCATACATGGAGCGGCCTGCATCCGCCGGACTGGCGAGATTGTCAAGGGGCCTGTTTGTAATCGCCGGTAGGCCGGAAGACAGGGGGCGGGGGCGGGGGTGATGGCTGGTACCGGCCGCCAGCCGGTCGGGAGAAGGCCGAAGGGAGGGTGGAAAGTCCGAAGTCCGAAGGGGGTAATTCGGGACTCAGGAAGGCGGGAAAGGCGCAAATGCCGGATACCGGATGCCCAATTCCGGGGAAGCGTGGCCGCCCCGGCCGCCCCCGGCGGCGCCCCACCGACGGTTCGAGGGTGAAGCGGGCAACCTGCCCGTATCGCCGATAGCCAATCGGCGAAAGACGCTTGCGCCAAGGTGGGACCGCGGGCTGCCAGCCCGCGAAACAGCCGACTGCCCGTCGGCGCTACGGGGCCGGAGTTTCGAAGTTTCGGGGTTTCGGCATCTGCGTGTGGCGCAGCCGTCCCGGCTGCAGAGGAAAGGCAGGCGGGGACGCCTGCACCACCGGGAAGGTCGAAGGTCAGAGCCGAATGCCGGAAGCGCCGGAGCGTGACCGTCACAGTCGCTCCCGTCGCGGCGTCCTGAAGAGCCACTTGCCCGTCGGCGCAGGGCGGGTTTACTATCTGCGGTATCGCCGAGGTCCCCATCGGCGGCGCGGAGGAACGCGGAGGAGGTGTCGGTTGGGAAACCCGCAATCCAGCGGACCGGGAAGTCCGCGCTTCGGCCAACCCGCCGACGCCATGAAACGGAGTTGCGTCCGCCGCGCCGAGGGAATCAATTCCGGACTTTGACGCACCCCGCTTTCGGGGCAGCTTAACGACGAAACCGGAGTCACCTCATGCACAGCGACACTTTTGCCGTAAGGATCGGTCGCGGGTTCGCCGCTGCCGCGCGGTGGGCCGTCGGCGCAATTCTTTGCGCGTGCGCCGCCGCCGATTGGCCCCTGTACCGCGGCCCGGCCGGCGACGGCGTCTCCGCCGAGCGCATCCGCACCAACTGGACGGCCGAACCGCCGCGGTTGCTCTGGCGCACGCCGCTGACCAACGGCCTGTCCTCGGTCACCGTCAGCGGCGGGCGCGTGTTCACCCAGGTGCGCACCGGCAGCGCGTTGGGCGGCACGGAACATTGCCTGGCCCTGGACGCGGCCACCGGACGAATCCTCTGGACCCGCGCCGTGGACACGGCGAGGTATCCCGACGGGGGCGTGGGGAGCGATGACGGCCCGCGCAGCACGCCGGTGGTGCGGGACGGCCGCGTGTACGTGCTGGGCAGCTATCTCCAACTGCATTGCCTGGACGCGGCGACGGGGCAGCCGGTCTGGTCGCGCGACCTGCGGGCCGAGTTCGGCGGCAGTGTCATCTCCTGGCAGAACGCCGCTTCGCCGTTAATCGAAGGCGATCTGCTGCTGGTCAACCTCAACGCCGGCTCCCAGCGCCTGGCCGCCTTCCGGCTCAGTGACGGCAGTCTGGTCTGGCGTCGCCACAACGACGCCATGACCCACTCGACCCCCCTGGCCGTCACCCTGCACGGGGTGCGACAGGTCATCTTCCTGACCCAGAACGGGCTGGTGGCGGTGAATCCGGCCGACGGCGCGCAGTTGTGGCGGTTCACACCCCTCCCTTACAGCACCTCGATCGCCGTCACGCCGGTGGTGGAGAGCAACGTGGTGTTCTACTCCGGCGCCTACAGCATGGGCTCGGCGGCGGCGCGCATCGTGGCCGCGGGCGGCAGCCTCAGCGCCCAGCAACTGATGGGTCGCCGCTCCTCGCGCATGATTCACTGGAGCACGCCGGTGATGGTGGGCGGCCACGTGTACGGCCTGTTCGGTCAGACCAGCGGCCAGCTCCGCTGCCTGGACCTCGCCAACAACGGCGAATGGACCTGGCAGGGACCGGAGTTCGGCACCGGGGCGACGCTCCTGGTGGACGGCAAAATCCTGGTGGCCGCCGAGGATGGCCAGATCGTGCTGGTGGAACCAGACCCCGCGCAGTACCGGGAGATCACCCGCTTCCGCGCCACCAGCGGCCGCATCTGGAATTCGCCCGCCCTGAGCGGGGGCGTGCTGTACGTGCGCGCCACCACCGAACTGGCGGCCTTCGACGTGGCCCCGCCGCCCCCGCGCCCCGTGCGGCTGGGCGCCGCGTGGGAACCGACGGCCGGACGGTTGCTCCTCACCGTGGCCGACGCCGAGGGGGCGCCGCTGGAGGCGTCTCGCGCCTCCCGCATCGAACTGCGGACGGCGGCGGAGGCAACCCGGCCGCTGGCGGAGTGGGCCAGGGCCGAGGTCACGTGGACCTGGGAAAACGGCGTCCTGCACGGCGAGCTGGCCGGGACGGACAGCGGCCCGGTACGCTTCTTCGTGGTCTGGGAACGTCCCTAGGTTGCATGGCGGCGCCGGCGACGGCCCGGACGGCCGCTCCGGCCGGCGGGGCTGCTACCTTGTCGCGGGGGGCGGGTTCGGCTTGAATGTTGCGCCGTGAGCGTTGCCACACCGCCGCCTCGTGAGCCCGCCGCCCCCGGTCCCCTTCGTGACGTGGACTGGCAGGATTACCGCGATCACCTGGCCACGGCGGACAAGGAGGGGCGGCGGCTGTGGATTTACGCCAGGCAGCCGCAGGGCCGCTATTACACCGCGCGCAAATGGGTGAGCTACCTGCTGCTGGCGCTCCTGTTTGCGGCGCCGTTCATCCGCATCCAGGGCAACCCGCTGCTGCTGGTCAACGTGGTCGAGCGCAAGTTCTCCGTGCTGGGCCAGGTCTTCTGGCCGCAGGACGGCTTTGTGCTCGCGCTGAGCCTGCTGCTGTTCCTCACCGGCATTGCCGTGTTCACGGCGGCCTTCGGCCGGCTGTGGTGCGGGTGGACCTGCCCGCAGACGGTGCTGATGGAAATGGTGTTCCGCCGCCTCGAGTACTGGATTGAGGGCGACGCGGCCGCGCAACGGGCGCTGGCGGCGGCCCCGTGGGATGCCCGCAAGTGGGGCAAAAAGCTCCTCAAGCACGGCGTGTTTTTCGGGCTGTCCTTTCTGATCGGCAACACCCTGCTGGCCTACATCATCGGCTCGGACGCGTTGCTGGCCATCATCACTGACCACCCCCTCAACCACCGTGTCGGCCTCACCTTCATGCTGCTGTTCACGCTGGTGTTCTACCTCATCTTCGCGCGCTTCCGGGAACAGGCCTGTACCTTCATCTGCCCCTACGGGCGCTTTCAGTCCACCCTGATGGACGAGAACACCATCGTGGTGGCCTACGACCATCGGCGCGGGGAGCGGCGCGAGCACCTGCGGCGGGGGGAAAGCCCCGAGGCCCGGCGGGCGCGGGGCGCCGGCGATTGCATTGACTGCCGCCAGTGCGTGGCGGTGTGCCCCACCGGCATTGACATCCGCAACGGGCTCCAGATGGAGTGCGTGCATTGCACCGCGTGCATGGATGCCTGCGATGCCATCATGGACAAGGTGGGACGGCCGCGCGGGCTGATCCGCTACGCCTCGCTCAACGGCATCGAGAAGGGCGAGCGGCTGCGGGTGACGCCGCGGATCGTGGCCTACTCGGTCATCCTGCTGCTGCTGGGCGGGCTGCTGACCACGGTGCTGCTCACCCGATCGGAGGTGGACGCCTCGCTGCTGCGGGCACCGGGGGCGTTGTTCCATCTCACCCCCGAGGGCCGCGTCAACAACCTCTACCTCCTCAAACTGGTCAACAAAACCCACCGGGACCTGCCGGTCGAACTGCGGCTGGAGGAGCCGCCCGGCCGGCTGGTGGTGGCCGGGGCCCCCCTGATGATCCCGGCCGGCCAGCTCCGGCAAACCTCGGTCATGGTGGAACTGGACCCGGAGGTGGCCCGTGGCCGTCGCGAGGTGGTGGTCGCGGTGTATTCTCAGGAACGCCGCCTCGACCGGCTCAGGACCGGTTTCATCGGCCCCCGCCATGACCGCTCCCCCTGATCCTTCCGCCGACGTCCCGCCGCCTGCCGGCCGCAACCCCTGGCCGGTCGGCATCGTCATCGCCTTTGCCGTGTTCATCGCCGGCACGGTAGGGCTGATTGTCCTGGCCTTGTTCCAACGACCCGAACTGGTCACACCGGATTACTACGAACGCGACCTGCGTTACCAGCAAACCTACGACAGCCGCGCCCGCGCGGGGGCGCTGGGGACGGAGGCCGGGGTTTCGTTCGAGGAGGCCACGCGCCGCCTTCGCGTGCACCTGCCGGCCCGCCAAGGGCACTCGGTCCGGGAGGCCACCCTTCACCTGTACCGGCCCGCCGCCGCGGAGGCCGACCGCACGGTGCCGCTGACGATTGGGCTGGAAGGCCATTGCGACCTGGATGCGGGGGACCTGGCGCCGGGGTTGTGGCGGGTGCGCCTTGCCTGGAAGTACGCGGACCAGACCTACCTCCTGGAACGCCAGATCGTCATCCCTTCGCCGTCCCGGCCGTGAGGTGCCGGTTGGACGGGGAACTCCCGGCTCCCGATCTGCCTCTGGCGCCGCCCCGGCGGCGGAAGCCTGCTCCGCGGCTCGCCCCTTGCGGGCGCCGGGAGGGCGGGCGTCCGGCCGGGTGCTTGAGCCCCGCCTTGAAACTCCCTTCCGGTTGGGGTTCCATCCGGCCTTTTCCTGCCGGCCGCAGGCGGTGTCCGGGGTGACGTTGGCAGGGAAACGCATCTGCCCATGACCAGTCGCGAGATTCGCCAGTCGTTCCTGGACTTCTTCAAGTCCCGGCAGCACACCCTCGTGCCCTCGTCGAGCCTGCTACCCGACGCGCCCAACCTGCTCTTCACCAACGCGGGCATGAACCAGTTCGTACCCATCTTCCTGGGCCAGCGCGCGCCGGATGTCAGCCGCTGGGCCGGGGCCGTGCCCGGTCTGGACACCCGCGCGGCCGACACCCAGAAATGCATCCGCGCCGGCGGCAAACACAACGACCTCAAAGACGTGGGCCTGGACAGCTACCACCACACCTTCTTCGAGATGCTGGGCAACTGGTCGTTTGGCGACTACTTCAAGCGCGAGGCCATCGAGTGGGCCTGGGAACTGGTGACCGGGGTGTGGAAGTTCCCCAAATCCCGCCTCTACGCCACCGTGTACCAGCCCGGCCCCGGCGAACCGGCCGAGTTCGACCAGGAAGCCTGGGACCACTGGGCCCGGCTCTTCACCGCCGCCGGCCTGGACCCGCAGGTCCACATCCGCACCGGCGGCAAGAAAGACAACTTCTGGATGATGGGCGACACCGGCCCCTGCGGGCCGTGCTCCGAACTGCACGTGGACCTGACCCCCGCCGGCGACACCCGCGGCGCCCTGGTCAACACCGGCAGCCCGCGCTGCATCGAAATCTGGAATCTGGTCTTCATCCAGTTCAACGCCCAGCCCGACGGCACCTTCACCCCGCTGCCCGCCCGGCACGTGGACACCGGCATGGGCTTCGAGCGCGTGACGGCCATCATGCAGTGCACCCGGGGCTTCACCGATTTCAGCCGCGTCGTCTCCAACTACGAGACCGATATCTTCCGGCCGCTGTTTGACAAACTGGAGCAACTGAGCGGCTGCCACTACGGCGGCACCCTGCCATCGGCCGGAGCCGGCGAAAGCGCGCCCGCCCCGGCGGAGCAGCTCCAGCGGGACATCGCCTTCCGGGTCATCGCCGACCACCTCCGCGCGCTGAGCTTCGCCATTGCCGACGGCATCCAGCCCTCGAACGAGGGCCGGGGGTACGTGCTGCGCCGCATCCTGCGCCGGGCGGTGCGCTACGGCCGGGCGCTGGGCTTCCACGAACCGTTTTTTTACAAGCTGGTCGCCGTGCTGGCCGACACGATGGGGGACGTCTTCCCGGAAATCCGCGCCCGCCTGCCCCACGTCGAGGCGGTCATACGGACCGAAGAGGAGGCGTTCAACAAGACGCTGGACCGGGGGATCGAGCTGTTCAACGAGGAGGTCCAGCGGCGGGTCGAAGAGCCGGGCGGGCGCACCCCCCTGATCTCCGGCGCGTTTGCCTTCAAGCTCTACGACACCTACGGCTTCCCGCTGGACCTGACCGAACTGATGGCCCGCGAGCGCGGTCTGACCGTGGACGTCGCGGGCTTCCAACGCCTCATGGAAAAACAGCGCGCCCGCGCCCGCGCCGCCCAGAAAAAACAGGTCATCGAAGTCGCTCAGCTCGAGGCTGTCGCTCCCACCCGCTTTGTCGGCTACGACCAACTGGAAGCGCCCGCCACCGTCCTGGACGTCGTCCCGCTCCAGGACCAGATCGCCGTCATTCTCGACACCAGCCCCTGCTACGCCGAAATGGGCGGACAGGTGGGTGACACCGGCGTGCTGCGCGCCGGTGACCGCGTCTGGCGCATCCGCGACACCCGCAAACGGGGCGACACCTGGCTGCATCTGCTGGATCCGTCCGAACCGTCTGATCCGTCCGATCCGTCGAATCCGTCCCCCGATGCTCCGCCGGTGGGCGCCACCCTCACCCTGAGCGTGGACCGGGACCGCCGCCTGGCCATCCAGCGCCACCACACCGTCACCCACCTGCTCCACTGGGCCCTGCACGAGGTGGTCAGCCGCCAAGCCGCGCAGAAAGGCTCTTTCGTCGGCCCGGACAAGTTGACCTTCGACTTCAACGCCCCCCTGCTCAGCCCCCAGCAGTTGGCCGACCTCGAACGCCTGGTCAACGAGCGCATCCTCGACAACGCCCCCGTCTCCTGGACCGAGGTCAAGTACCGCCACATCCAGGACCGGCCGGACATCCTGCAGTTCTTCGGCGAGAAGTACGGCGAGTGGGTGCGCGTGGTGCAAATCGGCGGCACCCCCGCCGGCCTGGACGGCTATTCGATGGAGCTGTGCGGCGGCACCCATTGCCGGGCCGTGGGCGAGATCGGCCTCTTCCGCATCGTCTCCGAAACGGCCGTCGCCGCGGGCGTACGCCGCATCGAGGCGGTGGCCGGCCTCGAGGCCTGGCGTCGCGCCACCGAGGACCTGGCCCTGCTCAAGACCGTGGCCGGCCGCCTGGCCACGCCCCTGCCCGACCTGGACAAAAAGATCGAAAACCTCCTGGCCCACCAGCGCGAACTGGAAAAGCAGCTCAAGGCCCTGCAGCAGGCCCGCGCAGCGGAGCAGGCCCGCACGTTGCTGGGCCGGGCCCAGACCTTTGGCGGCGTGCCCGCGATCATCGCGCGGGTGGATGCGGACGCCGACACCCTGCAAGGGCTGGTCAACGAGCTCAAAGGGCAGTTCCGGGGCGTGGTCCTGCTCGGCGGCGTGGCCCAGGGCGCCGTGGCGCTGGTGGCCGCCGTGTCCCCGGCGTTCACCGACCGCGTCCAGGCCGGCCAGCTCATCCAGCAACTGGCCCCGCTGGTGGGTGGCAAGGGGGGCGGTCGGCCCGACAGCGCCCGCGGCGGGGGCAGGGACGTCTCCCGCCTGGAGGAAGCCCTGGCCCGGGCCAAAGACTTGCTCGGCTGACTTCGCCGAAGGACCGCAAGCCCGTGTCGTCGGCCGTTCAAACCCTGCCTCTCCAGATCGAGTGCCGCGGTGGGTCGTTGCTTGTCGCCCCTCCCGGGTACGTCATCCTCCGCAAGCACGAATTCCACCGGCAGGGCGGCTCGGAAAAACACCCCCGCGACCTCCGCTCCATGCTCCGCATCTCCGGCGACCTGCTGGACCGCCCGGCACTGGAGGCCCGGGCCCGGCTGCGCGGCGTGGCGGACGCCTGGCGCCCGCTTTCCGCATGATCACCTACCGCCTGGGCAACAACCTGGACCTGGACGCCGTGATCGAGCTGTACCGGGCCTCGACCCTGGGCGCCCGGCGGCCGGTGGAGGACCGCTCCCGCATGGCCGCCATGCTTGCCCATGCCAACCTTGTGGTCTCAGCCTGGGACGGCCCCCTGCTGGCCGGCCTGGCGCGGAGCCTGAGCGACTTCAGCTACTGCACCTACCTCTCCGATCTGGCGGTGCGGCTCAGCCATCAGCGCCAGGGCATCGGCCGGGAGCTGATCCGCCGCACGCGCGCGGCCGGCGGCCCCGCCACCCTCATCCTGCTGGCCGCGCCGCAGGCTGTGGAGTACTACCCGCGCCTGGGCTTCGCCCATCACCCGCAGGCCTGGACGCTGCCCGCCGTAGCGCCCCTGCACTGACGAACGCCTCCGCCCCGGCTCGGAACGTGACTTTCCCGCCGGCCGCCGCACACTGGACCTTGCCGTGAGTCAAAAAAACTTCTCCGAGCTGGGCCTGGCGCCCGAACTCCTCAAGGCCCTCGAACGAATGGGCTTTGAACAGGCCACCCCCATCCAGGCTGAGGCCTTCCCGCCGCTGTTGGCCGGGCGCGACCTGGTGGGACAATCGCAGACCGGCTCGGGCAAGACGGTGGCCTTCGGCGCGCCCGCGGTGCAACGGGTGGACCCGCACCGGCGCGAGGTGCAGGTGCTGGTCCTCTGCCCCACGCGTGAACTGGCCACGCAGGTCGCCGAGGAAATCGCCAGGCTGGCCCACTTCAAACGCGGGGTGCGCGAACTGCCCATCTACGGCGGCCAGAGCTACGACCGCCAGTTCCGCGGATTGCAGGCCGGCCCGCACATCGTCATCGGCACCCCGGGTCGCGTAATGGACCACCTGGAGCGTGGCACGCTGCGGCTGGACACGGTGGGGCTGGTGGTGCTGGACGAGGCGGACCGGATGCTGGACATGGGCTTCCGCGACGACATCGAGCGCATTCTCCAAACCGTGCCCGCCACGCGGCAGACGGCGCTGTTTTCCGCCACCCTGCCGCCGCCCATCCGCCGGCTGGTGACCCGCTACACCCGCGAGCCGGTCCAGGTTCACCTCACCCCCGCGCAGGTCACGGTGCCGGCCATCGAGCAGGCCTGCGTCGAGGTGGACTGGCGCTCGAAGACCGAGGTGCTGTCCCGGCTCATTGACCTGCACGATGTTCGCTACGGCCTGATCTTCGGCGCCACCAAGCTCCAGGTGGACGAGCTGACCGAGGCCCTGCAGGCCCGCGGCTACAACGCCGACAAGCTCCACGGGGACATGGCCCAGAGCCAGCGCGAGCGGGTCATGCGCCGCTTCCGCGAGCGCAAAATCGAACTGCTCGTGGCCACCGACGTGGCCGCCCGCGGACTGGACGTGGATGACCTGGAGGTGGTCTTCAACTACGAACTGCCGCACGACCCGGAAGACTACGTCCACCGCATCGGCCGCACCGGCCGGGCCGGCAAGTCCGGCCGCGCCCTCAGCCTGGTCAGCGGGCGCGAGTTTGGCCGGCTCCAGCAGATTCAACGCTTCACCGGCGTGCGCCTCCGCGCCGAACCGGTGCCGCGGCTCGAGGACCTCGAACAGAAGACCACCGGCCGGCTGGTGGAAACCCTCCGGCGCACGCTCGAGGCCGGCACCTTCAAGCGCCAGGAGGCGCTCGTCAACGAGCTGACCGGCGCCGGTTACCCCCCGGGGGACATCGTGGCCGCCCTGGTCCACCTGCTCCAGGCCGAAAGCGCCCGCACCCCCGAGCGCATCCTGGAAGACGAACCGGCCGCGGCGCGGCCTCCGGTTCGGCGGACCGGCCCGCCAGGCCATCCCGCCGCCCGGGCCGGGGCCGAGGGGCGACGTTTTGAGCGGCCGGGTGGTGGGCGCGACGCGGTCTGGCTCAAATTCAACGTGGGGGCCAATGCCGGGGTGCAGCCCGGGGACCTGCTTGGCTGCATCACCGGCGAGACCGGTCTGCCGCGGCAGGTGGTGGGCGCCATCCGCATCCTGCCGGCTCTGTCGCTGGTCGAAGTGACGCGGGAGCATCTGCCGCAGATTCTGCAGGCGGTGAACGGCGCGCGCCTCAAGGGCCGGCCGATCGCCGCCATGCCGGGGGCGCCGCCGGGGCCGATGGGCCGGCGGCCCTTCCCTCTGCGGCGGGGCTGGCTGCTGCGTTGAACCGCGGAAGGATGGCTTGCGATTGCCAGCCGGGTTGGGACCGGCCAAAGTCCGGCGTGGGCGCTTGGCGCAGTGGTTAGCGCGTCTCGTTTACACCGAGCAGGTCGGGGGTTCGAATCCCTCAGCGCCCACCACCCCCAGCCCGGCCCGACCTCCCGTAACCGCCCCTTCCCCGGCGGCGTCTGCGGCGGAGACATTCGCATGGCCCCCGGAAAACCCTCCCCCTGCCCGCCGGAGCCGACCCCACGCGCCTGCCCGGGCACGACCAACCGGCCGGCCCCGGCCCACCGCCAGGCAGGGTCAGGGGTGCCCGCGGTGGCGGGGAGCGGTGCTGCCGTCCCGCCCGCCGGGAGCAGGCGGCGCGCAAGTTGGGCGGTCGGCCTGGGGCTGTTGATCGTGGCAGGGCTGACCGCGGGGGCGTGGGCCCAGCGGGCGGGCGGGCGCCGCGGACCGCCGGCCTTCACGCGGGGCAATGTCCCCACCTGGACCCTCCCCACCGGCTTCGAGGCAGAGGCCTTCACCTTCGCCCGCGTCCGTTACCGCTCGACGGTGGACCGCACCAGCTACGCATGGTGGACCGATTACCCGGATGCGGACGTGAACCTGTCCTGGCGACTGCACCAGGTCACCGCGATGGTCGTGGCGCCGGACGGCCAGGTGCTCGAGCTCACCGACCCGGCCCTGTCCCGCCATCCGTTTTTGTTCATGAGCGGGGTGCCGGCCATTGTGCTGGGCGAGGCCGAGGTGAAGGCGTTGCGGCGGCACCTGACCAGCGGCGGCTTTCTGCTGGTGGATGACTTCTGGGGCGAGGCGGGGTGGGCCCACTTCGAGGGCGAGGTTCTGCGGCGCGTGTTTCCGGACCGGCGGGCGGAGGAACTGCCCCTGGAGCATCCGATTTTCCACTTCGTGTTCGACCTGCGGGAAAAGCCCCAAATCCCCAACGTGTACCACGCCACGCGCTACCACGGCACGGGCATCACCTGGGAGGTCGAGGACGGCAAGACGCCGCACTACCGCGCCATCCGCGATGACCGGGGCCGGCTGATGGTGCTGGCCTGTCACAACACCGATCTCGGCGACGGTTGGGAGGAGGAAGCCACCAACCCCGACTACTTCGCCGAGTTTTCCGAGCCCAAGGCCTACCCGATGGCCTTGAACATCATCCTCTACGTGATGACCCACTGAGGCCGCGGTGCGGTGGGGGGGCGTCAGCGGTCGTTTGCCGCGGCTGGGGAGGGGGCGGGAGTGGCGGTGGCAGCTTCGGGCTCGGAAGGGGTGGAGGTCGGGCGTTGCAGGGCGCGCATCTGGGCGCGGACCAGGCGGGCGGTCAATTCCAGTTCCCACGGTGAAAGGCCCGCTGCGCGCGGGTTCACGTCAAACGCCACCAACCACCGGTCCTCGACCGGCTGGTAATGGAGTCCACGGCAGAGGCGATACTCGAGGTCGGCCATGTGGCCGGCCCCGTAAAAGATGGCCAGCGATGCCGGTGGGGAAGCGGCGGCGAGGACGGCGCGGGCGTCGCGGAGCACGACTTCGTTCCGTTCCTCGATGAGGATGCGCATGAGCCGTTGCAGGCCGGCCGGCAGGCCTTCGATCCGGGTCAGGTCATTGGGCAGCCTGCCCAAGGTCTCGATCAAAGCCACCTTGCTGGCCGCTTGAAAGCGCGGGCTCGCGGCCAGCAGGGACACCCCCAGCCGGGCCAGGCCCCCCAGAAGCCCCTCGCCGCTCATGATTTGAACCAGCGCGCCAAACTCGACGGCGCCCGCCGGCGTGCCGGCCGGGGCGGCCCCTGCCGCGGGGGGAGCGGCCTCCGCCGCGGCGTGGGATTCAAAAAGGCGGGCGAGCTGCGCCAGGCTCAGGTCGCTGTTCCGAAAGTGCGGTCGGTCGTAGCGGATGGAATCGAGTTGAAACGTCAGGCCCAGGGCCCGTGCCAGGTCGGCCTGCAGGGAATAGCCCTCGGGCGGTCCGGGCGGTCCGGCGGTGCCGTTGCGGATGGCCTCGTAAAGCACGACCGGCTGGGCATCCAGGAAGCGCTGCAGCGTTGCGTAGTAGTTGCTGCTGCCCAGATGGGTGACCGCCACCAACCATAGGTCTGCCCCCGTGCCCCGGACCGGCGCCAGCCGGCGCCAGGCCACCTCGAGGGCCACCACCCCGTTGGTCTGCGCGCGCCGGAGGTAGGGTTGGACGTCCTCGACACTCCGCGGGGGCGCGGCGGGCGTCGGGGCGGAGGCCAGCCAGGCCACCCACCCCACCACCCCGCGAATCCCGGAAACCAGCCGACGACCTGTCATGGTGGCCGGAAGATGCCAGTTTTCTGCCGGCCCCGCCAGCGCCGGGCCGAACTCCGCCCGGGCCAAACGAGGGGTGGGTGGAACAGCGGCAACTCCTTGCCGTGCTTTGAGGTTGACCTCAAAGGTGGCTCTGATATCTCAGCGCTGTGTTGATTGTGAATACGCGCCGCGTCTGGTTCGACAACCCCGGCCCGGAAGCGATGGTTTGCAATCGGCGCGACGTTTAAACGCATTGCCAATTCCAAACGGTCACCCGTCTCCATGAAACGCTTCCTCCCGTTTGCTCTGGGTTTGTTCGCCGGCCCCGCTGCTTTGGCCGCCGTGGTGGTCACTCTTGATTTTGAAGGGCTGCCCGATGACTTCCACGCCGATGCGGGGGCCCAGAACCTGGGCCTGGCCTATGCCGCTCAGCCCGGCGGACCGGTCTTCGGGCCGGACGCCACGCAGCTGGGCGTGGGGCGGGGTTTGAATGACTTCAACTACCCGCCCTCCTCGGGGACGACGGTGTTGTTCACGGCCTTTGAATCATTCATCCGGGTGGATTTCATGGCGTCGCCAGCGTCGGCGGTCAGCACCTACGTCCGCTCGGGAACGGACATTTTCCTGTTTGCCTTTGACGCCGCGGACAACCTGCTGGGCATGGACAGCGGGACGCCCAACACCGCTCCCGACCTCCCGGCCGACTGGTTGGGCTTTGATGCCGGTACCTTCGACATCAGCTACGTCATCATTGACGGCGCGCCCGCTTTCTTTGTGCTGGACGACTTCACCTACGCCGTGATTCCCGAGCCGCCGGCCCTGGGCTGGGGGGTCGGGTTGGGGCTGGCGGCGCTGGCGGTGTGGCGTCGCCGCCGGCGTGCCTGAGTCCGGAGTCCCTCTAAAAGCCGGCGCAGGGGTTCGCTTCTGCGCCGCTTGCTTTTCTGGACAGGTGGCGCGACGGCGGAAACACTTCCCCCATGAAGCCACTGTCTGGAAGCGGTCTCGCGTGCGGGCTCAGGTGGGGCCTGGTGGCGGGGCTCGGCGCTCTGACCACCCAGGCCGCCGCAGAAGCTCCACCGGCCTTCTACCTGCCGGAGAATCCGGCCTACACGATCGTGGATTCGGTGCGCGATTCGCTCCGGTTCACCCTCGGGCGCACGCTGAGTCGGGGGGCCTGTGGACATCGGGTCTCGATCTCCAGCTTCGTCAACCCGGAGGGGGAAGTGATGGGCTGGCACGATTTTGGGCACTTGGAAGGCCCCGGCTGGGCGGCCAACGCCGTGGGCGGGGGATGGGAGATCTACCGGTGGGGCGCCTTCCTGGGCCGACCGGACTGGCAGGACACCGCCCGGTCCATCCTCGACCACGTGCTGGACTGCGGTTTCCTGGACGAGGAAACCGGCTTCATCCGGGGCTACCGCATCACCACCAACGGCCAGTTTTGCCTGAACTACAAGCACACCTCGACCTGGCTGTGTCCGGGCTCGATGGCCAAGGTGGCGTTCCAGCTCCTCCGCTGGGCCGATGACCTGCCCAAGCACGACCCCCGCCGCAACCGGATGCGCACCCAGGCCGTGAAAACCGCCGCTTGGATTCGCGACCGCGTCGAGCCGGTCCCCAACGGCTGGTTCCCGCGGCGCGTGACCCCCGAGGGGAAGGTGTACCGGGCCTCGCCCGACGGCGGCAACGACCCCTTCTGGCAGACCTCCGCCGACAGCCTGTTCATCCTCCAGCTCCAGGCCGCCCTGACCGAGCGCCGCCTGGCCGATTACCGCCCGGCCCTGCGCGAAAAGGTCGCCGTCTTCCTGCGCGCCGGCGGTATCTTCGGCAGCATCAATCACGACACCTACGACCCCCACGAAAACGTGGCCTACGCCGTGGCCTTCCGCACCCTCCTGCCGGTGGCGCGCCTCCTGCGCGACCCGGCCCTCCGGGATTTTGCCTACCAGGTCTGCCTGGACGGCCTGGACCAGTTCAAAATGGCCGAGGACCGCAACGGCGTGGCCACGCGCGGCCTGCTGTACATGGAGAAGTCCTGGGACACCGCCTACCTCTGGGAAAATGCCGAGGCCTCCCTGGCCTGGTTTGAGGCGGCCGTGGACCTGCGCCGCCGCGACCCGCCCCGGGCCCGCCGTTACGAGCGCGACGGCCTGACCGTGCTGCGCGCCATCGCTCGGCACCACTACGGGCCGTACGGCTTCCTGACCGAGGGTGTGGACTGGAACAACCACGTCGGCCAGCAGCATCACATCGGCCAGGCCCGCTTCGGCGCCATCCAGTACACCCAGCCGTTCCTGAACAACCAGCACATCGCCGAGCCCACGCTGTTTTACCTCGAGCACCTGGCCACGCGCCGCACGCGCCACGGCCAGCGCCTATGGTTCGACAGCGAGGGCAACCTGCTGTGTTCCCTGCCCGCCCGGTGAGCCAAAACCGCGGACGGCAAGATGGCCACGGCTCGCAGAGATAGCAGGACTGGACGCCGCCTCGGCCCGTCCGGCAAGCCCGCTGACTCGCAGGGCTGACGCGGGCCGCCCCTCCAGCGATGCGCCCCGGCCGGGCGGGGGCAAATCGGTTTGCCTTCGCGCAGCCGGTGGCGATCATTCGGGCATGGCGACGGCCCTGCTCAAGCACCCCCGCTCCCCCAAGCCGCCGCGGCTCTGGACCTACACCGAGTTGCGGGCGGCCCGGCCGGAGACCAATCAGCCCACCGAGCTCTGGAACGGAGAACTCGTCATGGCCCCCTCCCCCAGTCCCTCACACCAGGACCTGATTTTCCACCTGGGCATGGCCTTCCACGCCCACGTGAGCCGGCACCAGTTGGGCCGGGTGTACCTCAGCCCCCTGGACGTGGTGCTGTCCGAGCGGCGGGTGGTGCAGCCCGACCTGGTGTTCATCAGCCGGGAAAACCTGGGCATCGTCCGCGACTGCATCCGCGGCGTACCGGACCTGACCCTGGAAGTGATCTCCGAGTCGAGCTGGCACCGGGACCGCATCGAGAAAAAGGCGCTCTACGAACAGTACGGGGTCAGGGAATACTGGCTGGTGGACCCCGACAGCCAGACCATCGAGGTCTTCGCCCTGGTGAAGGGCGCCTTCCGCCTGCACGGGAAGGCCGCCGCCGGCCAGAGCGCCCGCTCGAAACTGTTGCCCGGCTTCTCCGTCTCGCTGGCCCGGCTCGGCCGCTGAAGCACCGCACACCCCCGCTTCACCCCCCCCGCTACGCGCCATGCCGGTGCCCTGGCCGTCCCACGCATTTGAGCGGGCCGGTGGGGGCAACCGGCTCGCCCGGGTGGGCGCGCGGGGTGCATCCAGTCCCACCATGCCATCCACTCCGGCTGCAGGAGCGGCGGATTCTGGCCCCCGCCGCCTGTGCCAGGGTGGAGGAACGGGAATCGGTTTGCCTTCGCCCGGCCGGCGGCGATCATTCCGGCATGGCGACGGCCCTGCTCAAGCACCCCCGCTCCCCCAAGCCGCCGCGGCTCTGGACCTACGCCAAGTTGCAGGCGGCCCGGCCGGAGACCAATCAGCCCACCGAGCTCTGGAACGGAGAACTCGTCATGGCCCCCTCCCCCACACCGGGACATCAGGACCTGGTCGCACGCCTCTGGCTGGCCTTCCAGCAATTCGTCGAAGCTCACCAGTTGGGCCGGGTGTACCTCAGCCCCCTGGACGTGGTGCTGTCCGAGCGGCGGGTGGTGCAGCCCGACCTGGTGTTCATCAGCCGGGAAAACCTGGGCATCGTCCGCGACTGCATCCGCGGCGTACCGGACCTGACCCTGGAAGTGATCTCCGAGTCGAGCTGGCACCGGGACCGCATCGAGAAAAAGGCGCTCTACGAACAGTACGGGGTCAGGGAATACTGGCTGGTGGACCCCGACAGCCAGACCATCGAGGTCTTCGCCCTGGTGAAGGGCGCCTTCCGCCTGCACGGGAAGGCCGCCGCCGGCCAGAGCGCCCGCTCGAAACTGTTGCCCGGCTTCTCCGTCTCGCTGGCCCGGCTCGGCCGCTGAAGCACCGCCCCTGCCCGCTTCAACCTCCCGCAGCGACGTCATGTCACGCCCCCGTTCCGACGCCCTTTTTGCCGAGGCTTTGAAGTGCCTCCCCGGCGGCGTCAACTCCCCCGTGCGCGCCTTCCGCGCCGTGGGCGGTCAACCCTTCTTCGTGGACCGCGCCGCTGGGGCGCGGGTCTGGACGGTGGACGGCGAGGAGCTGCTCGACTACGTGGGGACCTGGGGACCGGCCATCCTGGGCCATGCCCATCCCGGCACGATCGCCGCGGTGAAGACAGCCGCCGAGCGCGGCACCAGCTTCGGCATCCCCAATCCCCTGGAAGTGGCCCTGGCCCGGCGCATCTGCGCCCAGGTACCCGGCGTGCAGAAGGTCCGGATGTGCAATTCCGGCACCGAGGCCTGCATGGCGGCCATCCGCCTGGCCCGAGGGTTCACCCGGCGCGACACGATTCTGAAGTTCGACGGCTGCTACCACGGCCACGGTGATTCGCTGCTGGTCCGGGCCGGCTCCGGCGCGCTCACCTTCGGGCACCCGGACAGTGCGGGGGTGCCGGCGGATTTCGCCCGCCACACCCTGGTGCTGCCGTTCAACGATCCGGAGGCGCTGCGGGCGGCCTTTGCCGCGCCCGGGCGCGAGCTGGCCGCGGTGATCCTGGAACTGGTCCCCGCCAACGCCGGCCTGTACCTGCCGCGCCCGGGCTTCCTGGAACTGCTCCGCCAGTTGTGCACCGAGCACGGTACCGTGTTCATCGCCGACGAGGTGATGACCGGTTTCCGCCTCGGCCCGGCCGGGGCGCAGGGGCTTTTCGGCATCACCCCCGACCTCTCGACCTTCGGCAAAATCATCGGCGGCGGCCTGCCGGTGGGCGCCCTGGGCGGGCGGGCGGACATCATGGACCACCTGGCGCCGATCGGCCCCGTGTACCAGGCCGGCACCCTCAGCGGCAACCCGCTGGCGATGGCCGCCGGCCTGGCCGCGCTGGAAGCCCTGGAACGCGAGGACGCCTACCCCCGCCTGGAAGCGCTCGGCCGGCAACTGGAAACCGGTCTGCGCGAGGCCGCCCGCGCTGCCGGCGTGGCGGTCCGCTTCCCGCGCCTGGGCTCGATGTTCTGCGCCTACTTCACCGACCAGCCGGTGTGGAACCTCGCCGACGCCCTGCGGGCCGACCGTGACCGTTTCGCCCGTTTCTTCCACGGCATGTTGGCGCGTGGCATTTACCTCGCGCCCTCCCAGTTCGAGGCCGGTTTCCTCTCCACCGCCCACACGCCGGCGGACATCGAGCGCACCGTGCGCGCGGCGGCTGAAGTTTTCGCCACCCTCTGAACTCCCATGCGCATCCTCGCCCTGGACCCCGGCACGGTGCGGATCGGCGTCGCCCTGAGCGATGAACTGAAGATGCTCGCCACGCCCCTGGAGGCCCTTCCCGCCGAGCCGTTTGCCGACCTGGTGGAGCGGCTGCGCCGCTTGATCCGCGAAAAGGAGGTCGAGCTGATCCTCGTGGGCCTGCCCCGCAACATGGACGGCAGCTACGGCCCCGCCGCCCTCAAGGTGCAGGAATTCGTCGCCGCCCTGCGCTCGGCGCTGACCGTGCCCATCCAGACCTGGGACGAACGACTGACCTCCGTCCAGGCCCACCGCTACCTGGAGCAATCCGGCGTGCGCGCCCGCCACCGCCGCGAGAAGGTGGACCCCATGGCCGCGGCCATCCTGCTCCAATCCTACCTCGATGCCCGCCCCGGCGCCTGACCCGCGCCCCGCCGTCCCCCCGGCGCGGAAATTCAAACTGGTCATCGCCTACGACGGCACGGCCTACGCCGGCTGGCAGGTCCAGAAAATCGGCACCGGCGTGCAGGAAAAAATCGAGACCGCCCTGGCCAAACTCTTCCCCTCCCGACCCCGCCTGCATAGCTCCAGCCGCACCGACACGGGCGTGCACGCGCTGGGGCTGGTGGCCCACCTCGAGGTGCCGCCCGCCGAAGCCACGCTGCCGCCGCGCAAACTGGTCCTGGCCCTCAACGCCTGGCTGCCCGAGGACATCCGCGTGCTCGAGGCCCGTCGCGCCCGGCCGGACTTCCACGCCCGCTTCAACGCCACCGGCAAGGAATACCGCTACTTTGTCTGGAACCATCCGGCCATGAACCCGCTGCTGCGCCAGACCGCCTGGCATGTCCCGCGCAGGCTGGACCTGGCCGCCATGCGCGAGGCCGCCCGCCGCCTGCAGGGCCGGCACGACTTCCGCGCCTTCACCGCCAACCCCGGCTACCCCCGCGCCTCGACGGTGCGCACCCTGCGCCGCTGTGACCTCCGGCGGCGCGGGCCGCTGCTGACCTTTGTGCTCGAAGGCGACGGCTTCCTGTACAAGATGTGCCGCGGGCTGGTGGGCACGCTGGTACAGGTGGGCCTGGGCAAATTCACGCCCGCCGCGGTGAGCGCGCTGCTGGCCGGGCGCGACCGCGCCCAGGCCGGCATGACCGCCCCCGCCCACGGGCTGGTGCTGTGGAAGGTGCGGTACGACAAGCGGCATAAACCTACTCCGGCGGCCGGCGAGCAGCCGACGCGACCATGATTGCACAAGTTCAAGCCCTGAACTACCGCTGCCTGCATTACCTGGATGTGGAACTCTCCCGTTTCCAGGTCTTGGTGGGGCCAAATGGCAGCGGCAAAACCACCTTCCTGGACGTAATTGCCTTCTTGGGGGACCTCCTCCGGGTCGGGCCGGAACGGGCGGTCCGGGACCAACGCGCGCAGACCCTCGGCGAACTGGTTTGGAGGCGGCAGGGGAGCGAATTCAAACTGGCTGTGGAATTCCTAGTGCCTGAAAGCGTCCGCCCCAAGCACACCCAGAATGGCAAAGTTCACAGTTGTTGCCGCTACGAGGTGAAGGTGGGCGTACGCCCGGATGAGGGCATCCGGCTGTTGGCTGAAAACTTCTTCCTCCTCACAGAGCCGGAGTCAGGAAGACAAGAAAGACCTCCTCCACAACGGGAGCTTTTCCCGGTGGAGCCTGAGCCGCCCGCCGCTCTGGTGCGGGAACCGCGCACCCGGCTTCCGGCGGGCTGGCGCAATGTGGTCGCGATGGGGGAATCCGGCCGGGGGTACTTCCGGTCGGAAACCACGGAATGGAACTTTCCCCAACGGCCAGGGGCACAACGCGCAGCCCTGACGTTGGTACCAGAAGAGGAGCGGTTCCCGGTCTCGAATTGGGCCCGGCGGGTACTGACCGAAGGCGTCCAGGTGCTGGCGTTGAACAGCCTGGCCATGCGCGCCCCGTGCCGCCCTGACGCGCCGCTGGCCTTTCGATCGGACGGTTCAAACCTGCCGTTGGTCATGCGGCATCTCCGGCAGACGCAGCCTGAGCGTTTCCAACGCTGGTTGGCCCACGTCCAGACGGTCCTGCCTCAGTTGCTAAGTCTCGAGGTGCGGGAGCGGACGGTGGACCGCTTCCCCTACCTGGTGGCGCAGTTTGCCCCGGGCATCGAGGTCCCCTCCTGGCTGTTGTCGGATGGAACGCTGCGTTTACTGGCGCTGACCCTGCTGGCCTATGTGCCCGCCTCCGACCAGGTGTACCTGATAGAAGAGCCGGAGAACGGCATTCATCCCCGGGCGCTGGAGGCGGTGTACCAGTCCTTGTCGTCGATCTATGACGGCCAGGTGCTTTGTGCCACCCATTCGCCGCTCTTCCTGAGCCTGGCCCGGCCTTCTGACCTGCTGTGCTTCGCCCAGGCGGAGAGCGGTGCCACGGCAATCGTCAAAGGCATGGACCATCCTGCCCTGAAAGACTGGAAGGGGCAGGTCAGTCTGGACACCTTGTACGCGGCAGGAGTGCTCGGATGAAAGACCTGGTGGTTTTAATTGCGGACGGTCAGATGAAGGCGGCTTTGGAGCCGTTGCTGGAGCGTCATGCGGCCTTGGGCATCCGCCACATCCAGGCGAAGTGTTTCGCCCACCCAAGGCACGACCCAGGGGGGTTGAACGAGGCGGGGGAGTTTTTGTCCATACACCGTGACCAGTACCACGGGGCTTTGGTTCTCTTCGACCGGGAGGGTTGCGGCCAGGAAGACAAGACCGCCGGCGATCTCGAGCAGCAGGTACAGCAGCAACTTGACTCCAAGGGTTGGAAAGACCGCTCCGCCGTCATCGTCCTGGAGCCGGAGCTGGAGATCTGGGTTTGGTCAGATTCCCCGCACGTGGCGGAAGTGCTCGGCGTGCCGGCGAGGGAACTCCACAGTATGGTGGCCAAGGCCACGCGGCCGGTCTGCGCTAAACCGGACAATCCCAAGCAATTGCTGGAAGACGCGCTGCGACAGGCGGGCATTCCCAAGTCGTCGTCCCTGTTTGCGGCCCTGGCGCAGAAGGTCAGCCTCAACCGCTGTACCGACCGGGCCTTCCTGCGGCTCAAGCAGGTGTTGCAGCGGTGGTTTCCCCAATGATGCCCTGCCTTTCTGCCGCGGCCGGCGCGCCGGCCGGGCGGGAAAGTTGACCCTGCCCCCGCCATGCACGTGGTCCTGGTCGAGCCCGAAATCGCCCCCAACACGGGCACCATCGCCCGCCTCTGCGCCGCCACCGGCACCGAGCTGCACCTGGTCGAGCCGCTGGGCTTCCGGCTCGACGATGCCCAGCTCCGCCGCGCCGGCCTGGACTACTGGCGACTGGTGAAGTGGCATCGCTGGCCACGCTGGACGGCCTTTGTCCAGAGCCTGCCGCCAGGCGCCCGGCTCTGGCTGGTCGAGCAGGGCGGGCCGCGACGTTACACCGAGGCCGGGTTTGCGGCGGGGGATTACCTGGTCTTTGGCCGGGAGACGGCCGGGTTGCCGCCGGCGCTGCTGGAACAGCATCGGGAGCGCTGGCTGCGGGTGCCGATGTTCAATCCCGCGGCGCGGTCGCTAAATCTGGCCAACTGCGTGGCGCTGGTGCTCTACGAGGCGCTGCGGCAGCAGGGCTTCCCCGGCGAGGTCTGAGGCCGGGTGCGTTCAACGCCCGCCGCGCAGGGCCGCGGTCAACTCCGCGGGGTCCTGAATCGGCGCGCGGCAGGTGGTGCCCACGCAGAGGTAGGCCGTGGCCCGGCCGTCCCTGGCCGGCAGCGTGCAGGCAAACGGCTCGGCGGGCGGCTGATTGCCCAGCACGACCTTGTGCGGGGCGCAGGCCCGATGCGCCGCCGCCAGCAATTCCGCGCGGCCGGGGGTGGACGGTTCGCCGGCGATGACCACCCGCACCGGTTCGCCCAACCGGAAGTCCAGCGCGGCGAGCAGGGCCGGCAGAGCCTCGGGCAGGCGGCGCAGGCGATCGGTAAAGAGGCGCAAGGTGCCCTCGGCCCGCGCGCGCAGGTCCTCGCGGCCGGTCATTGCCGCCAGCCGCAGCAGGCTCAGGGCGGCCACTGAGTTGCCGGACGGCTCGGCCCCGTCGTAGTCCTCCTTGACGCGCACGATCAGGTCCGGGCCGCCGGCGGCCAGCCAGAAGCCGCCGTGCTCGGCGTCGTGGAAGCGCGCGCCCATGCTGTCGGCCAGTTCGAGAGCGAAGGCAAGATGGCGCGGCTCCAGCGTGGCCTCGTACAGGTCCAGCACGCCGGCCAGCAGGAAGGCGTAGTCGTCCAGCAACTGCGCCGAGTCGCGCTCGCCCTCGCACCAGCGATGAAACAGCCGCTTCTCGTCCGGGTCCCAGAGGTGGTGTTGGAGGAAGGCCAGGGCCCGCCCGGCCGCGTCCAGCCAGGCCGGTTCGCCCAGTGCCACGCCCGCACGGGCGAAGGCGCCCAGCATCAGCCCGTTCCAGGCGGTGAGCACCTTGTCGTCCCGCAACGGCCGCACGCGGCGCTGGCGGGCGGCGGACATTCTGGCGCGGGCGGCCTCCAGGAGCCGCTCCTCGCCGGGCCTCAGCCGCGGATCGGCCACGTGCAGCACGTTCTGCCCCGGCAGGGGGTCGGGGTCGCTGTGGTCCACGAAATTGCCCCCGGCCGTGATGCCGAAGTAACGGGTGGCCACGGCCAGTTCCGCGGGCGTGAGCAGCGTCTGCAGTTCGGCCAGCGTCCAGCAATAGAACTTGCCCTCCCTGCCCTCGCTGTCGGCGTCCTCGGCCGAGCAAAAGCCGCCCTCGGGCAGGGTCATGTCGCGTCGGACGTACTCCAGGATGTCGCGCACCACCCCGGCGTAACGCGGCTCGCCGATGGCCAGGAAGGCGTCCAGGTAGAGCGGGGCGAGCTGGGCGTTGTCGTAAAGCATCTTCTCGAAGTGCGGCACCTGCCAGGCGCGGTCCACGGCGTACCGGGCGAAGCCCCCGCCCAGTTGATCATGGATGCCGCCCGCAGCCATGCGGTCGCAGGTGTGGAGGACCATGTGTTGCGCTTCGGCGTCGCCGGTCGCCTGGGCCCGCCGCAACAGGAAGGCCGGCAGGGCGGGCCGGGGAAACTTGGGCGCGCTGCCGAAGCCGCCCTCTTCGGGGTCGTACTCCGCCTTGAAGCGCGCCACGGCGTGCGCCAGCACCTCCGCACCGGGGAGGGCCTCGGCCGGCGAGTCCCGCCGCAGGGCCTGTTGAAGCTGTTGGTGGATCAGGGCGGCCGAGTCGAGCAGGTCAGCGCGGCGGCTTTGCCAGAGCCGCTGCAACTGCGCCAGCACGTCCAGAAACCCCGCCCGGCCGCCGTGGCCGCGGGGCGGGAAGTAGGTGCCGCCGAAAAACGGCTTGAGCTCCGGCGTGAGAAACACGCTTAGCGGCCAGCCGCCGTGGCCGGCGGTGGCCTGGACGAAGGTCATGTAAATCTGGTCCACGTCCGGGCGTTCCTCGCGGTCCACCTTGATGCTGACGAAGTGGGCGTTGAGGAAGCGGGCGACTTCCTCGTCCTCGAACGACTCGCGTTCCATGACGTGGCACCAGTGGCAGGTCGCGTAGCCGATGCTCAGGAAAATGGGCTTGTCCTCGGCCCGGGCGCGGGCGAACGCCTCCTCCCCCCAGGGGTACCAGTCCACCGGATTGAAGCGGTGCTGGAGCAGGTAGGGCGATTTCTCGCGCGCCAGGCGGTTGGGGCGGCGGTTCGTATCGGTTTCAGTCTTCAAGGCAGGCCAGCTTAGCCTCTCGGCAGGACGCGGCAAACGGGCCCGCTCAGGCCGTGGCGATTCTTGGAGGAGGCCTCCGGCACTCGACCCGGTCTCAGGCGGAGGCAAGCAGCATCCCCCGCCCGGGAGCCGTTGACGAGGAAGCGGCGGCGGAACGGGATGCGCCGCCCCGCGCCAATCCGTAGACGCCGCCTCCGTTCAGCTCGTGCCGCCGACGGATCGCCCCGGGGAAGCGTGCAATTTCCGGGCAAGCACGGCCGCCGCCATCGCAAGGCTTCCGGCCACCACGGCCGCCAGGAGGCACATGAACACCCCCGCCGGCCGGTCTTCCGGGTCCCCCTTCAGAAGAATGATGACCATGGCCCCCGCCACGAACGCCAACACGGCCAGAGCGCAGCGGCGGACGGACCGCAGGGCCGTCACGGAGGCCGGGGTAAAGGCCCCTTCACGCCCGGCCCGCCCGAACAGCCCGAAGGCCCGATACAGCGCCACGAAAAACGGAATGGAACCCACATACACGTACGCCAGGAACGGGTCCTTGAAGTAAATCTCGAAGGTCGTGGCCCGGGCATTCCGGCCCTCGAGGTGCGGTTCCCCCAGCAGGAAGGCCAGGACCCCCAGGCCGACGAGCACCGTGACCCCCTGCAAAAAGACTGCCGTGCTTCGTTTCATGCGCGCCTGCCGCCGAACGTCGGAGCGGACCCCTGCGGGGCGGCACCAGATACAGCGTGTGCCCGAGGCTGGCCGAACCGCCGGCGATGTCGAGGCGAAAGGGGCCGGCAAAGCGGGCCGGCTTTTGGCGCAGATTGAAGTCTGACGTCGGGCGTTGGTCCGGCCCGGGGCGTCCCTTCCTCCAGAAACAGTCCGGCGGCTCCTGTTGAGCTTCTCCCCCGGCGAATCCGCGCCGAGTGGCCGCCCTCCCCCCGCCCGGCCGGTGATTTACGACCCAAGGAAAGCGGCGGTGGGGCGGCGGGCTGGCCCGCAGCTGGCACCGCACCTCCGCGGCCCCTCAACGCGCCGCCACCATGCCATCGGCCCGCACCTCGATCTCTCGCGCCCCCGGCGGCACCGGCGCCACCACCGCCTCACGCTGTCCCGGCCAGCGTACCTGCAGGTGCGTGGCCGCCCCCGCAAAAGCCGGCACCCC
>JBBIVJ010000022.1:0-77215 GCA_037439785.1 Verrucomicrobiales bacterium | reverse complement strand
TCACCGTGCTGGCGCCGGTGCCGCCGGGCACGGAGTTTGTCCGGACTCCGCCGTTTCAGAATTGGTCCTTCAATCCCCTTTCCGGCCGCTGGCAGCGCACCCTCCCACCCTTTCCCACGCTGGAGGTGGGCCGGGAGAGCCGGTTCTCCCTGGAGGTGCGCGCGACCAACGCCGGCACCTTCCCGGTCACCGCCCAGATCACCGCCTCCGAGCCGCCGGACGCGGTGGCCGCCAACAACGCCGCCAGCAACAGCCTGACCGTGGTGCGCCTGGCGCACCTCTCCGGCTCGGTGCGGTGCGGCAGCACCAACGGCCCGGTCCTGGCGGCCGTCACGGTGAGCCCGGCCGGCTCGAACGAGCCGCCCCGCAGCGTGGTCACGGGCGCCGACGGCACCTTTGTCTTCAGCAATCTCGCGGTCGGCCCTTACACCCTCAGCGCCTCGACCAACGGCTACCGCTTCAGCCCGACCAACCTGACCGTGGACCTCCAGGCCACCACCAACCTGCCGCCGTGGTTGGCCAGCCCGCAGTTCCTCGTGGCGGAGGTCCGGGCCGGCCGGACCCCCGTGCCGGGCATCGCCGTACAGCTCACCGGAGCTGCCGCCGCGCAGGGCCTGACCGACGCCGCCGGCCGGGCGGTCTTCACCAACCTCAACCCCGGCGTGTACGTGTTGACACCCCTGACCAACGGCCAGCCCGCCGCCCGTTTCAGCCCCACCAATTTCACCGTGACCCTGGGCAATCCGACCAATTGCGATCCCACCGCCCGGTTCCAGTTGACCAGCCGGGCGGTGATCCTGCGGGCCCTCGAGGTCAACCAGGCCGTGCAGGACTGGGAAAACAGCGTGCCGCTGGTCGAGTCCAAGCGCACCGTGGTCCGGGCGCACCTGCAACTGCCGGACGGCGTGACCAACCCGGTGCCGGTGGCCGGCGCGCGCCTGCGGGGATTCCGGGACGGGACCGAGTTGGAAATCCTGGGTGGGGGCTTCGGCCTCTCGCCCATCAACCCCGGCGGCAGCCTCAACGTGGCCCACACCAACGCCGCCCTGAGGGCCGTGCGGGAACGTTTCGGCAGCAGCCTCAACTTCCGCCTGCCCGACCTCTGGACCCGCGGCGCACTGGAGCTGCGGCTGGAGTGGACCAACGGCGTGCTCGTCCCGCGCGAGCCGGCCGAGGTCGGCGGCCGGGTCGGCGATGCGGCCGTGCGTCTGGCCTTCACCGAGGTACCGCGGGCCCAGGTGGATTTTTACCGGGTCCGCTTCGTGCAGGGCGGCGTCACCAACGAGCCGACTTCCGCGGACGTGGACGACCTGATCCGCCGGCTGGACGCGATCTATCCGATGTTCCGCCGCAGCTCCACGTACTATTCCCTGCCCTTGGACTTCGTTCCCGACTCGACCAATCGCAGCCGGGTCAACGACCGCCTGGCCGCGGCGCGACTGGCCAATGCCGGCCGCCTGGATCATCCCCGTCGGCTGGCCTATGGGGTGATTGCCGGGCGGGAGGTGGGCGGCGAGGCGCGGGGCATCCCCGGGGATGTCTCCAGCGGCAGTATGCGCACGGGCGTCTATGGACACAACCGCCATGCCCATGAAATCGGCCACAGCCTGGGACGCCACCACGCGGTTGACGGCGCCCGCTTCGGCGTGGCCGGAGCCGTGGCGAGAGGCGTGTGCCGTGAGGTAGCCGAAACCAATGCCCCGGCGTTTCCGCATTTCTCGGACCTCGGCGGCCGCTGGTTTGCCCGGCTGGGGCCGATGGACGGGGGCGACGACAAGCTCGTGTACGGGCTCAACACCCGCGAAGGGGAGTTGTTCTATCGGGCCGTTCCCGACCCGGCCAGGGTGCCGGTGATCTCGCCCTTCCAGACGGCCGAGCTGATGAGCTACTGTCGGGCGTTCACCGGCTGGCGCTGGATTTCCAAGTACACCTACACCAACGTCCTCCAGGCCTTGATCGCCCGCTTCCAGCCGCCGCGGGCCCTGCAGTTGGCCGGCCCGGACGCGGACCCGCAGGACTACCTGCTCGTCCGCGGTCGGATTGACCTCGAGAGCGGCGCGGTCCGGTGGCTGCCGTTTCAACGGGTTCAACTGCCCGAACCGCCCGAAGCCCCGACCCCCGGCCCGTTCACCCTGCGGTTGCTGGATGGCGTCGGCCAGCCGCTGGCGGACATCCCGTTCGAGCCGGCGCTCAACCAGCCGGATGACCCGGCCGAGCCCGGCACCGTGGCCTCGTTCCTGATCCCGGTGCCCTACGCGCTGCCGGTGGCCGAGGTCATCCTCTACTCCCAGGCCACCCCCCTGGCCAGCCTGCGGGCCAGCGCCGCGCCGCCCATCGTGCAGGTGCTCACGCCCAACGGCGGGGAGATCCTCAACGCCGGTCCCTGGCTGGTGCAATGGGACGGCCAGGACCCGGACGGCGACGCGCTGACCTACCTGGTGCAATACAGCCCGGACGAGGGCGCCAGCTGGCACACCCTGGCCGTGGACTGGCCGGAGCCGGTGCTCGCAATCGCCCCCGAAGAGCTCCCCGGCTCGACCACCGGCGGCCGCCTCCGAGTCATCGCCAGTGACGGCTTCCGTGTGAACGAGGACACCTCCGACGCCCCCTTCACCGTTCCGAACCGCCCGCCCCGGGTGTTGCTGCAGTTGCCCCCGGCCGGCGAGGCCTTCAGCCGCGACCAGCAGGTGCTCTTCGAGGCCGAGGCCCTGGACCCCGAAGACGGCCCCCTGCCCGAGGAGCGCATCGTGTGGAGTTCCAATCTCGATGGCGTGCTCGGCGCGGGCCGGTTCCTGAGCCGGGAAGCCACCGCCCTTTCCGAGGGAATTCACACGATCACCGTCACCGGCACCGATCAGGCCGGCCTGAGCCGGCAGGCCACCGTGAGCATCGAGATCACGCGCGAGCCACGGCCGCGGCTGAGCATTCTCCTGGAAGGCTCGCGCGTGACGCTCTCCTGGGACGGCTCGGTGTGGGATTACCAACTGGAAGTCGCCACCACCCTGGCGCCCGCGGATTGGCGCGCCGTGACCGAGCCCGTCACCCTGGTCGAGGACCGCTGGAGCATCCAGGGGGAGGCGGAGCAGGCCGCGCGGTTCTTCCGGTTGCGCCGGCCCTGAAGCGGAGCTGCGGCGGGGGCGGTTCTGGCGAGCGCGGGCAGGGGTGGGAGGCGGGTCGGCCCGCTCGCCGCCGCCGGGCCGGCCGGCTCGCGATGTAACCCTCCCCGGCAGGGGGGCGTCTGGCTCCGGCGTTGCGAGAAACACGAAACGCACCCCAGAACAGAAAGGAATCCGACATGACACGAATCCACCAAACCTGGTTGACCGCGGCGGCGCTGGCGGCCGTCCTGTTGGGCGGGCCGTTGGCCTTTGCCGCCGACGAGCGACCCGCCGAGCGGCCCCGCCGCGCCGGTCCGCCGGCCGCAGGCGAACGCGGCGGCGCGGGACGCGTGGGCAGTGAAGAATGGCTCAACCGTCTCAGCGAGCAGCTCAAGCTCACCGCGGAGCAAAAGCAGAAGGTCGCGGCGGCCCAGAAGGAGCAGCGCGACCAGATGGCCAGACTCCGCGAAGACACCAGCCTCACGCCGGAACAGCGTCGGGAAAAGGCCCGCGCCCTGCGCGAGGAAATGGACAAGAAGATGAAGGAGATTCTCACCTCCGACCAGTACACCCATTGGCAGGAACTGCGCCGGCAACGGCCCGGCGGTCCTGGCGGCAACCGCGGTGAAGCCGGCGGCCCCGGCCCGCGACCCAATCGCGGCAACCGCCCCGCCACGCAATAACCCCGCCGCGAGACGCACGCGGAGACCGTCACCGGTCTCCGCTTTTTTTCGGCATGACCGGCGGTGGCTTCGCCTGCGGTGCATGGTTGAGAGGAGGCCCCTGACGACGCCCGCGGGGGGCCTGAACCGGAACGGCGCTGCGCAGTATGCAGCACCGACCGCCGGGGGACGGTGGCTGGCGCGTGAAGGCGGAAATGCGCCGGGCAGGGAGGGTTGGTGGGTCGGGTGGGATTCGAACCCACGACCAACGGCTTAAAAGGCCGCTGCTCTTCCACTGAGCTACCAACCCGCGGCTGACTATGCCCGGCACGGCATGTCGGGCAAGCGGTTTTCCGCGTCGGCCGGCCTCTGCCTTCTTGCCGCCGGTCGGGGGGCTCCCTAGCGTGCGGGGCTCATGGCGAAATGGCTGACCAATTTCCTGCAACCGCTGGCCCTGTTGTGGCTGGGGCTGGTCGTGGCAGGCTTGTGGGAACTGAGACACCGGCGCTGGCGGTCGGCCTTCGGCGCGGCGCTGGTGGCGACGGCGCTTTCCCTTGTCGGGGCGACGCCCTGGCCGGCCGAGCTGCTGGCCACGTTGGAGCGGCCTTACGCCCCCATTCAACTGACCGCCCTGCCCGAGACCGATGCGGTGGTGATGCTGGGCGGCCTGGCTGCGCCCTCGCCCCACGACGCCACGGGGTTCGAGGTGGACGGTGCGGCCGACCGCCTGTTGACGGCGGTCGAGGCGGTGCGGCAGCGCAAGGGCCGCGCGCTGGTGCTCGGGGGCGGCTTCAATCCGCTGGTGCCCGGCCCGGGCGAGGGGGAGATGCTGCGCCGGCTGGTGACCCGGTGGAATGTGGCCCCGGTACCGGTTCACGTGCTGGGGCTGTGTGCCAACACGCGCGATGAAGCCGAGCGCACCCGGAAGCTGGCCGAGGCGCAGGGCTGGCGGCGGATTACGCTGGTGACCTCGGCCTCGCACATGCGCCGGGCGGAGGCCACGTTCCGGCGCGTCGGTCTGGATGTGGTGCCGCTGGCGTGCGATTTCGAGGCGTTGGCCTCCCTGCAAGGCGGGTCCCCGAACTACCTGGTGCCCGGCCTCAAGGGCTTTGAATTCCTGCACCGCTATCTTTACGAGCAGGTGGGTTGGTGGGTGTACCGCTGGCGGGGGTGGTTGTAAGCGGGCACGTGCCGGGGCGGCGGCCGGGGCGGCCGGGGGGAGGAGTCGGGTATTCAGGGGTTGGCGGGCGGCGTGGTGGGGGCGGCGGATTCAGCAAGGCGTTGGTTGACCACGGCAAGGTAGTTGTGCGCCAGCCAATTCGCGTAGGGCTGGATGGCCAGGGAGCGTTCCAACCAGCGTTTGGCGCCGGCCCAATGGCCGATCTGGATGTCGTGCCAGCCGCGCAGCAGGGCCACGTAGTGATTGTTGGGGTCGCGAGCCACGACCTCGTCAAAGAGGCGGCCGGCCTCCTCATGGCGGCCCAGCCAGTCCAGGGTCATGGCCTGGCGCAGGGCGGGGAAGGTGTCGAATGGATTCAGGCGGCGGGCCTGTTCGAACCGGCGGAGGGCGGTTTCGCCGGCGGCCTGCCAGTTGGTGCCGCCTTCCCAGCTTTCCAGGCGCCAGAGTTCCCCGAGGCGGGCGAAGGTGTCGGCGTTGAGGGGTTCGATGCGGGTGGCGGTTTCGAGAGCGGCGGCCAGTTCGGCGGCGCGGGTGGCGCGCTCGGCGCGGCCCAGCCAACGGGCTTCCCGGAGGCGTTGCACGGCCTGCAACGTCAGCCAGCCGCTGGTGGCCAGGCACAGCAGCGTCAGGGCCAGCCGCCCGATCAGGCGGGGGTTGAGCCAGTATCGTTTGGTGGTGTAACGGAGGTGGCTGTTCAGGACGACGGCCAGGAAAGTGGCCAGCAGGGCGTTGGCAGGAATCTGGAGGTTGAAGTCCACCACCGAGTGCAGGGCCAGGGCCAGCAGCCCGAGACCCGAGCCGAGCACCAACGCCGCGCGGTCACTGGGCTTGGTGACCAGCCCCTCGCCTTCCCGCCGTACGAAACGCCACGTGCGCCAGCCACCCCAGGCCAGGGTGCCCACCGCCCCGCCCACGAGGACGAATCCCACCAGGCCCCAGTCCGCCAGCAGGTTCAGGTAGTCATTGTGCACCCAGTAGGGGCGGGTCTGGATGGTCTCGGGACGGTACTCCGGGAAGCGCAGATCAAAATGTGCCGGCCCCACGCCCAGCCAGGGGGCGTCCTTCCACATCCGGTAGGCCGCGCCCCAGAGATCGGGGCGTCCCCACACCGTGTGCAGGTGGCCGGGCTCGAGGGCGCGGCGGAAGCGACGCTGGATGTCTTCACCCTTGTAGGCCAAGCCGCCGCCCACGAGCATGAGCAGCATGAGCACGGCCAGCACCACCTTGCGGTAGCCCCGGTACCGCACCAGTACCCCGGCCAGCACCAGAAGAGTCAGCCCCCCGGCCAGGTAACCGCCCCGGGAGACGGTGACGCACAGCCCCACAAACATCATCAGCGTCGCGTACCCGCTGAGGATGCGGCCGGTGGCCTTGAGCCGGCTGAGCACCACGGCTGTCAGACCCAGCGGCAGCAACATCTCGAGGTAACCTGCCAGGTGGTTGGGGCAGATGTAGGTGCCCGAGCCGCGTCCCTTGAAGGCTTCCGGCCGGGCGTAGGTGAAGACCTGGTTGGAGCCGCTGACAAACTGGTACAACGCGTACAACGACAAGGCCGTGCCCACCAGCAGACACACAGTCACGAGGACTTGCGCGTGCTCCTGACGATACAGGTTGTTGAGCACCAGGAAAAAGAACCAGCCGTACACCAGCACGCGAATCAGCTCCAGGCGCGCCACGTACTCGACCTCCGCCTGCAGGTAGCGGATCAGGGCATACAGCACAAAGGCCAGCACGAACCAAGCGGTTGGCGTCCATTGCAGGTGGTAGGCGCGGTCCACCCAGAGTCGGACCGCCCAGAGGGTCAGCCCCACCCCCAGCAGCAGTTGCAGCAGGGCAAATTCCTGCGGCCGGACCGCGCCCAACGCCAGCGGCGCAAACGCCAGCATGGCCGTGGCCACAGCCAGAAGGGCCAGCTCCAGCCAGCGGTCCACGCGCGCGCGATCCATGCCCTCAATCTAGGGGGACCGGCGGGGACGGGTCACGCGAATTTCTCAGGCGGGCGGGAGGAGATGCAGCGAGGAACCGCTTGGCGACCAGGAGCTTGGCGTCCGCCCCGGCGGCCTTTAGCGCGGGGCCGGTTGGCACTGCATCTGCTAAGAGCATGAAGTTGTGAAAAGTCGTTGACACTCGGGACCGAGAGCCTAGAGTACTGCGCACCGTAACCCTGAAACACAGTCGAACCCTATGAGCCGAATCTTCCGCAAGCACAAACTCGGGGCGTTCACGCTGATCGAGTTGTTGGTCGTGATCGCCATCATCGCCATCCTGGCCGGCATGCTCCTCCCGGCACTGGCCAAGGCCAAGGCCAAGGCGCAACGCATCAATTGCGCCAACAACCTCAAACAGGTGGGGCTGTCCTTCCGCCAGTACGCCACGGATCAACAGGACCGCTTCCCGCAGAGCCTGAGCACCAACGAGGGCGGCTGCAGCGAGTACGTGACGTTGGCCAACGGCGCGGGCAATCCCATCAACACCTACTGGATTTACGTGACCATGTCCAACGAGCTGGCCACGCCCAAGACTGTTGTCTGCCCGGCGGACAGCGCACGTACCGCCATGAGCAACTTCTATGGCATGATCAAGTTCACGCCCCCCCAGGGCGGCGGCAACGCCTCCGTCAGCTACTTCGTGAACCTGGACGCCGATGAGACCCGCCCGCAGGGCATGCTCGCCGGTGACCGGAACATGTCCACCGTTTCCAACGCCACGACGGCCACGGCCTTCGATTCCTTCTTCAAGGTGCAGGTGAAGCTGGAACCCAGGCTGGTGGCCAACAAGGCCAATGCGCAGTACTATCTGAACTTCCACAACACCATCCACCAAAACGCGGGCAATGTGTGCCTTTCGGATGGTAGCGTGCAGCCGGTCACCGGCGCCCGTGTCCGGGAGCAGATCATCAACTCCCAGGACGTTCACCGCCTGATTTTCCCGTTCGTCGCGGGCAAGAACAACTAGCCGGATACCCCGTTAGGGTTACCACCAGGCACCCGCAAGGGTGCCTTTTTTGTTGGGCCGGTGCCGCGCAACCTTCACGTCCCAAAGGCGACAAGACGCCGCACCTTGACGGGCCGGGAAGTCCTCCGGACTGCCCTAGGCCAGCGGGGCGCGGCTGCGTGCCAGAGTCGTCTGAGTTAGGCAGCCTGGCCCGGCTACCGCGGTGCTTGACACCCCTGTCGGCCGTCCCCCAGTTTGGGTTCCTCGGCCATGCTTGAACCATGAACCTGCTCCTGCCGCCACCCTTCGCCCTGTCGCCCAAAGCCGTCACCGTTGGAACGCGCCTGCCGTTCTGGGCCGCCTTCTTGCTGGTAAACGCCCTGGCCGCGAGCCTGACCGCCGCCGAGTTGGCGGTGGTGGACCGCCTGCCCACCGCACCGTTCAACCGCCATTACGTGGGCCACCGCGCGCCGCTCCTGCCCGCCCCCCTGCTCAAGCTGCCCGTCGGTGCGGTGCGGCCGGAAGGCTGGCTCCACCGCGTGCTGCGCCTGCAGGGGGACGGTTTCCACGGGCACCTCCCTGAGATCAGCGCGTTCCTCAAGAAGGACAACAACGCCTGGCTGAGCCCCACCGGCCGGGGCGAGCGCGGCTGGGAAGAGGTGCCGTACTGGCTGAAGGGCTTCCAGAGCTGCGCCTACCTGCTCGAGGACGAACGCATGATCCGCGAGGCCCGCGTCTGGATCGAGGGCGCCCTGGGCAGTCAGCAGCCCGACGGCTGGTTCGGTCCCGGCGAGGAGCGAACCGGCGTGGCCACCGACCTCAAGGGCCGCGACGACCTCTGGCCAAACATGATCATGCTCTTCTGCCTCCAGACCTGGCATGAGCGCACCGGCGACCCGCGCGTGCTGGACCTGATGACCCGCTACTTCCGGTACCTGGCCGCCGTGCCAGAGGAGCGGTTCCTGGTCGGCTACTGGCCCAAGATGCGCGCCGGCGACCAGCTCTGGAGCATCTTCTGGCTCTACAACCGCACCGGGGAACCGTGGCTGCTCGCACTGGCCCACAAGACCCACCGCCACGCCGCCCGCTGGGACACCGGCCTCATCAACTGGCACAACGTCAACCTCGCCCAGGGCTTCCGCGAACCCGCCACCTACTGGCTGCTCAGTCACGACCCCCGCCACCGCCCCGCCACCGAGCACATCTGGACCGAACTGCGCGCCCTCTACGGCCAGGTGCCCGGCGGCATGTACGGCAGCGATGAAAACTGCCGGCCCGGCTTCACCGGCCCGCGCCAGGCCATCGAAACCTGCGGCATCGCCGAGGAAATGCTCTCGGACGAAATCCTCCTGACCCTCACCGGCGACCTGCGCTGGGCCGACCGCTGCGAAAACGTCGCCTTCAACAGCCTGCCCGCGGCCATGACCGCCGATCTCAAGGCCCTCCGCTACCTCACCGCCCCCAACCAGCCCCAGAGCGACCACGTCAGCAAGGCCCCCGGCATCCAAAACGGCGGCCCCATGTACTGCATGGACCCGCACGACCATCGCTGCTGCCAGCACAACGCCGGTCACGCCTGGCCCTTCTTTACCGAGCACCTCTGGATGGCCACCGCCGGCAACGGCCTGGCCGCCGTCCTTTACGCCCCCTCCCGCGTCACCGCCAGGGTCGGCGACGGCACCGCGGTCACCTTCCACACCGACACCCGCTATCCCTTCGACGAAACCCTCACCTTCAGACTGAGCGCGCCCCGCCCCGTGGCCTTCCCGCTGTACCTGCGCGTGCCGGCCTGGTGTGAACGCCCCGAGCTGCGGCTCAACGGCCGCCCCCTCCGGATCGCCGGCGCGCGGCCGGGGACGTTCCTCCGTCTCGAACGCACCTGGGCCGACGGCGACACCCTCACCCTCCGCCTGCCCATGGAGGTGCGGCTGCGCACCTGGTTGAAGAACCGCCACACCGTGTCCGTGGACCGCGGCCCGCTGACCTTCTCGCTTCAGATTCGCGAAAACTACGTCCGCCACGGCGGCACCGACCGCTGGCCGGCCTGGGACATCTTCCCGGCCTCGCCCTGGAATTACGGCCTGGACCTGCCGGCGCGAAATCCCGAGCGCGCCTTCACCCTGGTCCGCCTGCCCTGGCCGGCGGACGACCAGCCCTGGCGCTGGGATGCCGCCCCCGTCCAGCTCAAAACCCGCGGCCGTCGCATCCCGGCCTGGACGCTGGACGAAAAAGGTCTGGTCCGCGAGGTCCAGGACAGCCCGGTGCGCTCGGGCGAACCCCTCGAGGAAATCACCCTCATCCCGATGGGGGCGGCCCGGCTGCGGATCAGCGCCTTCCCGGTCATCGGCCACGGGCCGGAGGCGAAAGAGTGGACGCCACCGCCGCCGGTCCGGGTGCGGGCCTCGCACTGCTGGGAAGCCGACACGGTCGAGGCGGTGTGCGACGGCCTCGAGCCGCGGCACTCGAACGACCAGACCCTGCCGCGCTTTACCTGGTGGCCCGAGAAGGGCAACACCCAGTGGATCGAATGGACCTCTGAGAAGCCCCGCCCGGTCTCGCAGGTGCAGGTGTACTGGTTTGACGACACCGGCGTGGGCGGCTGCCGCGTCCCGGAAAGCTGGCGGTTGCTGTACCGCGACGCCCAGGGCCGCTGGCTTCAGGTGGCCCCCTCGACGGCCTTCGGCGTGGACAGGGACCGCTACAACATTGTCCCCTTCGCGCCGGTGACGACCGACGCCCTGCGCCTCGAGGTCAAGCTGCGGGACGGCTTCTCCGGCGGCATCCTCGAGTGGCGTGCTGAATGAGCCGCCGCGTTCGGAGGAAGTCCGAAGTCCGAAATTCGAAGTCCGAGAACCGAACCAGCCCGGAGTCCGAATCTCGAAGGTCTCCCCCCGCACCCTTCGGACTTCGGATTTCGGACCTCGGATTTCGGATGTTCCCCCGGCCCCTGCCCTTTCTCCCCCTTGTCGCCGCGGAGTTTTGGTTGCAGGCTCGGGCGCATGAAAATGTTCCCCGCCTTCCTGGGCGCAGTAGTCCTGACGCTTTTGGCTGCCGGCTGCGGCAAGCCCGCGCCCGACGGCTCAGCTCCCGCTCCGGGCGAGCGCGCCGCCGCCCCTGCCGGCAAGGTGTTCACCCTCGGCATGAGCCAGTGCAACCTGGGCGAACCCTGGCGCGTGCAGATGAACGCCGACATCAGAGCCGCGGCGGACAAGCACCCCAACTTGCGGGTCATTTTCAAGGACGCCCAGAACGACACCCTCAAGCAGCGCGCCCACGTCGAGGAGTTCGTCAGCGCCAGGGTGGACCTCCTGATCATCTCGCCGAAGGAGGCCGCCCCGCTCACCGAGCCGGTCGCTCGGGCCATGGCCGCCGGCATCCCGGTCATCGTGCTGGACCGCCGGCTGCTGGGCACCAACTACACCTGCTTCATCGGCGCCGACAACCGGAAGATCGGCCGCGCCGCCGGCGAATGGATCAAGCAAACCCTCGGCGGCCGCGGCAAGGTCGTCGAACTCAAGGGCCTCATGACCAGTACGCCCGGCCAGGACCGGCACGCCGGCTTCCGTGAAGGCCTGGCCGGCTCGCAGATCGAGGTCATCTTCGAGGCGGACATGAAGTGGCTCGAACCCGAGGCCCGCAAGGAGATGGAATCGGCCCTGGCGCGCTTCCCGCAGATTGACCTGGTGTACGCCCACAACGACCCCGGCGCGCACGGCGCCTACCTCGCGGCCAGGGCCGCCGGACGCGAGAAACAGATCAAGTTCGTGGGCATAGACGCCCTGCCGCAGGAGGGTGTGGCCTACGTGCACCAGGGCATCCTCGACGCCACCTTCGAGTACCCGACCGGCGGCACCGAGGCGATCGCCACAGCGCTGAAGATTCTGGCGGGGGAACCGGTGCCGCACGAGATCACGCTCGGCTCGCGGCTGTTCACGCGCGCCAACGTGGACCAGGGCGGCCAGCCGCTGCCGTGAGCCGTCCGTTACTCCAGCGCCGCGCCCCTGCCCCCCTCGCGCCTTTTCCCCGCAAAAAAATGCACGAAAAAGTTGCACGCCCGCAGACAAGTTGCCATACTCCGCGCAGTGAGCCTGCACCAAGCATGAACCCAAGCCTCGGATTTCGATCCAACTGGGAAGGGAGGTGAAGTACACGTGCCTGCGAAGAAGAAAGCGGCAGCCAAGAAACCTGCCAAGAAGGCAGCCAAGAAGAAGTAGTCACACGTCACTAACCTTCACACACTGACCGGGAGGCCGGGGCCGCAATCGCGGCGTTGCCTCCCGGTCTGTTTTTCCCACACCCAATGGCCACCCTGGTGTTCGACATAGAAACCGCCGCCCTCAACCGCGAGCACTTTGACGAGGTGCAGTGGGAGTACCTGATGCGCGAGGCCGAGCGGCTGCCCGAGGACGCGGCGCGGCAGCAGCGGGAGGCGGAGCTGACCCGCCAGCTCAGCCTCTATCCCCTGACCGCACAGGTGGTCTGCATCGCCATGCTCAACGCCGAATCGGCGCGCGGCCAGGTGCTGTTCCTGGCCACGGATTTCGAGGACGGCGCCGGCCTGGGCGACCCGCAGGTCGAGTTCGTGGCCTGCCTGGAGGAGGCGGAGCTGTTGGAGGCGTTCTGGGACGTGGCCCGGCACTACGACCAGATCGTCACCTTCAACGGCCGGTCGTTTGACGTCCCCTTTCTGTACCTGCGCTCGGCGCTCTTGAACGTCCCCATCAGCCGGAAAAACTGGCTCGGCTACCGCTATGCCACCGAGCCGCACTGCGACCTGGCCGAGCAACTGACCTTCTACGGCGTGAGCGGGCGCGACGGCGCGGCCCGGCGGTTCAACCTGGATTTTTACTGCAAGGCCTTCGGCATCGAATCCCCCAAAAGCCGGGGCGTAACCGGCATGGACATCCCGCGCCTGCTGGCGGAGGGCCGCCAGCGCGAAATCGCCGCGTATTGCCTGCGGGATGTGCGGGCCACCGTCGAGCTGTACCGCATCTGGCGCGAACGGCTGGCGGGCATCAAGTAACGCCCCCCGCCCTGCGCGCAGACCCTGCCGAGCCGTCACCTCCGCAAAAAACGGCAAACACTGGCCAAGGCAGGTGGAGCCCGCACGGCGGTGGCACGGCAGGCTGGGTGCGGCGTGAAAGGCGGGACGGGCCATGCCCCTCCGCGGCGTGCGGTCCCCTGCCCCGGCGGAGGGAACCTGCCGTGCTGCGGGAGGCCGCCGGCCCGCGCCGGTGCCGGATGGGAGAACCAGACATGAACAAAGTCTTCGCAACCCTCGACGGCAACGAAGCCGTCGCCTATGTGGCCTACCGCTGCAACGAGGTGATGGCCATTTACCCGATCACCCCCTCCTCAAACATGGGGGAATGGTGTGACCAGTGGGCCGCCGAAGGCGTGCGCAACCTCTGGGGCACCGTCCCCACCGTGGTGGAAATGCAAAGCGAGGCGGGCGCGGCCGGGGCGCTGCACGGCGCGCTCCAAACCGGAGCGCTGACCTGCACCTTCACCGCCGCGCAGGGCTTGCTGCTCAAAATCCCCAGCATGTTCAAGATCGCCGGCGAGCTCACGCCCACGGTCTTCCACATTTCGGCCCGCACCCTCGCCACGCACGCCCTGTCCATCTTCGGGGACCACAGCGACGTGATGCACGCGCGCACCACCGGCTTCGCCCTGCTCAGCTCCGGTTCGGTGCAGGAGGCCATGGACTTCGCCCTCATCGCCCAGGCGGCCACTCTCGAGTCGCGCGTGCCGTTCCTGCACTTCTTCGATGGCTTCCGCACCTCGCACGAGGTCTCGAAGATCGAGCTGGTCACCGAGGAGATCATGCGCCAGATGATTGACGAGGAGTGGGTGCTGGCCCACCGCCGGCGCGCCCTCAACCCCGACCGCCCGGTCCTGCGCGGCACGGCGCAAAACCCCGACGTCTTCTTCCAGGCGCGCGAGCGCTGCAATCCGTTTTACCTGGCCTGTCCGGACCTCACCCAGAAGGCCATGGACCGCTTCGCCACGTTGACCGGCCGGCAGTACCGGCTGTTCGAGTACGTCGGCGCGCCGGACGCCACCCACGTGGTGGTGCTCATGGGCTCGGGTGCCGAGACCGCCGAGGCCACCGTGCAGTACCTCAACGACGAGGGCGGCAAGTTCGGCCTGCTCAAGGTACGCCTGTACCGGCCCTTTGACGTGCGCCGGTTCTGCCAGGCCCTGCCGCCGACGGTCCGCACCCTCTCGGTCCTGGACCGCACCAAGGAACCGGGCAGCCTGGGCGAGCCGCTCTACCTGGATGTGGTGGCCGCGGTGGACGAGGGCCTCGAGCAGGGCTGGACCGCCTTCTCCACCCGCCCCCGCATCCTGGGCGGCCGCTACGGGCTGTCCTCAAAAGAGTTCAGCCCGCCGATGGTCAAGGCGGTCTTCGACAACGCCGCGTCCACCCGGCCCAGGAACCACTTCACGGTGGGCATCGAGGACGACGTCACCCACGCCAGCCTCGCCTACGACCCGGACTGGTCCATCGAGCCGGTAAGCGTCACCCGCGCCCAGTTCTACGGCCTGGGCTCGGACGGCACGGTGGGCGCGAACAAAAACTCGATCAAAATCATCGGCGAGGGCACGCCCCACTACGCCCAGGGCTATTTCGTGTACGACTCCAAGAAGGCCGGCGCCGTCACCGTGTCCCACTTGCGGTTCGGGCCCGACCCCATTCCCAGCAGCTACCTGGTCACCCGGGCCAACTTCGTGGCCTGTCACCAGCCGGTGTTCCTGGAGCGCTATGACATGCTCAAGCCGCTGGTGCCCGGCGGGACCTTCCTGCTCAACACCCCCTACGGCCCGGAGGAAATCTGGAGCCGGTTGCCGCGGCCGGTGCAGGAAGGCCTGGTCCGCAAGCGCGCCCGTTTCTACGTCATTGACGCCGTCAAGGTGGCCCGCGAGGCCGGCATGGGCGGGCGCATCAACACCATCATGCAAACCTGCTTCTTCGCCCTGTCCGGCGTGCTGCCGCGCGAGCAGGCCATCGAAAAAATCAAGTCCACCATCCGCAAGACCTACGGCAAAAAGGGCGAGGAGGTGGTACAAAAGAACCTCGCTGCCGTGGACCGCACCCTGGCCAACCTCCACGAAGTGCCCGTGCCGGAGCAACCGTTCAACGGCTCCGAGCTGCCCGCCCCCTTCAGCGAGAAGGCCCCGCCCGAAATCCGCGCCACCCTGGGCCGCATCTACGCCGGCGAGGGCGAGCAACTGCCCGTGAGCGCCTTCTCGCCCGACGGCACCTTCCCCACCGCTACTGCCCAGTACGAGAAGCGCAACCTGGCCCTCGAAATCCCGGTCTGGGACCCCCAGACCTGCATCCAGTGCGGCAAATGCGCTGCCATCTGCCCCCACGCCTCCATCCGTGCCAAGGTCTATGAGCCCGCCGCCCTGGTCGGCGCCCCGGAGACCTTCAAGTCCGCCGACGCCCGCGCCCCGGAGTGGAAGGGCCTCAGGTACACCATCCAGGTCGCCCCGGAAGACTGCACCGGCTGCGTGCTCTGCGTGGACGTCTGCCCGGCCAAGAACAAGCGCGAGCCGCGCCTCAAGGCCATCAACATGCAGCCCCAGGCCCCCCTCCGTGCCGCCGAGCGCGTCAACTGGGACTTCTTCCTGGCCATCCCGGACTTCGACCGCCGCAAGATCAAGGTCACCCAGTTGCGCCAGCAACAGGTCATGCGCCCGCTCTTCGAGTTCTCCGGTGCCTGCGCCGGCTGCGGCGAGACCCCCTACATCAAGATGATCACCCAGCTCTTCGGCGACCGGATGATCATCGGCAACGCCACCGGTTGCTCCTCCATCTACGGCGGCAACCTCCCCACCACCCCCTACTGCGTGGACCACCACGGCCGCGGCCCGGCCTGGAACAACTCCCTCTTCGAGGACACCGCCGAGTTCGTCCTGGGCTTCCGCGTCTCGCTGGACAAGCAGGCCGAGTTCGCCCGCGAACTCGCGCAACGCCTGGTACCACAACTGGGCGACGACCTCGTGACCGCCCTGCTCCATGCCGACCAGCGCGACGAGGCCGGCATCTACGAGCAACGCGAGCGCGTGGCCGCCCTCAAGGCCAAACTTGCCTCCCTCCCCGGCCCCGAAGCCCGCATGCTCCTCGGCGTGGCCGATGCCCTGGTGCGCCGCAGCGTCTGGGGCTTCGGCGGGGACGGCTGGGCCTACGACATCGGCTATGGCGGCCTTGATCACGTGCTGGCCAGCGGCCGCGACGTCAACCTGCTGGTCATGGACACCGAGGTGTACTCGAACACCGGCGGCCAGGCCTCAAAGGCCACCCCCCGCGGCGCGGTTGCCAAGTTCGCCGCCGCCGGCAAGCCGGCCCGCAAGAAAGACCTCGGCCTCATCGCCATGAGCTACGGCACCGTGTACGTGGCCAGCCTGGCCATGGGCGCGAAGGATGAGCACACCCTGCGCGCCCTGCTCGAGGCCGAAAGCTACCCCGGCCCCTCGCTCATCATCGCCTACAGCCACTGCATCGCCCACGGCATTGACCTGGACCGCGGCGTCGGCGCCCGGCACCAGAAACTGGCGGTGGACTCCGGCCAATGGCTCCTCTACCGCTACGATCCCCGCCGGGCCGACGCCGGCGAGAACCCCCTGCAACTGGACTCGCCCCCGGCCCGCCTCAAGGTCAGCGAGTACCTCCTGGCCGAAAACCGCTTCAAGATGCTCACCAAGACCCGGCCCGAGGACGCCCGCCGCCTCATCGAAGCCGCCCAGTACGATGCCGAAACCCGCTGGCAGCTCTACACCTATCTGGCCGCCCGCAAAGGCTCCGGCACCCCGGCGCCCGCCGCCGGCCCGGTCGCGGCGGCCGTGACCCCGGAATCTGCCTAGCTTCCGCCCGAACCCTCCACCCCGAAGAACTCATGGACCTGAGCACCACCTACCTCGGACTCCCCCTCCGCTGTCCGCTCATGCCCTCCGCCAGCCCGCTCACGCGCGAGCTGGACGAAATCAAACGGGCCGAAGATGCCGGCGCCGGGGCCGTCGTCCTGCCCTCGGTCTTCGAGGAGCAACTCCGCCATGAAAACGCCGAGCTGGACGCCATGCTCGAAAAAGGGGCCGAGAGCTACGCCGAAGCCCTGAACTATTTCCCCCAGCTCGGCGAATACCGCGTCGGGCCGGACGATTACCTCGAACTCATCCAGCAGGCCAAGGCCACCACCCGCCTCCCCATCATCGCCAGCCTCAACGGCACCTCGGTGGGGGGCTGGACCGGTTTCGCCCGCCAACTCCAGCAGGCCGGGGCCGACGCCCTCGAGCTGAACATCTACTACATCCCCACCGACCCCGAACTGCCCGGGGCCGCGGTCGAACAGACCTATGTGGACATCCTGCGCAGCGTGAAGACCGCCGTCACTCTGCCGGTCTCCGTCAAGCTGGGTCCCTATTTCAGCAACATGGCCCACATGGCCCGCCAGCTCGAGCAGGCCGGCGCCGACGGCCTGGTGCTGTTCAACCGCTTTTACCAGCCGGACATTGACCTCGAAAACCTCGAGGTCGAGCACAGCATCCTGCTCAGCACCCCCCAGGCCCGCCGCCTGCCGTTGCGCTGGATCGCCATCCTCTACGGCCGCGTCCGCTGCAGCCTCGCCGCCACCAGCGGCATCCACACCGCCTACGACGCCCTCAAGATGCTCATGGCCGGGGCGGACGTGACCATGCTCTGCTCGGTGCTGCTGCGCAAAGGCATGGCCCACCTCGCCGTGATCGAACAGGAAATGAAGCGCTGGCTCGAGGAGCACGAGTACGAGTCACTCGCCCAGTTGAAAGGCTCGATGAGCCAGAGCAAGTGCCCCGACCCCGCCGCCTTCGAGCGCGCCCAGTACATGCGCATCATTTCCACCTGGAAGCCGGCCTGAGTCGGCCCACCCTGTTTCCCCTTCTACCCAGACTGGGGCCACCGGTCGCTGCTCATGCGGCCCGCTGCCCCGGCGGTCCGGCTGCGGAAAGTACCAACCCTGCCGGAAAGCGGCCGGAGCCGGCAGGTTCAGGCCATTTCCAGCACCGCCTGAACCAGCTTGTTGATGCCGGCCTCGGCCTCGGAGATGCGCTGGGCGAGCATGTAGGCCGGGGTGGTGACGATCTTCAGGCGGCGGTCCACCACGACGTTGTGGACCGAGCAGGGCTGGTGTCGGGCCCCGTCACCTTGCAGGGCCCGCGCCGTCTCCGCGTCGGTGCCGATGGTGAACTCGAGGTGTTCGGCGCCAAAGAGCTTGGCGGCCAACGCCGGGGCGATGCAGACAAAGCCCAGCGGCTTGCCCAGCCGGTGGGCCTCCTGGAGGAAGCGGGCGACCTGGGGCTCGACCTGATACCCCGGCCCGGCCAGGGCGAAGGTGCACAGGTTCTTGGCCGCGCCGAAGCCGCCGGGGAGGATGACCGCGTCCACCTCCGCCGGCACCAGCTGGTCCAGCGGGCGGATGTCGCCCCGGGCGATGCGGGCGGACTCGACCAGGACGTTGCGCGTCTCGCCCGGCACGGGCTGGCGGGTGAGGTGGTTGACCACGTGGTGCTGGGGCACGTTGGGGGCCGTGCAGAGGATGCGGGCCTGGGCACGGTCCAGGGCCAGGAGGACCAGGACCGATTCATGGATTTCGGCGCCGTCGAACACGCCGCAACCGGAGAGCAGAACCGCGACTTTCTTCATGCCGCCAGTAAAGCCGCTCTTCCCCGCCCGGGCAAGCGCGGTGCGGGGGCCGGACTTGACGGCCCCAGTCCGCTTTGTCAGGCTGCCCTCCCGCTGGTGTGGGGTCGTAGCTCAGTTGGTAGAGCACCACAATGGCATTGTGGGGGTCAGGGGTTCGAATCCCCTCGGCTCCACCACCTCCAGCACACCCGGTTTCCTGCCCTCCTGGGTGCGGCCTGTCCGCCCGCCCGACGACCCCAACTGCATCTCAATCTTCGGTTGTCCCCCTTTTCACAACCTGGCCGTCTCCAGCCTGGCGCCCCCCGCTCCGGCCATCCCCGCACCCTGGGCCGGCGCCGTCGGTCGGCGGCGGATTTGATTTGAAGGCGGGGCCGGGCCGCGCCACCATCCCGGCTCAGTCAATCTGTTGCGCGATACCGAACAGCCCTTGCCTGCCATGAAAACCCCTCCTCCCCGTTTGACCCGGCGTCATTTCCTGCGAACCGCCTCGCTGGCGGGCGCGGCCCTGACCGTGGTGCCCCGTCACGTGCTGGGCGGTCCCCGTTTCGTGCCGCCCAGCGAAAAGATCAACGTGGCCATCGTGGGGGCCGGCGGCCAGGGACGCACCAACATGCGGGAGCTGTTTCGGCAGCCGGACGCCCAGGTGATCGCCGTGGCCGACCCCATCGAGCACATGGACCTGGCGGCCTTTTACTTCCGGGGCGTGGCCGGACGGTTGCCGGTGAAGGCGGAGGCGGAAAAACATTACGGCCAGAAGACGCCCCACTTCAAGGTCGCCGCCTACGAGGACTTCCGCGAGATGCTGGAGAAGGAGAAGGCGCTGGATGCCATCGTGTGTTCCACTCCTGACCACCTGCATGCCTGCGTGAGCGTGGTGGCCATGCGGGCCGGCAAGCACGTGTACTGCGAGAAGCCGCTCACCCACAACGTCTGGGAGGCGCGGTTGATGGCGCGGGTGGCGCGGGAGACCGGCGTGGCCACCCAGATGGGCAACCAGGGTCATTCCGGTGACGGCATCCGGCAAACCTACGAATGGATTCATGCGGGGGTGATCGGGCCGGTGCGGGAAGTGCATGCCTGGACCAGTGCCAGCCGCTGGAACAAGAAGTACTACGCCGGCAAGCCGCCTTCCGAACCGGTGCCGGCCGGCATCAACTGGGACCTCTGGGTCGGCCCGCGCGATTCCGCCCGCTACCCCTACAGCTCGGCCTACACGCCGGTCACGTGGCGGGATTACTGGGCCTTCGGCACCGCGCCCATTGGCGATTTCTTCTGCCACAACTTCGACGCCCCCTGCTGGGTGCTCGACCTCAAGGCCCCCACCAGCATCGAGGCCTATGGCGCCGGCGGGGTGGATGCCGAGATGGCGCCGCCGGGGGGCATTTACTACTACGAGTTCCCCGCCCGCGGCACGATGCCCCCGGTGAAATTCACCTGGTACGACGGCGGCATGCGCCCGTCGCGGCCGGCCGGCCTCGAACCGGAAGACCGACTGGGCGCCGGCGGCAACGGCACCCTGTTCATCGGCGACAAGGGGATGATCACCTGCCCCGGCTGGGCCGGGGAGCCCCGCCTGTTGCCCGGCGCGCGCATGGACGACTTCCAGCGGCCGCCCAAGACCCTCCCCCGCTCCAAGGGCCATCATCGGGACTGGCTGGATGCCTGCAAGGGGGGCCCGCCAGCCAGTGCCCACTTCGAGTACGGGGCCGCCCTTACCGAGGTGGGCTTGCTGGGACTGGTGGCCCTGCGGGTGGGCAAGAAAATGGAATGGGACGCCGCCGCCATGAAGTCCCCCAACTGCCCCGAGGCCGACCGTTATCTCAAAGGCACCTACCGGCCGGGCTGGGAACCAGCCTGAACCCGCCCGCCCCCCGTGGGTCAAGTCACGGCCCGGTCCGGTAGCGGGGAGGGGATCGTTGCCGCTCCGACACCGGGACAGAGGGGTGGTGGCGTCCAAAACCGCCTTGACAGCCCAAAGGCCGAATCGGGACGCTCGCCGCCGAAGTGGCCGTTGTGCCACCCCCGGTGAGGACCGGTTCGGACCCGAACCGGCCCCCCGCCGTGGGGCTCCGGCGAGCGGACGTCTGCAACGATGAAACGCGCGACCACCACCCTGCCTCCTGCCAAATCGGGCAATGGCGTCCCCTCATCCCCCCCGCCCGAGCGGGAGCTTGCCGAGCCGCTTCCCCCCGACCTCCGGCCGGGCGCGGGGCGCGACGGCGAGCCGGCCCGGGCGACGCCCGATCTGCCCCTGTTGGAGAAGGTGCGCAACTTCACCAGTGCCGCCCAGGTCCGCTCGCTGGGGTTGTACCCGTATTTCCGCACCATTTCCTCCGCCCAGGACACCGAGGTGATCATCAATGGCCGGAAGGTCCTGATGCTCGGCTCGAACAGCTACCTTGGCCTGACCAACCACCCCCGCATCAAGGAGGCCGCCCGGGAGGCGGTGGCCAAGTATGGCACGGGGTGTGCCGGGTCGCGGTTTCTGAACGGCACCCTGGACATCCACCTCGAACTGGAGTGCGCCCTGGCCGGCCTGGTCGGCAAGGAGGCGGTCCTGCTCTACAGCACCGGCTACCAGGTCAACCTCGGCGTCATCAGTGCGCTGGTTGGGCGCGGCGAGTACATCCTCGCGGACAAGAGCAACCACGCCAGCATCGTGGCCGGCTGCCTGTTGTCCCCCGGCAAGTTCCTGCGCTTCAGCCACCGGGACATGGTGGCGCTGGAGAACCGCCTCCAACACCTCGAACCGGACGCCGGCAAGCTCATCGTCGTGGACGGCGTCTTCAGCATGGAGGGGGACATCATCCAACTGCCCGAACTGTGCTGGCTGGCGCTGGCGCACCGCGCGGTGGTGATGGTGGACGACGCCCATTCGATCGGCGTGCTGGGGCCGCAGGGCAGCGGCACGGCGGCCCACTTCGGCCTCACCGACCAGGTGCACCTGATCATGGGCACGTTCAGCAAGTCGCTGGCGAGCCTGGGAGGGTTCATCGCCTCGGATGCGGCCACGATTGACTACCTCAAGCACCACTCCGGCGCCCTGATTTTCAGCGCCAGCATGAGCCCGGCCAACGCGGCCGCCACGCTGGCCGCCCTCCGGATCATGCAGGCCGAGCCCGAACGCATCGAGCGGCTCTGGCGCAACACTGAGCGCATGAAACAGGGCCTGCTGAGCCTGGGCTTTGACCTGGGCGCCTCCAAGACCCCCATCCTGCCGGTGTACGTCCGCGACCTGATGACCACCTTCCGCTTCTGCAAACGCCTCGAGGAGGAGGGCGTCTTCGTCAACCCGGTTGTCTCCCCCGGCGTGGCGCCGGGGCACGAGCTGCTCCGCATCAGCCTCATGGCCACCCACACTGACGCCCAGATTGACTTCGCCCTGGACAAGCTGGGCAGGGTGGGGCGCGAACTGGGCGTGCTCTAGGTCCCGGGCCGCCCTGCCCCTGCGTGGACGGGGTCGGCGGCGGCACGGCAAGACCCGGTCGTCAGCCCATGAAAGTCCTGCTCACCGGCGCCAACGGGTTTGTCGGCAGCCACATCCTGGACCGTCTCCGCGCGGAGCAGGTCGCGGTCCGGCTGCTCATTCGGCCCGGGAGCGACACCCGGTTCATCGCGCCGCATCTGGAGGCGGTGGAGGTGGTGCGCGGCGGGCTGGACGATCCGGAGGCACTGCGGCGGGCCATGGCCGGGGTCACGCACGTGGTCCATGCCGCCGGCGCCACGCGGGCGTTGCACGCGGCCGACCTGTACGCGGTCAACCAGCTCGGCACCCGGCGGGTGGTCGAGGCCTTCAACGAGGCGGGCGCGGGTCGCCGGTTCCTCCTCCTTTCCAGCCTGGCCGTCTCCGGCCCGGCCACACCGGACCAGCCGGCGCGGGAAGACCGGCCTCCCGCTCCCGTCTCGGAATACGGCCGCAGCAAGGCCGCGGCGGAGCGGGAGGTGCTCGATCGTGGCCGGACGGAACGGGTGCTGTTGCGGCTGGCGGCGGTGTACGGCCCGCGGGACCGGGAGTTTCTGCGATTGTTCCGGGCGGCGCGGACGGGGGTGGTGCCGGTGTTCGGTGGGGGACGGCAGGTGCTGAGCCTGGTGTTCGCACCGGACGTTGCCGAGGTGGTTTGGCGGGTTTTGGAGGCCCCCTTGCCATCCGCGCCGGTGGTGAACGTGGCGGGCGATCCGCCGGTCAACGCGGCCGGGCTGGCGCTGGCGGTGGCGGAGGCGGTGGGGCGGCGCGCCTGGCGGCTGCCGTTGCCGCGAGCAGTGTTGCCGGCGTGGTGCTCGCTGGCGGCGGGATGGGCCCGGTTGACCGGCCGGTCCACCTTGCTGGCGCACGGGAAGCATCGGGAGTTGACCGCCCCCGGCTGGGTCGCGGATACCATCCGGCTCCGGCAATGGCTCGGACCGGTTTGCGGCACCCCGCTGTCCGGGGGGCTGGCGGCCACCGCCCGTTGGTACCGCGAAGCGGGCTGGAGTTGAGGGAGCAGGCTGGCAACGCATGAAGCACTACACCTTTGTGGACTATGCGACCCAGGGTTACGTGGCCCTGGTGGGGTTGTTGATCTTGTTGTTCCACAACGAGCGCGTGCCCGGGGTGCCGGTGCTGCTGACGTTGCATGGTCTGGTGTTGGTGCTGGTGCACGGGCTGATCCAATGGCACGGCCGCCAGGCGCGGCCCGGGCCGGCGCTGGACCTGATGCGGCATTTCTACCCGGTGCTGCTTTACACCGGCTTTTACCGGGAGACGGGGGTGTTGAACGCGATGTTTGTCCCCAGCTACCTGGACTGGTGGTTCGTCGAGCTGGAGCAGAAGCTGTTCGGCTTCCAGCCGAGCCTGGTCTTCATGCAGTGGCTGCCGTACTGGTGGGCCGGCGAACTGTTCTACTTCGCCTACTTCTCGTACTACCTGATGATCGTGGGGGTGGGGCTGGCGTTGTTCTGGCGCAACCGGGCGGCGTTTTACCATTACGTGTCCGGGGTGAGCTTTGCGTTCTACTGCTGCTATCTGACCTTCATCTGCCTGCCGGTCACCGGGCCGCGGCTGTTTTTCCGGGAGGTGGATGGCTACCGCCTGCCTGCCGAATGGCTGGCGCTGGGGGCGGCGTATCCCTACCCCGAGGCGGTGGTGCAAGGGGTCATGTACCGCATCATCGCCCTGATCTATGAACTGTTCGAGCCGCCGGGTGCGGCGTTTCCCAGCAGCCATGTGGTGGTGGCGATCGTCAGCTGCTGGTTCTCCTGGCGTTACCTGCCCCGCATCCGCTGGCTGCACGGGGTGATGGTGGGGTTGCTGTGTCTCTCCACAGTGTACTGCCGCTACCACTACGTGGTGGATGTCCTGGCCGGCATCGCGGTCGCCGCGGTGGTCATCCCGCTGGGCAACTGGCTGTACGCGCGCTGGACGACCCGGCCGGAGCGTCCCGCCGCCGCGGCTGCCGCACCGGCGACCGCCGCCGCCCCGCCCCGCCCCGGCTATCCTGAAAGCCCCGCGCCCGCGCCTCCCCTGGACTCCTGACCCTTTTGGCCGGCAGCGGGGCCGGGCGCGTTCAGTAAATCCCCGGTAGAAACCGCCGCACCTGGCGGGCGTATTCGGCATATTCGGGGAAGCGGGCGCGCAGGCGGGTCTCCTCATGCCGGGCCTTGCGGTCCAGAAAAAGTACCAGCCCGAGGCCGGCCAGGAGCGCCGGTCCGCTGGCCCACCAGGCTGCCCACCCCAGCGCCAGCCACATCAGGCTCGCGTACAGCGGGTGACGCACCCAGCGGTACACCCCGTGCCGGACCAGCCGCGAGCCGGCGTTGGGCTCGGGGAAAATGGTGCGGTTGCGGCCCAGCACCCACGCGCCACCAATCCCAAAGACCGCCCCCGCCGTCAGGCCCAGGACCGCCACCCCCGTCAGCCAGGGGGGGCGATGGCTTCCGGGAAAGACCGGCCCGGCAGCGAGCACCAGGAGCATCAGCAGCGACTGGCCCAGCACCCAGCCGCCGCCGCGGGCGAAGAAGTCGGAGGCCATGATCGCGTTCGCCCTGGTGGGTGGGGGCCGGGCGGGCCGGGCGCGTTCAAGCCAGGGCCCGAGCCAGGCTGTGGGTCCAGAGGTCGTGCAGCTCGGTGACCGGTACGCGCCACTCCCCGGCCGCCGTCTTCAAGACCAGGTCCGTCCCGCCCACGGTGCCGAGTCGCGCAGCCGGCACGCCCATCAAACGGGCGCGCTCGATGAGCTTGACCGCGTCCAGCGGGGCGCAGGTGACGATGACGCGGTTTTGGGTTTCGCCGAACAACAGGGCGTCCAGGCGGACCGGCGGCGGCGGGAGGCGGTCGGCTTCGGCCCTTTCCTCCGCCGGGGTGGCAGCCGCAGGCGGTGCCGGCGGGGTCAGGTCCACGGTGGCGCCGATCAGGCGCGGGGTTTCCCGGGCGATCAACTGGCTGATGCAGCACTCGGCCAGGCAGACGGCCAGGCCGCCCTCGCTGCAATCGTGGGCGCTCTTGATGCCGCCGGCGTGGATGAGGCCCAGCAGGGTGATGTGCAGCGTGGCGGCGGCTACGAGGTCACAGCGCGGGGGGGTGCCGGTTTTGAGGCCGTGGACGACCTGGAGGTAGGCGCTGCCGCCCAGGCCCTGGAGGGGGTCGGCCAGGTCCACCGGCGTGCCGAGCAGGACGATCACGTCGCCCTCGTCCTTGAACCACTGGGTGGTGATGTGCTCGGGCTTTTCGACCAGGCCCACCATGGCCACGGTGGGGGTGGGGTCAATGGGGCCGGCCGGGCTTTGGTTGTAGAGTGAGCAATTGCCGCCGGTGACGGGGACGGCCAGGGCGCGGCAGGCGTCGGCCAGGCCGCGGACGCATTCGCGGAGCTGCCAGAACAGTTCGGGGTGGTAGGGGTTGCCGAAGTTGAGGTTGTCGGTCACGCCCAGCGGCCGGGCGCCGGAGCAGGCCAGGTTGCGGGCGGCCTCGACCACCGCGGCCCTGGCGCCCTCGTAGGGGTCCAGGTAGCAGTAGGTGCCGTTGCAGTCGCTGGTGGCGGCGAGGAATTTTTCGGGGACCGGTGCGGCGGGGGTGCCGGCGGGCCAAGGCGGCAGGGAATCGGCCTTGAGGCGGAGGACCGCGGCGTCGCTGCCGGGGCAAACCACGGTGCCGTTGCGGACCATGTGGTCGTACTGGCGCCAGACCCAGTGTTTGGAGGCGATCGTGGGCCAGGCGAGGAGTTTTTTCAGGGGATCAGACGGATCAGGCGGATCAGACGGATCCGGCAGATCGTCGAGCCGGAAGGCGCGCACGGCCCGGAGGTACGCCGGCTCGCGGGCCTCGCGCTCGTAGACCGGGGATTCGCTGGCGATCTGGCGTGCCGGAATGTCCGCCACCACCCGGCGGTGGTGCTTGACGACCATGCGGCCGGTGTCGGTGACCACGCCGATCTCCGCCCAGGGCAGGTCCCACTTGTCAAAGATGCGTTTGACCTCCTCCTCGCGGCCCTGGTGGACGATGAGCAGCATCCGTTCCTGCGACTCGCTGAGCATGATTTCGTAGGGGGTCATGTTCGGCGCGCGCTGGGGGACCCTGGCCAGCTCGATCTCGATGCCGGTGCCGGCGCGGGCGGCGGTCTCGCAGGTCGAGCAGGTCAGGCCGGCGGCGCCCATGTCCTGGATGCCGGCCACGGCGCCGGTGGCGAGCAACTCGAGGCAGGCTTCGCAGAGCAGTTTTTCCATGAACGGATCGCCCACCTGCACCGCGCCGCGTTGTTGTTCGGCGGATTCCTCGGTCAGGTCCTGCGAGGCAAAGGCCGCCCCGGCCAGGCCGTCGCGCCCGGTGGCCGGGCCGACGTAGAAAACCGGGTTGCCCACGCCGCGGGCCGCGCCGCGGGCGATCTGCTCGTGGCGGAGCACGCCCAGGCAGAAGACGTTGACCAGGGGGTTGCCGGCGTAGCTCTTGTCGAAATAGACCTCGCCGGCGAGGGTGGGGATGCCGAAGCAATTGCCGTAATGGGCGATGCCGGCGACCACGCCGCGGAAGAGCCGGCGCACTTCCGGGTCGGCCAGTTCGCCGAAGCGCAGCGAGTCCAGCGCCGCCACCGGCCGGGCGCCCATGGTGAAGATGTCCCGGATGATGCCGCCCACGCCGGTAGCCGCGCCCTGGAAGGGCTCGACCGCGCTGGGGTGGTTGTGCGACTCCATCTTGAAGGCGATGGCCAGGCCGTCGCCGATGTCCAGGACGCCGGCGTTTTCCTCGCCTGCGCCCACCAGCACGCGGGGTGATCGAGTGGGGAAGGTCCGCAGCAGCAGCCGGGTGTTCTTGTAGGAGCAGTGCTCGCTCCACATCACCGAAAAGATGCCCAGCTCGGTGTAGGTGGGCGGCCGGCCCAGGATTTCGAGGATTTTGGCGTACTCCTCCGGGGTGAGGTTGTGTTGGGCAACCAGCTCGGGGGTGATGGCGGGTTCGCTCATGCGGTGGCGGGCGGCGGGGCGCGAGGCCGGACGGCCGCGGTCCGGCAGACTACGCGGGCGGCGGTCGCGGCGTCAAACCAGCCCCCGAATGGGCAGGCCGGGCTGGATGCCAGAGGCTGGAGCGAGGGAGCCGCCGGCCTCGGCCGGCGGAAGGAGGTCTGCCGGACGGCCGTGGCGGCTGCGAGGTGAGCCGGCTGCCAGAAGGTGGCAAACATGAAGCGGAGTCTCGCACTCCCCCGGCCGGGGTGCCGCTGTCTCCGCAGCAGGTTTTGTCGGCCGGAAGCCGACACCGCAGGGGGGAAAGGTCCGGCCTTTGGCTTGAGGCTCAGGCCGACCCGAGCACGAGCTCGACCCGGTTGGGCTCGCCTTCCCGCCACCGGACCTCGCGTTGTACCGGCGGCGCCGCGCCCACCTGGATCGTGGCCCGGTGCGTGCCGGCGAAGGCCTCGACCGGGCAGAGGCCGTCGCCGTCCGAGGTGACTTCGGTGCGGGTCCACCACGCTCCCTTGATCAGGGCGTGCAGCCGTTCGTACACCGGTTTGGGCGACATGTCCCGGCGCACCAGGCCGGCAGCGGCGCGCTGCCAGGCGCCGCGGTCCGAGAAATCCCACCAGGTGAGGGCGCGGGTGGCGAGGTGGGCGAAGACCAGGGTGTAGAAGCGCTCGACGTAGTCCGCCTGGCGGGCTTCAAGCTCGGGCGTCGTCGGCCCCCAGTTTTCGCCGGGCCCCAGCCGCGGGCCGCTGACGACGGTGGTTTCGGTGAAGTGCAAGGGCCGTTCGAGGCGCGCGTAGGTGTCGCACACCTGCCAGATGCGGGCCAGCGGCCAGCCGCCGTCGTGCATGTGGCTTTGCAGGCCGACGGCGTCGAAGAGCGGGCGGCCGTCGGCATCGCGCAACGCGTCGAGCAGGGCGTAGTAGCGGGGTTCGAGGCGGTAGTCGTTGACCAGGAGGGTGGCGGTGGGATGGGCGGCGCGGGCCACTTCGAGGGCACGGCGCGTGTAGGGGACCGGGCCGAGCTGTTCCCCCCAGTGCGCCATGCGGGTGCGGTTGGCGCGGTCGGGCAGGTGCGTGGCCTCGTTGACCACGTCCCAGGTATCCAGGCGGCCCTGGAAGCGGGAGACGATCTCGCGCACCCGGCCGTCGGAGAACCGGGCCAGTTCCTCGTCCGATTCCGGCAACCACGGGGGCGAGCCGGCGGGGTGGTCCCAGACCAGGGGGTGGCCCTTGGGGCGGATGCCCCGGGCGCGGGTCCACTCCAGCACCCGGTCGGTGTAGGCGTAGTTGGGCAGGCCGCGCTCGCGTTCGTAGCTGGCCCAGTAGAAGCCGAGCGTGGCGAAGTTGAGCAGGGCGGCGAAGCGCTCGCGGTAGGTCGCCTCGAGGTCCGGCTCCCCGAAGCGCTCGAACATGAACAGATTGCAGCCGAAGAGAAACTCGTGGCGCTGCTGTTCGAGCCGGACCCGTGCCCCGGCCACGGGTCGGCCGGCGGCGTCGCGCAAGACCAGGTGGCCGGAGCGGCGTCGCTGGCGTTGGATGCGCTCGCGGGCCTCGGCCAGCAAGTCTTCATCCGGTCGGGCGGGGGGGTCACCGGCGCGCAAGGCCAGGGGGAAGGTGACGGGGCCGAGGGCGGCGAGGCGGAGAAAGGCGCGGCGTTTCATGGCAGCAACGATGTCGGCGGACACTCTCGGCCCCGGCCGGTGGGAAGGCCAGCAAAAGCGCGCCCGCCCAAGGGCTGGACGGCGGCCGGCCGGCCGGGTAGGAAACGGGGGTACCTGCCTTGTACCCATGAAACGACCTCGTTCGCTCCCTGGATGCTCCTGCTGATCTGGCTCACCGCTCTGGGCGTGGCCGCCGCGAGGGCCGGCGAACCGCGCCCGCTGTTTGACGGCCGGACCTTTGCCGGCTGGGAGGGGGACACCCGGCGCACCTGGCGCATCGTGGACGGCGCGTTGGTGGGCGGCAGCCTGGATGCTCCGGTCCCGCGGAACGAGTTTCTGGCCACCACCCGCTCCTACACGAACTTCGTGCTGCGGCTGCAGTTCAAGCTGCTGGGCGAGGGGGCCAATGCCGGCGTGCAAATCCGCTCCCGCCGCATCCCGGACCATCACGAGATGATCGGTTACCAGGCCGACCTGGGCGACCCGGCGTGGTGGGGCTGCCTGTACGACGAGTCCCGCCGCAACCGGGTCCTCGCGAAGGCCGACCCCGACCGGGTCAATGCCGTGCTCCGCCGCGGGCACTGGAACCAGTACGAAATCCGCTGCGAAGGCCGGCGGGTGCGCCTGGCCATCAACGGCGTCCAGACCGTGGACTACACCGAGCCCGACCCGGCCATCGAGCAGGCCGGAGTCATCGCCCTCCAAATCCACGGCGGCCCGCCCAGCGAGGCGTGGTACCGGGACCTGACCCTTGAAGAACTGCCCTGACCGGGCGCGCGGCCGCCGCCGGCTCAACGGCCGGGGTCGGCAGCCGACGCCCCGTCGCCGCGCTGCGCCAGGTAGCGTTCCCAGATGACCGGCACGGCGGAGGTGAAATCCCCCGGCCGCGCGGCCAGCCAGCGGGTCACGTGGTCCGGCGCATACCAACCCCCGCCGTCCAGCTCTTCGGGATGGAGGTTGAAGGGACCCTCGGCCTCGGCCCGGAACACCCAGACGAACTCCTGATCCGTGGCGGGGCAGGCGGCGATCTTGAACAGCCGTTCCGGCGGCCGGTCCAGGTGCACGTCCAGTTCCTCGGCGACCTCCCGCACGGCGGCGGCCTCGTAACTTTCGCCGGGGGCGAGGTGGCCGGCGGCGGAGGTATCCCACTTGCCCGGCGCGCGGTCCTTGGTGCGGGCGCGGCGTTGCAGGAACAGCTCGCCGCGCCGGTTGAAGACCAGCACATGCACCGCGCGGTGGAGCAGGCCCAGCCGGTGAACCTCCGTGCGGGGGCGGCGGCCGATCACTTCATCGCGGTCGTTGACCACATCGAACCATTCTTCTTGCGGGGGCGGATTCATGGCGGGGACAGGGGGGCGAGACGTCGGGTGAGGGTGAAGAAGGTCTCGTCGCTCAGGGTCTCGGCGCGGGCGTTGGGGTCCAGCGCCAGGTCCTGCCACGCCGCCTCGAGCGGGGCGGCGGGCCAGTCGAATTTGAGCAGCTTGAGCGCCTTCTTGCGGCGTTCGGAAAAGGCCCGTTTCACCACCCGGCCGAAGACCCGGCGCTCTGCGGCGGTCAATGGCTCGGGGATGCGGCGGTCCAGGGCCACGCAGCCGGACTCGACTTCCGGGACCGGGAAGAAACAGTCCGCCGGGATGCGGAAGGAGGTTTCGGGCACGAACCGCTGGCGCACCAACAGGGTGAGCAGGCCGTAGTCCGGCTCGCCCGCGCCGGCGGTGAGGCGGCGGACCACTTCCCGTTGCAGGGTGACCACGAGCCGGTCGGGCGGGCGGGGGGCGGTGGCCAGCTCGACCAGCAGGGGCGAGGCCACCGAATACGGCAGATTGGCCACGAGCTGCCAGCCGCTCCAATCCCCCGGGGTGCGTTGCAGCCAACGCAATGCATCCGCGTGCACCAGCCGCAGGCGGCCGGGCACGGCCGGCGCCTGTAGTTCGGGGTCGTCCGGCCGGGTGGTGGCGGGGGTCACACCCAGGCGGCCGGCCAGCAACGCCACCAGCCGAGCGTCCTTTTCCACCGCCAGGACATCCGCGCCGGCGGCCAGCAGCCCTTCGGTCAACGGCCCCAGGCCGGGGCCGATCTCGAGCACGCGCGCGCCGGGCTGGAGCCGGGCCAGGGCCACGATGCATCGCAGTTGGTGGGCGTCGTGGAGGAAGTTCTGGCCCAGCGCGCGGGAGAGCTGCACCTGCCCGGCGGCCAGGAGCTGGCGCATGTCGGAAAGTTTCATCGTCGGTCGGGTTCGCGCAGCGCATCCTCGAGGGCGCGCACCGCCCGGCGCAGGTCGTTCTCGGGGATGGTCAGCGGCGGGGTGAGGCTGAGGACGTGGCTGTGCTCGCCTTCGGGCAGGAGGAGGAAACCGCGTTGGAGGAGGCGGCGGACCACCGCCAGCGCCGCGGCCGTGGCCGGCGCGCCGCCGGCGCGGCGCAACTCCAGACCGGCCATCAGGCCCAGGCCACGGGCGTGGAGTCGCAGGTCGCGGCCCGCCGGGCGGATGGCGGCCAGTTCGCGCAGGAGCCACCGCCCCAGCCGGGCGCTGCGGGGGACCAGCCGCAGGCGGCGGATTTCCGCCATCTGGGCCAGGGCCATGGCGCAGCCCACCGGGTGGCCGAGGAAGGTGCTGGTGTGAAGGGCCTCGCCGGTGGCCTCCGGCCAGGCCGCGTCCATGAGGTCGGCCCGGCCCACGCAGGCCGAGAGCGGGAAGCCTCCCGTCAGCGCCTTGCCCAGGCAGACCAGGTCCGGCAACACACCGGCGTGTTCACAGGCAAACCATCGGCCGGTGCGCCCGAAGCCGGTGTAAATTTCGTCCACCACCAGCAACGCGCCGTGGCGGTCGCACAGCGCGCGCAGGGCCGGCAGGAACTCCGCCGGCGGCACCCGGATGCCGCCACGACCCTGCACCGGCTCGACCAGCACCGCGCCGACGTCGCCCGCGCGCAGCCGGCGGCGCACCTCGCGGAGCGACCGGGCCAGGCCGCCCGGGTCTTCCGGGTAGGGGGCGAAGGTGGCGAACGGGCGCAATTGCCGGCGGAAGGGGGCGCGGAAGTGGGTGCGGTGGGTGGTGGTGAGGGCGCCGTAGCCCAGGCCGTGATAGGCGCCGGTGAAGGCAACCACGCCGGGCCGGCCGGTGGCCAGGAGGGCGGTCTTGAGCGCGGCCTCGACCGCCTCGAAGCCGGAGTTGGTGAACAGCGTTTTGCCGGTGCGCGGGGGGGGGGCGCCGGGGCCGGAGCGACTCCAGCGCTCGAAGGTCAGGCGGCTCAGTTCCCGGGCCAGCGCGATCTTGCCGGGGTGGGGGTGGACGTCCCCCATGGCGTGCAGCAGCGTGGCCATCTGGCGTTGGCCGGCACGCACCACGCGGGGGTTGGCGTGGCCGGCCGCCGCCACGCCGAAGGCGGCGGTCAGGTCCAGGTAACGGCGCCCCTCGGCGTCCCAGACGTGGCAGCCGCGGGCGCGCGTCCACACGATCGGCCAGCCGCCCGCGGGGTCCAGCCAGGTGACGTTCCGACATTCGTAGGCGCGGAGCCGGCGCAGGAGGGCGGCGGTGCGGGGGGGGAAGGGCCGGGCGGGGTTCATGCGCGGGTCAGACGCCGCGTTGGTCCGGCGGCCAGATGACCTTGTGCAACTGGAGCTGGAAACGCACGGGCAGGGCGTCGGCGAGGATGCGTTCGGCCAGTTCCCGGCGGCTGAGGGGCGTGGCCGGGGCGGGCGGCGCTTTCAAGGACGGGTCGCGCTGGGCGGCCGTGAGCGGGGCGGCCCAGGAGAAGAGCACGGGGCAGCGCGCAGCCAGCGCGTGCCGGGCCAGCACCTCGCGGGCCCAGGCATAGTCTTCGAGGGTGCCGATGACGAATTTGACTTCGTCGGTGGGGCGGAGGTGGTCCAGGTTCTCCCAGCGGTTGCGGGCGACCTCGCCGCTGCTGGGGCACTTGAGGTCCATGATGCGGCGCACCCGCGGGTCCACGGGGGCGATGTCCAGCGCTCCGCTGGTTTCCAGCAGCACGGTGAAGCCGTCGTCGCACAGGGCCTGCATCAAGGGCAGCACCTCGGGCTGGAGGAGCGGTTCACCGCCGGTGAGTTCCACCAACGGCAGGCGCGCGGCAGGAGCGGCGGCGGCCGGGGCGGTGGGCGGCGGCGGAAAGGGGGCGGCCAGGCGGTGGACCTCGGCCCGGACGGCGGCGGTGGGCAGGCGGCGGCCTTCTGTGAAGGCGTAGGCAGTGTCGCAGTACGAGCAGCGGAGGTGGCAGGCCGTCAACCGCACAAAGACGCAGGGCAGGCCGGCGAAGGTGCTTTCGCCCTGCAGGCTGAGGTGGATTTCGTTGACGACCAGTGAACCGGTCACGCGGGCAGTGTACGCGCGGGGAGCGCAGGGGGCGAGGGGCAAGGACCGCGACAGCAGGGGCTCGACTTTGGCGTGCCGGGCGGCTAAGTCTGCGCTGCTGCATGGCCGAGGTCGCTCCTCCCCCGCCTGCCGCGTCCGACCGCGCGGCGGTGTTTCGGCGCCGTCTGCGCAGTTCGCTGGGTTTGTGGGCGGTGGTGGTGGGGGCGTTGTTTGCGCCGCATCCCGTCGTGGCGGGGGGGTGTTTTGCCGGGTTGCTCCTGGTGCTGGCGGGGGCGGGGTTGTGGGAGTTTTACGGGCTGGTCGAGCGGCGGGGGCTGGCGTGTTTCCGCGGCTGGGGGCTGCTGGCGGGGGCGGGGTTGATTGGCAGCTCGTTTGTGTACCTGTCCGGGCTGACCGGCGCGCCGCGGCTGCCGGCCAAGGCCAATGATTTTGAGACGGGCATCCTGGTGATTTTCGTGCTGGGGCTGTGCGTGTGGCAGTTCCTGAAGCGGAGCCGTGCCGGTCTGCTGACCATTCCGACCACGTTGTTCGGGCTGATGTACGTGCCCTGGCTGCTGAACTTCATCCAGAAAATCAACTTCTTCCCCGGCGTCGAGGGCCGCTGGTACCTGGTCTATTTCCTGGTGGTGACCAAGTTCAGCGACACCGGGGCGTACGTGGTGGGTTCACTGGTGGGCCGGCACAAGCTGGTGCCGCACATCAGCCCGGGCAAAACCTGGGAGGGCGTGGGGGGCGCGGTGGCCTTCTCGGTGGGGGCCAGCCTGCTGGTGGCGTATCTGGCCGGCCCGCGCCTGGCGGGGATGCACACCGGGCACGCGGTGGTGCTGGGGTTGATCCTGGCCCTGGGCGCGGTGCTCGGCGACCTGATCGAGTCGCTCTTCAAACGCGAGGTCGGCGTGAAGGACTCGGGCCGGCTCTTCCCCGGCATCGGGGGCATCCTGGACCTGCTGGACAGCATCCTGTTCAACGCCCCGCTCATGTACCTGTACCTGCGGCATGTGCTGACCCGGCCGGGTTAAAGGCGGCTTCCGGCCCCCGGTCGGCTGCGGTAGCCTGAGGCGCGTGGCATGAAAAACGTCGTCCTGCTCGGCAGCACCGGCTCGATCGGCACCAGCACCCTCAAGGTGGTGGCCGACCTGCCCGACCGCCTGCGCCTGGTGGGACTGGCCGCGGGCCGCAACGCCCCCGCACTGGTGCAGCAAATCCACCGCTTCCAGCCCGAGGCCGTCTGCCTGAGCGACCCGGCCGCCGCCGCCGAGCTGGCCCGGGCGGTGGAGGGTCCCCCGCAGGTCTTCGCCGGCCCCGAAGGCCTGGTACGCCTGGCCACCTGGCCGGGGGCGGACATCGTGCTGATCGCCATTGTGGGCACGGCCGGGCTGGCGCCCGCCCTCGCGGCCATCCGCGCCGGCAAGGACATCGCCGTGGCCTCGAAGGAAATCCTGGTCCTGGCGGGGGAGATTGTCATGGCCGAGGCGCGCCGGCACGGCGTGCGGGTGTTGCCGGTGGACAGCGAGCACTCGGCCATTTTCCAGTGCCTGGACGGCCGGCCGGCGGCCTCGGTGCGCCGGCTCTGGCTGACCGCCTCGGGGGGGCCGTTCCGCCAGACCCCCGGGGAGGAGTTCGAGGCCATCACGGTCGAGCGCGCCCTGGCGCATCCGTCCTGGGTGATGGGCCGCAAGATCACCATTGACTCGGCCACGCTCTTCAACAAGGGCCTGGAGATGATCGAGGCGCGCTGGCTCTTCGACGTGGACCTGCTGCGGGTGGGCGTGCTGGTGCACCCCCAGAGCGTGGTGCACTCGATGGTCGAGTTCGTGGACGGCTCGCTGCTGGCCCAGCTCTCCACCCCCGACATGTGCCTGCCCATCCAGTGCGCCCTGACCTATCCGGATCGGGTGCCCAGCGAGCGGGTGCAGACCGATTTCGCCCGCATCGGCCAACTGACCTTCGAGGCGCCGGACGAGGACCGCTTCCCGGCCCTGCGCCTGGCCCGACGGGCCGGTCTGGTGGGCGGCACCCTGCCCGCCGTGCTCAATGCCGCCAACGAGGTCGCCGTCGAGGCCTTCTGCCAGCGGCGTATCCGGTTCCCGGACATCTCCACCACCGTGGCGCGGATCATGGACCGCCACGCGGTGATCGAGCATCCCACCCTCGACCAACTCCTGGAGGCCGACGCCTGGGCGCGCGCCACCGCCCGCGCCGGCCTTTGATCCGCATGGGCCTGCCCCACCGCATTTCCACCCTGCTGTACTGCTTCAACCGCCGCGGCGAGGTCCTCCTGCTCGAGCGCGCCCGCGCGCCCAACCGCGGCCTCTGGAGTCCGCCCGGGGGCAAGCTCCACACCGGCCGGGGCGAGTCCCCCTACGCCTGCGCCTGCCGCGAGGCGCGGGAAGAACTGGGGCTGGAATTGACCCCCCGCGACCTCCACCTGGCCGGGTTGGTCAGCGAACACGGCTACGAAGGCCAGGCCCACTGGCTGATGTTCCTCTTCGAGGTCAAGCCCCGCCTCGACCGCCTCCCCCCGACCGGGCGCGAAGGCCGCTTTGCCTTCTTTGCCCGCGCCGCCCTCGCCGGGCTGGCCGTGCCGGCCACCGACCGGGAAATGATCTGGCCGCTGTTCTGGCGCCACCGCGGCGGGTTCTTTGCCGCCCACTGCCGTGTGCATCCGGATGGCCGCCGCGACTGGCTGGTGGAGGAGACCCGCAAACGCCGGCCCGCCAGCGACCGGCTCCCGGCAGGTTCGCCGGCGGAAAGCGCGTTCGCCGCCGGGGCCGGCCCCGCCGACAGCCTGCCTTCTCCCCCCGCCGCGGCGGAAGGCGGGGAAGCCGCCTCCGAACAGGCCGCCTCCTTAAATCGGCGTCGGGGTCAGGCTTCTGCCGAGGTCGGCGGGGAAGGCGAACCGGTCATTGACCTGCACAGCGACGCGCACTTCATGGACGAAGCCCTGCGCCAGGCGCGCAAGGCCGCGGCGGCGGCGGAAGTACCGGTGGGGGCGGTCATCACCCATGCCGGGCGGGTCATCGCGCGCGCCCACAACCAGGTCGAGCTGCTCAAAGACGCCACGGCCCACGCGGAGATGCTGGCGCTGACCCAGGCCCAGGCCGCGCTGGGCGACTGGCGCCTGAACGCCTGCACCCTCTACGTGACCAAGGAGCCCTGCCCGATGTGCGCCGGGGCCATCGTCCAGGCGCGGGTCGGGCGGGTGGTCTTCGGTGCGCCGGACCCCAAGGTGGGCGCGGCCGGCGGCGCGCTCAATCTCCTCCAGTGCTCCGCGGCCAACCACCGTTGCCAGGTCACCGCCGGCGTGCGGCAGGAGGAGTGCCAGCGCCTGCTCCGGGACTTCTTCCACACCCGGCGCGCCGGCAAGAACGGCGAGGAAGGCCCGACGCGGTAGGAGTCAACTCACCGCCCGCACCGAGGCCGGCTCATTCCGGGCGTCCCGCGCCACGCCCTGGGCGCGGGGGTCCAGCACCGGCCGGCCGTCCACCAGGTAGCGGTACAGGTGATGGCCGTGGTGCAGCGGCACCTGGGCGATCCAGGCGCCGTCGGGCTGGCGTTGCATGGGGTGGGTGTCCGGCTGCCAGCCGTTGAAGTCACCCACCAGGCTGACCTGACGGGCGGCGGGAGCGGAGAGGATGAAGGTGACCGGCTTGGTCATGCGCCGGGCCGAGGAGCGGGGCACCGCCCGGCCGGGCGCCGGGGAGGGCGGCGAGAGCGAGGAATCAGCCATAGCTTGCTTCGGCGGCCGGGGGGCCGCGGCCGGACTGAACCTAGCAGGTGCTGTGCCCGGAACGCCGCCGCGGGGGTGCGAGGGTCGGCAGACAGGGGGTTGAGAAATCACCCGCCCTCGGTAAGGTTGCGCCAGACACCACACCTGCCATGAGTGCCCTCCCCGCCACCCCTGAAACCCCGGCCGGCGAACGCCCCCCGGCCCGGGCGCATTTCCCCCCGCGGCGCATCCTGCTGCCGCTGGACCTGTCGGCGCACAGCTTTCAGGCCCTGCCCACCGCCGAGGCGCTGGCCCGCCTGGGCGGGGCCACGCTCTGCCTGTTACATGTGGCCGAGCCCATCGCCTACCCGACCGACCTGGGCTACGCGCCGGTGCTCTCCGGGGAGGTCGAGGCCGGCCTGCACCAGGGCGCGCGGCAGCGGCTGGACGAGCTGGTCCAGAACCTCCGTTCGCGCGGGCTGGCGGCGGAGGCCCGGCTGCGGGTGGGCCGGCCGTTTCTGGAGATCGCGGAGGCGGCGCGGGCGGTGGCGGCCGATCTGGCAGTGGTGACCACGCACGGGTTCACCGGGCTGAAGCATGTGTTGCTGGGCAGCACCGCCGAGCGGGTGGTCCGCCATGCCCCCTGCCCGGTCTGGGTGGTGCGCGCGCCGGCGGCGGGGGAGGCGGCCGCGGCGGCCGCGGGGCCGGACGCCGCGCGGGCGGTGTTTCCGCGGCGGCGGTTGCTCATGCCGCTGGATTTCTCCGAGCCTTCGCGGGAGGCGCTGGCCTACGCGCGACAGATGGCGGCGCGCTTCGAGCTCGAGGTGATACTGGTCCACGTGAGCGAGCCGGTGTTTGTGGACCCGAACCTGGCGCAGGTGGACACCCGGGCCTTCGAGGACAACGCGCGCAAGAGCGTCCAGGAGCAGTTGGAAAAGACCGCCACGGAGCTGCGCGCCGCCGGGCTGCGGGTGGCCACGCGCCTGCTGGCGGGCGTGCCGTGGCACGAGGTGGTGGAAGTGTCCCGGCGCGAGCCGGTGGACCTGATCGTGGCCGGCACGCACGGGCACACCGGGCTCAAGCACATCCTGCTGGGGAGCACCGCCGAGCGCATCCTCCGCCATGCCCCGGGGACGGTGCTGGTGATCCGGCACGGACCGGACTGAGCGCGGCCGCCTTGCCGCGGCGGTGACGTCGGCGTAAGGTGATGGCATGATCTGGACCGGAGGTTGGCTTCCGCTGGTGTTGGCCCTGAGCGGGGCCGCGGGCGAGCCGTCCCTGCAAGGGCCGCCCGCGGACACCCCCCGGCTGGTGCACGTCCTGCCCATCCGGGAAGACATCATGCCCCCGCTGACCTACCTGGTGCGGCGGGGGGTCAAGCAGGCCCTCGAGCAGCGCTCGGACCTGCTGGTGCTGGACATGCGGACCGACGGCGGGCGGGTGGACGTGACCGAGGAGATCATCCGCATCCTGGGCCAGTTCAAGGGCCGCAAGGTCACCCTGGTCAACGACCGCGCCTTTTCGGCCGGGGCCTTCATCGCGGTGGCCACCGAGCAAATCTACATGGTGCCGCAGAGCGTCATCGGCGCCGCCGCGCCCATCCTCATGCTCCCCGGCGCCGGGGTGCAGGAGATGCCGGCCACGATGGAGGCCAAGATGAACTCGGCCATCCGCGCCCAGGTGCGCAGCCAGGCCGAGAAACACGGCTACAACCTCGAGGTCATCGAGGCCATGATTGACCGCAACCGCGAGGTCATCATTGACGGCCAGGTGATCAACCGCAAAGGCGACATCCTCACCCTCACCGACACCGAGGCGGCCCGGACCTACGGCAATCCGCCGCGGCCGCTGCTCTCCTCGGGCACCGTCGAGGGCCTCGAGGAGTTGCTGCGGCGGCTGGGCCTGGCCGGGGCACGGGTCATCCGCATCGAGCCGACCGGCGCGGAGCAACTGGCGATCTGGATCAACTCGCTGAACTGGCTCTGGTTGATCGTGGGGGCGGCCGGGCTTTACCTCGAGATGAAGACCCCCGGCTTCGGGCTGCCGGGCATGGTGGGGCTGGCGGCCTTCGCGCTGTACTTCCTGGGCAGCTACATCGCCGGCCTCTCCGGCCTGGAGTGGCCGCTGCTGTTTGTGCTGGGCCTGGCGCTGGTGGTGTTGGAGTTGTTTGTCCTGCCCGGCACGACGCTGCTGGGGTTGACGGGCATCCTGTTGATGCTGGTGACGGTGGTGATGGCCATGGTAGATCGCTACCCCGGGATGCCGGCGCTGCCCACTCTGCCCCAGTTGCAGGCGCCGCTCTGGGACCTCTTCTACGCCGCGGTGGGGACGGTGGTGCTGATCCTCCTGCTGGGGCGGCTGCTGCCGCGCACGCCGCTGTACGGGGTGCTGGTTTCCCGTTCGGCCAGCGGCATGCAGGAGGTGCGGCAGGCCGCCGAGCTGCACCGGCGCAGGCAGGGGGGGGTAGGGGAAGCGCTCTCCGCCCTGCACCCCGGCGGCAAGGCCCGCTTTGGCGACGAGGTGCTGGACGTGGTCACGCAGGGCGACCTGGTCGAAAAGGGCACGCGCGTCCGCATCATCGGCTTCAGCGGCCGGGAGGCCGTGGTCGAGCCGGTGCCGGCGGAAACGCCCGTGAGTTCCCCCCGGGCCTGAGCGGCTGCCCCCCGCCGCTGGCGCCGCCGCTTCAATCGCCCCCCGCCGCGGCCGTACGCGCCTCCAAGGTGGCCAGGCCTTCCTCGACCTCGGCCCGCGACAGGCCCCCCGCCACCAGGGCCTCCTCGCTGAGGCTGCGCAGCCGCCCATAAAAGGCCCGTCCCATCGCCAGCGCCTCCGGGGCGTGGTCGGTGGCCTCGAGGAGGCGGAACAGGGCGTCCTCGGCGAGATCGAAGCGGCCGCGTTGTTCGTGATAGAGGACGAGGGCCGCCTCGGTGTGCGGCGGCAGGGGCGTCCCGGCGAGGTCGCGCACCAGGTCCTCCACCCTGGGGGCGTAGTCGGGCGGCTCGCCGGCACCCTGGAGAAAAGTGCCGAGCACGACCTGGAGGGCCTTGAGCCGGCATTCGCGGGCCCGCGCCGGGTCGTTTTGCGCCGCGGCCGTGCGGGCCAGGGCCTCGAGCAGGGCAGCGAGCACCAGGCACTTGTCGCGCACCACGGGGGGTGGGTCGCCCACGGTCAGGCGGGCGAGCAGTTCGCCCTCGGTGAGGGTGACCACGGAATCAGCGCCCAGGCCCAGGAGTTCGCGCAGGGCGAGGTCGGCCCGGCGCGCGGCCGCCACATAGTCCGCGGTGCGGAGGAAGCCGGCGATCTCGGCCAGCCATTGAAGGTAGCGGCGGATCCAGCCCAGGAGGTAGTCCTGTCGGAGCATGAGGCGGGGCTCAGCGGGGGGGGCGGTGTTGCGGCTGCTGCACCGGTCGGGTCTGGACCGGCCAGGTGGCGCGGTAGGGGTCGGCGTACAACCCCACGGCCTCCAGGGGCAGGGGGCGGAAGGGCACGCGGGCCAGCACCGGTGCGTCGGGCCGGAAGCGGTAATCGCCGGCGGCGGCATCCACGAAGCCCGGGTCCTCGCGGGGGGACTCGACGTTGTCCAGGAGTTCCCAGCGGGCGCGGTCGCCACCCACCGCGGCGCCGCAGCGGAAGAAGAGGTTGCGCCAGACGCGATTGAGGCCGTCGGGCTCGAGCATCCGCGCCAGCTCGGGATAGCGGGCGCGGTAGAGGTCGTTGGTGAAGAAGGTGGGCGGGGCGCGGCCTTCGCGGAGGCTGCGCCAGGCCGGGTTGTCCGGGTACCAGCCACCGGTCAGGCCGCGGGCGCATTCCACGAAGAGATTGTTGTCCACCAGATTGTCGCGGCCGCCGTTGATCTGGATGGCACCGAAGTGGCCGCTGGCGGCGTGGACGAAGAGGTTCCCGTACACGAGCATGCCGCTGATGGCGTCATCGAAGCGGAGCGCCGCCTGGCCGTGGACCCAGGGTTCGGAGCCGAGCTTGCCGATGTTCTGAAAGCGGTTGAAGCGGAAGACCACACCGCGGTAGGTGGGGTTGCCGAACAGTTCCATGGCCCCCTGGTCGTCCGATTCAAGCACCGCGCTGTGCACGTCGTTGAACTCGATGAGGTGGTCGTTGCCCTCGATGCGCAGGACGCTGCTGGGGGCGTGGTGCAGGAGGTTGTGCGCCACCCGATGCCCCACGCCCTCGAGCTGGATGGCCGGGGTGTAGGTGCGGTCCAGGCGCCCCATCGAGTGGATGTGACAGTTTTCCACCACATGGTCACCGCGCGCGAGGGTGGCCCGGTCGCCGCCGAAGACCTCGACGCCCCGCCGCCCCAGGGTGTGAAGATCACAGCCGAGCACCCGGTTGGCGCGGCCGTCCCGGATCGTGATGCCGTTGCCGGCCAGGCGGCGGACGGTGCAGCCGGCGATCACGCACTGCTCGCACTGGTCCAGCAGCAGGCCGTTGCCGCGGCCCAGGTCGAACACCAGGCCCTCGAGGCGGACGTGGGCGGTCTGCCGCATCACCACGAACGGTTGCTTCCACATGCCGATCTCGAGGGGCACCTGTTCTGGCGGCGCGGGTGGATACACGTAAAGGCGGCCGCTCGCGCGGTCCAGGTACCATTCGCCGGGGGCGTCCAGTTCCTCGAGCACGTTGAAGACGTAGTAGATCACCCCCTGCTCGTCACTCATGCCCCGCCCGTAACGGTACGGTTCGGCGGTGGTCACCGTGCGCCGTGCCGGGTCAATGGACGCCACGGGCAGGGTGGCATCCGCCCAGAGGTAGCGGAAGTAACCGAACAGCCAGACGTTGCTCAGCCCCGCCCAGCGGGCGTGGCGGTCATCGGCGTACTCGAAGACCGACGGCCGCCGCGGGTTGTCCGAGCCCGGCTCGGTCACGCGGCGGGCGCGCACGAACCCCTCGTTGGGCCAGCGGGCCGGACGCAGCGGTTCGGGCCCCGCGAACACTTCCAGCGTGGGCGGCGCCGGCGGCATCCCGAAACCGCGCACCCGCAGCTCGTCGAAGCGGGTCACGCCCTGCGCCGTCAGGTCGCATTCCCAAACCTGGTCGCGGCTTTCAGCCGGCAGCCGGGCGCGGAGGGCCGGGTCGCTCACCCGCCGCCAACCTGCCAGCCGCCGCCCGCCGTAGAGCACCGCCCGACCCGGTTCGGCGGCGCGGAACACCACCGGCGCTTCGGCCGTGCCGGAATCCTCGCGCCCCAGTTCGAGCGGTTGCGCGACCGGGTACTCGCCGGCCAGCAACGTCACTGCCAGCGGGCCGCGAACGCCTTCCGCCCGCAGGGCCCGCAGGCGGTCGCGCGCGGCGGTCCAGGTGGCCAGGGGGGCGGCGCGGGTACCGGGGTGGCGGTCATCTCCGCGCGGACCCACGAAGACCTCGGCGGCGAAGGTGGTGACCGGCTCCAGCCGGGTGCGGCGGTCCTCCCCCTCGACACCGGTGAGGGCCGGTGCGGCCGGGGCGCGGCCGCGGGGTGTCGCCAGTTCCCCTGCCAGGGCGCGGGCCTCCGCGCGGTGGGGCCGCGGGTAGGCCGGCTCGTTGGCGATGCGCTCGAACTCCTCGCGCGCCCGGCGGCGGTCGCCCTCGGCCGCGAAACTCCGGGCCAGCCGCAGGTGGGCGAGGCTGCGGACCGGCGCGGGGGTCTGCGGGTCCGCCACCACGTCGGTCAGGCGGCGACGCACCGCGGCAAACTGACCCCGGCGCCACAGCGGCTCGACCTCCTCGAGCGCGTCGGCGGCCAGGTCGCGCCGCAGGGCCGCGGCCATCGGGGCCGGGAGGTCCGGCGCGAAGCGGTCGCGCAGGCGGAGGAATTCACGGCGAACCTCGCGTCCCTCGAGCGCGCGCCGGTAAAACTGCACCTCGTCCACCACGCCGAAGAAGTTCTGCCAGGTGCTGCCCACAGTGAGCTGGTCGCCGAGGGAAAAGTCCCCGGCAAAGTCCGCCCCCAGGGCGGCAGCCCGGTCACTGACGCCGTTGACATAGCCCTCGATCCGGCCGGCGGAGCGGTCACACACCAGGGCCACATGGGTCCATGCGCCGGGCCGGAGTTTTTGGAAGCCGGTGAAGCCGGCCGAGCGGGTGCGGCCGCCGGGCTCGCGGTAGGTCAGGTAGGGGGCCCACTGTCCGGCCCCGGTCAGGTCCAGCACAATCGAGGCGTCCGGATACCGGCCGAAGGAGAGGAGGCGACGCTGGTTCATCGCCCCGGGGTGGGAGAGTTCGATCGGCCGTACCCAGACCAGGAAGCTCCATGAATTGGTGCCGGGTCGCAGGGCCGGTGGGAGGGTGGCGGCGAGGAGCCGGCCGGGGGTGCCGTCCAGGAACACCGCGCGGCCGGCGGGGGAGTTGGTCCAGGCGGCGCGCACCTCCCCGTGCACGCCTTCGCCGCGGCGGTCGCGCGCGCGGGGGCCGCGGCCCTCGTCCAGGTTCCAATGCAGGACCAGGGCCGGGTCGGTCTCGGCGGCCAGGACGAGGCCGAGGGTCAAACCCCACACCCAGGCGCACGCCCTAACCGGCAGACCGTGCCAGCGGCGGGAGAGCAGGGAGAGGGTAATCGTCATGGCCGGGAACATACCCGGGCGGCGGGGGAACAACAACCAAGCAGCCGGCCGGCCGCGGAAGCCGGGCCCCCCGGAGGAACGGCCCAGACGCGGCCCTGCCCTCCGGTCCCCGCCTGAGTCCCGCTGCCTGGTGCGCGGTCTTTTCCGCTTGCCTTGGCGGCGGCACCTTCGCCAGATTGCTCATGCATGGACTGCCCGGTCCTACACGATAGTGCGTTGTGTTCGGCATGAATAACCTTCCACGGTGGAGGGCGTCTTGAGCCGCCCGTTCTCGTCCCGCAGTTCGTCCGGTCCCTCGGTTCGCATCAACGGCAAGATTCGCGCCCGCGAAGTCCGCGTCATTGACCCCGAGGGCAAACAATTGGGCATCCTGCCGCTGGCCGATGCCATCGTACGGGCCCGCAACCTGGGCATGGACCTGGTCGAGGTGGCCCCCAACGCCAACCCGCCGGTCTGCCGCATCGTGGATTTCGGCAAATACCAGTACGAGCAGGCCAAAAAGGAAAAGGAGTCCCGCAAACACCAGCACTCGAACCGGGTGAAGGAAATCCAGCTCCGGCCGGTCATTGACCCCCACGACTTCGGCGTCAAGCTGGACAAGGCCGTGGACTTCCTGTGCGACGACATGAAGGTCAAGCTCACCCTGCGGTTCCGCGGCCGCGAAATGCGGCACCAGGAGCTGGGCGAGCAGATTGTCGCCAAGTTCATCCAGGACGTGGCCCCCTACGGCCAGCCCATCGAGTCGCCCCGTGTCGTGGGCCGCGGCATTAGCGTGATGATCAATCCGCTGCCCCGCGCGCGGCGGGCGAGGCATCCGCGGGGCGAGTCCCCCTCCCCTGTCCCGCCCCCCGCCGGTGCCAGGCCGAAGAGGGAAGAGGAACGGAAGTCCCCGCCCGCGGCGGAGCCGACGCCGGGGGCCGGCGGGGGATTCATCAACAACCCCTTTGCCCGGCTCACGACCGCGGCGGAGAACCGGGAGTCCAGCACCTCTCCGCCCGCGCCCGCCGCGCCGGCCTGAGCGCCGGGGATGGCGGCGGTGCAGCGGGCCTTACCGCCACAAAACTTGCAGGCCGCGCAGTTGGCGGCGCGTCCGCTCCCATTGTGCCTCCTGCTGGCGGGTCAGCAGGCCCAGGAGTTCGTTCCGGTCCGGCGAGGGGGTCAACCGTTCGAGGGCTTCCCGCACCACGGCGAGGTTCTGCAGTTCGCCGAGGGTTTCCTGGACGGCCAGCAGCCGTTGATGGATGGCGTCGCGCTTGAGCTTGTTCCGGCCCCGCACCAGCTCCCGCAGGTACCGCCACCAACGAACGGTGCGGCGGAATTCGTGGCGGTCTTCCTCGCCCAGGTGGAAGAAGCGCGGTGCCGCGGCCTCCAGGGCTTCGCGGTAACCCGCTTCCAGCCGGGCCGCGCGGCGGGCCAGCCGGCACGCCGTTTCCTTCGACACCGCCGAAGCGTGCAGGCGGGCCCAGGCCCCGCGCGGGGGCGGCACCAGCCGGCGCCGGCACCGTTGCCAGGCGCGTTGACGCAGGCGCCGCCATTCTTCCAGCAGGGCCAGATGGGCCCGGCTGGCGGCCAGCCATTCGCCGGCGATGTCCAGGTCCCGCACCGGGCTGGTGGCCCGCGAAATCCCCCGCGCCCAATCACGCCAGCGCCCCCGGCCCGCGTCCTCGAGCAGGGGGCGGGCCACGCGGAGCGACAAACGCAGGCGGCGCAGCGTCACGCGCAGGTTGTGCACCTCCTCCGCCTCCCCCCGCACCCGTGTGCGGCGGAGCTGTTCCCTCAGGGCGATGACCAGTTGCGCGTGCCGGCGTTTCCAGCGTCGGGCGAGCCTTTCGGGTTTCATGGCGGGTTTGGGTGTCTGCGAAAAACGGCCGCAGCCTACCCGCCCCCGGACCGGCCAGGCAAACCCGCGAATGTGACAAATGCCCCCCCCGTGGAGGCGACGGACGTGGCCGCCCGTTCAGGCCGGTACCCCCGCCGGTTCCCGGGCGGGCGCCGGCGCCGGGTCCGCCGCGGCCTCGTGCTTCCAGACGGGGTCCAGGCCCAGGTCGCGGATCATCTGCAGGTCCTTTTCCACCGGTTGGTTCAGGGTGGTGAGGTAATTGCCCACCATCAGGGCGCTGGCGCCGGCCAGGAAGATCAGGCTTTGCAGGTCCCGCAGGGTCACCGTGCGGCCGCCGGCGACCATGATCTCCTGCCGCGGCAGGACCAGGCGGAAGACGGCCAGGGTTTGCAGCGCCTCCCACGGTGGCACGGTGGGCCGATGGGCAAAGGGGGTGCCGGGGATGGGGTTGAGGAAGTTGATCGGGACGAAGTCCGGCTGGAGTCCCTTCAGGGCAAACATCAGGTCCACCCGGTCCTCCAGCGTCTCGCCCAGACCAATGATGCCGCCGGAGCAGATTTTGATGCCGGCGTTTTTGAGCAGGCGGATGGTTTGCAGGCGCTCGTCGTAGGTGTGGGTCGAGCACTGCTGCGGGAAGAAACGGCGCGAGGTCTCGAGGTTGTGGTTGTAGCAGGCCACGCCCGCCTCGGCCAGGCGGTCGGCCACGCGCTGGCTGCGAATGATGCCCAGCGAGGCGTCCGGCCGGACCTGGCCCTGGGCCCGGAGCTCGCGGAAGCGATCGCAGACCTCGTCCAGGAGCGGTCCTTCCTCGAGCCCGCGCCAGGCCGCGACCAGCCCCAGGGCGACCACGCCGTTCTGCCGGGCCTCCTCTGCCGCCCGCCGCACCGGCTCGGGGTCCACAAAGCCGTAGCGCGGCGCCTGGGTCTGGTAAAAGGCCGACTGCGCGCAGAACTTGCAGTCCTCGGGACAGCCGCCGGCCCTGGCGTTGAGGATCGAGCAGAGGTGAACGCGGTTGCCCTTGAAGCGTTCCCGCACGCGGTTGGCCCAGCCCAGCAGCTCGAAGCGGTCCGTCCCGCTCTCCAGACGCAGGAGCCAGAGCGCCTCCTCGCGTGTCAGCTCGCCCCCGTCGAGGACCCTCCGGCCCAGCGCGGCAATGCGGTCGGTGTTGGAAATGTCAACAGACATCGGCGACATGGTTGACAAACTACCGGTCCGGTCCGGCCTGGCAAGGCGCAAGCCTACCGGCTGCCGCCGGCCCCGGCGGGCCGGCGGCCATCCGTCGTCTGCCGCGGCGTAGGCGGACGTTTTAGGGAGGCGGCGTCCGCGGCTCGACAGGCGTGCAAGGTTGGCGCCCCGGCCCGCGGGCGCACGGAGCGGAGGCGTCGCCAAGCAGCCTTTGAGTTCCGCATTGCCGTGCCTTGTCCCCGGGCGCCTGCGGGCGGGAGCCGGGGGCGCGTCACGATGGTTCAGGCATTCCCCCGCGGCCACCGCCGCATTTCCGCCTTGCCGCCGCGCCGCCTTCCCGGAACATCTCCGCCACACCTACACCCTTATGAAAACGCTCAACGTCGGCATGATCGGTTACGGCTTCATGGGCCGGGCCCACTCGAACGCCTTCCGCAAGGTGGGCCATTTCTTCGACATCCCTTACCAGGTCGTCCTCAAGGCCGCCTGCGCCCGCAACGAGGAGAAAATCCGCGCCTTCGCTGCCCGGTGGGGCTACGAATCGGTCGAGACCGACTGGAAGAAGCTCCTCGCCCGCGAGGACATTGACCTGGTGGACATCTGCGCCCCCAACGACGTCCACGCCGAGATCGCCATCGCCGCCGCCAGGGCCGGCAAAATGATCATGTGCGAAAAGCCGCTGGCCCGGAACGGCGCCGAGGGCGAGAAGATGGTCAGGGCCATCGAAAAGGCCGGCGTGCCCAACATCGTCTGGTACAACTACCGTCGCATCCCCGCCGTCACCCTGGCCAAGCAGCTCATTGACGAGGGCCGGCTGGGCCGGATTTTCCACTACCGGGCCAAGTTTCTTCAGGATTGGACCATCAACCCCGAGCTGCCCCAGGGCGGCACCGGGCTGTGGCGGCTGGACGTGAAGGTGGCCGGCAGCGGCGTCACCGGCGACCTGCTCGCCCACTGCATTGACACCGCCCTCTGGCTCAACGGCAGCGTGGACAAGGTCAACGCCATGACCGAGACCTTCGTCAAGGAACGCAAACACACCCTCACCGGCAGGGTCGAGAAGGTGGGCATTGACGATGCCTGCGCGTTCCTGGCCCGCTTCAGCAACGGCTCGCTGGCCACCTTCGAGTCCACCCGTTACGCCCGCGGCCACAAGGCGCTGTACACTTTCGAGATCAACGGCGAGCACGCCTCGATCGCCTGGGACCTGCACGACCTGCACCGGCTCCAGTACTTCGACCACCGCGACCAGGGCACCACCCGTGGCTGGCGCAGCATCCACGTCACCGACGGCGAGCATCCCTACATGGCCAAGTGGTGGGTGCCCGGGCTGGCCATCGGCTACGAGCACAGCTTCGTGCACCAGGTGGCGGACTTCCTCCAGGGCGTGGCTGAGGGCAAGCCCGTCGGCCCCACCTTCAAGGACGCGCTGGAAACCCAGTACGTCTGCGACGCCGTGCTCAAGTCCGCGCAGACCGGCAAGTGGGAGAAGGTCAGGAAAGTGAAGTAACCGCCCCGCTGCCCCCGCCCACACCGGAGGCCCCGCTTTTTTACAGTCGCCGCACCGGAGCTGAACCGGGCTCCCGGGGGACACCCCACGGAAGGTCGCAGCCGCCCCGCGTCGCCTCCCCCGCCATCAAGGCTGCGGCTGGGGCCGGGCGGTGCGGGGCAGTTTCAACGCGGCCAGCACCGCGGCGAGCAGGGCCAGCCCGGCTGCCAGCCAGTAGGGGGCGTGCGGGTGTTCGGCAAACAACGTCGTGGCGAGCACCGGTCCCAGAATCCGCGCCAGCGTGCCGGCGCTTTGCGCCACCCCCAGCGTTTCCCCCTGCTCTTCTGCCGGGGAGAAAATCGAAATCAGCCCCAGCGTGGGGGCGCGGTTCAACCCGGACCCCACCGCCACCAGTCCCAGCGCCGCCAGCAGCGAGCCCACGCCTCCCGTCGCCGGCAACCACATCATGCTCGCTGCAAACACCCCCAGGCTGAACACAATCACCCGCGCCTCGCCGAAGCGCCGGACCACCTGCCCGATCACCCCTCCCTGGATGAACGCCGACACCAGCCCGCAGTAGGCGAAGACGTACCCCAGCCGGCCCTCATCGAAGTAGTACGGCTGCCGCCGGATCAGACCGGGAAACAGGGCCTCCAGCACCTGCCGATTCGCCTGCCGGCGCGCCTCCGGCGATTGCGGCATCGCGCCGCCGGACCCAGGAGCGGCCGGCGCTTCGTTCTCTCGGGCCGTCACGCCGCCCGCCCTCTCCAGGGCCGGCCCGGCGGCCAGTCGGTTCAACCCCTCAAACAACAACCGGCGCAGCCGCGGCGCAGACATCGTGTCGGCGCGGTCCAGGGCGGCGCGCAAATCCGGCGCCAGCCGGGCGCTGACGGCGGCTTCGCCCGGGGTGGCAGGCTCGGCCAACCGGCGGGCCAGCGCGTGTGGCGCGGGGAAATCATCCGGGTGAAACCCCGGCGAGCCCAGCAGCAGCGGCAGTGTGGTCTCGAACATGGCGAAGCAGAACGTGGCCAGGAAATACAACCCCACCAGCACGCCCAGGTGCGGCCGGCGCAGGGTGTGGATCATCTGGCTCCACCGCCGTCGCGGCCGGGCGGGCGCCGTGCCGGGCGGTCGGCTCTCCGCCAGGATGAAACAGGCCAGGCCGAAGTTGGCGGCGCAGAGCCCCGCTGCCACCCACCCGGGACCCGCCAGTCCGAACGCACGGGCACTGAACGCCCCCAGCGCCGGCCCCAGGATGAAGCCCAGCCCAAAGGCCATGCCGATAAGCCCCATGCCGCGCGAGCGTTTCTCCGGCGGGGTGATGTCCGCGATGTAGGCGGAGGCCACCGCGATGTTGGCCCCGCACGCGCCCGCAAAAATCCGCGACACCACCAGCACCGTGAGGGCCGTGGCGGGGCTCAGACCCGGGGCGGCGGCCAGCGCGAACAGTGCATAGGCCAGCGCGGAACCTCCGTTGCTCACCAGCAGCACCGGCCGGCGGCCGATCCGGTCCGAAAGCCGTCCCCACCACGGCGCCAGGAGCAGTTGCATGACCGAAAACGAGGCGATGATCGCGCCGATGGTCCAGCCCTGGGCACCGAACCGCTCGCTGTAGCGGGGCAGCAACGGCAGCACGATGCCGAACCCCACCAGGTCCAGAAAGACCGTGAGGAAAATGATCAGCAGCGATGGTTTGCTCACGCGGGGAAGCCCGACCGGGGCGGACGCGCGGCCCGTGCACGCGCGCCTCCATCAGCCCGCTCGGGCGCGCCAATTAGCCGGCTCTCTCGTCTCCACGTCAACGGGAAATCCCCCGCTGCGCGTGGGCTTGCGGCGCCGGGCGGGCCGCCGCACCTTGGCCGCCGCGATGGAAACAGCATCGGCTGGCATGGGACGCCGGGTGGCGGGGGTCTTCGCGGTTTGCGCCCTCCTGTACTTCGGCGGCTTCTGGGCCCTGCAACACTGGCGGGGGCGCCGCGGGCCGTGGGAGGTCACCTTTCGCACCTCGCCGGCCGGCGTGCCGGAGATCGAGATTGCGGCGCCGGGACCGGGTGTGGGCGGGGTTTGCGTGGAATTTCCCGGCACCAACCTCGCCCGCCCCGTGGCGGGGGTCACGGTCCGGTTTGATGACCCGGCCCGCCGCCTGGCCGTGCCTTTCGGGCAGGTCAAGTTCCTGGATACCACCTTCCTGCCCGGCACGGTCACCTTCGACCTGTTCGGGCACGAGGTGGAACTGCTGCCGCGCACCCTGATCCTGGACAAGCGCGAGCATCCCTGGCGGTCGGGCGACCGCTGGCGCCTGCCCGTCGGCGAGACGCCGGCTCAGGCCCAGTAGCCCAGCTCGCGCAACGACACGTAGTCGGTGGACCGCTCGGCCGTGCGGCGGCCGAGGATCACGTGGTCCAGCACCTCGATCTTGAGCAACTGGCCGGCGCGGATCAGCTCGCGGGTGACGCGGATGTCCGCCTCGCTCGGGGTGGGGTCGCCGCTGGGATGGTTGTGCACCAGCACCACTGCGGCGGCATTGGCCAGGATGGCCGCCCGGAAGACCTCGCGCGGATGCACCAGCAGCGTGTCCAGCGTACCCTGGGAGATGGAGACCGGCTCGATGCGGAGCAGGCGATGGCGGGTGTTCAACAACAGCACCTGGAAGTGCTCCACCTCCCGTGCCCGGCAGTCCTCCCGCATCAGCTCCGCCACCTGTTGCGGCGTCTCCACGACCGGCGAAGTGGCCGCCACCTCCCGGGCCAGCCGCTGGGCGAGGGTGAAGGCGGCCTTCAAGGTCACCGCCTTGTCCCGCCCCAAACCCCGCTGGGCAGCCAGCTCCTCGACGCGCGCCCGGGCCAGGTGGTCCAGCGACCCGAACCGCTTGAGGAGCTGCCGGGCGACGTCCAGCGCGGAGAGTCCCGCCGCGCCGGTGCGCAACAAGATGGCCAGCAGTTCCTCGGTGGCCAGCGCCTGGGCGCCCTTGGCCAGTAGCCGCTCGCGGGGCCGTTCCCCCGGCGGCAGGTCTTTGATGCGCACGGCCAGGGCCGGCGCGGCCGGGGCGCCGGGCGAATCCGGAGGCGAATCCGGGGGGCGCGGCGTCGGGGTCATGCCGGCATCGTGCCGGGCCGCCCGGCGGCCCGCAAACGCGAAAGCGCAGGACGGACAGGGGACCGCGTGGCTGGGCGAATTCAATGCGGCGGGCCGCGCGGTTTCGGAATCGCCTTGCGGCACCGCCGCGGGTAGTTTGAATCTGAACTTGCAACCCAGGCCATGCTCACGCTGACAGTGGAAAACGGGGAAAGCGCGGGACTACGCCTGTCCCTGGAGCGGGGCGTGCACGTGCTGGGGCGGGCGCCGGACTGTGCGGGGGTGATCCCGGACCCCACCGTCTCGGGCTGGCATTGCGAGGTCCGCGTCACCGACTACGGCGTCACCGTGCGGGACCTGGGCTCGAGCAACGGCACCTGGGTGGACCAGCAGCCCGTGAGCGGCGAAACCGAGCTGCACGACGGCCAGGAACTGCGACTGGGCGAGGTGCGCCTGCAGGCGAGCATCCCACCGGTGCACATCGCCATTCCTGAACTGCCCCCCCCCGAGGACGACCGGGCGGCCTTCACCCCCGAAGGTCTTCCGGCCTGCCTCAATCACCGCGACCTGCCGGCGGACTACGTCTGTCCCAACTGCCAGCGGACCTTTTGCGCGGCCTGCATCCACGCGTTGCGGGTGGCGGGCGGCCCGCTGCGGTTGATGTGTCCGGCGTGCAGTCACCTGTGCGAGCCGCTGGGGGCTCGGGGCGCGGGGGCGGAAGCCGACACCTGGCGGGACCGGATGGTCCGGGCGTTCAAGCGGGCGTTCGACTTCCGGCGCCCACCGCCGCGCGGGGGCTGAAATCCGGGAGGCGGGCCGGAACCGGGCCGAGTCGAGGCCCCTCCCGCGGAGGCCTGTACCGAGTCGGCACAGATTGCCTGACTTGCCGGGCACCGTCGCGCGCCATTCCATTCCAGCGAGCCGATGCAGACTTGCTGGCGGTGCCTCCGCGATTATTCTGCTCCGTCGGGACAGTCCCCCAAAACAATCCGCCGCCACGCGTACGTGGCGGCGGATGCCCTTCCCCAACGCCCACCCTGCGTCAAGGTCCAAATCTTAAGCGGCAGAATCGCCCAGACCCTTCGTGGCCCGTGGACCACACGGGCGACCGGCCGGTGGTGGAGGTGCTCAGTTCACCCACCGGGTTCCAATTCTTCAACTCCGTCGAGACTTCGGACCCGTACCGCTGATCCGGGAAGCCTGGTTGGCGCTCCGGTGGTTGGCACTTGCTTTACGGCCCCGCCTGCGGTTTCCTGCAAGGCCAAGCAAGGTTTATGGGCATTGTGGCTGAATCGCGGGACACGCCGGGGTATCCTTCCACCCACTGGTCGCTCATTTTTCAGGCCACGTTGCCGGAGCAGCAGGCCGGCGAGGGCGCGCTCCACCGCCTGCTCGCCCGGTATTACGCGCCGCTGCTGGCCCACGTGGAGTTCCGTTTCCGGCTCCCGTGCGAGGCGGCGGAAGACCTCCTCCAGGGCTTCATCTTCCGCAACGTCCTCGCCCGCCAGTGCCTGGGCCGGGCGGACCGCGCCCGCGGCCGTTTCCGCACCTTCCTGCTGAACGTCCTGGACAACTACGTGAAGGACGAATTGCGCGCCCGTGATTGCGCCCGACGCCGGCCCGCCGGCGGGTGGGTGGCGTTGGACGAGGCTCCCGAAGCGGGGGAGCGCCACCCCGCGCCCAACGGCAGCGATCCGTTCGACCGCGAATGGGCCCTGACGGTGCTGGCCGAGGCCGAGGCGGAGACGCGCCGGTTTTACGAGTCCAAGGACCGCCGCGACACCTGGGGCGCGTTTCACGACGCGGTGCTGGCGCCCCTGAAGGACGGCGTGGCGCGGCCCGGCGATGAGGAAATCGCGCGGCGGCACGGGTTCGAGAGCGCACGCCAGGCCAGCAACGCGATCATCACGGCCAAGCGGCAGTTTGGGAAAATCCTGCGCGACGTGGTGGCGCGCTACGCAGAAAACAACGCGGACGTGGACGCCGAATTGCGCGAATTGATGGCCGTGCTGTCACGGTGAGGCCGCGGTGCTGCGGCGAAGGTTCGGGACTCGCGGCGCTCGCCCCCTGAATGCGGGCTTTTCGCTGACCATGTGCGGCGATTGTATTTAGCAGGAAGGCCGCCGCGCCGCCGTACATGTTGAAGGAATTGCCGGCTGAACCTCCATCGCCTTCGCCGTCTTCGCCCGCCGGCCGGCCTGCCGAGTTGCTGGCACTCGGCCTGGCGGCGGCGCGGCCGTGGCGGCCGGAGGAACTCGCCGCGGCCTGGGAATACCACCTGTCCGCGCCGCTCCAGTTCGACCTGGGCGGCCTGGAACCTGCCCGGGTCCGCGAGTTGCGCGATCTTTCCGCCGCGCAAGGCCTGTTGCTCGCCAGCCTGCGCGGCCTCCTGCAACATCCCGTCCCGCCGCTGGAACCGCTGGAAATGGTGAAGGACTTCGCCAAGGCATGCCTGCGCGCGCCGGACCCGCCGTTACCCCGGGAACTCGCCGGCGCGCTTTACCACCTGGCCCTCGCCGTGGCGCTGACCCGGTTGGGCGAGCGCATCACGAACCTGGCGGACGCGGAAATCCTGCACGGCCTGGACTGGGCCATGGCACGGCCGTGGCTGGACAAGGCCACCCGGGCCACTCTTGCACTGGCCCGGCGGGTTGTGGCTGAATCCGGCCCAGCCCAGGATGCGCGCCATGGCTGACCAGCCTCCAACGCCTCACCCGGAAGCCGCCCGCTTCCCTGTTTCGCAATTCGCGGATTCGCTGCACCAATGCCTCAGCCCCGGGGTACTGGCCGCGCCTACACGGCCCGGAATGGTGGGGCGCCTGGACCGTTACGAGGTTCTGCGCCCGCTCGGTCGCGGAAGCATGGGGGTGGTGCTGCTGGCGCGCGACCCGGCGTCGCCCGCGCTGGTCGCGCTCAAAGTGCTGCGCGCGGAACTGGTGGGAAACGCCGTCGCCGTCCAGCGCTTTCTCGCGGAGGCGCGGCACCTGCGGCAACTGCCCCACGCGGGCATCGTGCCGGTTTTGGCGGTGGGCGAGCACGCGGGCGCGCCGTGGTTCGCGATGCCGTATTTCGAGCGTGGCAGCCTGGCCACGTTGCTCGAGAACGCCCGGCCGCTGTCGCGGGAGCAAACGCTGGCCATCGCCGGGCGCGTGGCGGAGGCGCTCGCGCACGCCCACCGGCGCGGCATCATCCACCGCGACCTCAAGCCGGCGAACATCCTGATCGGGGCAGACGGCGCGCCGCGCGTCTCGGACTTCGGGCTGGCCCGAACGGTGTTCAACGACGCCCTGATGCACCCGGAGCACGGCCATTGCGAAGGCACCGCGCCTTACATGTCGCCCGCCGTGGCGCGTGGCGAGGCCGAGGACACGCGCTGCGACATCTATTCCTTCGGCGCGGTCCTGTACGAAATGCTCACCGGCCGCGCGCCTTACCAGGGGCCGGATTCGGCGGCCATCCTCGCGCAAATCCGCACCGGGCCGCCGCCGCCCATCCGCACCTTGAACCCGAAGGCGGATGAGGGGCAGGCGCGGATCGCGGAAGACGCGATGGCCCGTGAACTGCGCGACCGCTATGCGCACATGGCGGACGTGGTGCAGGATTTGGACCGCGTCGCCCGCGGGCGCGCGCCCTTGGGTGCGAAAGCGATCCGCCTGGGGCCGGCGTTGCGGCGGGTGGCATTCAACCGGCGCGTGCTGGCAGTGGCGGCGGTAGTGGCCCTGCTGGCCGGCGGGGTCTGGGCCTGGTCCGCCAGCCGGCCGCGAATCTCATTGGACCGCGTGATTGCGCCGCCGCAGGTCAGTTCGTGGGCGGGCGCCTTGGTGGCAAACTGGGACGGGGACGCGCTGCCGGATTTCGTGATCCCCGAGCCTGTCGGCATCAAGGTGGTTTCCGGCCTGGGACAATTGATTTCCATGAAGGGATTCCAGTGGAATGAACCCCGCACCAGTCCGGAGGTGACCGCGCATTGGGTCGCCGACGTGAACGCCGACGGCCTTGCCGACGTGTTCACCTGCTGGGCGAACGGCGCGACCGCGGTGCTGGCGCCCCTGAACAACACCGGATACGCCCTCAAGCATTTCACCGCGCCGAGCACGACCGATGTGCATCCCCAATGGGGCCAGGACTGGACGCGTCTTTACGCCCGGGCGCTGACCGACCTGGACGGCGACGGGCGGCGGGAACTGCTTGTGGCCACCGGCACGCACCGCGGCCGCGAACCGCGTGCGCTGATTTGCTACGATTTCGAGAGCCAGACGCAGCAGTGGCGGCAAGCCATCGCGCCGGCGATCGTGCAACTCATCCCCCGCGACCTGGAGGGCGATGGTCGGCAGGTAATCCTGCTGGGCACCTATGCCCCCAACAACGGCCGCGCGCTGTCCGACGGCACGGACGACGGCCACAGTTACCTCTACGCCTTTTCCACCGACGGCGAATTGCTGTGGCGGGTGGAAGGCGGCGGCGTGTTTAGCGAAACCCGGGTCGCGCCGCCCATGACGCGGACTCCCGACGACGGGGTGTATGCGTGGGCGTATTCGCCCGGCCATGTCCCTGAGGAGGGCGACCGCGAGTTTGGCCGGCTGCTGCGGTTGGACGCGCGCGGCCGCGAGACGGCGCGCTGGGAAAGCCCGCGCGCGGTGCGGGATGTCACGGCGACCGACCTGGACGAAGATGGCAAGATAGACGTGCTCGCCACCGAATTCAGCGGCCGGTTGCTGCGCTTCGACGCGGAACTGCGCCTCGTAAAGGCAGTCCCAATCCTGCCTGACGCCTACGACGGCGTGCATGGCTTCATCGTCGGCGTGACCAACCTGACCCGTGGCGGCGGCCCGGAAATCGTGCTGGCCGCCTGGCAATCGCAGACGCTGAAGAAGGTGTTGGGCAACGACCGCCGCGAGCTCGGCGTGGTCTTCGAGCACGACGCGAAACTGGTCGTGCTGAACCGCGCGCTTCGACCGCTCGCCGGGCATCTGCTGGCGCGCCGTCAAAACCACTGGGGCAGCGACGCAGTGCGGTTGTGCGACGTGGATGCCGACGGTCTTGCGGAAATCATTTTCCTGACCGATGCGCTGCGGGTGTTCAAGTACCGCGCGGGGTTGGGGCCGTGAGTTGGCGGGAGCTGACGCGGTCAGGAGGTAAGGAAGCTGGCGGAGAGGGGGAGATTCGAACTCCCGGTGGGGTATTAGCCCACTCACGCTCTCCAGGCGTGCGCATTAAACCACTCTGCCACCTCTCCGCGGTGGGGACGTTACTGTGCGAAAACCGCCGGCCGCCCGCAACGCTTTTTGCCCCGCGGCCCACTTCTCCGCTTCGTGAGGGGCGGGCTCGGCGGTGAGTGGGAGGTTGTTTTTCCGCCACGGGCTCCCCATCTTGCCGGCATGAAACGGCTGTGTTGGGTCGGGCTGGTTGTCGTGGTCCTGGTTGCGCCGGCCCGGGCGGCCACCCGGCCGGGGGTGGCGTTTCCCGAGCCGGAGGCCTGCCCCGCGCAGGCGGCGCTGCCCGATCTGTTGGTGATGTGGGACGGCCGACGGGTGGCGGACGCGTCCGTCTGGCGGCGCGAGCGACGCCCCGAATTGCTGGCGCTGTTCCAGCACTACATGTACGGGCACCTGCCACCGCCGCCGAAGCGGGTGGTGGCGACCCTGCGCGGGGAAAATCCGCACGCCCTCGACGGCCGGGCGCATTGGCGGGAGCTGCGGCTGAGCTTCGGCCCGCCGGGGACGCCGGCGATCCATCTGCTGGTGGTGACCCCGCAGGAGCGGCGCGGACCGGTGCCGGTCATTTTGGGCCTGAACTTCTGCGGCAATCACGCGGTGCTCGGGGACCCTGCCATCGCCCTGCCCGGCGGCTGGATGCCCCGTTCCTGCCCCGGCTGCCCGGACCACCGGGCGACGGAGGCAGGGCGCGGTGGGAACGCGGTGTCGTGGGATGTGCGGCAGGTGTTGGAGCGGGGCTACGCGCTGGCCACGTTTTATCATGGCGACGTCGAGCCGGACAGGCCGGACGCGGCGGAGGGCCTGCGCGCCTTTGCCGCGCGGGGCGGTCTGGAAGGGGCGTTGCGGCGGCCGCGGCGGGACCAGCGCTGCCCCGCCTGTCCGGAGCGGTACGCCCGGGGCGAGTACGACTGGGCCACGTTGGCCGCGTGGGCCTGGGGCCTGCAGCGGGCGGTGGATTACCTGGTGACGGATCGTGCGGTGGATGGGAAGCGCCTGGCAGTGTTCGGGCATTCCCGCAACGGCAAGGCCGCCCTGCTGGCCGGGGCGTTCGATGAGCGGATCGGGTTGATCCTGTGCCACCAGGCGGGCTGTGGCGGCTCGGCCCCGAGCCGGGGACGGGTGGGGGAGTCGGTGCGCCAGATCAACGACCGGTTCCCGCACTGGTTCAACGCGGCGTTCAAGCGCTTCAACGACGCGCCGGAGCGGCTGCCGTTTGATCAGCATGCGCTGGTCGCCCTGTGTGCGCCGCGGCCGGTCCTGCTGTCCAACGCCACCGAGGATCAGTGGGCCAACCCGGCAGGCCAGTTCGAGGTGCTGCGCGCGGCGGAACCGGTGTACGCGCTGCTGGGCGCGCCGGGGCGGCCGCCCGCGGTGATGCCGCCGAACGGCCAACTGGCGGGCGGGCGGCTGGGCTACTTCATCCGCGCCGGCAAACACTCGACCACGCCCGAGGATTGGAAGGCGTTTCTGGACTTCGCCGACCAACAGTGGGGGCCGCCGGCCTCACGTCGCTGAGCGCAGGACGGCCGGGCGCGGGAGGGGAAGTGGGCAGGCCATGAAACGTCGCAGCCGCGTGGGAGGGCGAATCGGGGAGCCCGGCCGGAGCGGGGTCCGGATGGTGCTCCAACTGGGCGTGGCCGCGGCAGGCCTGAGCTTTGTGGGCTGGGTGTTGTACCGTTCGCAGCCGGTGCCGCCGCCGCTCGTCCGCCCCGCCCGCCCTGAGCCGGTGCCCGCCAGTCCCCGGGCGGAGGGTCCGGCCACGGAGCCGCGCCCGGCTTCCGCCGCCGTCCTGCCCTTGCCGGTCCCGGCTCCCCGCCAGAGCCCCGCGCCGGCGGAAGCGGTTTCCCCGACGTGGGCGGGGTATCCCCGCGCCGTGACCAATGTCTTCGAGGCCCAGGTGGCCCTGGCCCGGCGGGGGTTTTCCTCCGGCCCGATTGACGGTGTGCCGGGCCCTCAGACCCGCGCGGCGTTGCGGGCCTTCCAGCGGCGGGAACGGCTGCCGGAGACCGGGGCGTTGGATGCCGCCACGCGGGGGCGGTTGACGCTGGAGAGCCCGGCGCTGACAGTGCGGCTGGTCACGCGCCCTGACCTGGAGCGGCTGCTGCCCCTGAGCCCGAGCTGGTTGGGCAAGTCCCAACAGCCCCGGCTGGACTACACCCATTTGCTGGAGCTGGTGGCGGAGGAACACCGCGCGCACCCGGCCCTGGTGCGGGAACTGAATCCGGGAGTGGACTGGGACCATGCCCGGCCTGGGCTGGCGGTGACCGTGCCGCACGTGCCCGAGCCGGAACTTCCCGCGCCGCTGGCCTTCCTGCGCATCTGGCTGGGCGAGCGTGCGCTCACCGGTTACGACGCCCGGACCAACCTGTTGCTGCATTTTCCGTGCAGCATCGCCGCGCGCGTGGACAAACGTCCCCTGGGCCGGCTCACCGTGGTGACCGGCGCCCTGGAGCCCAATTACACGTTCCAGCCGGCGTTGTTTCCCGAGTCGGCCGAGGCCCGGCGGCTGAATCGTCCACTGACGCTGCCCCCCGGGCCGAACAATCCAGTGGGGCTGGCGTGGATCGGGCTGGACCGGCCGGGCTACGGCATCCACGGGACGCCGCGGCCGGAGGAGGTGGGGCGAACCGAGTCCCACGGCTGCTTCCGCCTGGCCAACTGGGATGCGGTTTGGTTGTTGAAGCGGGTCTGGCCGGGGATGCCGGTGTACATCGAGCCGTAGGTGCCCGGCGGGGCGTGAAGCGGCGCGCGGGGAAAAAAAGCCCCGCCGCGGGGGGCGGGGCTTGGGCGCACTGGCGGCCGGCCGGCCTCAGGGTTTGGGGGCGGCGGCCTTGCTGTCGAGGGCACCGGGCGGCGCCTTGCTGTTGAGTTCGGTGAGGACCTCCTGGGTGAGGTCGGGCAGGCCGACGACGAACATGACCGCCGGCACCTGGTTTTGTTCGGCGGCGGTGTTGAGCACCAGGTTGTAGTTGCCGGCGCGGGCGCGGGCCTCGACGACTTCGCGGATGTCCCGGAAGATGTTTTCCCGCAGCCGCTGGATTTGGTCGGCGATCTGGGTGCGGAAGTTGGTTTCGTAGTCGCGGGCGCTGCGCTCGATTTCGCGGATTTCCAGCAGCTTGCTGCTGGCCTGGTCGCGGCGCTTGCGCTGTTCCTCCTCGGAGACGGCGGGGTCGCGGGCGCTGCGGTCCAGCTCGCGGAACTCGGCGCTGAGTTTCTCGTATTCTTCCTGCATCTTGCGCCGCTCCTTCTCGTATTCGCCCTGGCGCTCCTTGATGGTGGCGTCGGATTGCTTGGTCTTCCAGTAGCCGTCGAAGACGGTCTTCATGTTGACGACGGCGAGGCGGGTCTGGGCGTGGACGGCCAGGGAGGTCAGGCCGAGGAGCAGGCCGGCCAGGAGGGTGCGGGTCAGCAGGTTCATGGGGTCAGGGGCGGGGGTTGAGGTTAGTAATCGCGGGTGTAGCCCACGCTGAACTGGAAGCGGCCGTCGTCCCCCACGAAGCGGTCGTGGGTCAGGGGGATGGCGTAGTCCAGGCGCAGGGGGCCCATGCCGGGGATGTTCAGGCGGATGCCGATGCCCCAGTTGTCGGCATAGGTGCCGTAGTCGGGGCCGGCGGTGTCGAAGCTGTAGGCGTCCGGGTACACGTTGCCGATGTCATAGAACGCGGCCAGGCGCAGCCGTTCAATGATGGGGATGCTGTACTCGGCGGAGGCGAACCAGAAGGTGCGGCCGCCGATGGGTTCATCCCCGGTCGAGTCGTAGGGGCCGATGCTGCGGAAGCGGTAGCCGCGCAGGGTGTAAAGGCCGCCCAGGAAGAAGCGGTCAAAGAGCCGGACGTGGGTGGCGAAGCCGTGGTTGTCCACCACGCCGATGCGGCCGACCAGTTCGAGCACGTGACCTGGGAGCAGGCCTCGGAAATAGTGGGCGGTCTCCAACTCCAGCTTGTAAAAGTCGGTGTCCCCCCCCAGCGGCCCGCCGGCGATTTCCCCGCGCAGGGTGGTCTGCTGGCCGCGGTTGGGCAGGAGCACGCTGTTGCGGGTGTCGTAGGTGAGCGAGGCCAGGACCTTCGAGGCCAGGGAGTAGCCCTCTTCGGCCCGGATTTCGGCCGGCACGCGGTCCACGGGGACCGGGGCACCGTCCGGGCCGGGCACGGTGTCGATGCCGGGGAGGTTGACGATGCCGACGTTTTCGATGGCGTAGCCGACGGTGCCGCGCCAGAAGTCGTTCCAAAGGGTGCGGGTGAGGGTGAGGCGCGCGCCGCCGTGCACCACGTCGTAGAGGTCGCTGTAGAAGAGCAGTTCGCGGTAGAACAGGTCGGTGGTGAGGGCCAGTTTGCGGCCGAGGAACCACGGTTCGATGAAGGTGAGCTGGAAATCGCGGCGGCGGGTGCCCACGGCCAGGCGCAGGCGCAGCTTCTGGCCCCCGCCGGTGCCCAGAAAATAGGGGGGCTTGAACAGGTCGTAGTTGCCCTGGCTGAGCTCGAAAAAGCCGGTGAGCTGGTCCAGCGAGCTGAAGCCGGCGCCCAGGCGCACGTCCCCGGTGCTTTTTTCCTCGACGCCGATGACGAGGTTTTTGCGGTCGGGCACGTCGGTGGGTTCCGGGGCGGCCTCCACCTTGCTGAAGTAGTTCAGGCCGTAGAGGCGGTTGGTGCTGAGGCGGACGCGGACCATGTCGAACACCTCGCCGGGGTGGACGGCCAGCTCGCGGCGGATCACGCGGTCGCGGGTCTTGGTGTTGCCGCGGATTTCGATCTTCTCGATGTAGGATTTCTGGCCCTCCCGGATCTGGTAGGTCACGTCCATCGTGCCCAGGGCGGTGTTGGGGAGGGTTTGGGGGCGGACGACGGCGTCAATGTAGCCGCGGGCGCCGTAGTAATCCTGGATGCCCTCGCGGTCGCGGGCCAGACCGCTGGGGGTGAAGACCGTGCCCGGGCCCATGCTCAGGCCGCGGCTGACCCTGCCCTTGTCGCGGGTGACCATGCGGCTGGTGATTTCGTCGGTGGGGAAGGTTTCGTTGCCCTGGAGCTCGACCGCGCCGACGCGGTACTGGGTGCCCTCGCCGAGGTGGAACTGGATCACCATCCACCTGGGGTCCACCTGCTCGAACTGGACGTCGCGGATTTCAAAGTCAATGTAGCCGGCCTCGCGGTAAAACTCGGCCAGGCGCTGGCGGTCCTCGGCGAAGACGTCGTCCTTGAGCCTGCCGCTGCCGGTCAGCCAGGACAGGAACCAGTGGCGGCGGGTCTTGATGACCCGGCGCAGGCGGCCCTGGCTGAAGGCCTGGGCGCCGAGGAACTGCACGTCGTCAATCTTGACCTTGGGGGCCTCGGTGATTTCGAAGGTGACCGTGCCGCGGCCCAGGGCGGCGTCAATGACCGGCACGTACTTGACCTGGGTGCGCTGGTAGCCGGCTTTTTGGTAGAGCTTGAGGATTTCCTGGGTGTCGTTGAAGAGCTTGCGCTCGTCCAGGGGCTCGCCCACCTTCGAGGTGACCTTTTTGCGGAGGCGTTTCTCGGAGTACTTCGTGTTGCCGCGGAACTGGATTTGGGTGAGGGTGGGCTTGCCCTGGAGGCGGAAGATCAGCTTGACCCCGTCCTCGACGGGGACCTGCTCGACGCGGATGTTGTAGAAGTACCCCCGGGCATAGAGGCTCTGGATGTCGTCGTCCACGCTGGTCTGGCCGTAGGTTTCGCCGGGGCGGACGCGGATGCTGGCGCGGATGAGGCTGTCGCTGGCGGCCGGGGGGCCGACGTGCTGGATTTCGATGGCCCGGATGACCGGCGCGGTTTGGGCGCGGAGGGGGGCGGGGGCCAGCAGGGCCAGCACCACCCCCAACCAGACGCCACGCCTGAGGGGGGAGTTCATGAGGAGGTGCCGCCATCGCCGCCGGTCTCATCCGCGGGGAAGGCGGCGGCGCTTTCGAAGCGGGTGAAAGGCTTCAGGAACACCAGGTGCACATCCCCGGTGGGACCATTGCGCTGTTTGGCGATCAACAAATTGACCATGACGCTGTCGCCGGACGTCTCCTCGTCCTCTTCGCCGGAGGCCGGCTCGCGCGGGTTCTTCGGGTCGGCCTTGTAGAGCAGCCCCACCACGTCCGCATCCTGCTCGATGGCACCGGACTCGCGCAGGTCCGAAAGCCGCGGTTTGCGGTGGCGCTCCCGCTCCAGGTCGCGGTTCAACTGGCTGAGCACGATCACCGGCACGTCCAGTTCCTTGGCCAGGGCCTTGACCCCGCTGGATATCTCCGCGATCTCCTGCGCCCGGTTCATGTCCCCGCGGCGGGGGTTAGCTGACTGGAGCAGTTGGAGGTAGTCAATGACAAAGAGTTTGATGTCATGGCGTTCCTTCATCCGGCGGGCGCGGGCGCGCAGTTGGAGGATGGTAAGACCGGCGGTGTCATCAATGTAGAGCGGGGCCCGGGCCAGTTGGCTGGTGGCGTCGGCCAGCCGCACGAAGTCTTTCTCCGCCAGGCCCCCCTCCCGGAGGGAGTGGTGGTTGACGCGGGCCAGCGAGCAGAGCAGGCGCATGACCAGCGCCTCGGCGGTCATCTCCAGGCTGAACACCCCCACCGGCAGGCGCGAGCCCACCGCCACGTGCTCGGCGATGTTCATCGCCAGGCTGGTCTTGCCCATGCTGGGCCGGGCGGCAATCACGATCATCTCCCCGGCCTGCAGGCCGTTGGTTTTTTTGTCCAGGTCCGGAAAGCCCGTGGCCAGACCGGACAACTGTCCGCGGTGGGTCAGGAAATGTTCAATCCGGTGCATGGCCTTGTCCACCAGCTCGTGGATCGAACGGCTGGTGGCCGCCTTCCGTTCGTGGTGGACGGCCAGCACCTCCGCCTCCGCCCGGTCCAGAAACGCGTCAACACTGGTCACTTCCTCGTAGGCCTCGCCCACCAGGCGGGTGCAGGTCTGGATGAGCCGCCGCAGCAGGTATTTCTCCCGCACCAGGGTCAGGTAGTAGCCCAGGTTGGCCGCCGAGGGCACCGCGTCCAACAGCGCGTTCAGGTAGGCATACCCCCCGACAGCCTCGAGCAGGCCCTTGTCCTGGAGGCGGGCGCCCAACGTCACCAGGTCCACCGCCGCCTGCTGGTCGCCCAGCTCGACAATGGCGCTGAAAATGGTCTGGTGGCGGGGGTCGTAGAAGAAGTCCTCCCCGCGGGTGAAGTGCTCGAAGCAGGTCCCCACCCCTTCGGTGGGATTGAGCAACACGCACCCCAACACCCCCCGTTCCGCCTCGATCGAATGCGGCGGGATGCGGTCCAGCCGCGGCCCGCCGGACGGAGAGGGCCGGGGTCCGCGGCGGGGCGGGGCGGTTTGCAGGTCAGGCGCCGGGGCGCCGGTTGGGGCAGCGGTGGCAGTGTCCATCGGCGCGCCATCAAACCAGCCGTCCGGCCGGCGAGCAAAATCAAGTTCTTCGCCGCGCTTCACCGCCTCTTCACCGGCAGTTCACAGGCCCCCTGCCCACCGGCGCAGGCGCTCACCTCCCCGCCCCGTGACCACCGCAAATCCTGCTTCCGCCCCGGCGCGCCCCGGCGCAGGCTGGGCGGCGATGCGCAATCCGATCATCGTCGCCCTGGATGTACCGGAGGCTTCCCGCGCGCTGGCCCTGGCCGACGTGCTGGCGCCGGTGAGCGGGGCCCTGAAGGTCGGCCTGGAACTCTTCACCGCCGCCGGCCCGGAGCTGGTGCGCGCCCTGCGGGCGGGGGGGGCACCGGTCTTTCTGGACCTCAAGCTGCACGACATCCCCCACACGGTGGCCCGTGCGGTCGAGGCCGCCGTGCGCCTGGACGTCCAGATGCTCACCGTGCATGCCGCGGGCGGCCGGGCGATGCTCGAGGCGGCGGGGCAGGCCGCCCGGACGGCGGCGCACGCGGCGGGTCGGCCGCCGCCGTTGGTACTGGGGGTGACGGTGTTGACCAGCCTGGACGATGCGGCGTTGGCGGAGACCGGCGTAACCTGCCCGGCGGCCGCGCAGGTCGAACGGCTGGCCCGGCTGGCCGTGAGTGCCGGCCTGCCCGGGCTGGTCTGTTCACCGTTGGAGTTGCCGGGGCTGCGGGCCGCGTTGCCGCGCACCGTTCAACTGGTCACCCCCGGCATCCGACCGACCGGGGCGGCGGCCGGCGACCAGAAACGCATCTTGAGTCCGCGCGAGGCGCTTGCGGCCGGAGCGGACTGGCTGGTGATCGGCCGGCCCATCCTGGCCGCGCCCGATCCGCGGGCGGCGGCGGAGCAGGTGCTGGCGGAGCTGCGTTGAGGCGCCATGAGCGACGTGGCGGTAAGGTTTGGCGGGGTGGCCCGGGTGCTGGGGGCGGCGGCCGTGGAACGGCTGCGCGCGGCCCACGTGGCGGTCATCGGCGTGGGCGGGGTGGGGTCCTGGGCGGTGGAAGCGCTGGCCCGCAGCGGGGTGGGCGAGCTGATGTTGGCGGACCTCGACGAAGTCTGCCTGACCAACGTCAACCGCCAGCTCCCCGCCCTGACCTCGACGGTGGGCCGCTCCAAGGTGGCGGTGCTGGCCGAACGCGTGGCGGACATCCACCCCGCGGCGCGCGTCCATGCCCGCGCCGAGTTTTTCACCGCCGACACTGCGGCGGACCTGCTGGCGGCGCGCTACGACGCCGTGCTCGACGCGATGGACAGCCCTTCGCTCAAGGCCCTGTTGCTGGCCCGTTGCCGCGAGCGGGGCATCCCGGTGGTGACCTCCGGCGGTGCGGGGGGACGGCGGGACCCCACCCAGATCCGGGTGGCGGACCTGGCTCTGACCGGTCGCGACCCTTTGCTGGCCGAGGTGCGCGAGCGGCTGCGGCGCGAGTTCGGGTTCCCCCGGGGGGGCCGCCCGTTCGGGGTGGACGCGGTGTATTCCCTCGAGCCGCTGCGCCCCCCGCCGGGCGAGGGATGCGAAGGGCCGGAGGCCGAGGGGAGTGGCGCGACGTGCGAGCGGCGATTTGGGGCGTTGTGCTTCGTGACGGCGGCGTTTGGGATGGCGGCGGCGGCGCAGGTGGTGGCCCGCCTGTTGGGGACGGTGGAGGAGGAGCGGGCGCGAATGACTTTGCCGTTGCCCGGCGGGGGTGGCGTTGTTTAGCTGGGCGCATGTTCTCCCACGTGGTGATCTTCTGGACCAAAGCGGGCATCCCGGACGCGGCCGACCGCTTGCTGGCGGGCACGGAGCAGTACCTGCGGCCGATTCCGGGGGCCCTGTGCTTCCACGCCGGCCGGATGGTGCCCAGCCATCGGCCGGTGGTGGACCAATCCTACCAGGTTGCGCTGAACATCGTGTTCCCCGACAAGGCGAGCCAGGATGCCTACCAGGTGCACCCCCTGCACCTGGAGTTTGTGGAAAAGGTCTTCAAGCCGCTGTGCGAGCGGGTGGTGGTGTACGATTTTGCGTGACGTGCCGGCCGTGGCGGCGCCCTCCTGTGCGTTCAAACGAACAGGAACCCCCCGGCAACGGCCATTGACAGCCTTCACCCGGCTGCCTAATTTTCTTCTACTCGCTCAGCCATGAAAACTCCGACGTCTCCCCACTTCGCGGCGACCGACCAGACGGGGCGCCCGGCCGGCTTCACCTTGATCGAACTGCTGGTGGTGATTGCCATCATCGCCATTTTGGCCGGCATGCTCCTGCCGGCCCTGTCCAAGGCCAAGGCCAAGGCCACCGGCATCAGTTGCATGAGCAACACCAAGCAGCTGGCCCTGTGCTGGACCATGTACGCCAACGATTACAGCGACACCCTGGTCAAGAACTGGCTGGCCAACACCAACGCCTGGATCGGCGGCAACGTCGCGGCCATGCCGGGGGCGACCAACAAGCTCGACATCATCAACGGCCGTCTCTACGTGTACAACGGCTCGGTGGACATCTACCGCTGCCCGGCCGACAAACAGTTGCCCGCCGCCCTGCGCAACGTGCCGGTCCTGCGCTCCGCCGGGCGGGTGCGGAGCTACTCGCTCAGCGGTCGCATGGGCGGGGCGGACGCCACGGACGCCCAGCGCTTCGGCGTCGCCGACACCACCTGGGTGCTCGGCTCGCAGTATCCGATGTTCAAGAAGATGGCCGACATCGTGAACCCCGGCCCCAGCCAGGCCTTCACCTTCATTGACGAGGGCATCGAGACGATTGACGACGGGTACTTCGCCGTGAAGGCGCCCGGCGTGCTGATCTGGCAAAACTCCCCCAGCGTGCGCCATAACAACGCCTGCGGCCTGGCCTTTGCCGATGGCCACTCGGAAATCTGGAAGTGGCGCTTCCTCTCCAGGGAGCAGGGGCTGGACGCCCCGGCCCGGCAGGGTGGCATTGACACCGCCCCCGACCTGCGACGCCTGCAGGCGGCGACGGCGCACTAATTCCGCGTCCGACAACGCCGCTGCGTCCACCCGGCTGGGCAGAGGCAGCCGCCGCAGCCGAAGGGGAAGCAGTTCCGCCGCGCCCCACCCGGAGCGGGCACAACGTCACTCTCCACGGTCCGAAGGCAGGGGAGAACGAGCCAAGGGGCTCGCTCTCCGGACTCGGACGCCGCTCGAGGCGAAAACGCACCGCGAAGAGGTTGACGAGCGTTTGCGGGTGGGAGCTGCCTTCAGCCCTCGGCAGGCCAGACCACGATCTCAGGGGGCGGCCCGGTTCAGAAACTCCGCCGCGGCAGTTCCAGGTTGAGCTTGATCGAGTGCAGGGATCGGCGCTCCTCGGGCGCGTCGTTCACGGGCCGGCTCAGCGCGGCGGCGCGGCTCCCCGGCAAATCCCCCGCCAACACGCCCGGTGTAGTGGTCAGCATCCGGCGCCGCTCCGGCGGCTCCAGGCCAGGGGTCCCGCTGGGGGTGACCCGAAGCAGGTCTCTTTCAACCGGCCGGACCGGGTTGAGCGCCTCGCGGGTGGGATCGGCATAGGCGTTGACCGGGTCCAGGCTGGACAGGGGGGCGGTGCCCAGCGAGGAGCCAGCCAAGGGATTGCCCAGCGGATTGCTCCCCAAGATGCGTGCCACGCCTTCCAGGGCCGGCCCCTCGGGGCCGGGGGTACCCGGCGGGTTGGGGCGCGTCCACAGGTCCTGTCGCAAACGACCGGCCTCCGACGCACCCGACAGCCAGGGCGGGGATTCAACACCCGCGCGGTCCGGGCGGCCGGTGGCATGCCGCGCCGCCGCCCGGTCTGATTCGGAACCCCTCCCTTCCGCCGGCCGGCCCGGCGGGTTGGCGCGCGTGAAGCCCCCAGCCTCGACCGGCCGGAGGCTTTCGGCCCCGGCGGGGAGGGGGGTGCCGTCCGGCAGGAGAATTGTCCCCGGCCGGGGCAGGCGGGGGTTGCGGGAGCGGTCCGTGTCCAGCCGGCCGGAGTTGCGCAACGGCTCCGGGACCGCGTTTTCAGCCTCCGAGCGGTTATTGCTCAACTGCTCGTAGTAATCGGCCAGCCAGCCACGGCGGGCCTTGCGGGAGTCCGGCGTGTCCGGGCCGGAGGGGGGGGCGTTCGGCTTGTCCGTGCCGCCCAGCCATTCCCCGGCGTCGCGGCTGGCGGGGGAGGAGTCATCGAAGCGCCGGTAAAGCATCCAGTTCTGGCGCTCTTTGAGCATCTGCCACTCCTTTTCGGTGAGGGGAACCACCGGGGTTTGGTTGGGGGTGGCCGGAGCAAAGGGAGGCAGCGTAACCGCGTCCAGTGAACTGCCCCCGCGGCGGCCGAACGAGTCCCACGGGTTGGCGATCTGCCAGCGCTGTTTCGGCGGCGGGGTGGGCTTGGACTCTTCCAGGCGCGCGCCCGCCTTCTCGGAGTCGGAAAAAATCACCGCCTCGCCCGCGCGCCCGCTCGGGGCCGTGGCGCCAGCGAGGACCACCCCCAGCACGACACTCAGCCGCAATGGGGTGGAGATTCCGGGCACCTGCATCACCCGAGACTTCTACGCGCGAGGGCGGGCGGCGTCAAACGCCTTCTCGGGGCGGCGGGACCTTCGGGCGCACCTCGCACGATTGCGCCGGTCGCAGCGCAGGTCTCCCAACCTGCTGTATCGCCGATTACCGAATCGGCGGTATGGTGCGACACGGAAGGTCTGCGGGTTGGGAAACCCGCGATACGGCAGGCTGGGAAGTCTGCGCTACGGCAAACCCGTCAACGGCAAGAACTGAAATGCGCTCGGCGCCTTCCGTGGCGGCCGGAAGTCCCGAGACGAAGTTGCGGTTTGCAGCCCGTCCCCCTCCCCCCTATCATCCTCCCGCATTGTCCCCATGAAGGTCCTGGCGCAACTGCCCGAGAAAGGCCCGTGGCTGCTGGCCGGCCTGCTGGCCGCGGCGTTTGCCGGCTGGGTGGCCGGCCCCGGTCCCCACCCCCGCCAGGCGGCGCCACGCGTGCCGGACACGGCCGGCCAACCCATCACCTTCGCCACGCACCTGCCGCCGTTTTTCGAGCGCTACTGCCTGGATTGTCACGGCGAGCGCCGGCGGGGCGGGCTGGACCTGCGGGGATTCAGTGACGCCGCCAGCCTCGAGCAGCATCGCGCCAAATTCGAGGCCATCCTGCAAAACCTCGAAAGCAACCTCATGCCGCCGCCCCACAAACCCCAGCCCCCCGCCGCCGAGCGGACGGCGCTGGTCACCTGGCTGCGGCAAACCCTCTACCCGGTGGACTGCCAGCAGCCCGACCCCGGCCGGGTGACGCTCCGCCGCCTCAATCGCGTCGAGTACGCCAACACCATCCGCGACCTGGTGGGGGTGGAATACGACACCTCGACCGAGTTTCCCCAGGACGACGTCGGCTACGGCTTCGACAACATCGGCGACGTCCTGTCGCTGCCGCCGGTGCTGCTGGAGAAATACCTCGTCGCCGCCCAGCGCATCCTGGACCGCGCCATCGTCACCGACCCGCCCCCGCCGCCGGTGCACCGCCCGGCCGAGCGGCAATGGCGTGGCGGGGCGCCGCGCGACGGCGGCGGCCGCACCCTGGCCAGTGCCGGGGAAATCCGCTTCCGCTTCGAGGTCCCCGCCGCGGGCGAGTACGAGGTGCGGGTGCGGGCCGGAGGCGACCAGGCCGGGCCCGAGCCGGTCAAGATGGCGCTGCGCTGGGCGGACCGGGAGGTCAGGGTCTGGGAGGTGACCGCCACCGCGGCGGTGCCCCAGCGGGTGACCCACTCCCTGAACCTCTCTGCCGGAGCGCACGAGCTGGCGCTGGCCTTCCTCAACGATTACTACCAACCGGAGGGGCCCGACCCGGCGGCGCGCGACCGCAACCTGCACGTCTTCGCCGTGGAAGTGGCCGGTCCCGTGCTTCGCGAACTCCCACCCCTGCCGGCCAGCCATCGGCGCATTTTCTTTGTCGAGCCGGCCGCCCGCACCCCCGAGGCCGAGCGGGACTGTGCGCGCCGGCTCGTCGGCGAATTCGCCCGCCGCGCCTACCGGCGTCCGGTCGCCCCCGAGGAGATCAACGGCCTGCTGGGCTTGTACGACCAGGCCCGGGCCGACGGAGACAACTTCGAGGCCGGCGTGAAGCTGGCGCTGACGGCGGTGCTGATTTCGCCGCACTTCCTGTTCCGCGGCGAGCTGCAGCCCGAGCCGGACAACCCGCGCCGCATTCATCCCATTGGGGAGTTCGCCCTGGCCTCGCGGCTTTCCTACTTCCTGTGGAGCAGCATGCCGGACGAGGAGTTGTTCCAACTGGCCGCGGCGCGGCGCCTGCGGGCCAACCTCGAGCCGCAGGTGCGCCGGATGCTCCGGGACCCGCGCGCCCGGGCGCTGGTGGACAACTTTGCCGGCCAGTGGCTGCAGTTCCGCACCCTCGAGGTGGCCGCGCCCGACCCCGCCACCTACCCCGGCTTCGATGACACCCTGCGGGCGGCCATGCGCCGCGAGGCGGAGCTGTTTGCCGAACACATCTTCCGCGAGGACCGCAGCGTGCTCGAGTTCCTGGACGCGGACTGGACGTTCGTCAACGGCCCCCTGGCGCGGCACTACGGTCTGGAGAGCGTCGAGGGCGAGGCGTTCCGCAAGGTGAGCCTGCGCGGCACCCCGCGCGGTGGCGTGCTCACCATGGGCAGCTTCCTCACCATTACCTCCAACCCCACCCGCACCTCACCGGTCAAACGCGGCAAGTGGGTCCTGGACAACCTCCTCAACCAGCCCCCGCCCCCGCCCCCGCCGAACGTGCCCGAGTTGCCCGACAACCCCGAGGCCCGCCTCACCGGCTCGCTGCGCCAGCGCCTGGAACAGCACCGTGCCGATCCCATGTGCGCCTCCTGCCACGCGCTCATGGACCCCATCGGCCTGGCCTTCGAGAACTTTGACGGCGTGGGCCGCTGGCGTGACCAGGACCAGGGCTTCCCGGTGGACCCCGCCGGCCAACTGGCCAGCGGGGAAGCCTTCCAGGGGCCGACGGATTTGAAACGGCTGCTCCTGACCGCCAAGCGTGACGACTTCCTGCGCTGTTTCGCCTCCAAGCTGCTCACCTACGCCCTGGGCCGCGGCCTCGAGTACTACGACGACTGCGCGGTCGAGGGCGTGGTCGCCACCGCCCGCCGGGGGCAATACCGCTTCAGCGCCGTCGTGCTGGGTGTGGTGCAGAGCGTGCCCTTCCAGTTTCGCCGGGGCGAGTCCGGCGGCCAGACCGGCTCCGCTGCGCCCTGAGCGGGACCGCGCGGTCGGCCCCCCTCCCCTCACGGGCCGGCCGGGACCGGGGTCAGCAGCAGGTCGTCAAAGCGGATGGGCGTGCCCGCAAACGGCGCCGCCCAGAGCGAGGCCCGCCCCGGCCGCGGCGCCTCGGAGACCTCCAGGCTGATCGTCCAGCCGGCGGGCTCGGGCTCGCCCTCGGCCCATGCCCGGCCCTCGACTTTCCAGGCCGGACCGTCGCTGCGGAGTTGCAGGTGCAGGAGGGTCCACTGGCCGGATTTCCAGGCGAAGGGTTCGCCGTGGAGGACGGTGTCCCCGCGCAGCAGCTCGACCTGTTTCTTTCCCGGGCTGACGCGCAGCTTGTAGCCGTTGACCCCGCCCAGCCCCACGGCAAAGGTGGGATAACGCCGGCCAACGCTGGTGCCGTAGGCGCGCAGGCGGGCGGCCACCTGGTTGGTCACGGTGGGACCGAAGAGCACGCCGAAGGTCTCCAGCGGCGCGCCGGGCAGTTCGACAAATCGCTCCGGGCCCTCGGCGCGGACCGCAAACGCGCCGTCCAGCACCAGCAGCTCCGGCGGCAGCGGCCCCGGTTCAAGGCGCTGGAAGTCCTGGTGGTAGAGCGGGGAGCCGGCGGCGAAGAGGCCGGCTCCGGTCAGCAGCAACGCGGCAAGGCACAGGCTCCGGTTCATGATGCAGGCGGTCAGACGCGAGGTCATGGGCGCCTATATTGCCGCAGTGGACGCCGCGCGCCAAGTCGCCGCGCCGCGCAATCCTTTGCCTCCCCCTGCTTTCGCTGGTACAACTGGCGGCGTGTCCGAAGCCCTCGGCTCCATCTGGACCCGCCTGCGCGCCCCGCGGGCCCTGAGTGTCCTGACCGGCCCCTGCGTGATCGAAAGCGAGACGCTATGCCTGCGGGTGGCCACGTTTGTGGCCCGCCACTGCGCGCGGCTGGGGCTGCCGTACGTCTTCAAGGCAAGTTTCGACAAGGCCAACCGCACCTCGGCCCGCTCCTTCCGCGGGCCGGGGCTGGAGGCCGGCCTGACCGTGCTGGGCCGGGTGCGGCGCGACGTCGGTGTGCCGGTCCTGACCGACATCCACACCGAGGCCCAGGCCGCCGCCGCCGCCGAGGTGGTGGACGTGCTCCAAATCCCGGCCTTCCTCTGCCGGCAAACCGACCTCATCGCCGCCGCCGTGGCCACCGGGCGCATCGTCAACCTCAAGAAAGGCCAGTTCCTCTCGCCGGCGGAAATGGGCCGGGTGGTGGCCAAGGCCGAAGAGGCCGGCGCCCGCCGGCTGCTGGTCACCGAACGCGGCACCACTTTCGGCTACCACAACCTGGTGGTGGACTTCCGTGCCCTGGTCCAGATGCGCGCCTTCGGCTGGCCGGTGATCTTCGACGCCACCCACGCCGTGCAACTCCCCGGTGCCGCCGGCGACCGCTCCGGCGGCCAGCGCCAGTACGTGCCCGTGCTCGCCCGCGCCGCGGTGGCGGCCGGCGCCCATGGCGTGTTCCTGGAAACCCACCCCGAGCCCGACCAGGCCTTGAGTGACGGCCCGAACATGGTCCCCTTGAAACAACTGCCCCGCCTGCTCGAACAACTCTGCCGCCTCCGCGACGCCCTGGCATGAATCCCGAGAGCTCCCCTCCCCCGCCCGCCTTCCGCCCCCCCAGCCGCCGGCCGGAAGACCCGACCCCCTCGTGGCCGGGATCGCCCCGCCCCCGCCCCTTCCCGCCACGGGATACCTTTGCCCCCCGCGCCAAGGCCCCGCCCCCGCGGCCGTTCCGCCCCCCGCGCCGCCCCTATCCCCCGCCGCCGCAGCCGGTGCCGGCCCCCGCCGCGACCGGCCCCGACCCCCAACTGCTGGAGCGGCTCCGTCGCGTGAAGCTCTTTCTCTGCGACGTGGACGGCATCCTCACCGACGCCGGCGTGTACATGGGCGGCGGCGAGGAGTACAAGCGGTTCAATCTCCGGGACGGTTTCGGCCTGCGCCTGCTCCAGCAGCAGGGCGTGAAGGTGGGCTGGATTTCCCATCGCCCCTCCCCGGCCACGGCCCAGCGGGCGGCGGACCTGCAGATTGACTTTCTGCACCAGGCCCCCGGCAGCAAGGTGGCCGCCATCGAGGCCATCCTGGCCCAGACCCAGTGGACCTGGGCGGAGGTGTGCTTCATGGGCGATGACCTGGTGGACCTGGGGGCGCTCAAGCGCGCCGGCCTGGCGGTCACCGTCAAACACGCCCTTCCCGAGGCCCGCGCGCTGGCCCATTACATCACCCACGCCGCCGCCGGCTACGGGGCGGTGCGGGAAGTGGCCGAGCTGATCCTCAAGGCCCAGGACAAGTGGGCCGCGCTGGTGGCCTCCTACACCGAGTGACCTGTCATGAAGCCGCCCTGCCCGCTGCCGTTGGCCGGCCGGCCCGCCCTCGCCGCGCTGGCCCTGGCCGGCACGTTGGCGGCCGCCGAACCCCCGCCGCGGCCGGCGGCCCGGGCCCGCGAATTCCGCCTGCCGCTCCTGCGCCAGAACCAGCAGACCGGCCTGCTCACCGGCACGGGCGCGCGCACGCAGCCCGACGGCACGCTGTTCCTCGAGACCGCCCGCGTCGAGCATCACGACCCCGGCGGCCTGACCAACCTCACCCTCCAGGTGCAGACCACCGCCTGCGTGGTGGACCTCCGCCAGAACCGCGTCCGCTCGGCCGCCGCGCTCCAGGTGGCCACGGCCGACGGCCAGCTCACCCTCGAAGGGGTGGGCTTCCTCTGGGACCAGGCCGCCGGCGAGCTGAGCGTCTCGAACCAGGTCCGCACCCGCATCCGCAAACGGCCCGCCGCCCCCGCCTCCGAACCGGCCGGCACCCTGACCATCACCGCGGAGGCGATGCGGTTGAACCTCACCGCCCGCGAGGTCGAGTTCCTCGGCGCGGTCGAGGTCACCGACCCCGAGCTGGAAGTCCGCGCCCGGCGCCTGTTCGCCCGCCGCGATGCCGCCGGCCGGTTTGACCGCCTCCAGGTCGAAGGGGCGGTCTCCCTCGTCCTTCGCCGCGACGGCAGCCGGGCCACCGGCGAACGGGCCGAGTACCGCCTGACCGACACCGGGGAGGAGGTCGAATTGACCGGCCAGCCGTTCTGGAGTGACGGCGTTCGTGAAGCGGGGGCGGAGGTGTTCCGGTTGCTGCGTCCCGGTCACGGCGGGGCGGAACTGCTTCAGGCCCTGGGCGCGGCCACGTTGAAGCTGCCGCGGGACACCAACACCCTGTGGGAGCTGCCGTGGCCCGGCCGGGCCGCCACCCCCGCCCCGCCGCCGCCACCGACCGCGCCCGCGCGGGATGGGGTGGAGCTGAGGGCAGGCGCGATCTGGCTGGCCCTGCCCCCCCGGCCCGGCCCGGTGCAGGGGCTGCGCGCCGTGACCAACGTGGTGATCGCCGATACCACGGGCGACTGGCGCGCCACCGCCGCGCAGGCGGAATGGACCAACGCGGTGCTCGAGCTGACCGGCCAGCCGCGCTGGACCGGGCAGGGACGCGAGGTTCGCGCCGCGCTCCTGCGGCTGCACCCCCTCGAACGGGCGGTGGAGGCGCGCGGCGAGGCGTGGGTGCGGTTCCCGGCTTCGCCGTGGTTGCCGTGGCTGACCGGGCGGCCGGTGGGCCGGGGCGGGGAAGGGAAACCGGCCGAACCGGTGGTGGAGATCACGGCGGCGGCGGCGGTCTTTCGGGACGGGCGGCTGACGTTCGCTCCGCCGGTGCGCGCGCGGCTGGGGGCCGACGGTACCGAGTGGGGCCGCCTGGCGTGCGAGGCATTGTCCGCACATTACCGCGACCGGCTCGAGGCGGTCGAGGCCGCGGGTGCGGTGCGGCTCGAACAGGAGGCCCTGCCGGGGCGGCCGCCGCGGGCGCGGCAGTTGGAGTGCGCGCGGCTGAGAGTGGATTTCGATGCCACGGGGCATCCGGTGCGGCTGCGCGCCGAGGGAGGGGTGCGCGGCCGGCAGAGCGCGGCGCGTCGGGCGGGTCAACCGCCGGAGGTCACGGAAGTGACGGCCGGCTGGGTGGAGGCGCACTTTGCGGCAGGCACCAACCGGTTGGAAACCGCCGCCGCGGGCGGGGGGGTGCGGCTGGCCCGCGGGCCGCGCCAGGCGCGGGGTGAGGAGGCCGGTTACTCGGCCGAGCCGGGGGTGCTGGAACTGCGCGGGCAACCGGAGGTCGAGGCCCCCGAGGGCCACCTCACGGGGGCCACGGTGTTGACCTGGGACCCGCAGCGGAACCGGGTCGGCGGCCGGGGGCCCTTCCAGGTCCGGTGGACCACCGCGCCGTTGCCGGGGGTAACCAATGTCCTGCGGCGCACACTGAGCCGGGGAGCAAGCCCGCCATGAAGTCCCCCTTTCCCCAGAAGGCCGCCGGGACGGCGGCACCACCCGGTTGAAGAGCCCGCCATGCCACCCGTCCCTTCCGCACATCCCGAGGCCGCCGGCGCCGCGCCGGGGGCAACGGCCGCGCCGGCCGTGTTGCTGGAGACCGAGAAACTGGCCAAGGAGTACCGTGGCCGCCGCGTGGTCAACGGGGTGAGCGTGCAGGTGCGGGCCGGGGAGATCGTGGGCCTGCTCGGTCCCAACGGCGCGGGCAAGACCACCACCTTCAACCTCATCGTCGGTCTGGTGCGTCCGGATGCCGGCGAGGTGCGCTTCGAGGGCCGGCCGATTGACCGGCTGGCCATGCACCAGCGGGCGCGGCGGGGCATCGGGTATCTCACCCAGGAGCCTTCGGTTTTTCGCAAGCTCACCGTCGAACAGAACCTGCTGGCCATCCTCGAGACCTGCCGCCTGAGCCGGGAGGAGCGGCGGGTGCGCCTGCAATACCTGCTGGAGGAGCTGGACCTGACGCCGCTGGCCAAAAGCCGGGCCTACCAGCTCAGCGGGGGGGAGAAGCGGCGTCTGGAGATCACCCGTGCGCTGATCACCAGCCCGAAGTTGATGCTGCTGGACGAGCCGTTCAGTGGCATTGACCCGATCGCGGTCTATGACGTCCAGAAGATCGTGCGGCGGCTGCGGGACCGCGGGCTGGGCATCCTGATCACCGACCACAACGTGCGCGAGACGCTCAAGCTGGTGGACCGGGCCTACATTATTCACAAGGGCGAGGTGCTGTGCGAGGGGCCGGCGGAGTTCCTGGTCAACGACCCCCGCGCCCGCGAGATTTATCTGGGGCCGGAGTTCAATCTGTGAGCCGCGCCCCGGCCGGCCGGGCGTCGGGCGGAGTCGGAGGTGCCGGGCGACCGGTTCAAGTTGCACGCGGGGTTGCTGCCTCTAATCTTCGCCCTTTCGTGCCGGGCCAACCGGCACGGGGCCCACACACCGTGAGTACGACCTTGATGCACTGGTTTGAAATCGTGGCGAGCCTGGTCCTGCTGGGGGTCGGGGCTTCTGCGCTGGTGGGGGGCGGCGCCTCGCTGGCCCTGCGACTGGGTTTGAGTCCGTTGGTGGTGGGGCTGACGATTGTGGCCTACGGCACCAGCATGCCGGAACTGCTGGTCAGCGTCCGGGCGGCGTGGGAGGGTCGGGGCGACATTGCCCTGGGCAATGTGGTGGGTTCCAATTCGTTCAACGTGGGGGTCATCCTGGGCCTGGCGGCGTTGATGATGCCGTTGCAGGTCCGCTTCCAGCTCATCCGGCAGGAGCTGCCGTTGTTGCTGGCGGTCACGGGTCTGTTCTGGATGGCCTTCTTGGACGCCCTGATTTCCCGGCCGGAGGCGGTTTTTTTCCTGGTCGTGTTGGTGGGGTACACGGTCTTCACGGTGTACCAGGCGCAGCGGGCGGCCCCGGCGGAGGTGGCGGCGGAGTTCGACCAGGCCGTGCCCCGGCCGACGCATCACGTGGCGTGGGATCTGGTGCGGGTGGTCGGCGGGCTGGCGCTGCTGGTGTACGGGGCGGAGTTGATGGTGCGCGGGGCTTCGGCTCTGGCGCGGGACTGTGGGGTGAGTGAGGCGGTGATCGGGCTGACCATTGTGGCAGCGGGGACCAGCCTGCCGGAGCTGGCAACCTCGGTGGTGGCGGCACTGAAGCGGCAGCCGGACATCGCCGTGGGCAACGTGGTGGGCTCGAACCTGTACAACCTCCTGGCCATTGTCGGCTGCAGCGGCCTGCTGGCGCCCCTGCACGGGCCGGGGCTGGAGATGCGGGACCTGGGGGTGATGACCTTGTTCAGCGTGGCGCTGGTGCCGATTCTCTGGACCGGTCTGCGGGTGCGACGGTGGGAAGGCGCCCTGCTGCTGGCGGGCTACGCCGGCTATCTGGCGATGCGGTGGCCGAGGACCTCATGAGCACGGCGCTGTGGCTGGCTTTGGGCGTGCCGCTGCTGGCCGTGCCGGTGCTGGCGTGGCTGGGGCGCGGCGGGAACCGGCGCGTGGGCCGGGTGGCCTGGGTCGTGCCGGCGCTGTCCACGGCGGCGCTGGCATGGCTGGCGTGGGAGGTGGGGCGCAACGGACCGCGCGTGGTCGAGTGGCCCTGGATGCCGTCGTTGGGGCTGTCCTTTTCGTTCCTGCTGGACGGGCTGGGGTTGTTCTTTGCGTTGATCGTGTCGGGGGTGGGGGTGCGAGACCGAGCGCGCCCGTG
>JBBIVJ010000021.1:0-80904 GCA_037439785.1 Verrucomicrobiales bacterium | reverse complement strand
GTGGGGGCTTGGCGCGGCCGGGCGTGCCGGCCGGGCCGGGCGGCGGCGGGGGCAAAGGAGGCACCTCGACGGTTTCCCGATCCTGCGGCAGGACGTCCAGTTCGCTCACGGCCAGCTTCAATTCCATGTAGGTCAGGTGCACCCCGAGTTCGGCGGCGAGGCGTTTCTGGATTTCGGCCAGTTGGAGGCCGTCCCGGAGCCAGGCTCGAATGGTCTGCTTGTGGGCGTCGGAAAGTGTCGTCATGAACCGCTATTCGGCGCAAAGGCCTGCCGGGCTTCAATCTTTTTCCAGACCCTTCTCAAAGCCCGCGTCCGCCGATAGCCTGCGCCCGTGCAATCCCCGCTTCTCCTCCTGGCCTCGGGGCTGGCGCTGGCCGCGCTGGCGCCGCTGGTGTCGGGTGCGGCCGCCCCGCCTCCCGATCCGGTCCGCACCCCGGTCTTCGTCTCGGGCCGGGGCGGTTACCACACTTACCGCATCCCCTCCCTGCTGGTCACACCCCGTGGCACGTTGCTGGCCTTTGCCGAGGGCCGCCGCCACGGCGCCGGGGATGCGGGGGACGTGGACCTGCTGGTGAAACGCAGCGCCGACGGCGGCCGGACTTGGGAACCGGCGCAGACGGTCTGGGACGACGGCCCCCACACCTGCGGCAACCCCTGCCCGGTGGTGGACCGCGCCACCGGCACCCTCTGGTTGTTGATGAGCTGGAACCGCGGCGACGATACCGAATCGGCGATCATCGCCCGCACCAGCCGGGACACCCGCCGGGTCTTTGTCACCCATTCCCGCGACGACGGCCGGAGCTGGTCGCCGCCCCGGGAGATCACCGCGGCGGTCAAGCCAGCCCATTGGACCTGGTACGCCACCGGCCCGGGCGCGGGCATTCAAATCGAGCATGGCCCCCACGCCGGCCGGTTGGTCATCCCCTGCGACCACATCGAGGCCGACACGCGGCATTACTACTCCCACGTGATCTATTCCGATGATGGCGGGCAGACCTGGCGCCGCGGCGGCTCCTCGCCCCGCCCTCAGGTCAACGAATGTGAAGTGGCCGAGCTGACCGGGCACCGGCTCCTGCTCAACATGCGGAAGTACGACCGCACCCAGACGGTCCGCCAGCAGGCCATAAGCCACGATGGCGGCGCCACCTGGACCGAGCAACGCCACGTGCCCGAGCTGATCGACCCGGTCTGTCAGGCCAGCCTGCGCCGTTATTCCTGGCCCGGCCCCGGCAGCCGGAGCGTGTTGCTGTTCTCGAACCCGGCCAGCACGCGACGTGAGCGTCTCACGGTGCGGGCGAGCCTGGATGAAGGGCAAACCTGGCCGGTGGCCCGTCTGCTGGACCCCGGCCGGCCGCTTACTCCTGCCTGGCCGTCCTGCCGGATGGTACCAGCGGCCTGCTGTACGAGACGGGGAGCCCAAGCCCCTACGAACAGTTGGTCCTGGCCCGTTTTGCCCTCGACTGGTTGCTGGTGGGGGAACGCTGAAGCCGCCGCCCCCACCCGCGCCCCGCTCCGTGAGCATCATTAGCCCACGGCCCCGCAGCTCCGGCCCGCACGACGCAGCCCGACCCATTTCCTCCATGAACCTGCTCAACTCCCGTTCTGTCGGCTATGCCTGGCTGGTGGTGGCCCTGTTGTGGCCGGTCGCGCTGTTGAACTACCTGGACCGCCAGATGCTGGCGGCCATGAAATTCTCGGTGATGGCGGACATCCCGGACATCGGCAGCGAGGCCAACTGGGGGCGGATGCTGGGGCAGTTCAAGTGGGTGTACGCGTTGCTGAGTCCGATCGGCGGCTACCTGGCGGACCGCTTCAGCCGCCGGCTGACCATCTGCGGCAGTTTGTTCGCCTGGTCGCTGGTCACCTGGTTCACGGGACACGTGACCTCCTACGCGGGGTTGTTGTGGACCCGTTCCCTGATGGGTATCAGCGAGGCCTTTTACATCCCGGCCGCGCTGGCGCTGATTGCGGACTACCACGCTGGGACCACCCGCTCGCGGGCGGTGGGTCTGCACCAGATGGCCATTTACTGCGGCGTCATCCTCGGCGGCTTCAGCGGCTATGTGGCCGACGCACCGGCCCTGGGCTGGCGCTGGGCCTTCGATGTGGCCGGGGTGGCGGGCATGCTCTACACCGTGCCGTTGTTGTGGCTGTTGCGGGACGCTCCCCCGGCGGCGGGCCGGGAGGCGATCGCCCGACCCTCGGCGCGGGGGGCGCTGTTCGAGCTGCTGACCAATGGCTCATACCTCCTGCTGGTGCTGTACTTCACCTTGCCGGCGCTGGCAGGCTGGGTGGTGCGGGACTGGATGCCGGCCATCCTCAAAGAGCAGTTCGCCATCGGCCAGGGCAAGGCCGGCGTCTCCGCCACCCTGTATTGGCAGGCCGCCGCCATTGTGGGGGCGGTGGTGGGCGGGTGGCTGGCCGACCGCTGGATGCACCGGCACCTCCGAGGCCGGATTTACGTCAGCGCCCTGGGGATGAGCCTGATCATCCCGGCCATGTTTGGGGTGGGCAACGCCGGCACGCTGGCCGTGGCGGTGGGATTCCTGATCCTCTTCGGGCTGGGCTGGGGGTTTTTCGACTGCAACAACATGCCCATCCTCTGCCAGATCGTGCGGCCGGAGCTGCGCGCCACCGGCTATGGCTTCATGAACCTGGTGAGCATCAGTTGCGGCGGCGTGGCCGACTGGGCCTTCGGCGCGCTGCGCGATGCGCATGTGCCGTTGAATGCCATTTTCGGCGTCTTTGCCGCCACCGCCCTGGTGTCTGTGGTGCTCGTGTTGCTCATCCGCCCCCGCCCCCACCTGGTACAACACACCGAAGGAACCGGCCCCCGCTGACCGGCCCGAGGGCGGCCGCCCGCCCTCCCTTGAACGAGGACGGCGCGCCGACTGGAAGTCGGCGATCCAGCAGGCTGGAAGCCTGCGCTACGCCGCCGGGCTGGTAGCCCGCAGAACGGGCAGGCTGCCCGTTCCATCCCTGGTCCGCCGGCGTCAGCCAGCGGAGGGGTGGCCGCAGCGTCACCGCGGCGGCAAGCGGGGAAAGGGTCTCGCTCTTCGGATTGCCTACCGCCACTTCGGACTTCGGACTTCGCCCCTGCCCTGGAACTGCCGCTTGACAGGGGCCCGGACGGTCCGTACAAAGACGGCCTGTCCGATGACACATTGCGTGCCCCACACTCTGGTCTTGGTGGTTGTAGCCGGCTGCGCCGCCGCCGGAGGGTTGGGTTGCGCCTGAACCCAGTTTTGCAATCGAACCCACGGCTGGCCGCCAGTCGTGGGTTTTTTGTTACCCGGCGACCGGCGACCGCCCCACAGAAAGCCAAACCATGAACAAGTCCCCCAAATCCCCCAAGTCCACCTCCGACCGCCGGGTCCGACCGAGCAGCCGGGGCCCGGTCATGTCGGGCAGCGAAATCCTCGTGCACGCCCTGGAGCGCGAGGGGGTCGAGGTCATCTTCGCCTACCCCGGCGGCGCGAGCATGGAGGTGCACCAGGCCCTGACCCGCTCCAAACAAATCCGCACCTACCTGCCCCGGCACGAGCAGGGCGGGGTGTTTGCCGCCGAGGGCTACGCCCGCGCCACCGGCCGGGCCGGCGTGTGCATGACCACCAGCGGCCCGGGCGCCACCAACCTGGTGAGCGGCATCGCCGACGCCTACATGGACTCCGTGCCCTTGGTGGCCATCACCGGCCAGGTGCCCCAGCACATGATCGGCAAGGGCGCCTTCCAGGAGACCGACATCTTCGGCATGACCCTGCCGGTGGTGAAGCACAGCTACCTGGTGACCGACGTCAACGACCTCCCGCGCATCGTCAAGGAGGCGTTTTACATAGCCCAGACCGGGCGGCCGGGGCCGGTGGTCATTGACCTGCCCAAGAATGTCCAGCAGACCCGCACCCAGCCGGTCTGGCCGGACCATGTTACCCTGCGCGGCTACGATCCCGACCGCCGTGCGGAGGACGTGGCGTTGCACGAAATCATCGGCCTGATCGAGAAATCCGAGCGGCCGGTGCTCTACTGCGGCGGGGGCATCGTGACCAGCGGCGCCGCCGAGGAACTGCGCCGGTTCGCCCGCGCCACCGGCATCCCGGTTACCACCACCATCATGGGCTGCGGCGTCTTCCCCGAGACCGACCCACTCTCGCTCAAGTGGCTGGGCATGCACGGCGCCGCCTACGCCAACTGGGCCGTGGCCGAGGCCGACCTGCTGCTCGCCTTCGGGGTGCGCTTCGATGACCGCGTCACCGGCAAGGTCGAGAAGTTCTGCGAGCACGGCACCATCGTGCACGTGGACATTGACCCGGCCGAGATCAACAAGAACAAGCCGGCCCACCTGCCGATCATCAGCGACATCCGCTATGCCCTGCGCCGGCTCAACGCCCTGCTGGCCGAGCGGCCCGTCCAGAAAAAATTCACCGCCTGGCAGCAACGGGTGGCCGAGCTCAAGGCCCGGGCCCCCCTGCGCTGGCAGATCACCCCGGAGGTGCTCCGTTCCCCGCATGTGCGTGAGCACATGCGGGGGGACCCCGGCCAGGTGATCCTGCCTCAGGAAGCCATTGCCCTGCTCTATGAACTGACCGGAGGCGACGCCATCCTCACCACCGGCGTGGGCCAGCACCAGATGTGGGCCGGCCAGTTCTACCAGTTCACCCGGCCCCGCCAGTTCATCACCAGCGCCGGGCTGGGGGCGATGGGCTACGGCTACCCCGCGGCCCTGGGGGCCAAGGTGGCCTGCCCGGACAAGCAGGTCATTGACGTGGACGGCGACGGCTCGTTCCTGATGAACATCCAGGAGCTGGCCATGGCGCACATCGAGGGCATCGCCGCCAAGGCGATGATCCTCAACAACCAGCACCTGGGCATGGTGGTCCAGTGGGAGGACCGCTTCTACAACAGCCACCGCGGCCACACCTACCTGGGCGACCCGCAGCACCGCGAGCAGATTTACCCGGACTTCGTGGCCATCTGCCGCGCCTTCAACGTGCCGTGCGAGCGGGTCATGTACCGCCGCGACCTCCGGGCCGCGCTCCAGCGGATGCTCGAGGCCAATGAACCCTACGTGCTGGACATCATCACCCCCTACACCGAGCACGTGCTGCCGTTCATCCCGGCCGGCAAGACGGTGCAGGACATGATCTGGCAACCCTGAGCGGAAGGCCGGCGAGATGCGGGGCACCCCCCCGTCGCCGGCCGGGTCGGCGGAGCGGTCGCCGGGTCACGTGCCGGGCTGGAGCCAGCCGCGGCGGAGGGCGTACTGGACGAGGTCCACGCGGCTGCGCAGACCCAGCTTTTCGGCGATGCGCTGACGGTAGGTTTCGACCGTCTTGACGCTGAGGTTCAACTGTTCGGCCACCTCCTTGTTGGCGTGGCCGCGGGCCAGCAGGCGCAGGACCTGTTCCTCCCGCTCGCTCAGCTCCCGGACCGGCGTCTCGGAGGTCGGCGAGGGGGGATGGTCCTTGCGCAACATGCGGGCACTCAGGCCGGGGTCGTACCAGCTCCGGCCTGCCCCCACGGTGCGGATGGCCTCAATGAGCTGGTCGGAGGCCGAGCGCTTGAGCATGTACCCCTCCACCCCCAGGCGCGCCAACTCGGTCAGGTAGCTGGCGTCTTCGTGCATGGTCAGGGCCAGCAGGCGCACGGGGGAGCCGGCGGCCCTGAGCTGGCGCGCCACTTCGACGCCGGAAAGCACGGGCATGGACAAGTCCATCACCACCACGTCGGGTTTGAGTCGCCGGACCTGTTCGAGCAGCTCGCGACCGTCCCCGGCCTGGCCCACGACCTTCATACCGGGCTGCCGACCGATGACCAGGGCCAGGCCCTCCCGCATGATTGCGTGGTCGTCGGCCAGGATGACGCGCAGTTCGGGCATGGCTCAGGCCAGGGGGACGGTCAGTTCGGCCGGGGCCACGGCAGCGGAGGGGGGCGGGGCCGCCGGCGGCGCCGGCTCGATGACGGGCAGGGGGACCTTGGCCAGGACGGTGGTGCCCTCGCCGCGATGGGACTCGAGGGTCAGGGTGCCGCCCACCAGCAACAGGCGTTCCTCCATGCCCAGCAGGCCCAGCCGCTGGCGGATGTCACCGGAGTGCTGCAGGCTCTCGACATCGAAGCCCCGGCCGTTGTCCTCGATGATCAGGCTCAGGGCATCTTCGCGCCGTTGCAGCAGCACGCTGACCGTGCGGGCCTGGGCGTGATAGTACACGTTGGACAGGGCCTCCTGGGCCACCCGGTAAAGCGCGGTCTCAACTCTCAGGGGCAGCCGTTCCACGTCCATGCCCTGGCTGTGGAAACGCACCGCCAGACCGGTGCGGCGGGCAAAGTCCGCGCAGTACCGCTGCAGGGCGATTTCCAGGCCGAAGTCGTCCAGGGCGGGCGGGCGCAGTTCCCAGGCCATGTGGTGCATGGCCTGGATGAGGCGGGAGGCCTGCTCCCGCAGCCGGTCCAGTTCGGCGCGCAGGGCGGGGGGATCGTGCAGGCATTCGCGCAGCAGCCCCAGGCCCAGATGCAGGGCGTTGAGCTCCTGGCCGAGCTGGTCGTGCAGCTCGCGGGAGATGAAGGCGCGCTCGGTTTCCTGGAGGTCCACCAGCCGGCTCAGGGCCTGGAGGTGGCTGGCCTCGGCCTGCTTGCGCTGGGCGACCTCGAGGGTGAGTTCCTCGTTGGCGCGGCGCATCTCGGCGGTGCGTTCGGCCACGCGCAGTTCCAACTGGTCATACGCCGCCTGCAGGGCGGCCTCGGCGGCCTTCTGCCGGGAGATGTCCCGCACGTAGGTGATCAGGTGCAACGGCCGGCCGGCGTCATCCCGCACCACCGTTGAGTCCAGGTGCACCCACACGCTGTGCCCCTCGCGGGTGAGGTAACGCTTTTCGAACTCGATGCTGGGCACCTCGCCCCGCAACAGTTGTTGGAACAAATACCGGCCCTGGTCGCGGTCGTCCGGGTGGCTCACCTCGTCAAAGGTCCGGCCCGCCAGCTCCTCGGCGGTGTAGCCAAGCAGCTCGCACAGCGCGGGCGGCACGCGCAAAAACCGCCCGTCCAGGCCGACATGCAGCACCATCGTGCGGGCAAAGGCCTCGGCCCGCACCCGCCGGGCCTCGCTTTGCCGCAGCGCCTCCTCGGTCCGGCGCAGCATCGTCACGTCGGTCATTGCCACAAAGACGCCGGTCGGTTCCCCCCCGTGGTGGAAGCGGGGGTGGAAACTGGCCAGCCAGCGGCGGGGTCCCTGCCCTTCGACCGGCTCGGAAAACTCCTGGTCCAGCAGCGGCACCCCGGCGTGGAGCACCGTGCGCAGCGCTGCCCCCATGGCTGCGGCCAGCACCGGTGCCACCGCCGCCAGCGGACGCCCCGCCAGGGCCTCCGCCGGCCGGCCGAGGCCGGCGGCCAGCGCGACGTTGACGCGCTCGAACCGCAGCTCCTGATCCAGCACGCACAGGCCCACCGGCGTGTGCCGGTACACCTGGTCGAGCTCGAGCAACTGGTCCCGGGACCGCGCCTCGCTGCGGGACAACTCGGTCTCGACCCGGCGCCGGACCTCGTTGTCGCGTTCCAGTTGGACGGTGCGCTCGCGCACCCGCTGTTCCAGGTCGCGGTTGACCCGTTCCAGCGCCTGCAGTGCCCGTCGGCGCTGGTCCACCACGATGGAGGTGACCATGCACAGCAGCCCGGTCGTGGCCGCGTACGCGCCCGACGCCAACGGCGCCCACTCCGGCGCCAGCAGCGCAAACACCCCCGCCCGGTGGAACGTGGCCAGCAGCACCAACGCCGACAACCCCCCCGCCAGAAACGCCGTCTCGCGCGGGCTGAAGGCCAGGGCCGACGCCATCACCAGCACCGGCGGCAGATAGGCCAGCACCAGGCGGAGCGGATTGGTGTCCGGCCCGCCCATGAACGCAAACGCCGCCGTGGCCAGCAACGCCACGAACAGCACGCTCATCTCCCGAATCTTCGGCCAGTTCCACCGCACCGGCGGCTGCATGACCAGCAGCACCGCCAGCGGTGTCAGCATCAGGGCGCTCATGCCGTAGGCCAGGAAGCGCTGCACCCAGACCAGGTAAGCGGCGTTCCCCGTCGGCCCCACCCACGCCAATTCCCCTCCCAACACCACCACCGGCCAGGCTGCCCCGGCCACCATCACAAAGCGGCCATAGTCCCGCAGCGTCTCCAGGAAGTTCAGTCCCCCCATCCATCGCCGGGTCAACCACGCCCCCAGCCCCGACTCTCCCATCACCAGCACCGCCAGCAGCAGCGTCGTCGCCAGCGGCAATCCCGCGTACAAGCCGCCGAGCCCAACCCCCACCCCCGCCGTCACCAGGCCGGGCGTCCTCCACAACAGCCCGAATGCCAGGCCAACCCCGTAAACAAACCCCCGCGCCGCCAGGGGGTTCCCTCCCGCCTGGACCTCAATGCCCGCGACCGCCACCACCGCCGAAGCCAGCGCGCCCCCGCTCCACGCCAGCCAGAGCGGGCCCTGCCAACGACCCACGGGACTTGCCTTGCCTGCTTCCATGCCACGGGCGATTGCTCGCCCCACGGACCCCCCCACCCCACAGGCCTGGGGCCCCTCTCCTGGGCCCCGGCCCACCTGCCGGTGACGCGTCCCCGAGTCCGCGGGTCAAACCGAGGGGTTAATCTGGGTTCTCTACCACGATGCGGGGTGACACGTCCCCGAATCCGCGGGTCAAACCGAGGAGATTAAAAGGCAGCGGGAGGGCAAAGTACAAATGCAAAGTGCCCCCGCGACCTCCGCGGACCTCAGCCCAGCCTGGGGAAAAAGCGATGGGCCGTGGCGCAGGTGACCGCGCTGAGCTCCCCCAGGCTCAGGCCGGTCACTTCGGCCGCCACCCGGGCCGTCTCGCACACGTGGGCCGGCTCGCACCGCTGGCCGCGAAACGGCACCGGCGCCAGGTACGGACAATCGGTCTCCAGCAGGAACCGGTCGCGCGGCGTGGCGGCCAGGGCGGCGCGTACGCTCTCGCCGTTTTTGTAAGTGAGGATGCCGGTGAAACTCACCAGTGACCCCAGCGCCAGCACCTGCGCCAGTGCTGCCGGCCCTTCGGAAAAGCAATGGAACTGCCCCCGCACCCGCCCGGCAAAAGGCTCGAACAGCCGCAACGTGTCCGCCCAGGCCGCGCGCTGATGGATGACGCAGTTGAGGCCCGTCTCGGCCGCGACCTCCAGATGCTGGCGGAACAGCGCGGCCTGGCGGGCCTTGTATGCGGCCGCCGCCGCCTCCCCGCCCGGCGGCAGTCGGTAGTAATCCAGCCCCGTTTCCCCCAGCGCCACCACCTTGGGATGCCGGGCCGCCTCGCGCAGCCCCGGCCTCAGGTCCACCGGCGCACTCAGCGCCTCGGTCGGATGCCAGCCCACCACCGCGTAAATCTCCGCGTGCGCCTCGGCCAGCGCCAGCGCCCGGCCGCTGCTGTCGCGGTCGGTCCCCACGGTGATGAGCCGGGTGACGCCGGCCGCGGCGGCGCGCGCCAGTACCGACGGCAGGTCCGCCGCAAACTGCCGGTGGTCCAGGTGGGCGTGCGTGTCGTACCACGGCCTCATGAGGGGGGAGGGCCCGCGGCCTGATCGGGTGGACCGGACGCCGGCGGCGGGGTTCCCGCCCCCGGCGGAGGTGCCCCGAGCCGATGCAGTGTACGGGCCAGCAACTCCTGCTGCTGACTCCGCACCTGCCGGCGGATACTGCGCCAATCCAGCCAGGCGATGACCAGTGCGGCCAGGGCAAAGCCCAGACAGGCCAGCCAGTACAGGGCGAACCCGAGACCGCCCAGCACCGGCCGCAGCCACGTCAACCCCCAGATCAGCAGGCCCCCTGACAGGATCAGGTACAGCAGGCCGAACCAGCGGCGACGCCGATCGAGTTGGAGCGCCATGATCGATCCACGGCCCGACTCCAGGCCGCGCCCAGCTTCCCCGCCGGCCGCCCGAATCGCAAGCCGCGGAACCGCGCGGGGCGGGAAAGGCGGAGCGGAACCCGGCGGTGTCGCGCCTTCAGCGCCGGCCCGGACCAAGCCGGGCAGGCGGCAAGGGCAAGGCTCCGGCCGGCCCCCGCGTCCCCCTTCGCCCGCCGCAGGGCCGCGACCCTTTCAATCGTGTTGCCGCACCGCCGTTGCCAACCGGCGGAAAGCCTCGTTTTCCCTCGCCGGCGTGTCGGTTTGTCCGTCGTTCCACGAGGCGACCAGCTCCAGCTCGGGCATCACCACCACGCCGCGGATGCCGTCGCGGCCGACACCGTTCACCCCCCAGAGCCACGAGTAACTGCCGTCGTGGTCGGTCTGGTTGTCGGGAACCTCGCGCGAACCCAGGGTCCGCTGGCCGGGCAGCATTTCGGCCGGGTTCGTTCCGGCGCGGGGCAGCGACGCCGGCAGCGGCGAACCGACCGCCGGCCGCGTGGGCGGCCAGGGGCCGGACCCGGGGGCGGTGTCCGCCCGCGCCGACGCCGGGCGCAAACCGGCCAGAAACGCGCGCTCCTCGGCGTCCCACTGGTCAAACAGCCGGCGCGCACGCAGATCAAACGACCGGCGCGGCTCGCCGTCGGCGGCGTGGCGGTCGTCGCCGTTGTGGAAACACCAACCGGCCGCGCCGCCGTCGCGGGCCCCCTGCAGGTCCGTCAGGAAATCCGCAGCGGCGGGTTGCCACGCGCCGTAGCCGCGCCGGAACGGCTCCTGGTAATGCACCGGCATCGGCTGCCCCAGCTCGTTCAGCCAACCCAGCACCGCCCGCGTGTGCGCGGCGGTTTGTGCGGGCGAACCAGGCTCGCGCGGCCGGTGGGGCGCCAGAAAATCGAGCTTCGCCTCCAGCGCGTATTGCCGCACGACCTCCGGGGTCAGGTCGCCGCCGGCGTGAGACGCGGTCACCAGCCGTCGCGGATCGAGCCGCTTCACCGCCTCGCGCAGTTGCCGCAACTCCTCGACGCGGACAAACCGCGCGTCGCGGATGTTCCGCTCGTTGCCGAGATCGAGATACCAGTTGCGGTGCGAGGCGAGCGCGCGGACGAGCGTCTCCACTGCACGCTGGTGCGCCGCCAGCGTGGCCAGCCGCGGCGGACCGGTCACGCCGTTGCCGCGCGACAAGGTCACGTCCACCACCAGGCCGCGCCGGTCGCTCTCAGCCACCAGCCAGGTTAGCCTGGACAGAAACGGCTCGCGCGCGCGGCCCTCGGTGTCCACCGCCGAGACGTCGTTGGTGAACGCGGACCACGTGGCCCAGACGCGAATCCAGTTGAAGCCGTGGCGCTGGAGGTCGTCGAGGTCCCGGCGGATGAACTCCTCGGGCGCGCCCAGCGCGCCGTAATAGCTGGCGCCCAGCAGAAAGGTGGGCCGGCCGTCGAGCGTGAAGGCCGCGCCGGCAATACCCAGCTCGACGCCCGAAACGGGCACCAAAGCGGCCGGCACCACGACCAGAGCGAGCGCGAGCTGCAGCCGCGGGGAGAAAGGGCGGAGGCTCATGTTCAAGGCACAGCCGGATGCGCGGTGGGCGCAAGCCCCGGCTGACGCGGGCAAAGTACCGCTTCTGCCGGCGGATGGGAAAGGGCTTGCGACCGCCGGGCAGGTCGTCTCACGCGACAGGGGCGCCCCTCGCTGAGGAGCGACAGTAACCCGGTGTCTCAGCGAAACGCCGGCACCTTCTCTCCGGGTCTCCGGCCTCCACGCCGGAAACTTCCACCAAAGGCCGGACGGCATCCGCCCCCACCCCCCACGGCTGCGGCTTCGGAGCGGCCGTTGGGGGTGGGCCGTGCGGCCGCCGGAAATGGGTTTGCGTCGCCCGGCGTTCTCTGGCATGGAGCCGCGCGGATGAAACGCCTGGTTTTTGCGGCTCTGACGGCCCTGGGTGCGATCGGTTGTGGCCCGCGCACGGGAGCCTCCCTCGAGGGCGAGGACCCCGATCTGCTGGTGTGGTGGCAGTTCGCCGGCACCGCCCGGCTGACCACCAATACCCAGGGGGGTGCCCTCCGCGCGGTGCTGGCCGAACCGGCCACCCAGGCCCTCCTCAACCAGACGTGGGAACGGCTGGCGGCGGCGCCGGTGACCCGACCCCTCGCCCCGCTGCTGCCGGACCTGATCGAGGCCGAGTCGTTCATCGAAGCCCGCGGCCAGCCCGGCCGGCCGGAATGGACGTTCGCGGTGCGGGTGCGTCCCGAGCGGGCAGCCGTCTGGCTCAACACCTGGAGCAACACCGCCCCCGCCTGGGAGCGGACGCTGGCCCGCATCGAGCGGGCGGGCGAATGGATCGTGGCTGCCGTGGGGGAGCCGCCCCTGGCGGGTCTGGAAGCGGTGCAGCGTCGCCTCAAACAAACCGGCCGGCCGGCCCCGCATGCCGAACCGGGCGCGTGGCTGGAGCTGGAGGCGCGCCTGGACCGTCTGGCCCCGGGGTGGGGATGGCCCACCAACCTGACCTGGCCGCGCGTCCAGCTGGCCCTGACCGGCCAGGGGGAGCCTCTGCGCACGGTGGGCCGGTTCACCTGGCCCCGGCCGTTGACCTGCCCCCTGGAGCCGTGGCGGCTGCCCACCAACACCATTTCCGAACCGCTGATCAGCTTCGCCGCGCTCCAGGGGGTGCGTCCCTGGCTGGCGGCCCATCCGCTGGTGCGTGAGCTGGACCTGCCCGCGCCCAACCAACTGTTCTGGTGGGGCCGTTCGTTGACGCCCTTCCTGACCCAGCTGGCCTGGGAGATGCCGGAGGCGGCCACGCGCCTGCCGGCGTTGCAAGGCCGGCTGCCCGCCGCGCTGCGGTCGCGCCTGGACTGGCTGGATTTCGGCGAGGTGCAACTGGTGCCCCGCCTGGGCCGCCTGGCCTGGACGGGCTTTCCGATGGTGGTCCCTTTCGTGAACCCGGCCCCCGACCCCGGCTTTGTGACCGCCGGCATCTTCCCGCTGGACGCCCCCGCCGAGCCGGCCCCGGCGGAGCTGTACGCCCAACTGCGCGGCCGCACCAACCTGGTCTATTATCACTGGGAGGTAACCCCGCCCCGCGTGGCGGACTGGCAGGAACTGCGGATGCTTTACGACATGGTGGCGGGCCACGCCCCCCCCGCCACCAACAGCCCCGCCCGCCGCTGGCTGCAGGACACCAACGTCACCCGGCACCTGGGCAATGCCGTGACGGAAATCACCCTGACCGGCCCGCAGGAACTGACCCTGGTGCGGCGCTCGGCCGTGGGGTTGACCGCCTTCGAGCTGCACGCCCTGGCCCGCTGGCTCGATGGCCGCCGCTTCCCCCTGTTCACCCCCCCGGTGCGCCTGCTCCGCCCGGCCCGCGCGGCCGCTCCGGCGCCTGCCGCCGCCCCCGCCCCTGCCCCGGCCGACCATGCTCAAACTGGGCGTCAACATTGACCACGTGGCCACGCTCCGCGAGGCCCGCTACCGCGGCCGGCCGACCGGCGAACCGGACCCCGTCGAGGCCGCCCGCCGGTGTGAAGCGGCCGGCGCCCACGGCATCACCTGCCACTTGCGGGAAGACCGCCGCCACATCGTGGACCGGGACGTGTGGCGGCTGCGCTCGAGCGTGCGCACCCGCCTGAACCTCGAAATGGCCAACACGCCCGAGATCCTGGCCGTGGCGCTGGCGGTCAAGCCGGACATCGTCTGCCTGGTGCCCGAGCGCCGCCAGGAAATCACCACCGAGGGGGGCCTGGACGTCGCCGGCCAGGTGGCCGCGCTGACCGAGACGCGCCGCCGCCTGAACCAGGCCGGCATCCAGGTCAGCCTCTTCATCGCCCCGGACCCCGCGCAGGGGGAGGCCGCGGCGCGGGTGGGCAGTCAGTTCATCGAACTGCACACCGGCGCGTTTGCGGAACACTTCGCCGAGCCGGCCGCCCGGCAGCGCGAACTGGACCGCCTGGGGGCCGCCGCCCGGCAGGCGCACGACCTGGGCCTGCGCGTCAACGCCGGCCACGGCCTGAACTACGTGAACCTGCCGGCGCTGCTGGGGGCGGTGCCGCACCTGGAGGAGTTGAACATCGGCCACAGCATCGTCAGCCGCGCGGTTTTCACCGGGCTGGACCGCGCGGTGCGGGACATGCTGGCCTTGATGGCCGGCTACGCCGGCGGTGGCACATGATCCGCGGCGTGGGCGTGGACATCATCGAGGTGGCGCGCATCCGCCAGGCGGTCGAGCGCTTCGGCGAGCGGTTCCTCCAGCGCATCCTGCGGCCGGCGGAGATCGCCTACTGCCAGGGCCACCGCGACCTCGCGCCGCACCTGGCCGCGCGCTTCGCCGCCAAGGAGGCGGTCGCCAAGGCCTTCGGCACCGGCATCGGCGCCCGCCTGGGCTGGCAGGACATGGAAGTGGCCCACCACCCCGGCGGCCAGCCGTACCTGATCCTCCACGACGGCGGCCGGCAGTGGCTGGAGTCCCAGGGCGGCGGCAGCCTCCACCTCAGCCTCAGCCACACCCTCACCTACGCCGCGGCCGCGGCGGTCTGGGACAGCCCGTGACGGCCCCGCTCCCGTCCCGGCCCCGGCGCTGGCTGGTCCTGGGCTACGGCAACACGCTCCGGGGCGACGACGCCGCCGGCCCCCTGCTGGCCGAACGCGTGGCGGTGCGCGCCTGGCCGGGAGTGGTCGCCCGGGCCGTGCCGCAACTGACCCCCGAACTGGCCGCCACCCTCGTCGGGTACGACGCCGTGGTATTTGCGGACGCCCGCCAGGGGGGCAGCGCCGTGACCCTGGCCCCGCTGGCACCGGCGGAAAGTCTCTCCGGCCCCGTCCCGGGGCATCGAAGCGATCCCGCCGGGCTTCTGGCGCTGGCCGCGGTGCTGTTTGACGCGCGACCGGCCGCGTGGCTGTTGACCCTGCCGGGCCACGATTTCAGCCCCGGCGCGGAACTTTCGGCGGCGACGCGGGCCGCGCTCGAGGCGGCGGAGCGCCGGTTGGCGCGGTGGATCGGCGTGGAAGGGGAAATGTAACCGCCTTGTCACCGCCGCGACACTTTTCCACCATCGCGCCATGTTACCCAAAGCGCGCGTGAAAGCGAAAATCCTCGTCGTGGACGACGAGCCGGATGCGCTCGAGCTGATCGCCTTCCACCTCAAAAACGCCGGCCTGGAGGTCGTCACTGCCGGCGACGGCGAGGCGGCCCTGCAACTGGCCCGCGCGCACCTGCCGGACCTGATCCTGCTGGACCTGATGCTGCCGGAGGTGGACGGCCTGGAGGTGTGCAAAATCCTCCGCCGAGACCCCGCCACCGCCTCCCTGCCCATCATCATGGTCACGGCCCGCGCGGCGGAGATGGACCGGGTGCTGGGTCTGGAGCTGGGAGCGGATGATTACGTGACCAAGCCCTTCAGCCCCCGCGAGCTGGTCCTGCGCGTCAAAAACCTCCTCCGCCGCCGCCAGGCCGCCGAGACCAAGAGCGACCGACTGGCGCTGGGCGAACTGGTCATCGACATCCCCCGCCACCTGGTCACCGTCCAGGGCATGACGGTGGACCTGACTGCCACCGAGTTCCGCCTGCTGACGGTGCTGGCCCAACGGCGGGGGCGGGTCCAGACCCGCGAACAACTGCTCCGGGATGTCTGGAACTACGAGAGCACCATCGAGACCCGCACCGTGGACACGCACATGCGGCGGCTGCGGGACAAGCTCGGCTCCGCCGCTCGCCACCTCGACACCGTGCGCGGGGTGGGGTACCGCTTCATCGAAGGCTGAGCCGGCCACCGGCCGGAACGTGTCATGGATGGGTGGGGCATCCTGCTGGTCGCGCTGGCCGCGGTGGGGGCGGCCGCCGTCCTGGCCGGGCGCGCCCGGGCCACGGCGCGACACCTGGCCGGCGAACTCGAACGGGCCGGCGCCCGGGAGGAGGCCCTCCGCCGGCGTCTGGAACAACTCGAGGTCGAGGCGGGTGCCCAGCGCGCCGCGCTGCTGCAAAGCATGGGTGAGGGCGTGCTGCTGCTGGACTGCCAGGACCGCGTCGAGCTGGCCAACCGCGCCTTTGACCAACTGTTCGGTGGCGGCGCGGACCTGCGCGGGCGCACGGTGCTCGAGGCCACCCGCTCCCACGAGCTGGAGGGCGTGGTGCGTCAGGCGCGCGCCACCGGTCAGGTGCTGGGCGCGGAGATCGAACTGCGCACGCCCACGCCCCGGCTGCTCCAGGTCAACGCCGCCCGGCACGGCGCCGGCCCGGAGGCGGGCCTGATCCTGGTCTTCCACGACCTGACCCGGTTCCGCCAGTTGGAGGAGCAGCGGCGCGAGTTTGTGGCCAACGTCAGCCACGAACTGCGCACCCCGCTCTCGCTCATCAAGGGCTACGTGGAGACGCTGCGGGACGGCGCCACGCAGGACCCCGAATTGAACCGGCGCTTTCTCCAGACCATCGCCCGCCACACCGACCGCCTGACCTACCTCATCGAAGACCTGCTCACGCTCTCACGCCTGGAGTCCGGCACCGCCGCCCTCAACCCCTCGCCGGTCCAGTTGCGCGCGCTGGCCGCCCGCACCTGCGAAGACCTGGGCGCCCGCGCCGCCGCGCGCGGCACCACCCTGCGCAACCAGGTGCCCGCCGACCTCGAGGCCCACGCCGATCCCGACCGGACCTTGCAGGTTCTGTTCAATCTCGTGGACAACGCCCTCAAGTACGGCCGGCCGCAGGGGCAGGTCGAGCTGGGTGGCCGGGTCCGGGACGAGCAGTGGGTCGAGTTGTGGGTGCGGGACGACGGCCCCGGCCTGCCGCGGGAGGCGCTGGGCCGGCTCTTCGAGCGCTTTTACCGCGTGGACCGCAACCGCTCGCGGGAACAGGGGGGCACGGGGCTGGGCCTGGCCATCGTCAAGCACATCGTCCAGAGCCACGGCGGCGAGGTGCGGGCCGAAAGCGAACCCGGCCGGGGGGCGACGTTTTATTTCACCCTGCCGCGGCGGTGAGATCGGGGAAGCCGGCCGAGGGGGCCGCCGGCGCGGAGGGCGGGCGCGGGCGGGTGCAGAGTGGGGCGAATCCTCAGACGGCCACCGGCTCGCGCGCGGGGGTGGTCTGGACGCCCTTGAGCAGGGCGACGGCGTAGTCGCGGTTCATGCGGGCGATGAAGTCCAGGCTGATGCTCTTGGGGCAAACGGCCTCGCAGGAGCCGGTGACGGTGCAGGCGCCGAAGCCTTCCTTGTCCATCTGCTCGACCATGGCCACGACACGGCGGTAGCGCTCAGGCTGGCCCTGGGGCAGGAGGCCCAGGTGGAAAACCTTGGCGGCCACAAAGAGCATGGCGCTGGCGTTTTTGCAGGCGGCCACGCAGGCCCCGCAGCCGATGCACTGGGCGGCGTCCATGGCCCGGTCGGCATCGGGCTTGGGCACGGGGATGGCGTTGGCATCGGGCGCGCTGCCGGTGCGCACGCTGATGAAGCCGCCGGCCTGCATGATGCGGTCCAGGGCCTTGCGGTTGACGATCAGGTCCTTGATGACGGGAAAGGGCCGGGCGCGGAACGGCTCGACCAGGATGGTGTCGCCATCCCGGAAGCTGCGCAGGTAGGTCTGGCAGGTGGCCACGCCGCGGTGGGGGCCGTGAGGTTTGCCGTTGATGACCAGGGAACAGGTGCCGCAGATGCCCTCGCGGCAGTCGTGGTCGAAGGCGATGGGATCGAGGCCGCGGGTGGTGAAGTCCTCGTTGACAACGTCGAGCATTTCGAGGAACGACATGTTCGGGCTCAGCTCGGGCGTGTCGTAGGTCTCGAAGCGGCCGGGGGCTGCGGCGTGGGGTTGGCGCCAAACTTTGAGCCGGACTTTCATGGGGGATTGACGGTTGACGATTGACGGTTGACGCCCGGTGCGGAAGCGCGCGCGGTTTTGGCGGAGGCGACCACGATGGCCAGCAGGGCATCGCTTTCCGCCATCAAGCCAGTCAAACGGCTGGCCTTGACGAGCCCTGATTCTGTCACAAGCTCCAGCCAGAACCGGGTTTCATCACACTCTTCCTCGACGATCTTGAGCTTGTTGACGAAATCGGCCCGCGATTTGGCCCGGCAGGCGGCTCGGTAGTTGGCCCCAACTGACATGCCGGCACGCAGCAACTGCCTGCCGAGAATGTCGCCCACCCGGCTCCGCGGCAGCGCCTGTACCAGCTTCGGTGCCCGGAGCGAAAAAGCCTTCGTCCGTTGCTTCATTTCATCGGGGCTCATACCGACCTGGCTGGGTTTCTCAGCCGACTCACGCTGGCAGGCTCCGGAACGCGGGCGATGCGTTCCGCGGCACAGCTCCACGTCAATCGTCAATCCTCAATCGTCCATCACTTGTAGCTCCGCGTGGTCTTTTTCACTTCCTCGTACACCAGCAGCTCGATGTTGCGCAGGGGCGGCCGGTCCGGGCCCCGGTACTCCCAGGCGGCCACGTGGGCGAAATGCTCGTCGTCGCGCATCGCCTCGCCATCGGGGTACTGGAACTCCTCACGGAAGTGGCCGCCGCAGCTTTCGCGCCGCTCCAGCGCGTCCAAGCACAACAGCTCGGCCAGTTCGAGGTAGTCGGCCAGGCGGCCGGCCTTTTCGAGGGACTGGTTCAGCTCGGTGTCGCGGCCGGGCAGGTTGAGGTTCTGCCAGAACTCCTCGCGGAGGGCGGGGATGAGCTGGAGGGCCTGCTTCAGCCCGGCCTCGTGGCGGGCCATGCCGCAGTATTCCCAGAGCAGGTGGCCCAGTTCCTTGTGGAAGGATTGCACGGTGCGCCGGCCGCGGATGGCGAGCAGACGGCGGATGCTCCCGCGCACGTTCTCCTCCGCCTCGCGGAAGGCCGGATGGTCGGGCGCGGGGCGCCGGCCCGGGTTGACCGTGGCCAGGTAGGTGGAAATCGTGGCGGGTAGCACGAAGTAGCCGTCGGCCAGCCCCTGCATGAGCGCGCTGGCGCCCAGCCGGTTGGCGCCGTGGTCGGAGAAGTTGGCCTCGCCCAGGACGAACAGGCCGGGGAGGTTGGACATGAGGTTGTAGTCCACCCACAGCCCGCCCATGGTGTAGTGGACGGCCGGGTAGATGCGCATGGGCACGCGGTAGGCGTCCTCGCCGGTGATCTCGCGGTAGATGTCGAAGAGGTTGCCATAGTGCCCGCGGACCTTGTCCACGCCCAGGCGGCGGATGGCGTCGGCGAAGTCCAGGTACACGCCGCGTCCGCTTTCGCCCACGCCGCGGCCCTCGTCGCAGACGCGCTTGGCGGCGCGGCTGGCGATGTCGCGGGGGACGAGATTGCCGTAGCTGGGGTACATCCGCTCCAGGTAGTAATCGCGGTCCTGTTCGGGGATGGAATTGGGGTCCTTGCGACAGTCTTCCCGGCTCTTGGGGACCCAGATGCGGCCGTCGTTGCGCAGCGACTCGCTCATGAGGGTGAGCTTGGACTGGTAGTCGCCGCTGACCGGGATGCAGGTGGGGTGAATCTGGGTGAAGCAGGGGTTGGCGAAGCAGGCACCGCGCTTGTAGGCGCGCCAGATGGCGGTGGCGTTCGAGTTGCGGGCGTAGGTCGAGAGGTTGAAGACGTTGCCGTAGCCGCCGGTGGCCAGCACCACGGCGTCGGCGGCGTGGCGGGTGATTTCGCCGGTGATGAGGTTGCGGGTGATGATGCCCTTGGCGTGGCCGTCCACCACCACCAGGTCGAGCATTTCGTGGTGGGTGAAGGAGTGGACCGAGCCGGCGGCGATCTCCTTGCACAGGGCCGAATACGCCCCCAGCAGGAGCTGCTGTCCGGTCTGGCCGCGGGCGTAAAAGGTGCGGCTGACCTGGGCGCCGCCGAAGGAGCGGTTGTCCAGCAGCCCGCCGTACTCGCGGGCGAAGGGCACCCCTTGGGCCACGCACTGGTCAATGATGTTCACGCTCACCTCGGCCAGCCGGTACACGTTGGCCTCGCGGGAGCGGAAATCCCCGCCCTTGAGGGTGTCGTAAAAGAGCCGCCACACCGAGTCGCCGTCGTTCTGGTAGTTCTTGGCGGCGTTGATGCCACCCTGGGCGGCGATCGAGTGGGCCCGGCGCGGGGTGTCGTGGTACACGAAGTTCTTCACCCGGTAGCCCAGTTCGCCCAGCGTGGCGGCGGCCGAGGCGCCCGCCAGGCCGGCGCCCACCACGATGACCTCGTATTTGCGCTTGTTGGCCGGGTTGATGAGCCGGGACTCGAACTTGTGCCGGGTCCACTTCCGCTCCAGCGGCCCGGAGGGAATCTTGGCGTCAAGGGTCGCCATGCTACTTCGCCGCCTCCTTTCCCGCTTGTACCAGTGCGGCGGTGCGCGCGCTGTGTTCCACCACCCCGGCCAGGTAACGCTGTCCCCGCCCCAACAACACCGCCGCCGGGATGCTCAAATAGCCCACCAGCACGCCAACCGCCAGCAGGCGGGCCAGCCGGGCAATCCACGGGGCATACACCGGGTTGCGCCAGCCCAGGGACTGAAACATCGCCGCCACACCGTGGCTGAGATGCAGGGCCAGCAGCGTCACCCCCACCGCGTAAAACAACGACACCGGCCAGACCTGGAAGCCGGCCACCATCATGGCGAACACATCCGGATGTCCCGTCCCCGGCTCCCGCAACGCCCGGAAGGGCACCGCCGTGCCGTTGATGGCCTCCACCCGCACCGTGAAATGCAGCAGGTGGTAGATCACGAACGCGGCGATGATCAGGCCGCTGAGCAGGGTGGTGCGCGCGGCGAGGCCGGCCCCGAACGGCGGGGCCGGGCTGGCGTAGGCGGTCGAGCGTGCCGCGCGGTTGGCCCGCCACAACCGCACCCCCGTCACGAGGTGCAGCAGCACCAGCGCCAGCAGGGTCAACCGCACCCCCCAGAGCAGCTCGGCGTTGCTGTGCAGGAAGTGCGCGTAACGGTTGATCACCCGCGGCGGCAGAAAAAACTGCAGGTTCCCCACCAGGTGGCCGCAGACAAATCCCACCAGCGCCAGCCCGCTGACGGCCATCAGGTATTTCTGTCCGAGGGTGGAATGAAACAGTCGCCGGAGTGCGCTCATGACAAACGAAACCGCCGCTCGGAGGGACCGAGGGCACCTTCAACACATCGCATGGAGGCCTGCATTGGGGCGGGGGTCACTGCCCCCTTCGGGCTGTGCCGGCGGCGTCGGGCTGTCCAAGCACTCCATCCGGCAAGACCCCCTTCTAGAACCGAACCCCCTCCGCGTCAACGCACCGCGCCGAAGTATTAGGGCGCGAAGCAGCGCCCCTAAGCGAGGCTGCTCGCCAACTCAGGGCAGGGCCACCCGTGCCGGCAACTCCCCCAACCCCGCCAGCCGCAGGACCTCGCCCGCGGGGACCGCCCCGCCGTTGCGGCACACCCGCGCCGCCTGCCATCCGGCGGCCCGGGCGCCCTCGACGTCTTCCAGCGGGTCGTCGCCGACGTGTAGAAGCTGCGCGGGCGCCACCCCGAGTTGGGCGGCGGCGTGGGCGAAGAGACGGCGGTCGGGCTTGTGCCAGCCCACCTGGCGCGAGACCACCACCCGCTCGAACATGCCCGCCAGCCCCAGCGCCTCGAGCAGGCCCGGCAGTCGCTCGTCCCAGTTCGAAAGCACCGCCAGGCGAAAGCCGCGGTCCCGCAGCGCCGTGAGCACCGGCCGCACCTCCGGAAACACCCGCCAGGGGGCCGGACCGGCGAAGTGCGTGTACAGCCGGTCGAAAAAAGCCGGGTCCTCCGCCCAGGGCACCAGCCCCTGCAACGTCTCCGCCACCACCCCGGCCCACGCCGCGCGGGAATAATCAAAGCCCGGCCGGCGTGCGCGCCAGACCGCGGCGAACCGGCGGTTGACCTCGGCGGGGTCCGCCCGGACCGCTCCCCATTCCCGCGCCACGGCCAGATACACCTCCCCCACCGAAGGCCACGGTTCGACCAACGTGCCTCCGACGTCGAAGGTGATGGCCCGCACGACGCACCTCACGGGTAGGCCCGGCTCAGCTCCTGAAAGCGGCGGTACTGGGGGTGGTCCGGCCGGAGGCGACCCTGGAGGCGCTGGAGCACCCGGCGGGCCTCGGCCGGGTCGCGGCCGCCCACCCGCACGACGTAATCCAGCTCGATCTGCGTCAGGCGGGGTTCGGCGATTTCCGCCCGGTGCCGGTCCAGCCAGCGGCGGAACTCGTCCACCCCCGCACGCTGCGCCGCCGCCAGGGATTCCTCCAGCGCCGCCGGCAGGCCGGGCAACTGTCCGGGCGCGTAGCGGGGAGCGGCCTCGCCCCGTTCGTGGCGGGAGACCTCGCTGCCGGCGTAGCGGAGGAACTTCCAGCCCGCCCAGATGCCGGCCAGCAACAGCAGCACCGAAAGCACCGGTCGCATGGCGGGAGTTTAGTCCTGCACGCGCTTGACGCGAGCGCCCAGGGCCCGGAGCTTGGCGTCAATTTTTTCGTAGCCCCGGTCCAGGTGGTAGATGCGTTTGACGCGCGTCTCCCCCGCGGCGACCAGCCCGGCCAGCACCAGGGCGGCGGAGGCCCGCAGGTCGCTGGCCATGACCGGCGCGCCGCTCAGGGGAGTGGGGCCCTTGATGACGGCGGTGGGACCCTCCAGGGTGATGTCCGCCCCCAGGCGCGCCAGTTCGCTGACGTGCATGAAGCGGGATTCGTAGATGCGCTCGGTGATCAGGCTGATGCCCTCGGCCTGGGTCAGCAGGACCATCATCTGAGCCTGGGCGTCGGTGGGGAAGCCGGCGTAGGGCTGGGTGGTGATGTCCGCCGGCTTGTAGCGGCGCGCGCCCATGACGGTGACCGCGCCCTGGCGGCGGAGGATGCGGGCGCCGCACTCGGCCAGCTTGTCCAGCACGGCGTGGTAATGCTCGGGCCGCGAGCCGCGCAGGGTGACCTCCCCGCGCGTGGCCGCCGCGGCCACGGCGAAGGTGGCCGCCTCGATCCGGTCCGGGATCACCTCGTGCTCGGCGCCGTGCAATTCGTCCACACCGGTGATGGTGATGGTGGGGCTGCCGGCGCCGGTGATTTGGGCGCCCATGGCGTTGAGGAAGTGAGCCAGGTCCACGATCTCCGGCTCGCAGGCAGCGCTTTCAATCACGGTCACCCCCTTGGCGAGCGTGGCCGCCATCATCACGTTGGCCGTGCCCAGCACGGTGGGACCCGCCCGCCCGCCCAGGAACACGCTGGTGCCGCGGAGATGGCGCGTCCGCGCGCACACGTAACCGCGCTCGATGGTGATGCGGGCATCCAGGGCGCGCAGCCCTTTCAAGTGCAGATCAATCGGGCGGGGGCCGATGACGCAGCCGCCCGGCAGGGAGACCTGCGCCTCCTTGAGCCGGCCCAGCAGCGGACCGAGGATGCAGATCGAGCCGCGCATCTTGCGCACCAGCTCGTAGTCCCCGTGGCCGCGGAGGCGGGCCGCTTCCACGGTGATTTCCCCCCCCTGAACGCGCACCCTGGCGCCGAGGGAACCGAGCACCCTGGCCATGAAGGCCACGTCGCTCAACTCCGGCACGCGGCGGATGACGCACGGCTCCCGCGTCAGCAGCGTCGCCGCCAGGATCGGCAGCACCGCGTTTTTCGCGCCGCTGATCTGCACCTCACCCTCGAGGGGGTGCCCCCCTTGAATCACCAGGCTGTACATAAGAGCGTCCGCGCCGCACCGGCCGCGGCTCCGGCCCGCCACGTTTTCACGTCGAGCCGGGCGCAGCAATCAGCATCCGCGGCCGACTTGTTCCATCCTTTTCCACCGTCACCTCCGTCCACCCCGCCCCGGCAAACAAGGCGGTGACGGCCTCCGCCTGGTCGTCTCCGAATTCCAGGAACAACCGCCCCTCCGGCCGCAACCACGCCCGCGCCGCGGTGGCCAGCCGGCGGATGACGCCCAGGCCATCCGGCCCGCCGTCGAGGGCCGGGCGGGGCTCGTGGTCGCGCACCTCCGGCGGCAAGCGCGCCAGTTCCGCGCTGGGGATGTAGGGCGGGTTGGCCACGACCACCTCAAACCGCCCCACCGGTGGCACGACGGCGAAACCGTCCCCCGCCAGGAACTCGATGCGGCCGGCCACCCCGTGGCGGGCGGCGTTGGCCCGCGCCAGATCGAGCGCCGGTTCGGACAGCTCGACCGCCCAGACCCGCACCGCCGGGCAGCGGACGGCCAGGGCAATGGCCAGGCAACCGGTGCCGGTCCCGAAATCCAGCGCGTTCAGGTTCGCTCCCGCGCCGGCCCGGGCATTTAGAAAGGTCCAGGCCTGTTCGGCCAGCAGCTCGGTCTCGGGGCGGGGAATCAAGGCTGCCGGCGAGACCGCCAGCTCGAGGCCGCAAAAATTCGTCGAGCCCACCAGGTACTGGAGTGGTTCGCGGGCGCCGCGCCGGCGGACCAACTCGCGCATCCGGGCCAGGTCTGCTTCCGCCACGGGCCGTTCAAACTCAAGGTACAGGTGCAGCCGGGGCCGGTGCAGCACATGAGCCAGGAGCCATTCCGCCTGCAGGCGGGGCAATTCCACTCCCATGCGTTCCAGATACTCCGCGCTCCGCCGGATCACCTCGAGCACCGTCACGGCGGGAGCCTAGGGGCGGCGCGTGAAAGGAAAAATGAAAAACCCCGCCCGTCCGCCGCCGGGGCGGGGCGGGCGGCGGCGGCGTCCGCTTGGACGGCGACCGCGTGGCTGAATGGTCGGTACGGGCAAGGGGCGGCTCCTGTGGCCGTCCTCCGCCTTATACCGCCGCTGCCCAAATGGCTGGCAGGGCGTGGCCTTTCCGCGCAGACCGGGGGCGGGTGGTGACGTGGATGAAAAAAGCTTGTTGTTTTTCGGAGGTCGCCCGCTAACCTGCGTGCGCGGCCAGGGTGGGTCGTCCTTCGAGCCTTGACGCGCTTGGTGTCCCGCTCCGACCGCGGTGAAGCGAAACGTGGAACAACACAACATCAACGCAGGAGGAACGCGTATGAACAAAAACCTGTGGACGTCCGCCCTGGTCTCGGCGGGCGTCATCAGCACGGCCGCCGCGTTGCAGGCGGAAGAGGCGGCGCAACACCCGGTGGTGAGTGCGCTGCAATCCACCACCCTCAGCGGGTACGTCAACACCTCGGCCATTCTGCGGCTGGGGGAGGACTCGGCCGTGTACGGCCGGTCCTATGACGGGGTGGACAAGCACAACGGCTTCAACCTGGACGTGGTCTCGCTGGCCATCGAGAAGCCGCTGGACGAATCGGACTGGTCGGCCGGTTACCGGGCGCAGTTGCTCTTCGGGCCGGACGCCAATCTGCTGGGCTCCCTGTCCCCGCTGGCGGGGGCGAGCGGCGATTTTGCCATCAAGAACGCCTACGTCTCGCTGCGCGCCCCGTTGGGCAGCGGGCTCAAGCTCAAGATGGGCGTCTGGGACACCATCATGGGCTACGAGGTGTTCGACGCCGGCAACAACCCCAACTACAGCCGCTCGTTCGGCTTCTACCTGGAGCCGATCATCCACACCGGCCTGCTGGCCAGCTATGACGTTGCCGACTGGCTGAGCATCAGCGCCGGCGTGGCCAACGGCATCGAAAGCCGAGCGGCTTACAACAAAATCAACAGCCGGGTGGACCGGGGCGGCGGCTGGGACTTCGGGGAACTGTCCTACGTGGGCTCCGTGGTGCTGACCGCGCCCGAGGACCTGGTCTTCCTGAGTGGCGCCACCCTGTACGGCGGGGTGATGTATGCCGGGTTTGCCGGGGACTACTTCGGCAGCAACGACATCATCAACTACTACGCCGGCGCCACCCTGCCCACCCCGGCCAAGGCGGTGACCGTGGGCGTGGCCTACGACTACCAGGCCAACGGCCTGTTCGACAACTCCTACGCCAACGCCATCGCCGGCTACCTGTCCATCCAGCTCACCGAGAAGCTCAAGTTCAACACCCGCGGCGAGTACGCCACCGGCAGCCCGGGGGCGTTCGGCACGACCACCGGCGAGCGGGCCGAGCTGCTCGGCGTGACCGGGACCCTGGACTACGCACTCTGGGCCCAGGCCATCACCCGGCTGGAGTGCCGCTGGGACCACGACCTCTCCGACAATAAAATCTTCGGCCCCAGCGACAAGAACGACGCGGTGTCGCTGGCGCTCAACGTGATCTTCAAGTACTGAGCGGTCCCCCACCGCCTCGCAAACCCCTCCCGGATACTTTCGGGAGGGGTTTTTTGCCGGGCCAGGTCCCGGTCGCCGGCGTTCAATTTCCGGCGGCCGCGCGCCGCTCGGTGCACACCCCCCGCCGGCTGGCGGCGATGAAATCCAGCATCAGTTGCCCCAGCTCGCTGACAAATTGGCCGCGCGCCTCGGCCATCGCCTCGCGCAGGTTCCGATGTGTCCGGAACAGGAACCGGTACAGCCGGCGCAGCTCCAGGCGGTCCCCGGCGGCGATGCCGGCGCGGCGCAGGCCCACCACGTTCAGCCCGCAGAGGTAGTTGTCCCCGCGCGCCACGGTGAACGGCGGCAGGTCCTTGCTGATGGCCGCGCCGCCCTGCATCAAGGCCAGGGTCCCCACCCGCACGAACTGGTGTACCAGGCAGTTGCCGGAAATAAAGGCCCGGTCGTGCACCACCACGTGCCCCCCAAGGGCCGCTCCGTTGGCCAGGATGACCCGGTCGCCCAGACAGCAGTTGTGCCCCACGTGGCTGTGGGCCATGAGGTAGTTGTCCGAGCCCACCAGGGTGTCCTCCTCGGGGTGATTGGAACGATGCACGGTGACGTGTTCGCGAAACACGTTGCGGTTGCCAATGCGCAGGCGGGTGGGCGCGCCAGCGTACTTGAGGTCCTGGGGTGCGTCGCCCAGCACGCAGCCGGCATGGAGGCGGTTGTCCGCCCCCAGCACCGTGTGGCCGGTGAGGTGCACGTGCGGGCCGATGACGCAGCGCGGGCCGACCACCACCCCCGCGTCAATCACCGCCCCGGGACCGACCGTGACCGAGCCATCCACCTCCGCCCGCGGATGAATCACCGCCGTGGGATGAATCACGGCCCCGACCTACCATAAACGCCGGCCGCGGAAAACCCGGATCTGCCGGCCGCCCCGCCCTCCTCTCCGGGGATGTGGGGTGGGGAAAAGACTTTCTTCGTGGCCCCCGGTTTGCTAACCACTGCCGCAACATGCGTCGCCTTTGTACCCTGCTTGTGGCGTGGGCCTGGCTCCTCGGTTGGGGAGGCGGCTTGTCCGCCGCGGAATTCAAGCTGACCGACGGCAGCACGATCTACGGCGAGGTTTCGGCCTTTGATGAGAGCGGGGTGGTGTTCCGGTTGCGTAGCGGCGGCTTTTCGGACCGCATCCCGTGGGGCCGTTTTGACCAGCCCACCCTCAAAACCCTGGCCGCCAGCCCCAGGGCCCGCGAGTTTGCCGAGCCCTACATCGAAATCCCGCCCGAGGCCCGGCCGCGCCCCAAGCCCCGCCCGGTCGTGCTCCAGGAAATTCCGCGCGTCGAACTGCCCGCCGGCCGGCCCACGATTTTCAGCTCCTTCGGCCGCCCCATTGGCCTGCTCATCCTGGCCGCCCTGTACTTCGCCAACCTCCTGGCCGCCTACGAAATCGCCCTGTACCGCAACCGTCCCGTCGCCGTGGTGTGCGGGCTCTCCGCCCTGCTGCCGTTGGTGGGACCGCTCATCTTCCTGGCCACCCCCACCTTGGTCAGCCCGCAGACCACCGCCGAGGATGCGCTGGCCGTTCCGCCGCCCGAACCGGGCCCGGGCCCGGCCGTGGCCAGCAGCCCGGCCGCCGCCACCCGGGGCTCCCTGGGCAAGGTGGGCGTGCCCCCGCCGATGAGCGGCACCGGCCTGCGCGTGGCCGCCGCCAAGGAGGAATCCGCCGCCGGCAGGCCCCAGCCCAAGATTTTCAAGCGCGGCGACTACACCTTCAACCGCCGATTCATCGAAACCCAGTTCTCCGGCTTCTTCCGGTTGGTCCCCTCCGAGGCCGAAAAAGACCTGGTGCTCGTCATCAAAACGCCCAAGCAGGAGTTCCTGGCCCGCCGCATCAGCCGCATCTCCGCCAGCGAAATGTTCATCCAGCCCATCCAGGCCGGGGCCAGGGAGGTCAACGTCGCCATCGGCGAAATCGCCGAAATCCAGGTCCGCCACAAGGACGACCTGGGGCGCTGAGCCGGCCCGCCCGCCGCCGCCCGCATGAAACTCAAGACCGTTCTCCTCTTCGGCGCGCCGGGCAGCGGCAAGGGCACCCAGGGTCGCATCCTGGGTACCATCCCCGGCTTTTTCCACTTCTCCTGCGGCGAGGTCTTCCGCAGCCTGCGCCCCGACACCGGGCTGGGGCGCATCTTCGTCCAGTACTCCAGCCAGGGCCGGCTGGTGCCCGATGAACCCACCGTCGAACTCTGGCGCCAGTACATCGCCAACAGCGAACGGGCCGGCCGCTTCCACCCCGACACCGACACCCTGGTGCTCGACGGCATCCCCCGCAACGTCCGCCAGGCCGAACTCCTCCAGGAGACCCTGGACGTCCGGGCCGTCCTCCACCTGACCTGCCCCGACCGCGAGCAACTCATCCAGCGGCTCCAGCGCCGCGCCCTGCGCGAAAACCGCCTCGACGACGCCAACCTGGAAGTCATCCGCGACCGCCTCCTCACCTACGAGCGGGAGACCCGGCCGGTGCTCGCGTTCTACGGGCCGGCGCTGCGCCACGAAATCAACGCCGCCCAACCCCCCGTGGCCGTCCTGCTGGACATCCTCCAGGTCCTCCGTCACCTCTGACCCCATGGCCGCCCAATTTGGCGATCTCGTCGCCAGCGAGCTTTACTGCCCGCGTTGCTGCCAGGCCCAACCGGTGCGGGAGCGCCTGCTCCTGATCCTGCCCGACGGCGAACTCCACGAGTACCTCTGCCGCCGCTGCGGCACCCCCCTCGGCCAGCGCCGCGTAACCACCCCCCCGAAGGCGTTCCGCCCCCCGCCGTCCCGGCCGCCCGCTTCGCGGTACCGCCCCTGACCCCCGCCCGGTCGTGTCCGCCCCCACCTCCCCGACCTCGCCCTCCCGCGGAGCGCCGCGGACGCGAGTGTTTTTTTTCGGCACCGCGGCCCTGGCCGTGCCCACCCTCGAGACCCTGGTCGGCGCGCCGGCGTTCGAGCTTGCCGCCGTCGTCACCCAGCCCGACCGCCCGCACGGACGGGAGCTGCGGCTGCTGCCCACACCTGTGAAGGCCGCCGCCCAACGTCTGGGCCTCGAAATCTGGCAACCGGCCCGCTGCCGCGAACCCGAATTCCTCGACCACGTCCGCGCCGCCGCGCCCGACCTGATCGTGGTGGTGGCTTACGGCCAGATTCTGCCGCCGGCACTACTGGAAATCCCTCCCCACGGCTGCCTCAACGTCCACGCCTCGCTGCTGCCCCGGCACCGCGGCGCCGCCCCCATCCAGTGGGCCCTGCTGGAGGGTGACCCGGAAACCGGGGTTTCCCTCATGCGCCTGGACGCCGGCCTGGACACCGGTCCGGTGCTGGCACAGGCCCGCCTCCCCATCCGGCCCGACGACACCGCCCAAACCCTCCACGACCGGCTGGCCCCCCTGGGCGCGGACCTGCTCCGGCGCATCCTGCCCGAACACCTGGCCGGCCGGATCACGCCCACCCCCCAGCCCGCCGAAGGCGCCACCTACGCCCGCAAACTCACCAAGGAAGACGGCCGGCTGGACTGGACCCGCCCGGCCGCGGAACTCCACCGCCGCGTGCGCGCCCTCAATCCCTGGCCCGGCGCGTACACGTACCTGCCGGGCGGGACGCCGCTGCTGCTGAAAATCTGGACTGCCTCGGTTGTCCCCGCCACCGCCGGACAGCCGGGTGAAGTGCTGGCCGCCGATGCCGCCGGCCTGGTCGTGCGCTGCGGCACCGACGCCCTGCGGGTGACCGAGCTGCAACGTGAGGGCGGCCGGCGCCTGCCCGCCGCGGCCTTCTTGAGCGGACACCGGATCGAGCCGGGCACGAGGTTGGCAACCCCCTGACGGGGCAAAGACCGGCCGGAGCAGATGGCGGGATGCCTGGCCCGAAATCCGAAATCCGAAATCCGAAATCCGAAGGCTCGCCGCCGCTCGGCTTGGGAACGGCAGGCCTTGCGCCACCTTCAAGCAACCATCCTTTCCCGGCTCCGGACTTCAGACTTCGGATTTCGGATTTCCCCCTCCCCGCCACCCCGTCGCCCATTGCAGGCTTGCCCCACCCCGGCGGTTCGGTTTAAGGCAAGCCCATGCCGCACACCGCCGCACCGGCCGCGACGGATTTTGACCTGCCCGCCTATCTGGCCCGCTGCACGGCCGAGGTGAACGCCGCGCTGGACCATTACCTCCCCCGGGCCAGCGCGCGACCTGCCACGCTGCACCAGGCCATGCGTTACTCGCTTTTCGCCGGCGGCAAGCGCCTGCGCCCGGCCCTCTGCCTGGCCGCCGCCGAGGCCTGCGGCGGCTCCCGGGCCGAGGCCATGCCGCTGGCCTGCGCCGTCGAGTGCATCCACACCTACTCGCTCATCCACGACGACCTGCCGGCGATGGACAACGACGACTTCCGCCGGGGCAAGCCGACCAACCACAAGGTCTTTGGCGAGGGCATCGCCATTCTGGCCGGCGACGCCCTGCTGACCATCGCCTTTGAAATGGTCACCGCCGCGCGCGGCTGGCCGCGGTACCCCCACCAGCGGCTGATCCGGGATCTGGCCGCGGCGGCCGGCTCCCGCCAACTGGTCGGCGGGCAGGTGGCCGACCTCGAAGCCGAGGGCCGGCCGGTCACCCCCGCCCAACTGCGCTACATCCACGAACGCAAAACCTCGGCCCTGCTCTGTTGCGCCGTGCGGCTGGGCGGCATGAGCGCCAATTGCCCGCCCGCCCAACTGGCCGCGTTGTCCGACTTCGGCCGCCACGTCGGCCTGGCCTTCCAGGTCATTGACGACATCCTCGACGTCACCCAGTCCAGCGAACAGCTCGGCAAAACCGCCGGCAAGGACGCCGCCAGCCGCAAAGCCACCTACCCCGCACTGGTGGGGCTGGAAAAAGCCCGCGCCATCGCCGGGCAGTTGACCCGCCGGGCCTTTGCCGCCCTGCGGCCCTTCCGCGGCCGTGCCCGCGCCCTCGAAGCCCTCGCCGCCCACCTGCTCCAGCGCGACCGTTGAACCGCGGCCACCGAACCGCGGACCCGCCGCCGCACCCATCGAGGGGCCGGCCCGACCTTGCTGCCCCCGCCCGGAAGCGTCACCCTCTCCACGCCAATGTCGCCGCACCGTCGCAGCGCCGCAGGGCCGAGCCCGCCCCCACGCCCTCCGCCGCCGCCTCCGGTCCGTCAGCCCCTCCCCCGCCAAGGGCACTGGCCGAGCGGCCGGCTGTGCCGCCGGCCGAACGCGCCCGCCCCTGGGTGCAGCTCAAGTACTACAGCTTCGCCTCGCAGCTATACCCGGCCATGATCGCCGGGCATTCGCCGGATGCCACGGCCGGCCGCCTGGTGACGGTGTACGACCGGGAGGGGCGGCCGTGCGGGGCCGGCCTGTTTCATCCCCGCGCCCGGGTGCCGTTGCGGATGCTGTATCACGGCCCCCCGCCGTTCACCGAGGCGGACTGTCTGGCGTTGCTGGACCGGGCGGTGGACCTGGGGCTGCGGCTCCTGCGCCTGGAAGAGGCGGGCGACGCCTACCGGGTGGTGCATTCGGACGGAGACGACCCGAGCGGCTGGGTGGTGGACCGATACGCGGATGTCCTGAGCGTGGAAGTGCACAGCCTGGGCGTCTGGCAACGCCTTTCGACCTGGCTGCCGCACCTGCACGCACGCCTGGGCACCCGGTGGGAGGTCATCGAGGTCAGTGAACGAGCGGCGCAGGTCGAAGGCATTCCCCGCCCGGCCGCCGCCGCCCGCGTGCCGCCGGTCATGATTGTCGAGCACAGCGTCCGCTACGAGGTGAATTTCGCCGGCGGCCACAAGACCGGTTTTTTCTGTGACCAGCGGGAAAACCGCCTGCGGTTCGGCCGGCTGGTCCGCCCGGAGACGCGGGTGCTGGGCCTCTGTTGCTACACCGGCGGGTTTGCCCTCGCCGCCGCGGTGCGGGGCGGCGCCACGGACGTGACGGGGGTGGACCCCGACGAGACCGCCCTGGCCCGCGCCCGCCGCAACGCGCACCTGAACCAGGCATGGGGCAAGTGGGTCCATTGCGACGCCTTCAGCTACGCGCGGCAGATGCAGCGCAACGGCGCGCAGTGGGACGCGGTGGTGGCGGACCCGCCCAAGTTCGGGCCGGCCGGGACGAGTTCCGCGACGGCCAGCGGCGGTATGAGGACTTGAGCAGCCTGGCGCTCACGTTGCTCCGCCCCGGCGGCCTGCTGGTGACCTGCTCGTGCTCGGGACTGGTTTCCGCCGAGGACTTCGAGCAGTTCGTCTGTCGCGCCGCCCACCGGCTGGGGCGCCGGCTGCAAATCCTGGACCGCACCGGCGCCGGCCCGGACCACCCGGTCATGTCCAACTGCCCGGAAGGCCGCTCCCTGAAGGTGCTCTGGACGCGGGTGGAGTGAGCGGGCCCGGGCTCACGCGGCGGAGAGGCGGCGTGGTGGTCGCTTACTTCCCCAGCTTGAAGGCGCCCTGGACGCGCGTCCGCACCGCGTACAGGCCCTTGCTGGCGGTGATGAAGAGCGTCTGCCGGTCCGCGCCGCCGAAGCAGACGTTGGCAGTCCAGCCTTCCGGTACCGGGAGGTTCTCGATCTGCCGGCCGGTCTTGTCGAAGACTGTCACCCCGCGCCCGGTGAGGTAGAGATTGCCCTCCGCGTCCAGCGTCATGCCGTCCGAGCCCAGCTCGCAAAACAGCGTGCGGTCAGCCAGCGCGCCATCCGGGCGGATGGTGAAGCGGTAGGTCTTGCGATCGCCGATGTCCGCCACGAAGAGCGTGCGGCCGTCGGGCGTGCCCACGATGCCGTTGGGCTGCTTGAGGCCGTCGGCCACGCGAGTGAGCGTGCGGCGGTCCGGCGCGGCGCGGTACACGTGCTGGCCGTCCTGCGGCATCTGTTCCCAGGTCCACCACGGGCGCTTGTAGAAGGGGTCGGTGAAGTACAGGGAGCCATCCGGGTGACACCAGACATCGTTGGGGCCGTTGAGGCGCCTGCCGGCGAACTCGCGGAAGAGGACCTGCTTGCCCTCGAGCGTGCCGCGGGCCACCGCGGCGGCGGGGATGAGCCACATTTCGTTGTTCTCGTCGGCGCAGGCGAGGAGGTTGCCCCCGGCGTCGAAGCACATGCCGTTGGCGCGGCCGGCAGGCTGGGCAAAGGTGGACAGCCGGCCGTCCACGCTCCACTTGAGGATGCGGTTGTTGGGCTGGTCGGTGAAGAAGACGTTGCCCGCGGCGTCGGCGGTGGGGCCTTCGGTGAACTGGAACTCGCCGGCGAGCTTCTCGACCTTTGCGCCGGGGGCGAGGACCGACTCGGCGGCCAGCAGGGGCAGGGCGACCAAAACCAGGGTGATCAGTGGGATTTTCATGGCAGGTACGGGAGTCAAAACTCAGCGGGCCGGCTCCAAGCGCCGGTTGGCGCGCGCCACCATTTCGTAAAGGCGCTCCGGCGCGATGTCCGCGCCATTGGGCCAGGTGACCGTGCCGCCCTCGATCGTGAATCGCCGGAAGAAATCCATGTCCGCCAGCGGCTCGAAGATGGGGCCGCGCCGCAGGTAACCGGACAGGTCCACCTCGCCCTGCTGCCCGTCCTCGAATTCGAGGTGCAGGGTGTAATTCCGCACGTGGCGGGCTTCGAGGACGTGAACCATTTTTTCCATGCGGCGGAGGCTACGCCAGGGGCGCGATCGGCTCAAGCGGTTTGCCCTGCCCGGCCAGCTTCCAGTTGCGGGTCAGTTCGCGCGGATGCAACTCCAGCCATTTCCGCATCCGGCGCAAGGCTGTCGGCGAGGACAGGCGGCCGGTCAGCACCCGGCCTGCAAAGTCGAGCTTCGCGCGCTGGTTCTGATACTCGACGTGCACATGAGGCGGCGGAGGATCGTCGTCGTACATCCGGATCACAATCCCGAAGAAACGCGCGAGATCGGGCACCGGAGGAATTGCCTGCCGCAAGGCGCGCGGTTACCGCAGCCGCTTTGCCCGCATTCCCGGGTCTTCGCCCACGGAGAAATAAGCGACGTCCTCGCCCCCCTCGCGCTGGAACTCGACCTGGATGTCGGTGGTCTTGGCGAAGAAGCGGTTGGTGGTGGTGGCATACATCAGGAACTCCTCCCCCGCCCACCGGAAGAACAGGTTCGGCCCGCGCCGCGAGACCTCGACCACCCAGTCCGGGTTGACCTGGTAGCGGCCCGCGAAGCCGTCCAGCACCTTGTCCGCCAGGTACAGCTCCGGCCGGACCGGCCGACCCAGCTCGCGCACCCAGATGTTGCGGAAGCGCACCGGATTGCCGTGGTCCTGCAGGGCGATGGGCAGCTTCTCGGGGTGCGCGCGGTAGGGCCCGCGCGTGACCCAGCCGGTGTCCCCGATCAACTCGGCCTCATGGTGCACCAGCACGCCGTTGTGGAAGAGGGTGACCCGTGCGGGCGAGCGCAGGCGGCCGTCCGGCTCGAAGCGCGGCGCCGTCCAGATCACGTCGTAACTCTGCCACTGGCCGGGCGGGCGGGAGGCGTTCACCAGGGGAGGGTACTGGTTGTAAACCGAGGCGCAGGAGCCGTCCGCATAGGTGGGGTTGTCGTAGCTGTCGAGAATCTGGATTTCGTAGCGGGTCAGCCCAAAGAACAGGCCGCTGTTGCCGCGGCCCTGGCTGCTGCCCTCGACCCGGGCGGGCGTGGCGAACTCGAGGTGCAACTGCACGTCGCCGAAGCAGCGCAGGGTGCGGATGTACCCGCTGCCGGGCACGCACTCCATCGCGCCGTCCTTGATGATCCACTTGGTGGGCTCGCCATTCATCGCCACCCACTGCGAAAGGTCCGTGCCGTCGAAGAGCACGATGGCATCCGACGGCGCCTTGCCGGGCCGGTCCGGCGTGCTGGGCTGGCCGGGGTTCACCACCGGCGGCAACGGGCGGGTGCGGTCATGGCCGATCCAGAGGCGGGGGTCGCGATCATCGGCACGGCCGGGCGCCAGCGTCGCGGCGGCGGCCAGCAGGAAAACGAGGGGTCGCCGGCGGGGGAAGTTGCCCAAGGGCGAGGTGATCATGCGCGGCAGTCTAGAAAGCCGTCGGGCGGGGAGCAAGGCGGCGGAAAGGGCGGGCGTTGGGCAGGGCGAAACTCCGTTTCTTGCCGTGGCCGGTTTGATTGCAGCGCAGACTTCCGAGTCTGCCGCAGCGCGGGTTTCTCAACCCCCAGCCCCTCCGCGTACCCATGAGCCGCCGATGGGGAAATCGGCGCTACGGCAGATTGGAAACCTGCGCTACAGCCCCCGCAATTTGGAGTTGCGGCCCGTTGACCGGGGCACCCGGCCGTTGCGCGCGCGGCTCAGTCCCCCACCCGCATCGTCCACATGCCGCGCGGGGCATTGGTGGTGCCGGTGCCGACGGTGTCCTGGATGCGGTGGATGGCCACGTGGCCGTCGTGGAACAGGTAGTTGAACCGCCGCGCGTGCAGGCCGTAGGCGGTCTCGCCCCACTTTTGGCGGCCGCCGAGGACGATCTGGTACGGGCTTTGGTCACCGCTGGTGGCGGGGCCGACCGGGCCCATGCAGAAGGAAGGCCAGTCGTTGCCGGCGATGTTGCCGCCCTCGGGTTGCTCGACCAGGAGCAGGGTCCCGGCGGGGTCCTGGACCACGCTTTCCGGGTAGCCGCGCGGCTCCCAGTCCGGCAACGAGCCCGGGGCGGTCGAGCGCAGGTTGTAATAGACCCCCACCCCGTAATCCGGCGGCGGCAGGGGGCTGGTCCGGCTCGGCAGCATGAAGCCCGGGCCGGCGTAGTTCATGGCGTAGGTGCGCCGTTGGCCAAACACCGCCCAACTGATGGTGATCTCGATCTTGTCCGCGGGGCATTTGAGAATCCGCGGGATGGTGGCGCGGTCGGCGATGCCGCCGGAGATGCCCACGATGAGGTCCGCCTCCGGCGCCGAGCCGCCGATGTAGCGGTGGATATAGTCGTCCCAGGAAAGCTGGTACTGGTAGTCGCCGGTGGCGAAAGCGGTGGGCGGGTACTGGTTGAAATGGTCGCCGGTGAAGAGGCTGAACCCCAGGCCGAGCTGCTTCATCTGGGCCATGCACTTGAGCCGTTGGGCCCGCGATTTGGCCCCCGCCAGGGCCGGCAGGAGCAGGCCGGCCAGGATGGCGATGATGGCAATGACCACCAACAGCTCGATCAAGGTGAAGGCCCGGCCGCCGCGCGGCGGCGGGCACGACGGGGTGCGGAAGGCGCAGGAGGCGGACATGGCCTGGGTCAGCGGTTGGCCAGTTCGACCTGGAGGTTTTTGGTGATGACAAAGCGCTTGCCGGCCGGAGCGGCGGGCAGCTCCTTCAGGTAGCCGCGGGCCACCAGGTCGTCCAGGCTCGCGGGCGGTTGCCGCTGCTCGACACTGTACTTGCGGACCTGCTGGGTCAGCTCGCTCAACAGCCGGCCAGTCTCCTCCTGCGCCGCCGCCGAGGCCCCCGCGGCCGGTGCCTCGCCCGTCCCGCCGCCGGAACGGCCGCAACTGGTGATGCCCCCGGCCACGCCCACCAGGACCAGGACGCTCAGCGCCGCCGGCGCGGCCCCCCGGACCCGGCGGCGCCGGGATGGGAAGGAGGTTTTCATGGGTTACTCAAAGGTTTGTGGGCATGGGGCAGGGCCCGCGCTGACCGTGGCCGGTGGACAACAGTTCAGGGCTGTCGGCAAGATCTGCATGAATCGAGGGTCCCGAATTGCGCCGGCCCGGTCAATGGGCCAGTAACCCGCCGGCGCGGGCAGCGTGTGTCCCGAATAACCCGCGCCCGCTCGGCCGTTCTGCTGGTCTGGCGGGGGTTCACGGGGGCGAGATGTCGAGGGGGCCCAGCGGGTACCAGCCTTCGGCGTCGCGACCGAGAATGGCCAGGCGCACGACCGGCTGCCGGCGGATGGCATCCACCACGCCGAGGGCCAGCTCGTACCGGCCGGGTTGCAGCGAGACCGGTACGTCAAAGGTCAGCGCCGTGCGATGCGCTCCCGGCAACCAGCCCCGGATGGTCGTCTCGGACACCCACACCCACGGCGGTCCCCCGCCCGCGTGCGGGCGCAGGCGGAGGGCGAGGCGGTCGTCGCGGTACGGCGGGGCCACGCCCACGTTTTCCCAGTCCAACGTGAGCGTCAGGGGTACGCCCGGCGGCACGCGGGCCGGATGCTCGACCGCGCGCAGGACCAGGCGGTACCCCAGCCGGCGCAGGAGGCGTTCGACCTCCGGCCGGGTGCCGGCCGGCAGCGGCGCCGATTTGTTGTTCACGTAACTGGCGTGACAGCGCAGGGCGTAGTCGAAGATGAACCGGATATCCCAGCCGGCCTCCTGCCACTTGCGCATGTCCCAGCAGGTCTCGAAGGCGACCGGGCCGGTTTTCCAGGCCTCCCCGGCGCCGGTTTTGGCCAGTTGCTGGAGGTAGAAATGCTCCATGTGGTTCCACGTCCGGGAAAAGCCGCCCAGATCGCCCAGGCAGTCCGCGCGCCAGCCCAGACGGTCCCGCACCGTTCGCCGCATCCCCTCCTCGCTGCCGATCAGGACCACCTTGGCGGTCCGCGGGAAGGCCGTGCACCAGGCGTGGATAACGGCCTGGAGCAGGTCGGTCGCGGGCATCGGCACCGGGCGGTCGCTGTCCGCCAGCCGGGTGCCGCTCATGTGCCATTCGCCCCACAAGCCCACCGAGCCGATGTCCACCAGGTCGAGGTCCGGATGGCCGTCGTAGCGCCGGCCCAGTTCCCGAATGAGGCGGAAGTGTTTTTCCTGAAAGCGCGGGTCGGCGAAGTCCGGCACCCAGTGCCGCCGCCCCTCGTAGGTGAACTCGAAGCCGGCGCAACCCTGCTCCTTCAGCCAGGCCGGCACATCCAGGTAAGCACTCGAGCCGGTGCACATCACCCGGAGGGCCAGCTTTTGTCCGGCCCGGCGGGCGCGGTCGAGGAGCGCATCGAAACGGGCGTAATCAATCCGACCGTCTTCGGGCTCGATTTCGCGCCAGTAGAAGCGGAAGTAGGCGCTGGCGCTGGGCAGGCCCTGGAGGTGGGGGTCCTCGTCGGCGAAACGGTGAAAGGTCTGCCAGCCCATGCCGGGGTTGGCGAGCAGCTCGTCGCTGGCCACCGGCGTGATCCGCACCCGCCCCGCCGCGACGTCCCCGGCGGCCGCGGCCGGAGCGGGGAGCCGCGTCAGCCCGCCCAGTCCCAGCACCACGGCTGCTGCCCATCGGAGCAGGGGGAGATTCATGCGGAGGTTTTGCGCCGAACGGGGGCGGAATTCAAGTGACGCGTTCCGCCGCCGCTCCGCGGCGCGCCGGCTGACCAGGGGCCGTGTCCGCCGGTGCGCCGGCGGCCGGACCCGCGGGGGGGGCCGGCCGGTTCCACCGCCAGCCGCGGCGGACCAGCACCTGCAACAGGGTGGGCAGGACCACCACGCCGGCCACCAGACAGGCCAGGGTACCGACCGACATCACCAGGCCGAGACTGGCGATGCCGCGGTGGTCCGCCAGCATCAGGCTGCCGAAGCCGGCCACGGTGGTCAGGGCCGAGAGCAGCACGGCCTTGCCGGTGCTGCGGCCGAAGATGGTGGGGGAGCGCTCCTCGGCGAAGCGGTTGAGCACATGGATGCCGTTGGTGACGCCGATGCCCACCACCAGGGGGAGGGTCATGATGTTGGCGGGATTGAACGGTTGCCCCAGCCATCCCAGGGCGCCCGCCAGCCAGAGCATGCCCAGACCCACCGGCAACAGGGCCAGCAGGACCGCTCCGACGCGGCGGAAGTGCAGCCAGACCAGCACGGCCACCGCGGCCAGGGCGTACCAGGCCGCCTCGACGTAACTGTCCTTGAGCAGGGTGGTGTACTCGTAGAGCTGGACCGGCTCGCCGGTGGCGTCGGGGGCCACCTGACGCAACTCGCGCACGAAGACCTCCTGCGGCACGCGTTCCCAGACGTTGGAGCGGGGGTTGACCTGGAGCAGGAACCGGTCGCCGGACTTGCTGATGAAGCGGTGTCGCAGCGGGGCGGGGATGTCCTCGGGCCGCAGCGGGCCGGAGTCATCCTGATCCCGGATGGCGCGGAGGGTGTTCTGAAGGTCGTGCAGGAGCGCGCGCTGAAAGGTGCCGAGCTGACGGGCCGCCGCCTCGGGCTCGGCCCGGGCCAGGGCGTCGAGCAGCCCGGCCACGGCGGTGCGGACCTCGCGCAAGGTGTCGCCCACCGCCTCCTCGCCGCCGCGGTCGGAAAGGCTGGCCCCCAGGCCGAGGTAGGCCTGGAGCAGGCGCAGGGTCTGGCGCAGGGCGGGCAGGTTGACCGGCTCGGGGTCCACCGGGGCGAAGCGCAGGCCCAGCAGGCAGGCCCGAATCTGCCGGACCAGCGCCAGCCGTTCGGTCTGGTCCTCGGTCAGGTAGTTGACCATCGAGTCCACGCCCGCCACCGAGGGCAGGGCTTCGAGGCGGGTTTGCAGGTCCCGCGCCTCCTCCAGCGAGCCGGCGGTGACGACGCCGAAGATGACCGAGCGGCCGGCGTGGGCGAGGAGCTTGTGCTCGTACACCACCGCGGGCAGACCGGCGGATTGGAGGTTGAGCAGGTTGTAATCGAACCGCATGCGGCCCGGGCCGGCGGCGGCCGCCAGGGTCAGGGTGGCGGCCAGGCCGAGGGTCAGGACCGGCCGCTCCAGCCAGAGTCGTTCCAGGCGGGTCCGGGCGTCGGGGCGCGCGGCGGGGGCGTGGTCCAGGAGGTTTTGCCGGCCGCGCAGCAATAGCACCGGCAGCAAGGTGAGCATGGGGATCAGGCACAGGATCAGGCCGCCGCCGCAGATCAGGCCCATTTCGCTGACCCCCTTGAAATCGGTCAGGCCCATGGCCAGGAAGGCGCCGGCGGTGGTGAGGCAGCCGGTGAAGATGCCGCGGCCGGTTTGGACCAGGGCGGTCTCGAGGGCGGCCCGCTCGGGGTGGCCGGCGCGCAGTTCCTCCTCGTAACGGCTGACCAGGTGGATGCCGAAGTCAATTGCCAGGCCGATCAGGATGGGGAGGAAGGTGATGGTCAGCAGGTTCAGGTGGCCGATGATGGCGGTGGCATAGGCCAGGGTGTAGGCCAGGCCCACCAGCAGGCAGGCCACCGCCTTGATGGGGCGGCCGGTTTCCTGATAGCCATAGATGAAGAGCAACGCGCACAGGCCCAGCGCCACGACCGAGGCCAGCGTGGTGTCCCGCTGCGCCTGGGCCATCTCGTCCACCTCGAGCACCGGTCCGCCCGTGAGGCCGGCGTTGACGCCGGGCACTTCGGCGCGGGTTTGCTCCAGCAGGGCGCGCAGGCGGTGCACGGCCGGTTCGTTGAGCGCCTCCGTGCGGGGGCGGGCGGTCACCAGGTAGATGCGGTTGCTGGCAAAGGTGAGGTAGAGCGATTGCTCGGCCTGCTCGCCCCCCCCGAACAGCGCGGTGATGCCGGGAGAGGGGGGCGGGCCGGGCCGGGAGAGGGCCTCGGCGGCCTGGGAGGCGATGCGGCCCAGGGCGGGCAGGCTGTCGAGCAGGGAGGGGTCGGCGGCCTCCGGCTGGCGCGCGGCGTTGCGGAACTGCGCGGTGACGGTCTGGAACAGGGCGTTGAGATTGGTGACCTGGGCGAAGTGGTTCAGTACCGGCCGGGCCTCCCGGAGCCGCTGGGCCATGTCCTCCAGCAGGGTGTGGTTGGTGATGAACAACAGCGCCTTGGGCCCCATGAGCTTGAGGTCGCCCTTGAAGAAGATGTCGGTGAAGAGGTTGGTCTCGGCCTCCAGCCGCGCGCCCAGCCGCTCGACGAACTGGCGGTTTTTCTCGATGTCCTCGCTCTCGACCAGCACCACCAGCTCGTCCTGGGCGGCGAACTCGCGCCGGTACTTCAGGTACGCCTGGTGGTACACCTTGTCCTCGCCCACCAGGCGATTGCGGTTGGTGTCGAATTCCAGCCGCCAGACCGGGAACAACAGCGCGACCAGGAACGCCAGCGCCTGGGGATAGAAGAACAGCCGCGGGTGGCGGTACACGGCGTCCGCCAGCCCCCGCAACAGCCACGTCGCCCAGCCGGCGGGGGGGGCGGCCTGACCCGGCGCCCGGCCCGCGCACGGGTTCCCACCTGCCGGGACTTGCCGGGGACCGGCCATCAAACCGCCTCGGCGGGGCAAGCCGCGTTGGTGAAGACCTCCTTGACGTCGTCGTGGTCTTCGAGGGCTTCCCCCAACTGGTCCAATGCCGTCACCGTGACCGGGTCGTTCACCGGCAGTGGACTCAGCGGCAGGTAGGTCACGGCGGCGCTGACCGGCTTGATGCCGGCGGCCTCGACCGCGCAGTGTACCGCCTCGAACTGCGCCGGCTCGGTCAGGATTTCATACCCTTCGGGCTCGACGCGGAAGTCCGTCGCCCCCGCCTCGAGCGCGATTTCCATCAGACGGTCCTCCTCGGCGGCGTCGCGGGTCACGATGATCTGCCCCTGGCGCTGGAACAGGCGGCTGACGGCGCCGGCGGTGGCAATGGTGCCGCCGTGGCGGGTGAGCAGGCTGCGCACCTCGGCCGCGGTCCGATTGCGGTTGTTGGTGCTCACCTCGATCAGCAACGCGACGCCGCCGGGGCCGAAGGCCTCGTACAGGAGGTCCTCGAAGGTGCCGGTCTCGCCGCCGCCGGTGCCCTTCTTGATGGCGCGCTCGATGTTGTCCGAGGGCATGTTGGCCGCGCGGCACTTGAGCAGGGCCAGGCGCAGCCGCGGGTTCAGGTCCGGGTCCCCCCCGCCGAGCCTGGCGGCGATGGTGACCTCGCGGGAAAGCTTGGCGAAGAGGCGCGCGCGCCGGGCATCAATTGCGCCCTTGAAATGCCTCACCTTCGCCCATTTGCTGTGTCCGGCCATAGAAACAATGCGATGCCGGCCGTTGGTTCCGGACCCACGGCAGGTGCCCGCCAACTTACCTCCCCCGGTCGGCAGGGAAAACCCCAAAACGGCGGCCGCAGACGGGTGACCGCCGGCGTGAGCCGGCGGAGCGAGGGTCCGCCGCATTCCCGCGGCGGCTACCCGGCAGGGGGCTTGCCGGCGGCGTCAACCGGTGGAGAAGATGGCCGCCGCCGGGGCGAGCAATTCCGTTGACCGGACCGCGCCCCGGCCTAACGTCGCCCCCGTGCCCGTGCGGTTCACCATCCTCGGCAGCGGTTCCGGCGGCAACTGCGCCTACCTCGAAACCGACCAGACCCGGCTCCTGATTGATGCCGGCTTCAGCGCCCGCCAGATTCGCCAGCGCCTGGCCGAGCTGGGACGTTCGCCGGAAACGCTGGATGGCATCCTGCTCACCCACGAGCACAGCGATCACATCCAGGGCCTGGCCATGCTGGGGGCCCGGCTCCAGATTCCCATTTACTGCAACGCGGAGACCCGCGAGGCGGTCGAGCAGCTCCTGGAAACCCGCCTGCCTGCGCGCCTGTTTCAGACCGGCGCCGCCTTCGAGCTGGGGGACGTGCAGGTGGAGACCTTCAGCGTGCCGCACGATGCCCAGGACCCGGTTGGGTTCCTGCTGCGCACCGTCGCCGGCAACATCGGCTTCCTCACCGACCTCGGCCACGCCTCCCGGCTGGTGCTCGACCGGGTGCGGCCGGCGCACGTCCTGGTCCTGGAAACCAATCACGACGTGCGCCTGCTCCAGGACGACCCCAAACGCCCCTGGAGCGTCAAACAACGCATCCTCAGCCGCCACGGCCACCTCTCGAACGACGCCGCCGCCGAGGTGGCCGGCCAAATCCTCTCCGCCGACCTCCGCCACCTGTATCTGGGGCATTTGAGCCGCGACTGCAACCGCCCCGAGCTGGCCTTCCGCACCGTCTCGACCCGCCTGCAGGCGCTGGGCGCCACCCATGTCCGGGTGGAAACCACCTCCCAGGACCATCGCAGCCCCACCCTCGAACTGGGCGGCAACGGCGGGCCGGTCGCATGAGCGCCGCCCCGCCGGACCGCCACCTCACCGCGGCCCTGCGCCGGGCCTACGGTCTGATGCGCCGGCGCTTCGGCCATCAGGGGTGGTGGCCGGGCGAGACCCCCTTCGAGGTCTGCGTCGGCGCCATCCTCACCCAGAACACCAACTGGGCCAACGTCGAGCGCGCCATCGCCCACCTGAAAGCTGCCGGGGTGCTTGAACCGCGCCGCCTGCTGGCCCTGCCCCCGGCCCGGCTGGCGGCCCTGATCCGCCCGGCCGGTTACTTCAATGTCAAGGCCCGGCGGCTGCGCGCCTTCCTGGCCGCGCTGGTGCACGAGTGGGACGGCGACCTGGCACGGATGCTGGGCGGGACACTGGCGGAGGCACGGGCGCGCTTGCTGGCCCTGCACGGCATCGGCCCCGAGACGGCCGACAGCATGTTGCTTTATGCCGGCGGCCAGCGGGTGTTCGTGGTGGACGCCTACACGCGCCGCATCTTTGCCCGACACGGCTGGTGCGCCCAGGGGGCCGATTACGACACCGTGCAGCGGCTCTGCACCGCCGCGCTGAAGCACCGGCCCGCCGCCGCGCTGCTGGATTACTGGCAGGATTACCACGCCCAACTGGTGGCCGTGGGCAAGGAGTTCTGCCACCCCCGCCAGCCGCGCTGCGCCGCCTGTCCGCTGCGGCCGCTCCTGCCCGCGGCCGGTCCCTGTCCCGCCGCCTGAGGGGTTGGCCTTACGGCGCCTCCGCCCGCAGGGTGCGCACGCCGAACAGGCCGCCGGCCCACTTGCCGGGGTGGGCCTGGAAGCGGACGGTGACCCGGTCCTTGCCGCGGCTCAGCTCGGGGGGGATGGGGTAGGCCACGTCGAAGAAGCGGTTGGGGGCGTTCTGTTCGAGCTTCTGGGTGGCGATGCGGGTGCCGTCCACCAGCACGTCGAACTCGCGGTAGCCGCCGCCGTCCCCGCCCCAGTAGGTGCAGAGCAGTTCGACCGGGTGAGCGGGGTCCACGCGCAGCTCGAAGGCGAACCAGCCGCCGTCAGTGGCGTGGCGCCAGCGGCGGCCGAAGGCCTCGCCGGCGCTGGTGCGCTCCCCGCGCAGGCGATGGTCGCGCTCGGGCTGCATTTCGCCGATGCGCAGCACGTCCAGCGTGCGGGCCGCCAGCCGCGCCTCGCGTTCCTGTTCGGCGCGGATGTCGGCCTGGCGCTTCGACCATTCGGCCTCGGTGAAGAGGTCCAGGTACACGGTGTAACGGCGGTCGTGGAGACTGAAAAACGGCACGAGTTCGACGTCCCGCGGCCGGCCGACGCCCTCGGTCTTGAAGGTCAGCGCCGCGAGTGAAACGGGCTTGACCCACTCGGTCACCGGTCGGCCTTCGGCGAGCAGCACCGGCACGAAGCCGGGCTGACCGGCCTCCGGCTGGTCCACCGGGCCGAGGTCGGCGGCGAGCAGGGTGGGGCCGTAAAAGATGCCGATGCGGTTCGGGTTGTCCGGCATGGCCTCGGTGCGGAGGGACATGGGGAAGCGGACCTCGACGCGGTCGCCGCTGCGCCAGGTCCGGCGCACCTCCGCGTAGCTGGAGGGCCGGCTGCTCAGGGGATGTTCCGTGCCGTTGACACGCACGGTGAAGCCGCTCCGCGCCCAGTGCGGCTGCTGCAGCCGGAGGGTGAACTCCTGCGGTTGCTCGCCGGTGAAGGTGAGGGTGGCGGTGTCGGCGAAGGGCCAGTCGGTCTCCAGTCGCACCTTCAGGCCGCGGGCGCGCCAGTTGAGCTCGCTGGGCAGGTAGAGGTTCACCCAGAGGCCGGCGTCATCGTGGAAGTAGATGCCGTCGCCGTAGCGAACGTGGTTTTCCATGCCGGTGCCCATGCAGCAGGTCCAGGCGTCGCGCAGGGGCTGGTACTCCTTGTGGTGGCCGGGCTGGAGGGAGAGGTTGTAAATGACGCGGCCGTCGGGGTGCTGGGTGGCGCGGATGTGGTTGAGCAGGGCGCGTTCGTAGAAGTCGGCCACGGCGGCGTCGGGATTCCATCCGAAGACATGCCGGGTGAGCTTGAGCATGTTGTACACGTTGCAGGTCTCGGTGGTGGCGGGACTGAGGCGATCATTGAGCCGGCCAGGGGGGCCGAAGTACTCGTGGTCGCAGTGGCCGCCGGTGATGTAGCTGTGGTGGTACACCACGCGCTGCCAGAAGAAATCGGCGGCGGCGCGGTCGGTGGGATCGCCGGCCAGTTCGTAGCGGGTGGCCAGGCCGGTGAGCTTGGGAATCTGGGTGTTGGCGTGTTTGCCGGGGAGGATGTCCTCGCCGCGGGCCAGCGGTTCGAGGATGGCGCGGTGGTGGAAGCGGCGGGACAGGCGCAGGTAGCGCTCGTCGCCGGTGTCGGCGTAGAGATCGGCGAAGGTTTCGTTGATGCCGCCGTGCTCGCAGGCGAGCACGCGCTGCATTTGTTCGTCGGTGAGCTGGGCGTGGGTGCGCTCGAACCAGTCGGCCAGGCCGCGGGCGACTTCCAGGGCCCGGGCATTGCCGGCCAGGCGCCAGGCGTCCCGCAGACCGGCGAAGAGTTTGTGCAGGTTGTAGTTGGGCACCCAGAGGCCGTTGAGGTCGAAGCCGGCGGAGCGGATGTTCCCGGCCGCGACCTCGGCGTAGGCCCGCTTGCCGCCGGGGATGGCGGCCACGTAGCCGTCGCCGTGGGCGCGCTGGCATTCGGCCAGCTCGTCCACGAGGTAGTCCACGCGGCGGCGGAACTCCTCGTTGCCCGTGGCGGCCCAGGCCAGGGCGCAGGCGCTCAGGTAATGGCCGGCGGAGTGACCCGAGATGGTCTGTCGTTCCCAGCCGCCGTAGTGCTCGGCCCTGGGGGGGAGGCCGGCTTCCTTGCGGAAGTTGGCGAGGAACCGGTCCGGCTCGAGGCTCAGCAGCCAGGCCACGGCGATGTCCTGGCCGGTCTTGAACGGGCCGCCGGTCACCCGCACGTCGTGCAGGCTGAACGGCCTGGCCTTGGGCGGCACGGCGGGTTGGACCTTGGCGGGGGCGCGGCTGACGTCCAGGGGGTCGGCCGCCGTGAGCACCGTTACAAGCAGGTATCCGGCGACCGCAAGAACAGGACGCGGCGTGGCGGCGCGGGTTTGTCCCGACGTCGGGGCGGAAGGAAGGCACGGAGTCATGGGGAGAGTCTGGCCGCGCCGGCGCCCCCGGTCAAAAAAAGACCGGCGGAAACGCTACCGCCGGCCGATGGAGGTGAATTGGCGACAGCCGGACCCTAGCGCTGCAGCCGGAAAAACTGCGTGGTGCCGGTGGGTGCCAGCGTCACCACCAGGCGGTCGCCCTCCGTGGCGGGGGTGAGGTTGACGAGGGTCCAGGTCGCGGCCGGTCCCAGTGCCGGCGAGCCGTACAACCGGTAACCGGCGGCCGCCGCCGGCCAGGCGATGACCACGTTGCCCCCCTCGCGGCGGACCGCGAGGCTGGGAGAGGCGCCCGCCACGGGCCGGGCGCCCACGCGGAGGTTGTCCACCCGCAGGCCGGTGTAGCCGGTCACGGGGTCGGAGTTGTTGAGGTGGAACTCGAGCGTGTTGACGCCCTCGATGAACCCGGTCGAGAGGGTGAAGGGGGTCAAGGCCCCGAACTGGACGGAGTTGGCCAGGCCGGTGCTGACGCCGTTGAGCTTGATGTCGGTGCCGAGGTTGTCGGTGGCCCAGCTTCCCATCAGCACCGCCGTGGCCGGATCAAAGCCGGTGAGGTCGAAGCTGGTGCGGTAGGCATAATCGCCCCCGGCCGCAGCACCGGAATTAGTTAGCGGGGCAATCCATTTCGAGCGGTCGGTGTTGGCCACCCACGGGCCGGTCACGATGGGAAAGATGGTCGAGTCGTGGACGAAAGCATTCTGCGACTGCGGGTCGGTGGCATTGACCACCAACCGGTAATGCGGGTCCATCTCGCCATCGGGCAGGACTGTCCCGGCGGCATCCACGCCGGTACTGAAGACCCCCGGCACGCGATTGAGGACGGTCACGGTGGCCACCACGCTGGTGACGGCGCCGGCGAAGTTGCGGATGACCGCGGTGTAGTCACCGGCATCGCCCCGCGTCACGTTTTCCAGGCGCAACTCGGGGTCGGTGCGCCCGGCCAGGTCGCCGCCGTTCTTGCGCCACAGGTACTCGAGGGGGCGGGCGCCGTCGGCCAGGACGGACAAGGTGAGGCTTTCGCCGGTCAGCAACAGGCCGCCGGCCGGCTGGGAGATGATGCGGGGGACATCGCCGGCGGTACCGCGGCGGGCGCCGCCGCGCAGGCCCTGCACACGCAGACCGGTGTAGCCGGTGCCGGCGTTGTTGACCCGAAACTGGAGCTTGTTCTTGCCGGTCAGAAACAGACCCTCGAGCCGGAACGGGGAGAGGGTGTCGAAGTTACCGGCGTTGCTGAGGCCGGTGGGGCCGCCGTCCAGCAGCAGTTGCGCGGCATTGTCCGTGGCCCAGAACCCGGCGATGAAGGCCGTGCGCGGATCGAACCCGGTCAGGTCCACCTCCAATTCATAGACGTAATCCCCGCCGGCGGCGGCACTGGTCTCGAAGCGCGGGCCGATCCAGGCCGAGGTGTCCGAGTTGGCCACCCACGGCCCGGCCACGATGGGGAAGACGGTGGAATCCTGGACCAGCGGCACGGTCACGTTCGGGTCGTCGGGGTTGACCACCAGCCGGTAGTGCGGGTCCTCCGCGCCGTCGAACAGGACAAAACCCTGGTCGTCCACGCCGGTGTTGAACAGGCCCGGCAACGGTTCGAGCACGGTCACCCGGACCGCCGGGCTGGTCAGCTCGCCCACGGCGTTGCGGAGCACCACCGTGTAATCCCCCTCCTGGTCCAGGGTGATGCCCGTGAGGGTCAGCGTCGCCTCCGTGGCCCCCGGCAGGTCCGCGCCGTTGCGCCGCCACTGGTAGGTCAACGGCGGCGTGCCGTCGGCCACCACACTCAAGGTGACGTCATCGCCCACCACGTAGGTCCCGCCGGTGGGGGCGCTGAGGAGGCGGGGCGGTTCGCCGGCGATTTCGACGGTGCCGACCATTTCCACGTGCAGGCCGGTGGGGTTCACGGCGTCGCCGGCGTTGAACACGATGAAGTCCAGGGTGTTGGTGCCCTCGACGAACCCGGACTCGATGGTGAAGTCATGGAACTGACCGAAATTGCCGCCGTGGCTCAGCCCCAGAAATGTCCCGTTGAGCACGATGTCCACCCCGCTGTTGTCCGAGGTCCAGCGGCCGGTGATGCGGGCCTTGCCGGGGTCAAAGCCGGTGAGGTCAAAGGTGGTGCGGTAAGTGTAGGTGCCGGGGGCGTTGCCGGTGCTCTGGCGGGCGCGGGGGGCGATCCAGCGCGAGACGGCACTGTCCGCCACCCATGGCCCGGCAGGCGCTACCGGCCAGCCGGCCTCGAGGGTGAAGGTCTGCGGCCCGGGATGCTCGGCGTCCGGGCTCTCGATCAGGGTGTAATGCGGGTCCACCGTCGCGTTGGGCAACGGCGCCCCCGTGTCGTCCACACCGGTGTTGAAGAGCTTGGGGATGGGCGCGGCCAGGAGCGGCAGGGCGAGGAGCGCGGCACCGCAGGCCGTGACGGGGCGCCAGGGGAGGCGGCAGGAGTGCATGGCAGGTTCGCGGAGTTCAGGTTGACGAACCGGGCACACCTGCACCGGCAGGCGTCGGTTGGGCCCGGTTCATGGATTCGCAGCCAAGGTCGCATCGTCCGGGCGCTTGTCAAATCGGCCGCCCCCGCCCCGCCAGAGGCGGCGTGGCCACCCCTGCGCGGGGAGCCCGTTGCATTGACATTTGCACCGGCGCCCCGGACAGTCCCGCGCAAACAAAACCGTGTCATGCGAGCTTTGAACCTATTCCGACCCGCGCGGGTGTCTGCCGGCTGGGCGGCCGCTCTGATGGGAACCGCCGCCGCCGCGGGTTTCGTCTGGGAGACCGAACGCGAATTTTTCAGCACCGGCGACTGGAACGGCGACGGGCGGACCGACGTGGTGGTGGTGGACCGCGCCAGCGGCAAGGTCCGTCCCGGCTACGCGCAGCCGGACGGCTCCTTCCAGTGGGCTGACAACCGGCTCTGCGGCGTGAAGGACCTGACCGGGCTGACCGTGGGCCGGCTCTTCGCGCCCGACCGCGATGCCCTGGCCGCGGCGGCGGCCGACGCCAACCAGTTGGCCGCGGTGGAACTCGCCCAGGCCGGCCAGATCAGCCCGCCGGTTCCCATCCCCTTCGAGTTGCTGGGACCGCACAGCGTGTTGGCCACCGAAATTGGCGCTGAGGGCGCCACCCCGTTGCACGATCTGCTGGTGGTCAGCATTTACAACGACCCCGAACCCTTCAAAGCCTCCCTGCTGCGCAACGGCAGCGGCCCCGGCCAGGCCACGGTGGTTGCAGAAAACCCGCTCGAGCACCAGGCGGTCCGGCTCAACCGCGTGCCCCTCAAGCGGGACGGCCCCGAGTGGGCTGCCGGCATCCTGCCGGGCGAAAGCGACAGCCGCTGGGTGGTGGCCGATTTCTCCGGCGCCGAACCCCGGCTCATCACCGGCGTCGAGGGCGGCCTGCCCAGGGACGCCGCCTGGGGGGTGGGCCACTTCCGCGGGCGGCCGGAGGCCGACCTGCTTTTCTACCAGCCGGGCGAATCGCGGCTCCTGGCGGCGGCGGTGGAAAGCGTCGGCCCCGACAGCGCCACGCTCGGGCCGGTGCGCTCGTTTGACCTGGGCAAACCCATCAAACTGGCCCTGGCCGTGCCCGGCGACGCGGCCGCCGACCGCCTGCTGGTGCTCTGGGGCAAGGGTGAGGGGGCGGAGCTGTTCACCTGGGACCTCGACGCCGCCCCAGGCTCCGTCCAGACCCTGGCCCCCCACACGGGCGACCTGTTTTTTGGCGCCGTGGCGCTGGAAGCGGGCTTCCTGCTGTTCGAGGCGCCCGACTACTCGAAGTACACCACCCACGCCCAGGCCTACACCTGGAAGGAGGGCGCCTGCGTGGCCGGCCTGTACGGCAAGATCGGCTCGATGGCCGACAACGACGACGCCACCGTACCCCAAATCTGGAAGCGCATCCTTGCCACCCTGGAAAAGGAGGCCCTGCGCGACCCCCGCGACATGCGCCCCTACACCAACACCATCCCCGGCACCCAGGTGACCTACGTCATGATCCCCGTGCCCGGCGGCGAATTCGAGATGGGCAGCCCCGAAAACGAACCGGGCCGCAAACCGGACGAGGGCCCGCGCCACAAGGTCACCGTTTCCCCCTTCTGGATTGGCAAGTTCGAGGTCACCTGGAATGAGTACGAACTGTTCTTGTACCCGGACGACGAGAAGAAACTCCGCACCGAGTTCCCCGTCGAAGAGGCCATCAACCAGGTCTCCGACGCGGTGTCCCGGCCCTCCAAGCCGTACACCGAAATGAGCTTCGGCATGGGCCGCGACGGCTACCCCGCCATCTGCATGACCCAGCACTCGGCCAACAAGTACTGCCACTGGCTCAGCGCCAAGACCGGCCACTTCTACCGCCTGCCCACCGAAGCGGAATGGGAATACGCCTGCCGCGCCGGCACCACCATCGCCTATTCCTTCGGGGATGACCCCGCCCAGCTCGACCAGTACGCCTGGTTCGAGGAAAACAGCGACTTCAAGTACCAGAAGGTCGGCCGCAAAAAGCCCAACCCCCTGGGCCTGCATGACATGCACGGCAACGTCTGGGAATGGTGCCTGGACGAGTACGTCCCCGACTACGCCAGGGTCATGGAAAAGGTTGGCGTGGTGGACCCCTGGTACAAGGCCACCGTCCCCTACCCGCACGTCGTGCGCGGCGGCTCCTACGATGACCCGCCCGAGCGCCTCCGCAGCGCGGCCCGGCGCGGCTCGGAGCGCGCCTGGAAGATGCGCGACCCCCAACTGCCCAAGAGCATCTGGTGGCATTCGGACGCCCCGTGGGTCGGCTTCCGCATTGTCCGGCCCTTCAAGGTCCCCCCGCCGGAGCAGCTCCGCCAGTACTGGACCAGCGGCGTCGAACGGGACTGAGCGGCCCGCCCCGCTTCAGGGCGCCAGCCCGCCGCAGTACCCCGCCGCGGCCCGAGCACGGCCGACCCGGCCGCGAGGAGCCCCTTCCCGACCCGCCGTGCGGGGGGGACCCGTTCGCCGCTCCGGGGCGATTCCAAACGCGGGGTCAGGTTCCACTCGCCGCGCGGGAGTGCGGTGGCACACTCCCTTCCATGATCGTGACCACCACTCCCACGGTTGAGGGGCGGACCATCCGCCAGTACCACGGCATCGTCACCGGTGAGGCCATTGTCGGCGCCAACCTCTTTCGCGACCTGTTTGCCAGCATCCGCGACATCGTGGGCGGGCGCTCGGGGGCCTACGAAAAGGTCCTCCGGGACGCACGCCTGACCGCCATCGAGGAGATGACAAACGCCGCGGCGGAACTCGGCGCCAACGCGGTCGTCGGCGTGGACCTCGACTACGAAACCGTCGGCGGCCAGGGCAGCATGCTCATGGTCACTGTCAGCGGCACGGCGGTGACGGTTTAGGAGCCACCACCGGCCGGGGGGCACGACGGCGCGCAGAGCGGGCGACTGGCGACGGGGTTCAACCGACCGCCCCCGAAGGCGTCGGGGCGACAGGGCGGTCATGCCCGCCCGCGGGCTCGAACGGGAAGCGCCGTGGCGGTGGCTGCAGCGGGGCGGTTGCTCAGATGAACTCGTTGAGGAGGTTTTCGAGCATCTCCTGGCGGCCGCTCTGGTTGGTGCGCACCTCGCCCATCTTCAAGGCGTACTGTTCGAGTTCCTCGAAGCCGACCTTGCCCTGCTCGATTTGCTGGCCGATGCCGCCGTCCCAGGAGGCGTAGCGGCCTTTCACAAAGTTGGCCAGCCGGCCGTCGGCGCGGATTTTGGCCGCGATTTTCAGGCCACGGGCGAAGGCGTCCATGCCCCCGATGTGGGCGTGGAACAGGTCCACCGGCTCGAAGCTTTCGCGGCGGACCTTGGCGTCGAAGTTGGTCCCCCCGGTGGTGAAGCCGCCGTACTTGAGGATGGTGAGCATGATCTGGGTGGTCAGGTACAGGTCGGTGGGGAACTGGTCGGTGTCCCAGCCCAGGAGCAGGTCGCCGGTGTTGGCGTCAATGCTCCCGAGCGCGCCGGCGGCACCGGCCACTTCCAGTTCATGCTGCATGGTGTGGCCGGCCAGGGTGGCGTGGTTGGTCTCGAGGTTGAGCTTGAAGTCCTTCAACAGGTCGTACTGGCGCAGGAAATTCAGGCAGGCCGCGGCGTCGGAGTCGTACTGGTGCTTGGTGGGCTCCTTGGGCTTGGGTTCGATGTAGAACTGGCCCTTGAAGCCGATCTTTTTCTTCCAGTCCACGGCCATGTGGAGGAAGGCGCCCAGGTGGTCCATTTCCCGCTTCAGATCGGTGTGGAGCAGGGTGGTGTAGCCCTCGCGGCCGCCCCAGAAAACGTAGCCGGCCCCGCCCAGTTCGTGGGTGACCTCGATGGCCTTTTTGACCTGGGCGGCGGCGTAGGCGAAGGCGTCGGCGTTGCAACTGGTGGCCGCCCCGTGCATGTAGCGGGGGTGGGCAAACAGGCAGGCGGTGCCCCAGAGCAGGCCGATGCCGGTGTCATTTTGGAGCTTCTTCATCTCCTTGACCACGCGGTCGAGGTTCTTGTTGGTCTCGGCCAGGTTCCGGCCCTCGGGAGCCACGTCCCGGTCATGGAAGGCGTAAAAGGGCACGCCCAGCTTCTGGCAAAACTCGAAAAGCACCGGCACGCGCTTGAGGGCCATGGCCAGGGAGTTGGTGCCGTCCTCCCACGGCCGCTGCCAGGTCCCCACACCAAACATGTCCGAGCCGGTCCCACGCAGCGTGTGCCAGTACACCACCGAGAAACGCAGGTGGTCCTTCATCGGCTTGCCCTCGACCAGCTCGTCGGGATTGTACCACTTGAAGGCGAGGGGATTCTTCGAGTCCGGCCCTTCGTAGCGGATCACGGGGACATCCGGGAAGGCCTGCCTGGAACGGGGGTTTTTTTTCATGGCTCAATGTGCAAGGGTGTGTTGTGCGGCCCGGAGTGTAGCCGGGGCCGGCAGGTTGACAAGGTCGGGAACGCCGCCGCCCCCCGCAGTTCCGGCTTCACCTCCCGGCGGGCCGACGGTAGATTCGGCGGCAATCTTCACCGCCATGCCACGCCGACTCAGCGCCATCGCCCCGGATTGGTGGGACTACACCACCCTGGACCCCGAGCTCATCGAGGCTGTCGCCCGCCTGACGCCGCGCGACCTCGAACGCCTCAGCCGGCCGGGCTTCAAGGTCGTGCTCTATGACACCCTCGAGGAGTTCTACCTGGCCGAGGCCCTCGAGTACGTCGAGGCCTGGCGGCAGAGCACCGACGACAACCCCGTGGGCGTCTGCGGTCCCATCGGCCCCACCGAGCAACTGCCCCTGGTCGCCCGCCTCGTCAACACCCTCGGCCTGGACGTCCGCTCGGCCCACTTCTGGGGCATGGACGAGTGGTTCCTGGACGGCCGCGAGGTCCCCGTCACCCACCCGCTCTCCTTCGAGCGCGCCGACCGCGAGCTGTGCTTCGACCGCCTGGACAAGAAACTGCGAATGCCCGACGCCCACCTCCACTTCCCCAAGGCCGACACCGCCCCGTACCGGAAGAGCTGGGATGCCGGCGTCCGCTGCGCGGTCATGCAGGGCGGCCAGGGCGACGTCAAGCACTGGGCCTTCAACGACCCGCCCGAGCGCAAGGGCCGCTGGAAGGACCAACCGCCGCCCCCTGCCGAGTACCGCAAGCTGGCCACGCGCGTGGTGAAGCTGCATCCACTGACCGTGGCCCAGAACGCCCGCACCAGCGGCGGCGGCAACATCGCCCTGGTCCCCACCCGGGCCATCACCGTGGGGCCGGTCGAGACCTGGAAGGCCGAGAAGGTCTCGATCTGGCAGGCCGGCCGGCACGACAACCCCTTCGGCCAACGGCTGACCGCCTACATGATCTCGAAGCGGATCGTGGACACCGCCGTGCCCATGTCGCTGCTGGCCGACCATCCCAACGTCCAGTTCAACTACTCCCGCGGCGGCCTGGGCACGTGCGCAGTGGAAATGCACTGAACTCGCGCCGGCCCGCCCTTGCCCCCGTACCTGCCGGCACGCCGGGTCGTTCAAGCGGCGACCCAGAAGTCCCGCGCCTCGACGTAGCCCGCCGCGGCCAGGTGGGCGCGGATGAGCTCCCGCGCCCCCAACCGGCCCACGTGCACCAACACCACGGCCTGCGCCGGCGAGGGCAACCGGTCCGGCCCGACCACCCACCGGCCGTCGCGATGTCGCCCCCACTTGTGCGGGTCCACATCCACAAAGCCCTCCGGGCTCAGTCCCTCGGCCCACAGCGGCTCCAGCCGCCGCCGGCTGGTCCGGCCGGCCCCCCAAACCCAGAGCGCACGCCCCGCAAGGGTCCGCCGCAGGACCCGCGCCAGCCACGGCGCTTTCACGGCCGCAAACGCCTCCGGGCGGTAGCGCGGGTCGCGGCGCGAGAGCCGGTCCGGGTGGTCGGTCCAGACCAGCAAGGGCCGGGGGACCTTGCGGAAGCGGACGCCCGCGTCCATCCAGCGCAACCACAGCTCGTAATCCTCGGGAAAATCCCCCGCCCGGTAGCCGCCGTACCGGGCCGGCAGTTCGCGGCGGAACATGACCGACGGATGTGCCAGCGGCGATTCGATGAACCGGTTGGCGGCGAGGGCCTCCGGCGTCAGCAGGTGGTTGAGCCAGTCCACGTGGCGGGCGTAGCCGCCCTGCCGGTGGCGGTCCCCACCGTGTTCCACTTGGCAACTGACCACCCCCAGCGAGGGCTCCGCCTCCAACGCGGCGGCCTGGGCGGCGAGGCGTTCCGGATGGCAGACATCATCGGCATCCAGTCGCGCCAGCCAGCGGCCGCGGACCGCCGTCCGCCCCGTCTCGAGGGCGGCCACCAGCCCCCGGGGCGGGGTCCGGAGCAGGCGGAAACGGGGGTCCTGCCGGGCCCGGGCTTCGGCCACGGCGGGGGTGTCATCATCCGAGCCGTCGTCCACCACCAGGCATTCCCAGTCGGGCCGGGTTTGCGCGCGCAGACTCTCGAGGGCCGCGGGCAGGGTGGTGGCGGCGTTGCGGACGGGAAGAATGACGGAGATGGCGGGCCGGGAGGTCATGGCGCGTGCGCCGGACGCCGGCCGGCCGCAGAGCCTGCCGGCTTGCCTTGCGCGGGGCACTGACGGTTAACTGTCCAGGTGCATGGGGCCAGTTTAGCTCAGCGGTAGAGCATCCGATTTGTAATCGGACGGTCGTCGGTTCAAATCCGACAACTGGCTCCAGCTTCCGCGCCTGGTCCGGGCCGGCGGGTCAGGGCCGCGGCAAGGTGGGCTGGCGCAGGGCGCGGGCCAGCTTGCCGTTGCGTTGCTGGTACAGCATCACCCCCTTGAGGAGGTCGGTGGCCCGCACCAGTTGCCCGTCCCGCACGGCCAGAATCTCCTCGCGGCGCTCGGCGTACTCGGGGGACTCGATCAAGCCCGGGGTGCGGCGGATGGCCAGGGCCTCTTCTTCCTCGCGGGTCAGGCTCACCTCGATGTCCGGCGTGATGCCCTGTTCGTGGATGACCTTGTGGCTGGGGGTGTAGTACTTGGCGGTGGTCACGCGCATGGCGGCGCCGTCCTGCAGTTCGATGACGCTCTGGACCGAGCCCTTGCCGAAGGACTTGTCGCCCACGATGACCGCGCGCTGCAGGTCCTGCAGGCAGCCGGCCACGATCTCGGAGGCGCTGGCGCTGCCTTCGTTGATGAGCACCACCATCGGGAAATCGTGGTGGTCGCCACGGGGGGGCACGCGGTACTCGCGGCGGTCGGCAGGGTCGCGTCCCTCGGTGCTGACGACCAGCGTCCTGGGCGGCAGAAACAGGCTGCAGACCTTGACCGCCTGGTCCAGCAGCCCGCCGGGGTTGTCCCGCAGGTCCAGCACCAGGCCTTTCATGCCCCCCTCGAGGAGTTTCTTGATCGCCTGCTCCAGCTCGGGGGTGGTCTGCTCGCCAAACTGCAGCACCCGCACATAGCCGATCTGGTCGGCCCCCAGCGGGAACCGCCGCCGGCCGTCCAGGTCGCGCACCGTCTCGATCTTGATAACCTCCCGCTTGAGCACGTGCTCGGTGGTCTCGTCACTGTCCTGACGCCGAACGGTGACCTGGACCTCGGTCCCCGGCGCCCCCCGCAACAGCCGCACCGCCTCGCTGTCGCTCATGCGCAAGCCGGACTGGCCGGCGATGCGGATGAGCTGGTCCCCGGCCCGGATGCCCGCCCGCCAGGCGGGCCCTTCCTCGAACACCGTGACCACGGTCAGGTAATCGCCGCCGGCCCGGATGCTCAGCCCCACGCCGCCGTAGGCCCCTTCGGTGTCGTCCTTGAAATCCCCGTAGCGGCTGGGTTCGAGAAATTCGCTGTGCGGATCCAGCGAGTTGAGCAGGCCCTTGAGGGCGCTGTACACCAGGTCCTGATAGGTCAGCTTTTCCCCGTCCACGTAATCCTGCCGCACCCGCTCCAGCACCAGCGAGAACAGGCGCAGGTTCCGGTAGAGGTCGTTCTTGCCCGCCGCCTCGGCCGAACGCACATACACCTGCGCGCCGAAAAACAGGTTGACGCCCAGGGCCAGGACCAGCCCGGAAAACAGCAATCGTCGTTTCATAACGCCCCCCGCCGCAGCGGGTCTGCCCAGCGTAGTAGCCCGCGAAAGCGGAAGCAAGGGGCCGGCCACCGCCCCCCTGCCGCCACCACGTGCGCCGCCTCCCCACCTCCGGCGTCGCGCCGCGGCCCGCGTGCCGCTATGTTGGCGGCCATGAAACGGCGCGCCCTGCTGCGGGGACTGCTCACCGGCCTGGCCTGGGTGGCCTGCCCGTGCCGGCCCGCCTCTGCTGCCGTCCCCGTCAATGCCCGCCGGCGCCTGGAACAATTACTCCGCCTGCCGGAAGCCCGGTTGGAGGTCGGCCTCCAGTACCACCCCTTCCTGGGCCCCCGGCTCAAGCCGCCGGTCGTTCCCCCTGACCTCGACCCCGAGGAACTGGCGCGCCAGGTGGCCGAGCATCCGCAGGACCCGCGCCTCCTCCTCCGCTGGGGCGTCTACTGCCAGCTCCGCCTCCAACCCCGGACCGCCCGTCAGGCCCTGACCCGCGCCGTCGAGGCCTTCCACCAGCAGGGCATCGAGGACGCCGCGGACCCCGACCGCTGGCTCGACTACGCCGGGGCCCTCCGCGACCTGGGCCAAATCGCCGAGGCGGAACGGGCCTTGCGCCGGGCCCGCGACCTGGCCCCCGAGCCCTGGCGCCCCACTCTCCCCCTGGCCCGCCTGCTTTCCGGCCGCGCCGTGATGACCGTCGTCGCCGGGGCCGACCCCCTGGCCCCCGACCTGCTGGCCCTGCCTGCCGCGGCCGGGCCCGACGCCCCGCCCGGCCCCGACCAGGCCGACCGCGCCCGGCGCTGGCAAACCGAGGCCGAAACGCTCCTCGCCGCCGCCCAGCCGCCCCAGGCCGCGCCGGCCGAATTTTACCAGAGCCGCGCCCTGCTGGCCGCCAACCGCCGCTGGTTGGAGGCGCGGCTCGGCACACTCGAGAGCGCCCGGCCCGGCGACCGGCGGTTCTTGCTGGCCCTTTTCCATCCTGACCCACGCGCGGACCTGCACCGGGCCGCGGAACAGGAGCCCGAAGACGCCGCGGCCTGGGGACGCCTGGCCCTGGCAGAAGCCCTCGGGGTCGGCCTCCTCGCCGGGCAACCTTCCCCCGCCGAGTGCCTGCGCCCGGAACTCTGGCGTGAATGGCCGGACGCCTCCCGGACCGTGCTGCGCGAAGCCCTCCACCGGCTGGACCTTCTGGCCGAAGACCCCCGCCCCCGTCGGGCCGCGCTCGCCCTCGGCCTGGCCGGTCTGCTGCAGTTTTTCCTGGTCGGCAACCGCACCGGCGGCCTCTCCGCCCTGCGCCGCGCCGTGGTCCTCGACCCCGCCAACGACCTGGCGTGGGAGGTCCTGACCTTTGCGCTCCAAGAGCTGCGCGAAGCAGCCGAGCGGCTGGCGGCGTGCCGACAGCGCCTGGCACAGCACGACTCGCCCCGCCACCGCCTGCTCCTGGCCCGCGCCCTCGAACAGCAGGGGCAGCTCGAGACCATGTTGGAAACCGCCGTCGCCGCCCAACAGCGCTTCGGGGACAATGCCCTGGCCAATCTCACCCTCGCCGCGGCCTTCCTGCGCACCCACCGCACCGAAACCGGCCGCGTCCTGGCCCAGGTTTATCTCAGTCGCGCCGCGCGCCACGCCGGCGAGTCTCCCCCGCCCGCCCTGGCCGCCGAACTGCACTTCCAACGCGGCCTCTGGTTCGCCCTCAGCGACCAGCCCGCCTCCGCCCGCCGCGAGTTCCAGCAGATGCTCGAACTGGCCCCCCGGCATCCGGAAGCCCTCGAGGCCCTGCGCGCGCTGGACCAAGCCGGCGAGTGACGTCGGGACTTTGCCCCGCCGCCGGGGACCTTTCTGCAAGCAGTGGCTTGCGATCGGCCGCGGGCTCACCCTCCGCGGCTCGCCCTCCTTCCTCCGCGGCCCCCCGGCACGCCTCCGCCACCCGTTCGAGCCGTTCGAGAAACGGCTCCCGCTCCGGCGCGGGCAACACCGCCAACACTTCGGCCTGCAAGGCCAGGGCCATGACCCGTGCCCGCTGGTATTGCCGGCGCCCGGCCGCGCTGAGCCTGACCCGCAGGGCGCGGCGATCGCCCGGCTCGGGCCTCCGGCCCACCCAGCCGGCGCGCTCCATGCGGCGCAGCAGCGAGGCGATGGTGTTGGGGTCGCTGGCCATCTGGGCGATGAGCTCCCGCTGGCGCAGACCCTCCGACCCCGCCTCGTCCAGCCATCGCAGTGCGGTGAACTGGTCCGGCGTCAACCGCAGGTGCGCGATGCGGCGGCGGAAGGCCTGGTTCAAGCTGAACCACGCCCGGCGCAACAGCGGCGGCAGGCGACGCGGGGCAGGGGGCACCCCGGCCCCGCCCGGCAGCGGGCCCGGTGCGGGGAGGGGTTGGCCCTGGGTTGGTGACGGTGGAGTCACGACCTCCATTGTATCGGGTGGCGGCGGGGCGCAAGCCGGGAAATTTGTACGTGTAGGTACAATTTCATTTGCCAAGTTCCAAATCTGGCCAATACTTGCCCCCCATGATGGCAATTTTTGCACGGCCGCGCCGGCGTCGGGGCGCGGCAGCTTCCTCCGCCGGACCTCAACCGGTCCGCGCGCGCCTCCGCGGGCTCGCCGCCGGGCTGGCGCTGGGCCTGGCGGCGGGGGGGACGGCGCGGGCCGCCGTGGACGGCTGGCTGGCCTGGCGCGGGCCGGAACAGTGCGGCGTCTCCCGCGAAACCGGCCTGCCGGCGCGGATCGGCTCGAAGGAGGAGGCGCTGTGGACGGCGGACTGGCCCGGGCAATCCACGGCGGTGGTGGCCGACGGCCGGCTGTACATCCTGGGCTACAAGGATGACGGCCCCGACCTCCAGGAAGGCCTGGCCTGCTTCAACGCCGAGACCGGCGAGCTGCTCTGGAAGCGGACCTTCAACGACTACCTCAGCGACACCATTTACCTGCGCTACGCCACCGCCTCGCCCGCCGTGGACCCCGAGACGGGCCACGTGTACATGCAGGGCACCCAGGGCATTCTGGCGGGGTTCACCGCGGACGGCCAGCCACTCTGGAGCCGCGCGTTGATGGAGGAGTTTGGCCGGCTGACCTTCCCCAACAGCCGCACCGCCTCGCCGGTGGTGGACCGCGACCTGGTGATCACCCGGGGCATCACCAGCAACTGGGGCGCGCAGGGCGCGGGCAGCGACCGCTTCTACGCCTTTGACAAGCTCACCGGCGAACTGGTCTGGGCCAGCTCCCCGGGCGGCCGGCCGATGGACAATTCCTTCTCCCACCCCTACCTGACCTGGCTGCGCGGCAAGCGCGTGCTCCTCGCCGCCTGCGGCGACGGCTCGGTGGTCTGCCTCAACGCCCGTACCGGCGACCCGCTCTGGCGGGTGCCACTGGCCAAGGCCGGCATCAACGCCACCGTGCTGGTCCACCACAACGACAAGGTGGTGGTCATCTTCGGCACCCCCTACGAGCCGGGGGAGATGGTGGCGTTCAAAATCCCCGAGGTCGAACCGCCGGCCGGCTCGAACCAGCCGGTCGAAATCGAGCGCGCCATGGTCGAGCTCTGGACCCTGGACGCCTCGACCTCGACCAGCTCGCCCATCCTGGTCGGCGACCGCATCTACGTGGTCAAGGAAAAGGGCGACCTCATTGCGGTGGACGTCAACACGGGCAAACAATTCTGGAGCGTCACCCTCGGCATCGAGCAGCGCAATTCCTGCCCGCTGTACGCCGACGGCCGCCTCTACGTGCCCATCCTGGACGACCCCGCCGTCAAGACCGAGGGCAGCAGCGAGGAGGCCGGCCGCAAAGGCGGCTTCTACATCATCGCCGACCGCGGCGACTCGGCAGAAATCCTCAGCCACATTGACCTGGACGGCCGTTGCTTTGGCACGCCCACCGCGTGGAACGGCAAGATTTACCAGCAGACCACCCGCAAGCTGTACTGCTTCGGCCGGCGGGGCGATAACCCGGGTCGCCCCAAGCCCCTTGCCCAACCCGCCTGGCCCGCCCCCGGTCCGGCCGCGCTACTCCAAATCATCCCTGCCGAGGTCGTGCTCAAGCCCGGCGAAAAGGCCCGCTTCCGCGCCCGCAAGCTGGATGCGCACGGCCTCCTGGTCGAAGAGGTCCGGGACCTCTCCAAGCTGCGATGGGCGCCCTACGTCCCGCCCACCGCGCTGGTGAGGGCCACGATGGAGGGCCGCTTCAACGAGCGGGGCGAGCTGGAGATTCCCGCCGGGGCGAAGATGTCCGCCGGCGCCTGGGAAGCCACGCTGGACGGCCTCAAGGGCTACATTCGCGGCCGGGTGTTGCCCCCGCTGCCCCTGCGCGAAGACTTCGAGAGCTTCGAGCTGACCCAGACCACCACCAACACGGTCGAGCCGCCCACGAAGTTCGCCTACCCCCCGCTGGCGTGGATCGGCGCGCGGTTCCGCTTCGAGGTCCGCGAGGTGGACGGCACCCGGGCGCTGACCAAGACGATTGACAACAAATTCTTCCAGCGCGGCACGGCGTTCATCGGCCGGCCGGACATGAGCAGCTACACCATCCAGGCGGACGTGCGCAGCGAGGGCACCCGCCGCAAGATGTCCGAGGTGGGCGTGGTCAACCAGCGCTATGCCATCATCCTCAAAGGCAACTCCCAGGAACTGGAGGTCAACTCGAACCAGGAACGCCTCAAGGTGGCCGTGCCCTTCCGCTGGTCGCCCAACACCTGGTATACCCTCAAGGCCCGCGTGGACCTCCAGCCCGACGGTTCGGGCACCGTCCGCGCCAGGGCCTGGAAGACCGGTGACCCCGAACCGGACACCTGGACAATCGAGGTACCCCACCGCACCGCGCACAAGTCCGGCAGCCCGGGCCTGTTTGCCTTCGCCCCGCAGGACATGCGGGTGTACCTGGACAACGTGGTGGTGACGCCGAACAACTAACCGGCCCAATCCAACGAAAGGTTCAAGATGAAGAATTCCAAGATGACGCTGCGCCCCCTTCTCACCCTGGCCCTGCTCGTCGGCCCGGCCCACACCGGCCTGCGGGCGGAGGATTGGCCGATGTGGGGCCGAACCATCCACCGCAACATGTACTCGCCGGCCCGGAACCTGCCCGACCGCTTCGAGCCCGGGCAGTTCAAGCCCGGCACCGAGGAGGTGGACCTGGCAACCACCAAAAACGTCAAGTGGGTCGCCAAGCTCGGCACCCAGAGCTACGGCAACACCAGCGTCGCCGGCGGCAAGGTCTTTGTGGGCACCAACAATGACTTCCCCCGCGATCCCCAGCACCAGGGCGACCGCAGCATCCTGATGTGCTTCGACGAAAAGACCGGCAACTTCCTCTGGCATCTGGTCGTGCCCAAGCTCAAATCCGGCAAGGTCAACGACTGGGAAAACCTCGGCCTGCTCTCCTCCCCCACCATCGAGGGCAACCGCCTCTACGTGGTCACCAGCCGCTGCGAGGTCATGTGCCTGGACACCGAGGGCCTGGCCAACGGCAACGACGGCCCCTTCACCGACGAGGCCAACTACCTCGTCAAGGACACCGGCCGGCCGCCCGCCAAACTGGGGCCGCACGACGCCGACATCATCTGGGTGTACGACATGATGAACGAACTGGGCGTCTTCCCCCACAACGCCTCGAACAGCTCCCCGCTGGTGGTCGGCGACCTCGTTTATGTCTGCACCTCCAACGGCCAGGACTGGACCCACGTGAACATCCCCTCGCCGCTGGCGCCCAGCTTCATCGCCGTAAACAAAAAGACCGGCGAATTGGCCGGCGAGGACAACGCCGGCATCGGCCCGCGCATCTTCCACGGCCAGTGGGGCTCCGGCTCGGCAGCCGAAGTCAACGGCCGCTGGCAGGTGTTCTTCGGCGGGGGCGACGGCGTGCTCTACGCCTTCAGTGCCGAACCGGCCAGGGGCAACGGCCAGCCCATCGTCCCCGTCCTGCCCGGTCCGCCGCTCAACCACGAGGAGGACCCCGAGCTGAACTATCTCAAAAAGGTCTGGTGGTTCGACTGCAACCCGCCCGAGTACAAGGTCAAAGACGGCAAGCCCATCCGCTACCCGGACGCCGACGGCCCCAGCGAAATCAACGCCACCCCCGTCTTCTACAAAAACCGCGTGTACATCGCCATCGGCCAGGACCCCGAGCATGGCGAGGGCGTCGGCCGGCTGGTGTGCGTGGACGCCACCCGGACCGGCGACGTCACCGGCAAGGCGTTGCTCTGGGACTATCGCGGCATCCACCGCAGCATCTCCACCGTCTCGATTGACCCCACCAGCGGCCTGCTCTTTGTGGGCGACTTCTCCGGCTTCATCCACTGCCTCGACGCCGAGACCGGCCAGCTCTACTGGACCCATGACATGAAGGCCCACATGTGGGGCAGCACCCTGGTGGCGGACGGCAAGGTGTACGTGGGGGACGAGGACGGCGACTTCGTGGTCCTGGCCGCGGCGAAGGAGAAAAAGCTCCTCAGCGAATGCAACCTCGGGGCCCCCATCTACTCGACCCCGGTGGTGGCCAACGGCGTGATCTACGTGGGCAGCAACACCCACCTTTACGCCTTCCACGATTCCGCCGCCGCAGCGCCGCCGGGGGATCGGCCCTCCACGACCGCCCTTCCGACCAGCCGTTGATCTGAACCCCTCCCGCCTCCGATGACGTTCCCCCCGCCTCCTTCGCGCACCACGCCGGCCTCCCGGCGGGTGGTGATCGCCCTGTTTGGGCTGTTGTTTGTGCTCCACCATGATTTCTGGGCGTGGGGCGACCGACGACTGGTGCTGGGCTTCCTGCCCTTGGGCCTGTTCTACCACGCGGTCTTCTCGGTGGCAGCCGGCCTGCTGTGGGCCTTCGCCAGCCACTACGCCTGGCCCGACGCCATGGAGCGCTGGGCCGATGAACCAGTCCGGAAAGAACCGACCGCCGCCCCGGCGACCGCCCCCGCTCGCGCAACCGCCGTCACCCACTGACCCCAAGATGCTGGCCCTCGCCGATGGCGTGCAGGTGGTGCTGGTCATTGTCGGCTACCTGGGGTTGCTGGTCGCCCTGGGCCTGGCCAGCAACCATTTCTTCAAAGGCACCAGCGCGGATTACTTCGTGGTCAGCCGCTCGGTGGGCCCCTTCCTGCTGCTGATGTCCATCTTCGGCACCACCATGACCGGCTTTGCGATGGTGGGCTCGACCGGCAAGGCCTACACCAGCGGGGTGGGCGTGTACGGCCTGATGGCCTCCTGGTCGGGTCTGATCCACTCGGCGGTGTTTTTCGTGGTGGGCATCCGGCTGTGGGCGCTGGGCAAGCGCTACGGCTACCTGACGCAGTGCGAATTTTTCCGGGAACGCTTCGCCTCACCGGCCGTCGGCTACGCCCTGTTTCCCATCCTGGTGCTGCTGGTGATTCCCTACCTGCTGGTGGGGGTGATCTCGGCCGGCAAGTTCATCCAGTCCGCCACCGCCGGTGCGTTCCCGCAGTGGTTTCCCCTGCCGGCCGTGGCCGGGCCGGATGGGGCGTTGCGGCCCAACCCGCTCGCGGGCGGCATCCCGTACTGGCTGGGGGCGGGTGGAATCTGCCTGATCGTGCTCGGTTACGTCTTTTACGGCGGCCTGCGCGGGGCGGTGTGGGCCAACACCTTTCAAACCCTGGTCTTCCTGGGCGCCGGTCTGGTGGCCTTCTGGTTGGTGGCCGAGCGGATGGGCGGGCTGGCCGAGGCCGGTCGTCGCGTGGCGGAAAGCACTTACGGGGCCCCGCGCCTGGCGCGGGAGGGGCTCATCGGGCATGGCCAGTTCTTCTCCTACTTCCTGGTCCCGTTGTCGGTGGGCATGTTCCCGCACCTGTTCCAGCACTGGCTCACGGCCCGCAGCGCGCGCAGCTTCCGACTCACCGTGGTGGCCCACCCCCTCTTCATCATGCTGGTGTGGGTGCCCTGCATCCTGATCGGCCTGTGGGCCACGGCCCAATTGGGATCTGGGGCCAACCCCAACGCCGTGCTCGGGCGGATGGTGAACCAACTGGTGCAGGCGCCGATTCTTACCGGCATCGTCGCCGCCGGTGTGCTGGCGGCCATCATGTCCAGCCTGGACTCGCAGTTCATGTGCCTGGGCACGATGTTCACCCAGGACATCGTGGTGCGGCTGGTCGGTCCGCAGCGCTTCAGTGACCGCCAGAAAATCCTCCTGGCCCGCGGCTTCATCGTGGCCATCGTGGCCGTGACCTACCTGCTCTCGCTCGGCCTCAAGGACACCGCCCACGTCTTCGATCTGGGGGTGTGGTGCTTCTCCGGCTTCGCCGCCCTGTTCCCGCTGGTGTTCGCCGCCTTGTACTGGCGACGGGCCACGGCCGCGGGCGTGCTGGCGGCGCTGGCCGCGGCCACGGTCACCTGGTTGGTGCTCTTTTACCGCGACATCGTTGCCGGGTCCGACCGCCCGCCCGGCGAGGACGAATTGCTCCTCTTCGGCCTGATGCCGGTGGTGTTCATCGTGGCCGCCAGCGCCGTGACCCTGGTGGTCGTCTCCCTGCTGACCCGGCCACCCGCCCCGCCCACCGTCGAGCGGTTTTTCCCCCCGGCCCGGCGGACCGCATGAGGCGCCCGCTCCCTGTACCGTTTATGCCCACTCCCAGCGTCTCCCCGGAAGCCGTCCGCGCCGCGCGCGAGCAGCTCGATGCCCACGTGCGCGAGATCCTCGCCTGGCACTTCAGCCCCGAAACCGGGTGCCCGTTCTGGCTGGACTGGGCCCGGCGCGGGGGCTGGGACCCGCGCCGCGAAGTCCGCAGCTTCGACGACCTGCTGGCCCGCTTCCCCCATTTCCAGGATGCATGGCTGCGCGACCTCCAGCCCGAGGTCTGGGTGCCGGCGGCCTACCGCGGCCGGCCCTACAACATCTTCGAGACCGGCGGCACCACCGGCATGCCCAAGCAGCGCATCGGCTGGGAGGACTACATGGTGGATTACTCCGAGTTCAGCGAGAAACTCTCCGACGCCCATTTCCCCCGCGGCGGCGCCTGGCTCATGATGGGCCCCACCGGCCCGCGCCGCCTGCGCCTGGCCATCGAGCACCTGGCCAACGTGCGGGGCAGCCCCTGCTACTTCCTGGACCTGGACCCGCGCTGGGTGAAGAAGCTCCTGGCCGGCAAGCGCTACGACGAGGCCAAGGCCTACATGACCCATGTGGTGGACCAGGCCGTGACGCTGCTGACCCATCGCCAAATCTCCGGCCTGTTCACCACGCCCAAGCTGCTCGAAGCCCTCGCCGAAAAGATCAACCTCTGGGACGCCGGCATCCGCGGCGTTTTCTGCGGCGGCACCTCGATGAAACCCCAGGAGGTGCGCTTCATCATCGAAGAGCTGCTGGAAAACCGCATTGGCTTCCACCCCACCTACGGCAACACCCTCATGGGCCTGGCCGCCAGCGTACCGCTCCAACCCGAGGACCACTTCAGCATCACCTACTACGCCCCACAGCCGCGCGCGGTGCTGCGCGTGGTCAATCCGAATCAGACCGACGAACTGGTGCCCTACGGCGAGTTCGGGCGCGTCGAACTGACCACGATGACCCGGGAATTTTTCATGCCCCGCTTCCTCGAACGCGACGAGGCCATCCGTCGCCCGCCGCGGCCGCCCTATGCCTGGGACGGCGTCGGCGACGTGCGCCCCTTCGGCGCGATGGAAAAGCAGATCGTCGAAGGGGTGTACTGAACGGCCACAGCCGCAGGAAAACCCGGCAGGCCCCAGCGCCAACACCGGGGTCCCCCACGCGAGGCACCGGCCACACCCGCCTCCTGTTTGACGCCCATCAAGGCGGCGCGGGCATGATCCGGTCAACGTGCGCGGCATGAACGAGTCGCCCTTGATCGCCCCCGACCGCGCGTCGGTCCTGGATCTGGCCGGGGAAACGCAGTTCGCCGCCCGCGGCATCGTCAGCCGTACCCTGCTCCGCACCTCCTCCGGACGGGTGGTGCTGTTCGGGTTCGACGTCGGCCAGGAACTGACCGAGCACACCTCGCCCCATCACGCCCTGGTCCAGGTGCTCACCGGACGCTGCGAGTGGAAACTCGCCGGGGAAACCCGCCTCCTGAAAGCCGGCGACCTCCTCTACATGCCCCCCGGCCTGCCGCATGCCGTCCGTGCCGTCGAGCGCTTCTCGATGCTGCTGACGCTGCTCAAGGCGGAGCCCCCGGCGGGTTGAGGGCCGCCCGCACTTCGGGGGAGGCGGCAGACGCAGACCGCCGCGCGGCCGCCCGCCGCCGCCGCCCGACGCCCAGGCCGCCCAGCACCGCCAACGCCAACGCCGCTCCCGCGGTGTCCAGCAGGACATCCCACGGATTGCCGAAGCGCGAGGGCACGAAGGCCTGGTGGACCTCATCCGACACCGCGTACAGGGCGCAAATCCCCAGCGTGCGGCCGGCCCGCTTCCAGCACCAGGGCGTTGCCAGCAGGCGGAAGGTACCCGTCAACCCCACCCACACCAGCACGGCCAGCAGACCATATTCCCCGGCGTGCGCCACCTTGCGCACCGCAAACACCACCCGCTCGACCGTCTCCTCGGCAATGCCGGGAAACCACCACCGCAACAGGGGCCCGATGATCCGCGAGGTCCGGCTGTGGGCCATCAGCCCGGTGGAGCCGATGAAAATCACCACCATCCCGACCACCGCGGGCAGCCAGTACAACCCGCGTCGCCACGTTCGCACGCGCCGAGGGAACGACATCGGCCCCCTCGGCGCAAGCACCCAAGGCTGCTGCGTGACAGCGTCCTGGAATGCGGCCGTCCTTTGCCGGTTGCTCCTGACCCTTGACCGCGTCGCCCCGACGAGAGGTCAAGGGGGGCAAACGGCCACCTTTTGTGATGGCTGGGCCGCGCGAGAGCGGGACAAGCCGCATCCCCTCGCGGCGGCTGCGCCGGTCGCTTTCAGCCTTCCTCGACGACCTTCATGCCCAGCAGGCGGGCCAGGTGACCGGCGCTGTCCCGATGGTCGCCGAAGAACACGACCCGGTGCAGGAGGGTCATGGCGTCTTCGGTCTCCAGCCCCAGGCTCCACGCCGCCGCCATCCGTGCCGCGTCCCGGACCTCGGTCACAATCTGGGTGCGGCAGCCGTGGACCGCCTTTTCCGGCACCTCGATGATCCGCCCCGTCGAGATCAACAGGGTGTCCAGATTGACCAGCTTGGAGCTGGTCACGACCTGGCCTGGCCGGTATTGGACCTCGGGCACGCAGCCGCTGCCCCCCACTTCCGAGTGTCCCCGCAAGAGGTAGGGCGCCGCTGGCCCTTCCGTCCCGTCCATCTTCAACGGCGCCGTGCAGTGGGCGATCCAGAGCGCGTTGCGGGCGGTGTCGAAGGTGGCATTGCCCTGAAACCCCGGCCGGTCGAAGGCGTACTGGAACAGGAGCATGGTCAGCAGCGAATCCATGTCACCCTCGCACGCGGCGGGGATGCCGGCGTCCCGTAACCGGGCAAACCCCAGACAGGGGAACCCTTTGGGCAGCCAGCCCATGCAGGTGCCGATGGCCAGGCCCCGGGCCTGTTCCTGCTCGATGAGCCGTTGCAGGGCCACGCAGACGCGGGCCGCCCGCAAGATGTCTTCGGGGGTCGGTTCGAGGATGGCCCGGGCCTCGCGGGTCCAGCGTTCGGCTTCGGCCCGCACCGCCTGGTCATCGGCGGCGGCGATCAGGGCGTCGAAGGTTTTTTCCTCAACGGTCACCACCTGGGCGCCCAAACGGTGCCGGATGGCTTCGGGCGACTGTGCCGGCGCGGTGCCGCGAGCGGGCGGGAAAAGCAGAATCCGGCTCTGCCGCAGCAGGGGGATCACCCGGAGCAGGCGCAGGGCGCGCTCCAGTTCGTCCAGGTCTCCCGTGGGCAACAGGGTGACCCGATGACCCTGGCGCTGCCAGCGGTGGGCGTACATCCAATCGTGCCCGCTGGCCGGCAGGGCAAAGACCAGCAGGGGGTGGCCGCCGTCCAGAACCGGCCGCACCACGCGGGTGAGGGCGAAGTTTTCCGTGTTGACGGCCAGGATGGGAGCGCCGGGGCCGACTTCCTTCAGCCACGCCGCGGTCTGTTCGGCGGTGGTGGCGGAGCCCGGGACCAGCTCGACGTTGCCCAGTTCCGCTTCCGCCCGGGCCAGGCGGGCCTTCACGCGTTCCACCTGATGGGCATCCGCTCCCCAGTCCCGGTGGTCGGGCACGGGCGTGCCGCTGAACAGGACGCCGATGCGGGCCTTTCTGCGGGAGCGGGCCGCCGGGGTTTCGGCCGCCCAGGCCAGGCCGGGCCAGGCGGCGGCTGTGAGCATTGCCCCGGCCGCCAGACCGGCCTGCAGGAAATGACGGCGCGAGCACAAATCACATCGGGCTGATTTCATGCCACAAGGCTAAAGCATCCCTTACAGCGATGCAAGCCTCCGGGCAGCGGCATCGCCGCCAGCCCGGCGCGGTTCGGGATCGCAACCCTGCGGCGGGGCACCCTGCCGCCCGCAGGTTCTACCGGCGGGAAAGGCGGGAATTGAATCGGGGCCGGCTGGCGGAGGGCCGGGGCTGGCGTCAGGGACCGGCCGGGGGAGTGCCGGGCGGCCTGAGGGCGGGGTCTTCGATGACCACCGCGTACTCCTGGCGGAGGGATTCGGCGAAGGCCGGGAGGCGCTTTTCGACCATCTGGGCCAGGAGCAGGTCGCGGAGGTCGGCCTCGACCTGGTCGAAGGGGAGTTTGATGGCCGGTTTGCGCTCGCGAACACGGGCGAGGTAAAAGCCCAGGGAGGTGGGAATGGGGGCGCTGATCTGCTCCGGTGGGAGGGAGAACAGGGCCTCCTTCAGTTCGGGGGCCATGGGGGTGGCGGCGGTGGCGAGGTAGCGGCCGCCGGTGCGGGACACGTCCGGGTCTTCGGACACTACGCGGGCCACCTTCTCGAAGTCCTCTCCGGCCCGGAGGCGGGCGAGGGTGTTGGTGGCGCGGGCGAACTTGGCCTTCTGGACCTCCTCGGGCAGCGGGGCGCGGGTCAGCGGATCCACGGTGTAGAGCAGGATCAGGTCGGCGGTCACCTGCTCGGGGCGGGTCACCCGGCCGAGGTTGGAGCGGCGCATGAAGTCCAGGCGGTTGGTGCCGTCGCGGTAAAAGACGGTGTCCTGGTTGCCGGCAGCCTCCAGCTTGCGCAGGGTGGCCACCAGCTCGCGGGTGTTGAGGTCTTCGCCCTGCTCGTAAAAGGCCCGGATGTCCTCGGCCGGCACGGTCAGTTGCGACTTGATCTCGCGCTCGATGACGGTTTCGACCACTGCCTGTTCGTAGGCGCGCGCCTCGAAGACCTCCGGCTTCATTCCCGTGGCGATGAGCTGGCGCCGGTAGGAGGCCTCGGAGGGGGCCTTTTTCTTGGTGTCGGCGATGAACCGGTCGGCCAGCTCCCGCGCGCGGGCCTTGTCGGCGTCGGTGGCCCGCTGGAGCAGGATGCGGGTGAGGATCATGCGGTCGAGCAGACGCGCGCGCATGGCGGGCTCTTCTTCCCGCGGGATGGCCTGGCCCTGGGTGGCCAGGGTGCCCTTGAGCGCGGTGAGGGTCTCGTCCAGCTCGGCCTGGCGGATTTCCAATCCCCTGCCGCGGGCGACCACCGGACTGTCAGGCAGGGCGGCGGACGCCTCGACCAGCCCACACACGGCAAGCAAAGACAACCACCCGGCCGCGGCCGCGCGGCGCCGGGGCGAGAGGGGGCAACGGTCGGGGGGAGAATTACAAGGTGACCACATGGAGGTTGGCGATGTCGGGATCGCGGCGCAGCTCTTCCAGCACTTCGGACGGTGGCACGCTGTCGAGGTTGAACACCGTGAAGGCCTGGCCGCCGGCGACGTCGCGATTGAGGCTCATGCTGGCGATGTTGACGTGGTGGCGGCCGAGCAACGTGCCCAGATGGCCCACCATGCCGGGCCGGTCCTTGTTGTTGAGCATGAAGACCACGCCGAAGGGCACAATTTCGGTGGGCTGGCCGAAGACGCGGACGATGCGCGGGTTGTCCGGCGAACCGAAGAAGGTGCCGCCGGCCGAGATCACCTTGCGGCCGGCACTGAAAACCTGGACGTGGAGCCACTCGTTGAAGGTGACCGGCTCGTCCGACCGCTTTTCCTCGACGGTCAGCCCCTGGGCGGCGGCGATGCTGCGCACGTTGACGTTGTTGAGATTGTCCAGCGGCGTGCGCTGGAGGAAGCCCTGGAGGACGGCGCGGGTGACGGGGTCGGTGGTGGGCAGCTCGCGGGCCTTGCCCCCGAAGGTGATGAAGAGCCGGTCGACCTGCGGCGGCGCCAACTGGCCGAGCAGGTGGCCCAGTTTTTCGCCCAGGGTGAGGTAGGGTTTGACCTGCTCGTAGGTGCGGGCGTCCAGATGCGGCAGATTGACGGCGTTGCGCACCTCGCCGGTGAGCAGGTAGTTGGTGATGACCTCGGCCACTTCGATGCCGCATTTTTCCTGGGCCTCGACGGTGCTGGCGCCCAGGTGGGGGGTGAGGATCAGTGCGGGGTGACGGCGGAACGGATGCTCGGCCGGCAGGGGCTCGGTCTCGAAGACGTCCAGGGCGGCCCCGGCCACCTTGCCCGAGTCCAGCGCGGCGAGCAGGTCGGCCTCGACGAGGATTTCACCGCGGGCGCAGTTCACCAGGCGCACACCGGGCTTCATCTTGGCAAAAGCGGCGGCATTGAGCAGGCCGCGGGTCTGGTCGGTTACCGGCATGTGTACGGTCAGGAAATCGGCCTCGCGCAGGACGGCATCAAGCTGGTGGACCAGTTCGACCCCAAGGCCGCGGGCACGGGTATCGGGCAGGAAGGGATCGTACCCGAGCACGCGCATGTTGAAGGCGGCCGCGCGCCGGGCGACCTCGCTGCCGATGCGGCCCAGGCCGAGGATGCCCAGGGTCTTGCCGGCCAGTTCGATCCCCTGGAACGCTTTGCGGTCCCACTTGCCGGCCACCATGCTGGCGTGGGCCAGGGGCACCTTGCGGGCCAGGTTCAGGAGCAACGCCAGGGTAAGTTCGGCCGTGGTCAGGGTGTTGCCACCGGGCGTGTTCATGACCACCACGCCGCGATCCGTGGCCGCCTCGACGTCCACATTGTCCACCCCCACCCCCGCGCGACCCACCACCCGCAGGGCCGGGGCAGCTTCGATGACTTCGCGGGTCACCTTGGTCTCGGAGCGCACCACCAGGGCGGCCGCGTCGGCCACCACGGGTTGGAGCTCGGCCGGGGAAAGGCGTTTGTCCAGGACCAGGACCTCGAACTCGGGACGCTGTTGCAGCAGGGCAATGCCCTTGGGCGACACCGGGTCGCACACAACGATCTTCATGGTGGCCATGGGAACAACCAGCACTGGCGCGCCAGCCTAGGGGAAAAGTGCGAGGGGGTCAAACCTCTCGCCGGGAGGGCGGCGGCAATCTCCCGGCCGCTGAGGGGCGTCCGGCCAAGCGGAGGTGACCATGAGGGGTTGGCGGGGTCGGCGGCTGGTCCGCCGGTGCTACGGGCGGTGTCCGCGCTGCGCCAGGCCGGCCGCCGCAGTCTTCAGCCCTCCGGCGCGGCGGGAGAGCAGGGGATGCCGCCCCCCGCGGCGGCGCGGCGCTATTTCATCAGGAGCATCTGACGGGCGCGTTTGACCGCGCGGGTCATGCGCCGCTGGAAGCGGGCCGGGAGGCCGGTGTACTTGCGGGGCAGGATGCGGCCCGCGTCTGTCACGAAGCGCTTGAGCAGGTTGACGTTTTTGGAATCCAGGGCCTCGATGGGGAAATCCACGGTGGGGCGCGGCCGGGCGGTGCGGATTTCCGGCGCCGTGCGGCGGCGGGACTCGTTACGTTCGAGATGGGTCTTGCGGGGCATGGCGCTTACTTGATTTCGCGGTGGAGCGTGTGCCGGCGGAGGAACTTGTTGTACTTCATCATCTCCAGCCGTTCGGTCTGGAGCTTTTTATTGCGGCTGGCCTGGTAGCGGGAGGGCGGCTTGCCCTCCTTGCGGGCTTCCGTGCACTCGAGGGTGACGATTTCGCGGGGCATGGGCAACTACTCCTTTTCCTTGGCGGGTTTTTCCTCCTCCTCGAGGTCTTCTTCGACTTCGTGGGGGACCACGACGTCCACCACCCCCAGAATCCCGAGCTTGCGCTGGCGCACGGCGCCCTCGCGCTCCAACTGGGCCTGGGCCTCGACGGTGAAACGGGTCCACGGGATGGCGTCCAGGCGCGCCTTGGGGATGGGTTTGTGGGTCAACTCGCAGATGCCGTAGGTGCCCTTGAGGATGCGCTTGATGGCCTCGTCAATCTCGTACAGGGCATCCTGGTCGGCGGAGAGGAGGCTGAGGGCAAAGTCGCGGTCGAAATTGTCGGTGCCGCAGTCGGCCATGTGGAGGCTGTAGCCTTCCATCTCTGCCGCGGATTCCTTGGCCAGGCCGTTGCGTTGCTCGATCAGGCGTTCCCGCAGGTCCACCAACTGTTTGTAGTACTTGACCCATTCGGGACGGACGCCGGGGGGAACCTCCCCCCCGGCCGTTTTCGCCCCCCTGGCTGCCTTCGTCTTGCTGTTTTCGGCGCCGCCGGCAGGGGCGATGCCCAAGATCGCCGCCGCCGTGGCGGGGGGAACCACCTTGGACCGTCCACCGCTGGCCGCGGCGTGCTTGCTCGAGCCTGTTTTTTTCTGTGTCACAACCTGCAAACGGGTTTGTTGTTTCCTGTTGCCCGGGGATGGCTTCCGGTCCATCCAGCAGGGCGGGGGAAAGTACCAAACACCCCGGCTTGTGCCAGTAAAATTTCCGGGTCGGCAGGCAGTCTCCGGGGACGGGGGGGAACGCCGTTTTACCGCGCGGCCCATTGCCGCCGCCCCCCGCTCCGGTCGCCGCGTCGCGCGGGGGATTGTCGCGCGGCGGGGTTCCGGTATGGTTGCCGGCGGCGACGCCCGGTTCAGCCGTGCGGCCGCAGCCCCGGTCCGGGACAGGCGCCGGGGAGATGGTGTCAACACATTGTGAAACCGACCGACGCTGATTCCGCCCCCGCCCCCGTACCGGCCGGCGGTCCGTCGCCGGCCCCGGCGGGGGCTGGTGAATGGCTGGCCGCTTGCGGCCGCCTGCTGGAACTGACCCTGCGCAGCCAGGACCCGCCGCAAGCGCGCCGGCAGATGAGCGAACTGCTGCTCCGCCTGCGCCGGGCCGGCCTGCCCGTGCCGGACATCACCAGCACGCCCTACGTCAACACCATCCCGCGGGCACAGCAGCCGCCCATGCCGGGCAACCGCGAGCTGGAACGGCGCATCAAGAGCCTGATCCGGTGGAACGCCATGGCCATGGTGGTGCGGGCCAACTCGACGACCAACGTCGGCGGCCACATCTCGACCTACGCCTCGTGCGCGACCTTGTACGAGGTGGGTTTCAACCACTTCTTCCGCGGCGCCGGCCCCGACCACCCGGCCGACCTGGTGTACTTCCAGGGCCACGCCTCGCCCGGGGTGTATGCGCGGGCTTTTCTCGAAGGCCGGTTGGACGAACAGCACCTCGAGCACTTCCGCCAGGAACTGGCCGAGGGCGGCGGCTTGTCCTCGTACCCGCATCCGTTTTTGATGCCGGCTTTCTGGCAGTTCCCCACCGTCTCGATGGGGCTGGGGCCGATCATGTCCATCTACCAGGCCCGGTTCCTCCGCTACCTGCGCGCGCGGGGCTTCCTCACCGGACCGGAAGCGCGGGTGTGGTGCTTTGTCGGGGACGGCGAAACCGATGAACCGGAAACGCTCGGCTCGCTGACCCTGGCCGCCCGCGAGCACCTGGACAACCTCACCTGGGTGGTCAACTGCAACCTCCAGCGCCTGGACGGCCCGGTGCGTGGCAACGGCAAGATCATCCAGGAACTGGAGTCGGTCTTCCGCGGCGCCGGCTGGCACGTCATCAAGGTCATCTGGGGCAGCGACTGGGACCCGCTGCTGGAGGCCGACACCTCCGGCCGGCTGGTCCAGCGCATGGAAGAGGCCGTGGACGGTGACTACCAGAAATACTCGGTCGAACCCGGCAGCTACACCCGGCGCCATTTCTTCGGCAAATACCCCGAGCTGCGGGAACTGGTGAACCACCTCACCGACGAGCAAATCCGGCGCCTGACCCGCGGCGGCCACGACCCCGAGAAGGTCTATGCCGCCTACCGCGCGGCGGTCGAGCACCGCGGCCAGCCCACCGTCATCCTGGCCAAGACCATCAAGGGCTACGGCCTGGGCGAGGCGGGCGAGGGCCGCAACATCACCCACCAGCAGAAAAAACTGAACGAAAAGGAACTGCGGGAGTTCCGCACCCGCTTCGGCATCCCCATCAGCGACGAGGAAATCGCCGAAATGCCCTTTTACCGCCCGCCGGAGGACGCGCCGGAGACCATCTACCTCAAGGAGCGCCGCCGCGAACTGGGCGGCTTCCTGCCCGAGCGGCGGGTCACCGGCCCGCCCCTCGAGGTGCCGGGCGCGGACTTCTTTGCCGAGCTGTACCGCGGCTCGGGCAAGCTGGCGGTCTCGACCACCATGGCCTTTGTGCGGCTGCTGAGCATGTTGATCCGCCACAAGGGCGTGGGCCGGCATGTCGTGCCGATCATCCCCGACGAGGCCCGCACCTTCGGCATGGACGCGCTGTTCCGCGAGGTGGGTATCTACGCCCCGCTGGGCCAGCTCTACGAGCCGGTGGACAGCAAGTCACTGCTCTACTACCACGAGACCCGGGACGGCCAGATTCTCGAGGAAGGCATCACCGAGGCCGGCTCGATGGCCAGCTTCATCGCCGCCGGCACCGCCTACGCCACCCACAGCGTGAACATGGTGCCGTTCTACACCTACTACTCGATGTTCGGCTTCCAGCGCGTGGGCGACCTGATGTGGCTGTGCGGCGACATCCGCGCCAAGGGCTTCCTGCTCGGCGCCACCGCCGGCCGCACCACCCTCAACGGCGAAGGCCTCCAGCACCAGGACGGCCACAGCCTGCTCCACGCCAGCACCATCCCCACCCTGCTGGCCTACGATCCGGCCTTTGCCTATGAACTGGCCGTGATCATCGCCGACGGCCTCGAACGCATGTTCGCCCGCGGCGAAGAGGTGTTTTACTACCTGGCCCTGTACAACGAAAACTACCTCATGCCCCCCATGCCCGAGGGCGTGCGCGAGGGCATCCTCAAGGGCCTGTACCGCTTCCAGGCCGGCCCGGCAGGCCTGCCGCTCAAGGCCCACCTGCTGGGCAGCGGCCCCCTGATCAACGAAGCCCTCCGCGCCCAGAGCCTGCTTGCCGAACGCTACGGCATCTCGGCCGACGTCTGGAGCGCCACCAGCTACAAGCAGCTCCGCTACGACGCCCTCCAGACCGAGCGCTGGAACATGCTCCACCCCGAAGACCCGCCCCGCCGCTCCTACCTCCAGACCCTCCTGGAAGGGGAAACCGGACCCTTTGTGGCCGTCTCGGACAACATCCGCACCGTGCCCGACCAGATCGCCCCCTGGATTCCCGGAGGCCTGACCACCCTCGGCACCGACGGCTTCGGTCGCAGCGACACCCGCGTGCGCCTGCGGCGGTTCTTCGAAGTGGACGCCGAATGCATCACCCTGGCCACGCTCCACACCCTGGCCCGGCGGGGCGCCCTCGAACGCTCGGTGGTCGCCCGGGCCCTCCGCGAGCTGGACCTGAACCCGGACAAAACCCATCCCGAACTGATTACTGTTTAAGCGCCGCCACCGCGGCCGCTCCCCCATGACCACCCCCCGCCCCGACGACGTCACCATGGCGGTGTTTCTGGACCTCGAGAACATCGCCCTCGGCGCGCAAGACGCCCACTACCCCCGCTTCGACATCCGCAAGGTGCTCGAGCGGCTCCTGCTCAAGGGCCACATCGTGGTCAAAAAGGCCTACTGCGACTTCGACCGCTACAAGGCCTTCAAACGCGACCTCCACGAGGCCGCCTTCGAACTCATCGAAATCCCCCACGTCCGCCAGTCCGGCAAAAACTCCGCCGACATCCGCATGGTCGTGGACGCCCTGGACCTCTGTTACACCAAGGGGCACGTGGACACCTTCGTCATCATCAGCGGCGACTCGGACTTCTCCCCCCTGGTCTCGAAGCTGCGCGAAAACGCCAAAACCGTCATCGGCGTGGGCGTCAAAAACTCGACCTCCGACCTGTTCATCAGCAACTGCGACGAGTTCCTGTACTACGACGACCTGGTCCGGGCCGAACGCGCCAAGCCCCGCCGCCGCGGCACCGCCACCGGAGAAGGACGCGCCGCCAAGGCCTCCGAGGCCCGCGCGGCGGCGGCCGAACCCGAGCCCTCCCCCGGCAGCAGTCTCTCCCCTGACAAGGCCATCGAGCAGGTGCTCGAGACCTTCGATGCCATTCGCGAGGAACGCGACGAGGACGACCGCATCTGGGGTTCGATGATCAAGCAGGCCCTCAAACGACGGAACCCCGGCTTCAACGAACGCGCCCACGGTTTCCGCTCCTTCAACGACCTCCTGCTCGAAGCCCAGAAACGCGGCCTGCTCAAGCTCGAACACGACGAGAAGTCCGGAGGTTACCTCGTCACCCCGGCCGAGTGACGCCGGTGCGGGGCGAGAATTGAGGAGCGGGAATTGAGGAGTGAGGATTGGGCTTTGAGCATTGGGAAGTACCGCCTCGGCGCCGCCGACTTCCTTCGGCTTTCGGATTTCGGACTTTCTTTTCACGCCGGCAAATCCCGGCCGGTGCTGGTGACGGTCAGCTTGCCGTGCTTGACCCCCTTGGCGGCGATGAGCTCGTCGGCGATGCGCTTGATGCGCCCGGCGCGGCCGCGCACCACCAGCACCTCGAGGCAGTTGTCATGGTCCAGGTGCACGTGGAGGGTCGAGATGATGACCTCGTGATGGTCGTGCTGGAGGTCGGTGAGCGTGGCCTGGAGGTGGGGTTTGTGGTGGTCGTACACCAGGGTGATGGTGCCGGCGATCTCCTGGTCGCCCATGCGCTGGCGATGCTCGACCAGGTGCGCCCGGATCATGTCGGCCACGGCCAGGGAGCGGTTCGTGTAACCCTTCTCTTGCACCATCTGGTCCAGTTGCCGGGCCAGTTGCGGCGGCAGGGAGACGCTGAAACGCGTCACCGGTTCGTGGCGGGGACGTTTCATGGCGTGGCATCGTAACGGCGCCTCCCGGCCGGTCAACGCGGCCGGCCGCCCGTGCTCGCCCAGCTCGACAAAGCGGTGGGCCGACCGGAAAATCTCCGCGTCATGTCGCCCGCGCCCCCGCCCGTGCAACGCCTGGTCTCACTGCCGCCCGCGATGGCCGGGAGGTTTGCGGAACTGGAGGAGCGCCCCCGGCCGGAATGGTTCGCCGCCGGGGATGCTCCCGGCGGGCAGCTCGGCTCGGCCGGCGGCACGGCCCACCTGCTGGTGGAAGCCTGGCGGGCCGACGCGCCCGGTCGTCCCTTCCGCACCTGGCTGGCCGCTTCCCGCAAGCTGGTGGTGCACGGGGCCGGGGAGGGTCGCCGGTTGCCGGCCTATGCGTCGGTGGGCAAGCCCCTCCTGCCGGTGCCGGTGCTGCGATGGGCCCGCGGCCAGCGCCTGACCCAGACCCTGCTGGACCTGCAGATGCCGGTGCTCGAGGCCGTGCTGGAGGCGGCCCCGGCGGAGTACGGGGTGCTGGTGGCCAGCGGCGATGTCCTGTTGCGCTTCCCCCTCGGCCTGCCGCCCCTGCCGGTGGTGGATGTCCTGGGCTTCGGCCTCTGGGCCACCCCCGAAACGGCCGCGCGTCACGGCGTGTTCTTCATGCCCCGCGAACGGCCGCGCGAACTGGCCTTCTTCCTGCAAAAGCCCGAGCCGGCCCGCATCCGCGAACGGGCGGTGGACCATGTGTTCGCGTTGGACACCGGCCTCTGGCTGCTGAGTGCCCGCGCGCTGGCGCTGGTGATGCGGCGCAGCGGCTGGAACGAGGCCACGCAGCAGTTTGATGGCGGCCGGCCGCGCCACCTCGAGTTGTACGACCAGTTCGGCCTGTCCCTCGGCACCCGGCCCACCGTGCCGGAGGCGGAGATCGGGGCGCTGCGGGCCGCGGTGGTCGTCCCGCCGCGGGGGGAATTTTATCACCTGGGCACCAGCCGGCAGATGATCGAGGTCGTCACCGCGCTGCAGCACCTGGACCTGGACGAAACGCGGCTGGGGGTGCTGGGCGCCAAACGTCCCCCGGACCTCCACCTCCAAAACGCCCCCTTCCGCGCCCCGCTGCGGCCGGACCGCAACCACACCCTCTGGATCGAAAACAGCACCATCCCGGAAACCTGGCAGCTCGCTCACGAACACGTGCTCACCGGCGTGCCGCCCAACACCTGGGACCTGCACCTCGAACCGGGCGTCTGCCTGGACTTCGTCCTCGTGACCGGCGGCGGCCTCGCGGTGCGGGTGTACGGCCTGGACGACCCGTTTCGCGGTCCCCTGGGCGCTCCGGACACCCGCTGGCTGGGCCGCCCGGCGCGGGACTGGTTCGTCGCGCGCGGCCTCGACCCCGCCGCCTGCGGCGTGGCGCCGGACGCCGACCTCTTCGAGGCTCCGCTGTTCCCGATCCTGGAGCAGGAGGGGCTGGAGCCGCGTTTCCTGGAATGGTTGTTCGCCGCCCGGCCGGCCGCCGACCCCGCCCTGGCGCGGCGCTGGTGCGAGGCCCCGCGCGGTTCCGCACGGGACCTGCTGGTGCGCGTGGACCCGGCGGCGTTGTACCGGCTCCGCCGCACCCACCGCGCGGCCATCCTGCGGCCCCTGCTGGAAAACGCCCGCTGGAGCGTCTTCCACCGCCTGGACCTGGCGTCCACCGCCGCCCTCTACGCGGAGGCCGAACTCGAACTGCCCCCCTCCCCGCCGCCCGCCGCCGCGCCTTCCCCCGGCCGCAGCCTCGACGCGGTGCATGAACCCATGTTTCGCGCGGCAGTCCTGCGTCGGCGCGGCCGGCCCGAGTGGGAAGCGGAGGAAAGCCGGGCCTTTGCCCGGTTGCGGGACCTGATCGTGGCCGAGGTGGAAGCCGCGCCGGTCACCCCGCGCCGGGCGGTGTACGAGGACCAGATCGTCTGGGGCCGCAGCCCGGTGCGCCTGGACCTGGCGGGGGGATGGACCGACACGCCGCCCTACTGCCTGGAGCATGGTGGGCGGGTGGTCAACTTCGCCGCCCTCCTCAACGGCCAGCCGCCCGTGCAGGTCTTTGCCCGGTTGGCCCCCGCGCCGGAATTGGTCCTGCGCTCCATTGACCTGGGCGCCGAACAACGCGTGCGCACCTACGCGGAACTGGCCACCTGGGACCGCCCCGGCGACGAGTTCGCCGTGGCCAAGGCGGCGCTGGCCCTGGCGGGGTTCCTGCCGCGGTTCCGGGCCGGCCCGCCGTTCCGCACGTTGCGCGAGCAGTTGGAGGCCTTCGGCGGCGGATTGGAACTGTCCTTCCTGGCGGCCGTGCCCAAGGGCTCCGGCCTGGGCACCAGCAGCATCCTGGCCGCCACCCTCCTGGCCACCCTCAGCGACCTGGCCGGCCTGGGCTGGGACCGCACCGAATGGTTCCGCCGAACGCTGGCCCTGGAACAACTCCTGACCACCGGCGGCGGCTGGCAGGACCAGGCCGGCGGGATTTACCCCGGCGTGAAGCTCATCGAGACCGCCCCCGGCCAGCGGCAACAACCCCTGCTGCGCTGGCTGCCCGAACGGCTCCTGGCTGAGGCCTGCACCCAGCGCGTGGCCCAGCTCTACTACACCGGCCTGACCCGCGTCGCCAGGGGCATCCTCCGGGAAATCGTCCGCGGCATCTTCCTCAACGCCGGCCCCGCCCTGGACACGCTCCGGCGCATCGGCGACAACGCCCTCGACACGGCCGAGGCCCTGCAGCGAGCCGACTATGCGGCGCTGACCGCCTGCGTGCGCCGGAGCTGGGAGCTGAACCAACGCCTCGACCCCGGCACCAACCCGCCCGCCGTCGCCGTCATCCTGGCCGCCATCGAAGATTACCTCGACGCCGCCAAGCTGCTGGGCGCCGGTGGCGGCGGCTATCTCCTGCTGCTGGCCAAGGACGCCGAGGCCGCCCGCCGCGCCCGCCAAACCCTCGAGCGCCAGCCCCCCAACGCCCGCGCGCGGTTTGTCGAACTGGGGCTGTGCCACACCGGCCTGACGGTCACCCGCAGCTAGCCGGCGTGGGTACCGAGGCCTGGAAGCAGCCAGGTAGTGTGCGATGCCGACTGGTAGCCGCCAGCGGGAGCCGGCGGGGTGAGGTCCGCCGCGGCACCGCGGCGGCTGCGCTCCCCGCCCCCGCAACTGACGTCCGACTCCGGCTTTCGAACCTTCGACCTTCGACCCTATCTGGAGGTGGAGGCGTCTTGTCTGCCGGTGTTGTGTTGTGGTGCGGGCCTCCGGCCTGCCGGTGTTGTGTTGTGGTGCGGGCCTCCGGCCTGCCGGCGTTGTGGTGCGGGCCTCCGGCCTGCCGGTGTTGTGTTGT
>JBBIVJ010000020.1:0-82677 GCA_037439785.1 Verrucomicrobiales bacterium | reverse complement strand
GCGATTGTCGGCGGGCAGGCGGCGCGGGAGGTGGTGAAGACCTACGGCGGCTACGCCACCACGGCCATGATGATCGGCTGGGCCACGGGGGGCATTCTGTTCGGGATGATGAGCGACAAGTGGGGGCGGGTGAAGACCATGGTGGCCACGCTGCTGGTGTACTCAGGGTTCACCGGCTTGTCGGGTCTGGCACAAAGCTGGCAGGAGTTCATTGCCTACCGTTTCCTGGTGGGGCTGGGGGTGGGAGGGATGTTCGGGGCGGCGACAACGCTGGTGGCCGAGAGCGTGCCGGGGCGTTTCCGGGCGGTGGCCCTGGGGTCGTTGCAGGCGTTGTCGGCCACGGGCAACATCATGGGGTCCCTCATCAGCTTCCTGATTCCGCCCGCGCAGACGGAGTTTCTCGGCAGCTTATCCGGGTGGCGGGTGTTGTTTTTTGTGGGGGTTCTACCGGCGCTGCTGGCGGCGCCGATGCTGCTGTGGCTGAAGGAGCCGGAGCCGTGGAAGGCGGCCAAGGCCGCGGCGGCGCGCGGCGAGGCGCACAAGCAGGTGGGTTCGCTGCGCGACCTGTTCGGGCATCCGCGCTGGCGACGCCACGCTGTGGTGGGGCTGATGCTGGGAGTGGCCGGGATGATCGGGCTGTGGGGGATCGCCTTCTTTTCGCCGGAGCTGATCACCGAGGCGTTGCGCGGGGAGCCGCAGGAGAAGGTAAACCGCGTGCGGGCGTTGGGTACGGCCCTGCAGGATGCCGGCGCCTTTTGCGGTATGATGGCCTTTACGGCCGTGGCGGCGTTGTTGACCCGGCGACTGGCCTTTCTGCTGTCGTTTCTATTGTGCGCCTTGACGGTGGCTTTTGTCTTCGGGGCGTTGCGGACCGAGGCGCAGGCGTACTGGATGCTGCCGCTGATGGGGTTTGCCACGTTGTCGGCCTTCGCCGGCTACTCGATCTATTTCCCGGAGCTGTTCCCCACCCGGCTGCGGGGCACGGGGGTGGGCTTTTGCTACAACACGGTGCGGTACCTGGCCGCGCCGGCCCCGGCCCTGCTGGGGCACCTGAGTGTGTGGATCGGTTCCTTCCGGACGGCGGCGATGCTCATGTGCGCCATTTACCTGGTCGGCCTGGTGGCGCTGATCTGGGCGCCAGAGACCAAGGGCCGGCCCCTGCCGGAGGATTGAAGTCCGGCCGCCGGCTTCAAGAGCACGCGGGGCCCGCCCCCTCCCGCCAGGGGAGGAATGCCGCGCTGCTCAGACGCGGCCCAGGACGGCCTCGATCTCGCGTTTGAAGATGTTTTCGCCCACGTTGATGATGCGCATCTCGCGACGGGCGTTTTCGGGGGAGTCGCTGGCGTGGGCGGCGTTGACCATGATGCTGGCGCCAAACTCGCGCCGGATCGAGCCGGGGGGCGCCTTCGCGGGGTCGGTGGGGCCGAGCACGTCGCGGATTTTGGCCACGGCGTTGACCCCTTCATAGACCAGGGCGATGCATTTCTCGGGGCCGGGCGCGGTCAACTGGGCCGGTTCGCATTCGCTGGGGCTGCGGCCAGCCATGAAACGGATGATGTTCTCGAACTGGCTTTCGCCGCAGATCGGGCCGAGCAGGTCGCCCAGTTGTTCCGCTTCGGTGGCGGAGATTTTCAGGCCCAGTTCCCGCTGGAGGATTTCCCGGGCGCGCCCGGCCACCCGGTCCTTGAGGCGGGTGCGGAGCACTTCGCGCACGGGGCCGTAAAACTCCATGGCCTGAGCCACGCTCATCCGGTGGACCTTGATGCCCACGATGTACAGGCCGGTGCGGGAAAAGAAGTCAATCATGTTGCCCGGCCGGCCGGAGGGGAAGCGGAAGTTGTCGGGCTTGAGCAGTACCAGGGTGCGCTCGGGTTTTTCGTCCGGGCCGTAGGAGATGACATCGTCGAGGACGCCGCCGTCGGTGTCCGAATAGCGGGCCCAGAGGCGGAGCTTGGCCGCCACCTCCGCGGGGGTGGGAGCGGCGAGCACGGCCGGCTCGAAGTAGCGGACGTTGTCATCGCTGTCCACCACCAGGTCGCCGTAGGTGTCGCGGATGGTTTCGCCCCCGCGGCGCTGGAAGGAGAAATGGCCCACCACGCTGCGGACATTGCGCACGGCGTCTTCACCCTTGAACAGCAGCATCATGACCCGCCGACGCCGATGGGTTTTGGGGTCTTTGCTGAACTGGGTCAGCACGTACTCGCGGATCAGCTCCTGGATGCGACGGTCCTGGGGGTCGTTGGCAGTGACAATCAGCTCGGCATACTCCCGGACCAGCTCAGGACCGGGGGCGAACATGCGCGCGGCGACCAGGTCCAGGTTGGTCCGGGCGACCAGGCGGGCGATGATGCCGCCGGTGCGGGATTTGTGCAGGGAATGGGGGGTGATGAGGGCGTAGGCGAGTTGGATTTCGGACATAAAAAAGCGCAGAAAGCAACGGCCTCCACTCGCTCAAGCGGCTGCCGGCGGGTCCGGGGAAGGAATATCGGTCACGGCCGCGGTGCTGACCTCTGCAGGCGGCGGTCCCGCTGCGGGAGGTGCGACAGACGCCGCCGGGGCCGTGGCCTTGCCGCCAAGAATCTTGAACATGACCACACCGCAGGTCGGGCAGCGTCCCTTGATCGCCTTACGGCCATTCTTCATGATCTCCTCGACGCCGTCGGCAATCTCCTTCTTGGCTTTGCATTTGACGCAGTAACCTTCGGCCATAAGAAAGCGCCGGATGGGCCGCTTCTGGCAACCCATCCGTAACCGCGACCAGCTTAGAGAGCCCCCCCCGGAGGGTCAACCTGGAAAGCCTTTGGCCTTCGCAACCTTCTGCCAATTCAGAAGTTGAGACACAATGAGGCCTTTTGTGCGGCAGCGGCAGCAGGCGGGCGGGAAGCCGTCGGCGCGGCTGCCTTCGTCGGGGGATGCCCGTCACGCCGGCGATGCGGCATGTGACCCCGGCCAGGTCCTGGACCCGGTGCCCGGACGTCCGGCGGCACATTCAGCCCGGCCAGAGCCGCCCGCCCCTGCTCAGGGCTGGCTTCGCTGAGCCGGGCTGGTGTGTTCGGGGAAATCCCGCGCGTAGCGCCGCAGCAGCGCCGGGATGTCGGAGGGCACCAGGTACAGCTTGCCGCGAATGTGCCGGGTCTCGCCCGGTACCAGCCCGCCCAGGCGGAAGTCCGAGTGCAGGCAACGAGCCACGCCCTGGAACAACTCCTGGTACGGCTCCCACGCCAGCGCCAGCACCAGCGACTCATCGCGGCTGAAGCAGCCGATCAGGCCGTGCGAGGGCGTGAGGGCATTGACCGGACGCGGGTTCACATCGCTGGCCGGCACGTGGGCCGGACGCCACACCTGCCCGGGCGTGTAGCGGGCCTGGGTGGCCCAGCCCGGCGTGGGCATCCGGGTCAGCCGGCCGTCCGGGAAGACGAAGCACTTGGGCAGGTAGTCGTTCAAGTCGCCCTCGTTGAGGTTCGCACTGAAGCCGGTGAACGGCCCCACCCGCACACAGGGTTGCGCCCAGTGCGCCTCCGAGCGGCGGGAGGTGGGATTGTGGGCCACCAGGCGGAAGTCCACCTCGTCGGCGCCGGCGGTGAGGGTGTGCTCCACCACCAGACCGTCCGCCAGCGTGTCGCGCAATTTGAGGACCCGCCGGTCGGCGCTCAGGTGAACCAGTTCGTTGGTGTGCGGGATGAGGGTGTGCGCCACCCAGTCCGCGTCGGTGGACCCGGCCCGACAATAGGCCTCGAGGTAATTGATGCGGATCGGCCCGCCGGGCAGGCCTTCGCGCTGGATCACCAGCCAATGGCCTTCACGGGCCAGGGTCAAGCCGCCGGGAGTCACCGCTGTCCCGGTTGCGGCGGCAGCATCGGCGGAAACTGCGGCGAAGGCATCCAGCCGTTGGCGGCGGGCAGCGATGCGCTCGACGGCCGGCCGCGTCAGCGGTGCCGGGTGCAACCGCCCCTGTGCCCACAGCTCCCAGGTACTACGGTGTTCCGGCGCCTCCGGCCGATCTGAATGCCCCGGCGGCAACAGACTCAGGGCAGCGTCCACGTCGTCCAGGGGCACGTATTGCGTGTAGGACTGGGCGGCCTGCGACTTGATCGTGCCGCCGTCCACGCACTCCAGCGCGGGCATGGTCAGGTGAAGCGTCGGGTCCAGCGGGCCGATGCCGTCCAAACCTTCCATCCAGGCCAGCCGTTGGCGCTGAAACCGCTCCTGCGCCGCGGCATTCCAGCGCGCCGGGTCTTCACCCAAGCGTTCGCGAGCGGTCCGCCAGGCGTTTGCCAGGGCCTGGTCAATGAACGCGCGTTCCTCCTCGTCCAGCGGGGCAGCGGGATCGGCCTCGAGTCGCCGCGCCAGGTCACGCAGGAAATGCGTCAGGCCGGACTCGCCGCCGCCGTGCTTGAACGCCAGCGGGGTGTTGGCGAAGCGGAAAAAGGTGCTGATCTCGGCCGCCAGCGCGGCGCCGGGTTGGCGCCAGTCCGCCAGCGAGCCGTTGCGGAACCAGGGTTCCAACTCCACCAACGCCCGCGTGGCCTCCGCCGATAGCGGCTGACGGAGGCGGTCGCGGATGTGGAGCCCGGCCCGCACAATTTCGCGGCGGGCCGGATTCACCGCGTCGAAATGCACCGCCAGCACATCTTCCGGCCGGAAGCGGGCCGGCCCTTCCAGCCGCTCGTACAAGCGCCAGGACCGCACGGTGTGGCCCGCGCTGCCGGTGCTCAATCCCAGTGCGTCCGGGTAAAACGAGCCGATGGCCCGGTGATTCGCGCTGGCCAGCCAGCCCCGCGCCGGGTCCAGCACGTGGGGCAACAGCGCGTGCGGCACAAACCCCTGCCAGTCCCTGGCCGACGCACTGCCGTCCACCGCCGCCCGTCCGCGGTGCGGGTCCTGCGCCGACCGTACCGGAATGGCGGCGCCCAGCCAGTAGCCGATCCGCCCCGCCCGGTCCCCGAACACCAGATGCACCGACGGAAAGTCCCAGCCGGCCAGCGCGCGGGTGAACGTGGCCAGGTTGGTGGCCCGCATCATGCCAAACAGGGCCTGGATGGTCTCCCGGTTGGTCACGCACAACGGCACCCGCTTCAACGCCACTTCCGGGTCCTGCGGTCCGGCAAACGCAAACGCCGTCACCACCGGCCCGAAGTGCGTTTCGCGCACCGTCAGCTCGACCGGTTCGCGGCCCCGCACGCGAAGGGTCTCCCGCCGCACCACCATCGGCCGCCAGGCGCCGTCGAAAAAGTACTGGTCCGGCCGGGCGGGGTCGGTGCGCAGCCGGAACAGGTCGGCCTGGTCCGCTCCCAGCGCGGTGGCGCCCCAGGCCACGTGGGCGTTCCAACCGACCAACAGCCCCGGGCTGCCCGGCACGCCGATGCCGCGCGCGTTGAAAGTTGCGCCGGACATGTGGAACTCCTGCCACAGCGACGGAAAACGCACCGGCGTCTGGGGATCGCTCACCAGCACGGCCGCGCCGGTGGTGGTTTTCTTCCCGCCCACCACCCGGGCATGACTGAAACGCGGTCCGTCCGCCTCCCCGCTGCCCGGGGCCGCGTCGCTCCAGCCGTGCTGTTGAAAAAACGCGCGCACCTGCGCAAGCCAGGCGTCCGACACGTCCTCGCGGCGGACCACCGCATCCGCGTCGTCCACCCACGCGGGCGAGAAGGTGGGCGGCGGGGGGCGGTCGCCTCCGGCCGCACCGGGGCGGGCGGGGCGGTCGCGGGGCGGGCCGGTCAGGTTCCGGTATTGCAGCAGTTCGCGGGTGCCGTCGGTGGCGAAGAACTGGCCCAAGTGCCACCACACCGCGAGGCAATCGGCCGGCGTCCACGGCTCCGGCGTGAGGTCGAACCGGGCGAAGAGTTCCTGCCGGTCCTGAGGATGCCGGGCGAACCAGGCGTTGACGCCCTCGGCGTAGGCGGTCAGCAGCGCGCGCGTGTCCGCGTCCAGCGCTTCCGCCACCCGTTGTGCCGCGCGGTAAAAGCCGAAGGTCCGCATCCGGCGGTCGTGGTCGAGGGTGGTTTCGCGCGGGCGCGCCTGCAGCCGGCGTTCCCCCAGCATTTCGGCCGCGCGCCCCTGGATCAGCCGCAGCGTGTAGTGCATCTGAAACCCCCGTTCCTCGGCCGTGGCGTAGCCGAGCCCGAAGAACGCACCGGTGTCTGTCTCGCTGAACACATGCGGGATGCCCCAGGGATCGCGGATCACCTCGATTTGCCCATGGCCGGCAGGGGACTTGGGGCTCGGGGGCTCCGCGGCAAGAGACATCAGCCCCAGTGCCGTCAGGCCGGCGAGGTGGAAAAAAGGGAATGGCTTCACGCCCGATGCTTACCGCAGGGGGCTGCGGCGGGCCAGCGGATTGCGGGTACAGAAGCGGAGAAGGCGGGGGGATGGAGGCCGGATCCTGGATCCCGCTTGCGTGGGTTTTCCGCCCGGCCGGCGAAATCCGAAGTCCGAAATCCGAAGTCCGAAGTCCGAAGTCCGAAGTCCGAAGTCCGAAGTCCGAAGTCCGAAGTCCGAAACCCAACTGTCGCGGGCGCGCCCCAGCCCTCTGCTCAAAGGGCGATTCTCACTGCTCGATTCTCGATTCCGTTTTCTCCGGCTTTTTCCTGTTTCCGAGCTTCGGCTACGCCTCGTTCCGGGGTTGCAAACAGGCCTGCAGGAAGTCGCGGATCACCGCCAGTTCTTCCTCACCGGCGAGGGTGTGGGCCTTGTCGAACTCGCGCCATTCCAGTTGCAGGTCCGCCTGGCGCAGCAGGTCGGCCTGTTTGCGGACCGGCGCGATGGGGATGAGCGGGTCCTGGCGGCCGTGGGTCATGAGGATGCGCTGCTCGCGGGCCACCGGCAACAGTTCCCGGAGCAGCGTCGGCACGTCCTGGAGGTAGCCGCTCACGCCGATAATTCCGGCCAGCCGGTGCGGGTAGCGCAGACCGGTTTCGAGCACCATCAGGCAGCCCTGCGAAAAGCCGAACAACGCGGTCTGCGCGGCCGGAAAACCGCGAGACGGCAGCGCGTCCAGCAGCTCGGTCAACAACCGCCGGCTGCGGGCGATGCCGGGGGCGGGGTTGCCGTAGATGTCGTACCAGGAGTAGCCGCCGAAGTACTCGTCCGGGGCGTTGACCAGGAGGTAATTCAGCCAGGGCAGGTGCAATTCTCCGGGCATCCAGCGATAGCCTTCCAGGCTGTCACCCAGGCCGTGCAAGACCACCAGCAGTCGTCGGGAAGCGGAGTCGCGGGCGGGCAGGAGTTCGTGCGTCAACATGGGATCGGCGGGACGGTCCCGGCACACGCTAAAGCTTGCCGCGTTCGAGCGCCGCCAGCACCGCCGGGTCGCGCACGTCCACCCACCGGCCGGCGATGGGCAGGCCGGCGATGGGCAGGCCGGCGGCGACCATCGCGGTGAGGGCGTCGGTCAGTTCGTACTCGCCGCGGGGGGATTTTTGCAGGCGGGCGGTGAACTCGAAGAGGACCGGTTGGAAGATGTAGATGCCGGCATTGTACCAGGCGGGCGCGCCCGGCTTGAGCCAGCCTTCGGCGCGCAGGGCCTCGAGCTGGGCGGGGGTGGGCTTTTCCACCAGCTTGCGCAGGCAGAACTGGTCGTCGAAGAAGTTGATGGCGCCCTTGGTTACGTCCTCGCCGGCCGTGACAGTGAGCAGACCGCTGAAGGGGCCTTCGGCCCAACGCCGCAACATTTGCCCGTAGGTCTCGGGCCGGACCAGGATGTCCCCGTACGAGAGCAGGAACGGTTCGGCGCCCACGAAGTCCCGCGCACACTCCGGTGCCCTGCCGGTGCCGTCCGGAACAGGTTGCTCGGCGTAGGTCAGGCGCATCCCCAGGTGGGCGCCGTCGCCGAAATGTTCGCGGATGGTTTCCCCGCACCAGCCGGTGATGATGCAGGCATCGCGCAGGCCGGCTTCGCGCAGGCCGGCAAGGATGTGTTCGAGGATGGGCCGACCCTGCACCGGCAGCATGGGCTTGGGCAATGTCTGCGTGAGTTCCTTCATGCGCGTGCCCTTGCCGGCGGCGAGGATGACCGCTTTCATGGATTTCGTTTCAGCCGCCAAGAGGCGGAGGACATCTCCCCGCGTCAGCGTCCTGGCGGTTTCCCCTCAGGCGCCGAACTTGTCGAACATGCGGGCGTGGGCCTGCATGAGGCGAATGAGGTACTTGGCCTCGAAGATACCCAGCGAGCCGAGGTTGGCGCCGGTCTCGGTGAAGCGCTCGAGCTTGTCCGTGCCGCTGTAGGGCGAGTGCAGCAGCACCGGTTGCGGATGCCACGAGTGGCCCTTGACCACGCACGGGGTCGAGTGGTCGCCGGTGATGGCCAGGACGTCCGGTTTCTTGCGCAGGAGGATGGGCAGGGCGGCGTCGAACTCCTCGATCGCCCGCTGCTTGGCCACGAAGTTCCCATCCTCGCCGTGCATGTCCGTGTACTTGTAGTGGATGAAGAAAAAGTCGAACCGCTCGTACTCGGCCAGGTAGCGCTCGAACTGCTCGGCGAGGGTCTGGGGACCTTCGAGCTTGGTCATGCCCACCAGTTGGGCCAGCCCTTTGTACATCGGGTACACGGCCAGGCAGGCCGCCCGGAGCTGGTAGCGTTCCTGGAAGCCGGGGATGGCCGGCTGATGGGCAATGCCGCGCATCAGGAAGCCGTTGGCCGGCCGCTCCCCCGCCAGCACCGGCAGGGCCTGGCGGTAAAACTCGGCCACCAGTGCCGCGGTTTTCTTCTGCTTGGCGGCCCGGGCGGACACCGGCTTGGCCGCCGGGATCGGCAGGCCTTCACGATGCGGGTCGGCGTCGGTCAACGGGCCTTCCAGGCCCTCCCCGCGGAAGACCACGACAAACCGATGTCCCTTGCCGGGCTGGATGATCACCTCGGCATCGCCCACGCGCCTGACCCGCTCCCGCAACCGGGCGCAGAGCCGCTCGCAGACCTCGGTGTCAATCCGTCCGGCCCGGCGGTCGGTGACGACGCCCTGCTCGTCCAGGGTGCAGAAGTTCGCGCGCGCCGCCACGTCGCCGGCCCGCAGTTCGACGCCCAGACCGAGGGCTTCGATGACGCCGCGGCCGACCTGGTACTCGAGGGGGTCGTAGCCGAACAACGCCAGGTGGCCCGGCCCGCTGCCGGGGGTGATGCCGGGCGCCACGGGGATCATGCGTCCCTGAGCACAGCCGGCGGTCACCAGGGCATCGAGATTGGGTGTGCGGGCCGCTTCGAGTGGCGTGAGCCGGCCCTGGGCGTTGGTGGCCACGTCGCCCAGGCCGTCGAGCACCACCAGGGCCAGTTTGGCGTCGGTCTTGAGGGTGAGTTCCGCGTACAGCGCATCCAGGTTCATGGTGACAGTGCGAAGCCGGGGGACTGGCCGCGGCCTTGAAGGCGGCGCAGGCGTCCGGCCCGGTCAGTGTGCGAGCGGCGCCGGCGGGGCGTCAACGGCAGACTCCCGCGCCGCGGGCCGCGGGGCCTCGCCCAGCAGGACCCGCAACAGCGCCGGGGCGTCGCGGTAGTCGGGGATGACCACGTCGGCCCCCACGCCCAGGAGGCGTTGGCGTTTCCATTCGTCCATGCGTCCCGAGCCGTTGTGCGCCTCGTCGCTGGCCACCGCCACGGCCAGGCCGCCGACCTCCTTGGTGTTCTGGATTTCCACGTAGCCGTCGCCAAAGGAGAGCAGGGCGGTGCCGGCGATGCCGTTTTCCCGCAGGAGGCGCTCGATGACCAGCTTCTTGGAAAACTGCTTGTAGTCGTCCAGCGCGCCGTAAATGTGCCGTCCGAAGTAGCGGGTCAGGTCCAGCAGGTCCGCCTCTTCCCGCACGTACACCTCGTCGGTGCCGCTGGCCAGGTACAGGTGCAGCCCGCGGCGGGTCAGCTCCTCCAGCAAGGGCCGGGCGCCGAAGACCAGCAGGTCGTCCGGCCGCAACGTGCCCCGGCGCAGGCCGGCCTTGCGGTCGGCGATGCGCGCGTCCAGCCGCCGCAGGTACTCGCGTTTGTACTCGAGGGGGTCGCCCGGCGTGCCGCCGCGCTCCCGGATGCGCTCGGCCAGTTGGATCATCTGGTAGATGGTCTGTTTGCCGTTGAGCCGCATGATGTCCTCGAAGGCCAGGCGATGGCGGTCGGCCTCGGACTCGCCGGGCAGGGGCGGGAGCAGCTCGGCAAACAACGGCACCATCACCTCCGGCCAGCCCTGGCGGATCAGCGACAAGGTGCCGTCGAAATCAAACAGCACATGGGTGATGCCGGGGCGCGGCGCAGAGCCCGGGGCAAACTCGATCCGGCCGGTGAAGGTGACGGCGTCCAACATGCCCGCCCTGCCTACCGGAGCCGGCCCGGCCGGTCAATCCGCGTCCCGTCCCGAGCATGTTCCCCTCCGCTCCGGGCCTCCCGGCAGGGCATGCGCTTGTGCCCGCGCGGCGCTTGTGCTAAGGCCGGCCCATGTCCGCAGCAACCTTCGCCCCGCAGCGCCGGGTTGGTGGGGCGGTTTCCCCCGTTTGCCGGCCATGAAAATCACCCTGTTGGGCGCCGCCGGCGGGGAAGTCACCGGTTCGGCCTATCGCGTCGAGACCGCGCGCAGCCGGGTCCTGGTGGACTTCGGTTTCTTTCAGGGCCTTCCGCGGGTGGAGGACTCCAACCACCTGCCGCCGGGGCTGGATGCAGCCGGGCTGGACGCCGTTCTGCTCACCCATGCCCACCTGGATCACTGCGGCCGGTTGCCGTTGCTGCCGGCGGCGGGTTTTCGCGGACCGCTGCTGGCCACGGGCGCGACCCTGGAGCTGACCGACCTGATCCTGCGGGATTCGGCCAAGGTCCAGGCCCAGGACCTGGAGCGGCTCAACCGCAAGCGCCAGCGTGCGGGCGAACCGCCGCTGGCCCCGTGGTACACGGAGGCGGACGTCGCCCGCGTGCGCGCCCTGGGCCGGGCCGTCGCCTACGACCAGCCGGTGGCGGGGACGCCGGACCTCGAGGCCACGTTCCTTGAGGCCGGGCATTTGCTCGGCTCGGCCAGCATTCATCTGCGGGTACGGGAGGAGGGGCGCGTCAAGCACGTCCTGTTTTCCGGCGACCTCGGCCCGCCGGGGGTGCCCATCCTGCGGGACGCGGTCTGCCGGCCCCTGCCGGTGGACCTGGTGTTTCTGGAGTCCACCTACGGCGACCGCAACCACCGGCCGTTTGCCGAGACCCTGGAGGCGTTTTACGCCGTGGTGAAACAGGCCGTGGTCCGGCGCGGCAAAATCCTGGTGCCGACCTTCGCCGTCGGCCGCGCCCAACTGATCCTGGTGTTGCTGGCCCTGGCCTTCCGCAGCGGCCGGCTGCCGAAGTTCCCGCTGTTCCTGGACAGTCCCATGGCCATCGAGGCCTCGCGCATTTACCTGCGGCACCCCGAGCTGTACGACGAGGAGCTACGGGCGTTGGGGGCGGAGCATGCGCTGTTCGACGAGCTGGACACGCTGCACCTGGCCTCCACCGTCGAGGAATCGCGGGCCATCAACGAGGTGCCCGGCCCCTGTCTGGTGCTGGCCGGGGCGGGGATGTGCAACGCCGGCCGCATCCTGCATCACCTCCGGCAAAACCTCTGGCGGCCGGAAACCCATGTGGTGATCGTGGGCTATCAGGCCGCGGGCACCTTGGGGCGGCAGTTGGTGGAAAAGGCGTCCCAGGTACGCATCTATGGCGAACCGATTGCCGTGCGGGCGCACATCCACACCCTGGGCGGCTTCAGCGCGCACGCGGGGCAGGACGACCTCCTCCACTGGCTGGGCTGCGTGGCCGACGCGCGCCCCAGCGTCGCCCTCACCCACGGCGAGGAACCCGCCCGCGTCGCCCTGGCCGGGCGCATTGACGCGCGCTTCGGCCTGAACGCGGAGCGGCCGGCGCTGGGCGCAAGCCTGGAGCTTTGACGGGTCATGCGTGCGGACCTCAACCTCGACCTGCTCTGCCAGTTTGGCTCCGCCATCCTCATCGGCGCCCTGGTGGGGATTGACCGGGAGAAACGCTAAGAGGAGGGCGAGGCCAACTTCGGCGGCATCCGCACCTTCATCCTCATCGCCCTCATGGGTGCGCTGGCGGCCCACCTCGGACAGGTGCTCGGCTCGCCGGCGGTGTTTCTGGTCACCCTGGCGGTGGGGGGGCTGGCGTTGGTCATCGCCCACGCCGGCGAGAATCTGCGCCCCTCGCCCACGGCGGTGGGACTCACCAGCGAGGTGGCGGCGCTGGTGGTGCTGTTGCTGGGCGGCCTCTGTGTGCTGGGCCATCTGGAACTGGCGGTCGCCCCGGGCGTGGTGACGTCCGTGGTCCTCGCCTTCAAGCAACCCATCCATGAACTGGTCCGCCAGGTGGGTACCGAGGATCTGTACGCAGCGCTGAAGCTGCTGGTGGCCACTTTTGTCATTCTGCCGGTCTTGCCGCGCCGACCCGTGGACCCCTGGGACGCCATCAACCCCTACACCCTCTGGCTGCTGGTGATTCTGATCTCCGCCCTTTCCCTGGTCGGCTACGTGGCCACGCGCGTGTGGGGACCCCGCCGCGGTCTGCTGGCCACCGGCATCGCCGGCGGGCTGGTGTCCTCGACCGCGGTGACGCTGGCCCTGACCCGGCGCAGTCGCGAGCCGGCCAGCCCCCCGGCGGCAGCCCACCTCCTGGTGGCGGCCATCCTCCTGGCCTGGCTCATCATGGTCGGTCGCGTGGGTGTTCTCCTGTGGGTGACCCATGCCGGGCTGGCCCGGCACAGCCTGGCGGCACTGGGGCTTGTGGCGCTGGCCACGGGCGGGGCCGCGCGTGGGAGGGGCCGCGTCCTTGCGGTCCCGGCTGGAACAAGGTAGACCGTCTCTCCGCCGCGTCACCGCGGTGGCGACGCTTAGCGCCGACTGGCAGTCGGCGATACGGCAGGCTGGAAGCCTGCGCTACGCCGGGGCGAGGGGCCGGCGGCTGCGCTTCCCGCATCAGCAACTGGCATCCGACTCCGGTCCGCGACCTTCGACTTTCGAGCTTGCCCCTCGCCTGTGGTACAGCCGTCTCGCCTGCCGGCGTTGTGGTGCAGGCCTCTGGCCTGCAGTCCGGCAGCCGGGACGGCTGCACCACCAGGGGGTGGTGCGTCCAGCCGCCGGCGTGAGCTGGCGGAGCAGGTCTGCCACGCCACCGCGGCGGCTGGCGCAATCCGGCATCTGGGATCCGGGATCCGGCCTCTGAACCCTTCCTGCCTCCTGAGTTCCAAATTCCCCAGCTTCGACCTTCGACCTTCGACCGGCCTGCCTGGCTGTCTGGAAGTCGGCGGGCCGGCAGGCTGCCGGTCTGCGCTGCGCCATCCGGCTTCCGGCGTCCCCAATGCCGCATCCTGCTTCCGGCGCCTTACTTTCCCAGCACCCGCTGAAACGCCCGCAGTGCCCGCTCGAAATCCGCGGCGCTCACGTTGAGATTCGGCACCGCACGGATGCGGTCCGGGCCGATGGCCAGCCCCCACACCCCGGCCGCCTGCAACTCGGCCACCACCTCGGCCGCGGGCCGGCGGGTGACGCGAAAGTACACCAGGTTGGTCTCGACCTCGGCGGGGTCAATGGTCGCCCCCGGCAACTCCGCCAGCATCCCGGCCAGGCGCCGCGCGCGGGCATGGTCTTCGACCAGCCGGGCGCGATGATGTTCCAGGGCGAACAATGCCCCGGCGGCCAGGAGGCCGGCCTGCCGCATCCCCCCGCCGAACATCTTGCGAAAACGCCGCGCCCGTTCGATGAGCTCGCGCGGCCCGGCCAGCGCCGACCCCACCGGTGCGCCCAGGGCCTTCGAAAAGCAGACGCTCACCGTGTCGAACTCCGCGGCGTACTCCCGCTCGGGCACGCCGCTGGCCGCGCTGGCGTTCCAGAGCCGCGCCCCGTCCAGATGCAAGGCCAGGCCGTGCCGGCGGGCGCAGGCGCTCACTTCGCGCAGGCACGCCAACGGCCAGACCTTGCCGCCGCCGCGGTTGTGGGTGTTTTCCACGCAGACCAGCCGCGTGGGGGGAAAATGCACATCGGCGGGACGCAACGCCGCCTCGACCTCCGCCACCGTGAAGATGCCGCGCTGGCCCGGCAGGCACCGGCACAGCACGCCGCTGAGCGCCGCCGGCGCGCCGGCCTCGTAGTAATAAAGATGCGCCTCGGCCTCGACGAGGATTTCGTCCCCGGCCTGGGTGTGGACGCGAACGGCCAGTTGGTTGGCCTGGGTGCCGGAAGGCACGAACAGGGCGGCCTCCTTGCCGAGGATTTCCGCCACCCGCGCCTCCAGACGGTGCACGGTGGGGTCGTCGCCGAAGACGTCGTCGCCGACTTCGGCGGTGGCAATCGCGCGGCGCATGGCCGGGGTGGGTTGGGTCACGGTATCGCTGCGAAGGTCAATGGGGCGTGACATGGCGCGGCTCCAGGAGGCGACAGGGTAGCGGCAGGGGGGAAATCCGGAATCCGAAATCCGTCGGCCGCCTTAACCGCCGGCTTCAGCAGCCGGCCGACCCCCGCAGCCGCGCCGCCTGCCAACCCGGCCCCGGAAAGCGGCAGAGGACTGCCGCACTCCAAGACGCTGGCGCGCGGAAGGCCGCCCCTCCTGGGCGCCAGCTTGTGGAGTGCCTGCCTGTGCGGCGCACGCAGACAGGCGCCAGTCCGCTGGCGCTTTGGGGGCCGCGCGTTCCACCTCGGCCTTCAGCCTTCGGCTTCCGGATTTCGTCTGGCCGGCAGGAGGCCAACGCATCAGCCGGGTCGGCGGGGACGCCGACCCTCCCATGAGGGGAGGGACCGCGTCCGCGCGGTCCCCTGCCGGGGCGGGGCAGAGGCTGCAGGGAGCCGCCGGTGTCAGCCGGCGATAGGCAGGCCGGCAGCCTGTGCTACGGCGGGGTTGTGGTGCAGGCCTCTGGCCTGCAGTCCGGCAGCCGGGACGGCTGCACCACAAGGGGGTGGTGCGCCCAGCCGCCGGCGTGAGCTGGCGGAGCAGGTCTGCCACGCCACCGCGGCGGCTGGCGCAATTCGGCATCTGGGATCCGGGATCCGGCCTCTGAACCCTTCCTGCCTTCCTGAGTTCCCGATTCCCCAACCCTTCGGACTTCGACCTTCAACCTTCGGCCTTCGGCCGTTCCCCCAGCCAGAAAAGGCGGTATTCCCCGAAGGCTTCCACCCGGCGGGCCACGGTTCCCAGGGCTTCCAGTACCTCGGGCCGGGCGCGCGGCGGCAGCAGCACGTGGCTCACCGCCACGCGACCCAGTTCGTCCAGAAACGCCTCCGGCGAGACCTGGCCGGCCATCAAGGCGTTGTAGTGGTCCCGCCTGGCCACGTAGTCCGGCGTCAGAAACCAGTGCCCCACCACCACGCGATGGCGGCTGCTGTAAGCCGGCAGGAGGCTGCCCAGCATGGGCGAGGCATAAACCCGCCCGGCCGGCTCGCGCCCCAGGGTCTCGAGGGCCTGGACCGCTGCCGCGGGGAAGGGAAGGCCCAACGCCCGCCGCGTGCTCCGCCACGTGAGCGCCGGCGCGGACTGAAAGGCCATCGCCACGACCAGGGCCGCGGCAAACTGCCGGCCCGGCGGCGCCTCCTCTACCCCGAACACCGCCAACACCCGTTCCAGCGCCGGCGTCGCCAGCAGACACAGCGGCACCGGCAGCAGGAAGACGAAGTGGTAGCCGCTGGTCCAGGGCGAACTGTGCAGCAGCACCGCCACCGCCACCCAGACCAGCAACTCGCGCGTGCCGGTCGCGCGTTTCCGCCAGCCCCGCCACGCACCCCGGGCGGCCAGTCCCCCCAGCGCGCCCAAGGTGAGGGGATACCACAGCACCGAAATGCCATGCGGGCCGAAAAACCGCCGGGCCGTGGCGTGAAACACGGGGTCCTGATGCTGCCACGCGGAGAAAGCCGCGACGACCGCCGCCGCCCCCGCCAGGCCGCCGGCCAGCCAGAGGGCGTTGACGCGGCTGGCCCGCGAGCCGGCGCGCAGCAAGGTCACCCCGCCGCCAATGGCCAGCACCCCCAGCCCCGAGTAAGGATGCACCCAAAAGGTCGCCACCGCCGCGACGGCAACCCGCATCATCCGCGTCCACCCACGCCCCGCTGGGGGTTGGAACACCGGCCGCAAGGCCCCCAACGCCAGCGTCAGCCCCGCGACCCAGAGTGGATTGTAAAAAGCCGCCAGGCCATTCCAGCCGTACTCGTCCGAGATGGCCTTGAAGAACCACTGTTGCCACTCTTCCGACCCCCCGCCCAGCAGGGCATAGACCAGGCACTCCAGGCCGCCGGCAAAGGCCAGCAATCCCGCTGCCAGCAACCGCGTTCGTTGCTCCGGCAGGAAGTCGCCGGCAAATCGCCAGAACACCGCGAAGAAGGCAAACACCAACGGCACCCGCGACAGCTCCAGCGCCACAAACGGGTCCAGCCCGGTCAGCCGGCATACCCAGCCCAGCAGGCTGAACAGCGGCAGGAAATAACGGCCGTCCTGCGGCAGGGTGGTGTGCGGATTGAGCAGCAGCCAGTCGCCGGTCTCGGCCGCCTGGCGGATGAAGCCCACGTAAGCGAACCAGTCCACTGGATTGTAGCCGGCGGGCGGATAAACCGACCCCGCCGGCGGCGGGACCAGCCGCGTGGCCAGAAACGGAATCGCCCGCAGTACCGCCACCGCCAGCGGGATCAACCAGTAAGCCGCCGGTGGGCCGGCCGCGGGCGACCTGGCGGACGAGAGGGGCGCGCTCACGAACGTCGGCCCGGATTGAAGGGGCGGCGCCGCGCCCATTTCAAGGAAAGCCCGTCCGCCGGCCCGCGCCCTCAGCCCCCGCGGACGTTCCGGCTGTCCACGGCCGGCACGCCCGCCTGGGGGAACGGCCCGGTCCGGCTATTCCACAATGTCCATCCCGAATTCCTGGATCGCCGCCTGGGGGATGCTGCAAAAGCGTTTGACCCGCAGCACCAGGGCCTTCTTGGTGATGCCGCCCGCCACCGGGATGTCGTGGTCGAACAGCAGCAGGTGATTGTCGTTCGAGGTGGCCCGGACGATGATGTACTCCTGATTGACGCGGTTGACGAATTCCAGCCGGCGGGCGGGCGGTGTCTCCGGCTTGAAGCCGAAGACGGCGAAGACGTAGATGCGGTCCTCGCGCGGGCGGATGTGGGCCTTGACGCGGTCCACCACCTTGAGGTGGCCCTCGTTGTCGAGCACCGCTTCCATGAACGCCTGGTCAAACACCTCTTTGAGCAGGGAGGTGGAAAGGTTCTCGGGGGTGATGAGTTCTTCAGTCATGGTGTCGGTGCTTTCGATTCAGGTTCTGGTTGGCTGTCGGCGGGACGCACGGCGTCCCGCACATCGGGTGCGGCGCGCCTGCTCAGGCGCAGGGTCACCGTGCGGTGCCGGCGGCGCGAACCGGGCCAGACCACGGCCCCGGCTTCGGCCGGCCGGCCACCGCTGCTGACGGCAAGCTGTTCAGGCAGGAACCAGCCGCCTTCCAGGAACAGGCCCGCCACGGCCGGGGCGCGGGCCAGCGCCAGCCTGGCTTCCCGGGAGGCAGTCCACTTGAGGAATGGCCGGTCATCGTCGGCATGGCCCACGATCTGGATGTGCACCGGCTGCGGCGCCCGGCTCAGGGCTTCGGCCAGCGCGCGCAGCCGGGCCTTGGCGTCGGGCCGGAAATGGGTGCCGTGGTCGAAAAGCCCCTCCTCGAAGCTCAGCACCAAGGCCCGGCCCGAAACCGCCGCGCGCACCCCGGGCACCGCAAAGGCCAGCTCGGGCGGGCTGGCAGCCTCCTTCGCCCCGGCCAGGAGCCGCTGGTAATCGGCCGCCAGGGCCTGGTGCTCCGCCTGAAGTTTGTCGGTCGCGCGGCGGCTCTGGTCCAACTGGGCGTGCAAGTCCTGCTGGCGGTCGGCGGCCTGGCGCCAGGCAGCCATCTGGTTGCTCAAAGCCTGCACGGCCGAGGCAGATTGAGCGGCTTGATCCCGGCTGTGGGCTTGGAACGCGGCGAGTTGCTGGACGAACCGGTCTTTGGCCGAGGCGATTTCCTGTTCGAAGGCCGGGCGGAGGCTGAAGAACTGATTGCTGGCGGTGGCGCCGAGCTGTTCCAAGCTCCGGGCCAGCGCCTGCAAATCGGCCTGCTGCTGTTGCTCCTGCCGGCTCAGGGCCCGGACTTCACCCAGGATGGCCTGCGCTTCCTGGCCGGCGGTCTGGCTCCGGGCAATCACCGCGGCGGTGATGCGCTCCTGCAGGCCGGCGAGTGCGGCGTGGTGCTGACGCGTCTGCCAGCTCAGCAACCCTGCGCCGCCGCTCAACACCAGCAGACACACCAGCAGCGGCCAGAGGGTCTGCAGCCAGACAGGTTGGCGTTGCATCGAGCGGAGGCGGGCCAGGCCGGCCTGAGCGGCGGGGTTGCCGGGTTCCTTTTCCAGCAACTTCTGCCACCAGCAGGCGGCCTCGGCCAGGCGGCCTTGCTGCGCGCAGAGGCGGGCCTGGAGGTCCAACGCAGCCACCGGTGCGTCCGCCCGCTCGACCGCCGGACGGAGCATGGACTCGGCCCGGTCGTAAGCCCCGTCGCGGGCGAGTTGGGCCGCCTGGCTGAGGGCGAACTCGTCGAGCAAGCTGGCGGCCCGGGCATCGAGCCAGGGAGGCTGGGCTGTGGCCGACACGCTCATACGATGACTCCTGAGAGGAGCTGTTTGAGTTGATGGATGGTGCGGGTCAGCTCGGCCATGTTGTTTTGAGCCGCGGCCTGGTCACCCGCGGCGATGAGGGCGGCGGCCCTGGCCTGGTCGGTCATGCGGGCGCGGGCGGCCTTGAGATCGTCGAACTGCTTCTTGAGCCGCTCGCCCGACAGGCGCAGGAGCTGGACAACCGCGGCACGCAGCACGGCAAAGTCGTTGTTCTGCACCGCCCGGTCGGCCTGGGCAAAGAGCCGCTCGGCCAGGGCAGGGTCGCTCATGGCGGCGCGGTTGGCCTTGAGTTCATCCAGCACGCAGAGCCACGGCCCGGGATCGCGTAGGGCCACCTCCGCGCGCAGGCCCCGGAGTCCTTCGAGGCGGCGGCGGAGCAGGTCGGGTACGTGGTGTTCGATGGCCTCGTGGGTTTCGCGTTCCAGGGCGGCGAACTCGCGCTTGTCCTCGGCGGTGGCGTGCTGGCTGGTTTCCACCGCGCGGCGGGTTTCCTCGAGGACCTTTTCGGCCTCGGCGACCAGGGTGGGCCATTCCAGGGCGTCCTCGGCGTCGTCCAGGGTTGATTCCAGGCTGTTGAGCAGGTTCAAGCACTGCCGGGCGGCGTCCGAATCGCCGGCGGCGGCGGTGACGAGCCGCTCGGCTTCGGGCACCATGCACTCGCTGTCAATCTGCCGGAGCAGTTCGAGGGCACGGGGGTCCTGGGCCGCATCGGCTTTCTGGCGGGTGGTTTTGAGGCGGTCCTTGGCGCGCCGCAGCCGCTCGGCCAGTTGCTTGGCGTCCGGGACGGCGCTTTCCAGCTTGAGCACGTCTTCGAACTCTTCCTCGAGGATGGGGATGAATGCCTTGGTGCGGATGAGCCGGCTCTGGTCAATCTCGATGGTCACCTCGATGTCGCTGCCGGCGGGCACGTCGCGGGCGATCTTCTCGGCCGGGATGAGCAGGGTGCCCACGATCCGGTTGCGGTCGGCGCGGCTCTTGTTGCCTTCGACCACCGGCACGCGCAGGAACTGGCCGCTCTGGCCGCGTTGGAGGGCCAGGGCGGTGTGCAGGTCGCGGCGTTTGCGGGCGGGGATGACGGTGCCTTTGTCGAAGAACTGGACCACTTCGTTGTTGGCCAGGGCCACGCCCAGCGCGTGAGGCAGGGTGATCTGGACGGCGCCCACGCCTTTGACGGTGATCTGGAAACTGGTTGGGCTGAGCTCCTGCAGCGCGCCGGTCGGGTCGCGCAGCTCGATCTGGAAGGTGTTGGCCTTGCCCTTCTCGGCCGAGAGGCTGGTCATGAAGTTGCCCTTGGGCCCCAAACCGATCTTGCCGCTGCGCCAGGGCGGCCGGATGTCCGGGTTGATGAACTCGATGGTGAACCCGGTGAAATCCTGCTCGACCCCTTCGCCGGCCGACACCACCCCGGCCACAGGCGGCTCGGTGTCCGGTCCCACCGGGGTGTAGTCCAGTTTGACGGTGTATTGGCCGGGCCGGACCTGGGCGGCCCAGTGCTCGTCGTGCACCCGTTGGGTGGCGGCGAAGACCGCCGCGCCACGGGCCACCACCGTCAACGGGTCCACATTGAACTCCAGCGGTATGCCCAGGCCCTCGGCCGGGTCCTTCAACTGCTCGCGCAGGAACGGCATCAACGTCGGCCCGCCCACCAGGATGAGCTTGGCGATGTTGCCCGGGGCAAGACGCCGGCCGGCGAGGGTTTCCTTGCAGATGTGGAGGGTGCGCCGGATGAAGGGCCCGGCCAGGCGTTGCAACTCCGAGCGCTTCAACTCGAAGCTGAACTCGACCGGCTCGCCCCGGTCGTCCTTGCACAGGAAATCAATCTGCACCTCGGTGCTTTCCACGCCGGGAGCGCTGAGGCGGATCTTGGCTTCCTCGGCCTGAATCTTGAGCTTGGCGATGGCCCCGCCCCACCTGGCCGGGTTGTGCCGGCCAAAATCGCTCAACGCACGTTGCTTGAGCAGGGCCGGGATGAACAACTGCTCCACAATGGCCCAGTCGAGGTTCTTGCCGCCAAGCTGGTTGTCGCCCCCGTGGCCGACCACCTGGATGAGGCCGTCGCGCACCTGAACGATGGCCGCGTCGAAGGTGCCGCCGCCATAATCGTGCACCAGCCAGAAGGTCTTGTCCTCTTCCTTCTCGAAGCTGTAGGCCTGGGCGGCGGCGACCGGCTCCTGCAGCAACAGACAATGCTGCAAGCCCGCCAAGCCGGCCGCCCGCTTGGTCGCCTCGCAGGCCGGCAGGTCGAAATCCGCCGGCACGGTCACCACCGCGGCGGTGATGGCTTCAGCGGTGCGCCGCTCGACATCTGCCCGGAGGGCCTTGAGGACTTCGGCGGACAGCTCCTCGGGCGTCATCTTCCGGCCGGTGCGGGCGAAGGTGTATTGGTGGCTGGTGCCCATGTGGCGTTTGAACTCGATGAACGCGTTGGCCGGGTCGCGTTCGTGCCACTCCTTGGCCAGCCGGCCGACGACGAGCCTGCCCTGCTTGTCCTCCCAGACGGCCGAGGGGGTGTATTCGAAGCCCTCGGCGTTGCGGAACACCTCGATGGCCGTGCCGTTGAGGCGGGCGACTTCGCTGTTGGTGGTGCCCAGGTCAATTCCGTGATCAATGGTCTGTCGGTTCATGGAGTGGGTTGTCTTGCTTCAGAGGTTTGCTGCATCGTTCGCTGCACGGGCGGCGGACCGGTTGGGGTTGGGCTGCGGCATCGCGTGCCTGGGCTCAGGTGACAAAGTAGCTCCTGCTCTCCGGCGTGCCGACGACGACCTCGCCCATCTGGATGATTCTGCCGTCGAGGTAGATGGTGGGCTTGATCGTATCAACGATGGTGTCCTCGGCCAGGTCCGGCGCGGCCTCGAAGTGGGCCTTGAGCGACTGGCCTGAGATGTAGCGCTCGCCGGTGTGGTCCTGGATTTCCAGGCCGCTTTCCTTCAGCGCGTCCCAGGTGGACACCAGCCAGCGGAACGGCTTGCGCATCTCCTCGCGCGGCCGGGCATCGAGCAGCCGGCCGCTGTCGGGCGGGACCATGGCCCGGCGCATCCGCCAAAGGCCGGTGCCCACGTCGGCCAGGAACTTGAGCCGTTCCTGAAGGGCTGCCTGCAGGTCCGCGGCTGCGGCCGGTTCAGCCTCCTTTCGGGCGATCTGGGCTTGGGCCGCGGTTTGCGCGGCCCGGGCGGCCGCTTCGATGGCTTGCGCCAGCCGGCCGCTCAGGTCCGCGGGCCAGGCGGGCCGGCCGATGCGGAATTCAGGCCGATACAAGAGCTGGCGCAGGTCGCCTGCGAGGTGGGAGAGTGAATGCATCGGAGTTGTCTATTTGCCGGCAAGTTTGGCGAGCAACGCGATCAGGTGGATGACCAAGCCAAGGTAGCCCACCACCAGCCCTAACTCCGCACGACCGCGGCCGGCCAACGCACCGCCGGAGCGGGCGATGTCCCGGAGCGCCACATGACCGCAGATGACCGCCGGCAGCGCGCCCAACAGGCCACAGGGCCACAGACCAACCAGAGCCAGGCCCAAACTCCAGTTGGCCGCGGCGCAGACCTTGCCCGCCGGAGCCGGGGCCGGCTCGGCCCCGGCCTCCGCGCCGGTTGCCGGCCGCGCAAGGGCGGGCTTCCGGCCTTTGGGCGGCTTGGGCAAGGCCACGCCGATGTTGGCGCAGACTTCGCGGACCTGCTGGATTTGCTTCTGAACAAACTTGTTGGCCGGATCGAGCTGGCCGGCGCGCACCAGGTCCTGGGCGGCAAGCCGGACGGCCTCTTGGAGTCGTTTCTTGCGCGCCTGGTCTTCGGCCTGGATTCTGGCGTGGCAACCCAGGCACACCTGAAGCCGGGTGCCGCGCAAGGTGATGGTGTAGAACTGCGGGCCGAGGAACTCGCCGCAGGCAGCGCAGGTGGCCTCGCCCAAACCGTGCGCCAGGTTGACCCCGAGCCGCAACCGGACCAGAGCCTTCTTGAGCGTGGGGAGCAACTCGTCCGCCCCTTGCCCGGCCCGGTTGACCCGTTGGACGCCCCGGCCGCACAGGCAATAGGCCAGGGCCTTGTCGAGCAACGGCAGGCGCTCGGCCGGGAAAAGCTCGGGCGTCTCAGCCACGGGGAATATCTCCTTGCAGCGGGCACAGCAGGGGGCCTGTCCGGCCAGTGCGCGCGACCACTGCAGCGCACGGCCGCAGCGCGGGCAGGCCATCAGGTCCGGCCGCGGCAACGCCTCCAAAATCGCCACGGCCTGCTCGAAATCTCCTCCCTCGGCGCGCTCGCGGGCCTGTTCCATCTGATCGAGGTGCGCTGGCGGCAAATCGTGGTAGCCGTCGCCGCAGAAGTCGTTGCCGGTCCCGGCATTGCCGCGGACGATGGCCAGGTTGTCCCGGAGCGTCTTGAGCACCGAGGCGCTGGCGGCCAGCGGGGCGGCCCGCTCGAGCAACTGCACCGAGCGTCGCCACTGCTGGGTCTTCTTGGCGTAGGCGACCTGGCAACGCAGGGCCTGTTCGGCCACGTCGTCGTGGGCCACCTCGCGCGTGGGATCGCCGGCGCAGGAGTCGCTGCCGGGATCCTGGAAAACTTCCGGGCTCTTGAAGCGCAGGGTGCCGCGGGCGCTGGCCAGCAACGTCAGGGGATTGACCCGCTTGGCCAGGCCAAAGTCCGTCAGCCGCGCCCGCAGGCCGCTGGCGTCGTAACCCACCAGGATGTTCTGCGGTTTGATGTCGCGGTGGATGATGGGCGGCTTTTCCTCGTGGGCCACGGCCAGGCCGCGACAGACCTGGCGCAGAATCTCCACCGCGGTCTCCACCGGGACGAACGAGGCGCCGTGCGATTTCCAAAAGTCCTGCAGCGTCCCGCCGGCCACGTATTCCATGGTGAAGAAGGCGCATTCGCCCCCGCTGGTCTCGACCAGGTCGGCGTCGAAGACCCGGACGATGTTGGGATGGCCGATGCGCGACAGGATGATGGCCTCGCTGAGCATTTTCTCGGCATCCTCGCGCGACATGCCGGCGGTCTTGAAGACCTTCATGGCCTGCCGGCCCAGGAAACGGTGTTTGACCCGATAAACCTCGGCGAAGGCCCCCCCGCCGAGGAGTTTCTCGACCTCGTAGGTCTGGCGGATGATCTGGCCTTCGCGCAGCAGTTTCACGGTGCTAATCTGAATGCTCAGCCGGCACCCGACCGCCAACTGGCCGCCGCTGACCACCCGCGTCGGCGCCAGATGCAAAAAACGCGTCACCTGGCCAAAGCCCCAGCGCCGCGAAAACACCCGCGCTGTCCCGGCGTGGGTCTGGCCCCCGGTGTCGGGCCCGGCAGGATTGGTCGGTTGTTGCGCCATCAACGGTTCCTAACCCGAACGGCGTCCTGTTCTGCACCGGGCAGCCGTTTTTTTCCCGGGACCGTGCCGGGTTGCCGGCCAGCCGCCGGGACGCCTTGGAAACGCAGCGGCGGAGCGCAGCGCCGGCGCTGCGTTCCCGGACCTTCCGGCGCCGGGGCAGCCGGGCCAACGGCAGCGGCTTCATGGGCCCACCTCCCAGCGCAGCCAGCGCCGCACTTCCTGTTGTTCGCTGGCGGCCTCTTCGGACGAACGGATGTAGGCGCGGACCTCCTTTTCCAGCAGGCGCAGGAAGGCGCGTTTGGCGGTGATGATCTGGTTGGCCGCTTCCTTGTAGTCCAGGCCCAGCTCGCGGGCCTGCTGGGCCAGCGGCGGCGGGTGCTCCCCGTCCAGCTCCGGCCCGACCACCCGGCTCTGAAAGAGCGTCAGGTGAGTGGTCTGGCCGCTGCGCTGGAACTGCTCGGCCAGACTCTTCAACACGTTCCGGACCACCTGGCAGACCCAGGCGCGATGGAACAGCACCTCGGGAGTCTCGGCGTCCACCAACGCCGGCGGCTGGAAGTAGTCCTGCTCAAGCATTGCCTCCAAACTGCCCAGACCCTGGGCCGGCCGGTGCTTCTGCCTGGAGGCCCGCCGCTGCGTGTTGGCCACGAAGTGCTTGAGCGAAGCCAGCACGAAGGAGCGGAACCGCCCACGCTGCTCATCGGCCCGGGCGAACAGGCCGGTCTGGAGCGCAAACGCGAAGAAGTCCTGCAACAGGTCCTGGGCTTCGGCCTCGGGGTGGCCCTGGCTGAGCAGGTATTGGAACAGCGGCGTCCAGTAACGGCTGGCCAGCACCTCCAGCAATGCCTGCTGCTCGCCGGCCGGGGCGGTCTTGAGCCGGCGCAGGGCGCTCCGGTCGGTCAGCGGGAGCAGTCCGCGCTTCCCCACCGGAGGCGGGAATGGGTCTCCCCGCGTGGGTGGGAGGCAGGACGGCGGTGTCACGGGCGGCGGCTTCGCCGCCGGGTCTTCAGCGGGTGGGCCGGAAGGCTGGTCCGCTTTTCCCCTGGCCGCGGCCGCCGCGGTTGGCCCTGGGCGTGGAGGTTTTCCTGCATGGCGGGAGGGAATCGGGTTTGCCGGGCGGCTCCGTGTGGTGAGTGGTGGAGATTTTAAGGTAAGCCAATCAGCCGGGGCGGGAACTGGCAACCCCATTTTAGGGGGAGGATTCGGGCCGCAGCCAGTCCGCGGGGAGCGGCATGGGTACCCTCAGCCGGGCGAACGGGGGTTGCCGCGTTTCTGTACAGGGCACCCCCGCGCTGGTCGCGGCAGCCCGCTCGGGCAGCCGGTCGCACCCTGGCCCTGGCTGGGTCTCCTGCCTCCACAAAACTTACCCAAGCCCCATGCGGCAGTGGAGCGCCGCCGGTCAGCACGCGCTGCACGGTCAGGCACTCCCAGACACAGCGCGGGTGCGGGTGCCGGACAGGCAAACGTGGGCTCTGGTGCAAGCCCAGCGCCGCGACGGGGCAGCCGTTGGAAGACGTGCGGTCCGGGGGCTGGTGCGCGCCCGTGCGGGGAGCCGGGGCACTTTCGGCTTGCCGCCGCATAAGAAAGCGCCATAAGGGGGCCATGAGCAACCCGTCTGACTCCCTCCCCGGTTATCTGACCAGTGCTGTTCCCAACCCACCTTCCAACCGCGCGCCGTGGTACAAGAACACCGCGCCGACCTATGCCGGCATCTTCCTGTGGTTCGTTTTCTGGCAGGACGCCGTCCTGACCACGACCCAGGGAGGCGGGCTGGCCCAGGGAATTGGCGTGGCGCTGTTGGGGCTGGTGATCGCCGCCCTGATCTGTCATTTCCTGTTTTATCTGGTGCCCGGCATGTTGGGGATGAAGACCGGCCTGCCGTTGTACATTGTGGGCACCTCGACCTTCGGCGCGACCGGCGGGTTCATCCTGCCGGGCTTCCTGATGGGGCTGCTGCAGTTCGGCTGGTTGGGGGTGAACACCTATTTCTCCGCCCTGGCCATTGCCACGTTCACCGGGCTGCCGCCCAAGGTGCTGATGGTGGTGTGGGGGGTGCTGGCCGCGTTTGTGGGGCTCAAGGGCATCCAGTACGTGGCAAGGGTGGCCACCTACCTGCCGTTGATCCCCGTGGCGGTGCTGTTGATCTTGTTTGTGAAAACGGTGGGCGGCTTGGGCAGCTTCGATCCCCAGGCGCTGCAAACGCTCCATCGGACCGCGGCCGGCAATGCCAGTCCCCCCCTGCCAGTCTTTGATCTGATCACCGGCGGCGTGCTGGGTTTCCTGGCCACCTACGTGGTGGGCTTCTTTGCCACGGCGGGGGCGGCGGGGGTGGACTTCGGCCTCAACAGCCGCAACGCGCGGGATGTGAAGAAGGGCGGCCTGATGGGCATCGCCCTGGCCATCTTCCTGACCGCGGGGTTGTCCACGCTGATCGTGGCCGGCGCCCATGGCCACAAGGACTATGGCGCTCTACTGCAAAAGATCGCCCAGGTCGAGGGGGAGAAGGCCCTGCAACTGGATGACAAGGCCGCCGAGGCCCAGCATGTCCAGGCGGTCTCGGAAACCCTGCTGCGGCCGACCTCGACCATCATCAAGGTGGTGCTGGGGGACAAGACCGCCGGCATCCTGCTGTTCCTGCTGGCGCTGGCCGCGTTTCCGCCGGCCTGTTTCTCCTCCTTTATCGCCGCCAACAGCTTCAAGACCACCCTGCCCAAGGTGAACCCGTTCATCTCGGTCGGCATCGGCGCCGCCCTGAGCATCATCCTGGCGGTGACCGGCCAGGTGGCCAACGCCATCGGGGTGTTTGTGATCATTGGCGCGTCGTTCGGCCCGATCTGCGGGGCGATGCTGGTGGACTACCTGCTGGCCGGGAAGAAATGGAGTGGCCCGCGTGCGGGTTTCAATCCCGCCGGCTGGATTGCCTGGGCGCTGGGCTTCATCGTGGGCATCTTTGACAAGATCACCGGCTACACCGTGCCGGCGGCGCCGGTGGCGGCCTTCGTGGTGGGCGCGGTGGTGTACTTCATCTGCATGAAGATCGGCCTGGGCTCGCGGCTGGTGCCGTTGCCGGCCGCCAATCAACCGGGCAACGTCTGAGGCGCGTTTGCCCTTCCAACGTCGCGAAGGCGGCCCGGCGGGGCCGCCTTCCGTTTTGGGGGCCGGCCAGGAGGGGGGCTTCCGTCACGCCGCCGGGCCGTCAGTCCAGGTGGAAGACTTCCTCCATGTCCGCCCACCATTCGCCGGGCGCGCGGTCGGGGAGGGGGTCCTGACAGGGGTCGGTCAGTGCCCACCAGCGGCGGGTCTCGGGGTCGGCGGCCATTTGCTGCATGTCCGCCGCGTAGTCCGAACCGGTATACTCGCAGTACAGGAACAGGTAGTGCCGGCCGTCGGGCAGACGACGGAGGAAGATCGAGAAGTTGCGGAGGTGGCAGGCGCGGATGCGGTCCTGCACGCCGGGCCAGACCGCGGCGTGGAGACGTTTGTACTCCTCGACCTTGTCGGGGCGCAGGCCGATGACCTTGCCGAAGCGGCGGACGTTCATGGGGGGGGCGTCAGGGCAGTTCGCGCAGGCGCAGGTGCCTGAATTCCACCGGTGCCCCTTCGGACTCCAGGCACAGGTAGCCGGAGCGCGGCTCGCAGCCGGTGCCGCCGGAGACTTCCTCGCCGTTGACCCAGAGCCGGACCTCGCCGTTGACGGCGCGCACGTAATAATGGTTCCACTGGCCCGCGCCCTTGCTGAGCTGCTTGCGGGGGAAGCTGCGCTGGCCGTTGGGCGAGACCGGCGGGAAGGGCGTCATGCGCGAGCGGCCCACGGGGAAGACATCCCCGTGGGTGGTGAACCAGTCGGCCTTGCGTCCGGTCTGCTGCTCGTACTGGGCGGTGTAGCCGTGATCGAGCACCTGCACCTCGATGCCGCCCGGGGGAAGCTGGTCGGGTTTCAAGCCGGTGAGCGCCTCCTCGCTGGCCCAAAGGAACACGCCGGAATTGCCGCCGGCGGTCAGATGCCGCCACTGGACCACCAGCTCGAAGTTGGTGTACGGCCGACGGCTGCGAATCACCCCCACCGGCCGGCCGGTGCAACGGATGACGCCTTCGGCCTCGGACCAGGTGTCCGGGGCGCAGTTGACGTTCTCGAAGTCGGCCAGGCTCAGGGGCCGCCAGCCCGGTTCGGCACCCCGGATGCAGGCCGCCGGCAACTCCTCGTTCGGGGCCGCGGCGGGGGTGGCCGCCGACAGACTTTCCCCACCCCGGACCGGTGCCGCCAGGACCGCCAGAGTCATCAACCAGACCTGCGAAGTGGACATGGGCGCACCCTACGTCGCGGGCCGGTGAGCGTCCAGAAGGCTTTGCCCCGCCCTGGCCGCGACCCGGGCTGAAGTACGGGGAGCAGACCGGCCCCGGTTGGCCGATGCTGTCGGAGGCGAAGCCCGGTCCGGCCGGTTACAGGGACATTGTCATCGAGTTCCCGCCACGACACGCCTCCCCCGTGTGGTGACCGGGCGGGCTAACTTGACGCCCTCGATGCGGCCGGTATCCTCCCTGCTTCAGAAGTCAGGGTGTAGCAACCCCCGGGCCCACGGCAGAGCGCCACGGCAACCTGCGCCCGGTCAACAAGCAACAGGCATGAAACGCACCTATCAGCCCTCGCGCATTCGCCGCAAGCGCCAGCACGGCTTTCGGGCCCGGATGGCCACCAAGGGCGGGCGCAAGATCCTGCGCAACCGCCGCCGCACCGGCCGCAAACGCCTGACGCCGGTCTGAGGCGGCCCGGCGCCATGGCCGCCCCCGCTCCGCAACGGCTGCGGTTGCCCCGGACCGCGCGGCTCCAGCGGCCCGGGGATTTCGCCCGCGTCCGCCGCCTGGGGCAGCGCGTGGTCCGCCCCGGGCTGGTCATCAACTGGCTGGTGCGCCCCGAGGCCGCGCGGTCCCGCGTGGGCGTGGTGACGCCCCGCACCGCCGGCCCGGCCGTGCAACGGAGCCGGCTGCGGCGCCGCTTGCGCGAGCTGTTCCGCCGGCACCAACATGAGCTGGTCGCCCCGGTGGACGTGGTGCTGGTGGCGCGGGCCGCGCTGGCAGCGCGGTCCTGGGCGGAGTTGGAACGCGACTTCCTCGAAGTGGCCCGGCAGTGCTCGCTGCTGGCCCCGAAGGCATGAACCTGGCCCAACACGTGTTGATTGCGACATTGCGCGCGTACCGGGTGACACTCTCCCCGGTGCTGGGGGCCCTGGCAGGCCCCGGCGCGGGTTGCCGTTTTGATCCCACCTGTTCGGTGTACGCCATCGAGGCCATCCGCCGTCATGGGGCCTGGCGGGGCACGGGGCTGGCGCTGCGCCGGCTGGCGCGTTGCCATCCCTGGGGCGGCTGCGGCCACGACCCGGTGCCGCCGCTGACGGAAGCCCGCGCTCCCGCTCCGGACCTGACCCGCCTGAGGCCGCGCCGGGCGGGGAGCTGATTTCCCGACATGGATCGCAAGTCCATCCTGATCATCGTTGCCTGTTTTGCGCTGATGCTGTTCTGGCCGGCACTGGTGGACCGGATTTTCCCGCCTCCGCCCCGGCCGGCCGCCCCGGCCCCTTCGGTCAAACCGGGAGTGCCCCCCGGTCCGGGCGCCGCGACCCCTTCCCCTGCGGGCGTGCCCGGCCCCAACGGCGAGGCCCGAATTACGGCACCGACCTCACCCGCCACGGCATGGGTGCCGCCCAGCGGTCCCGAGGAATTAGTGGCCTTCGAAACGCCGGAGGTGCGGTACGTCTTCACCAGCCACGGTGGCGGCCTGAAGGTGGTCGAGTTGAAAGAATTTCCCGCCACGGTCACCTGCGGGCGGAAGGTGGCGGCCGGGGAGCCGGCCCAGGTCCAGCTCAATGCGGGGGCGCCGGTGCCGGCGCTGTCCCTGATGGGCGGCTCGCTCCTGGCCGACCCCGCGCCCTACACCCTGACGCGCACTGAACGGGGCGTGCGCGCCGAGAAGACCTTCACCAACGGCCTGCGGGTGGTGAAGGAGTTCCTGCCCGGCACCAACTATCTCCTCTCCGCCCGGGTGCGGGTCGAAAACACCCGCGCGGAGCCGGTGGCGCTGTTGCCGCTGGAGCTGGTGGTGGGCACGGCGACGCCCGTGAACCGGCGCGACACGGGGCAGTTGCTCGGCCTGCAGTGGTACGACGGGGAGCGGTCCCAGTTCATTGACAACGCCTGGTTCCTGAATGCCCCGGTCTGGGGATGCGGGTGCATACCCGGCACCCCGCGGGCCGAGTATCGCAGCCCCGGCACGAGCAACGTGGTCTGGGCGGCGGCGCACAACCAGTTTTTCGTGATGATCGCGGCGCCGCAGCAGGCCGCCCCCGGTGTGGTGGCCCGCAAGATTGCCCTGCCGCCGCCCAGCCCGGCCGAGCGCGAGGAAGATCGCCGGGTGGTGGCCGAGCCGTTTGGCATCCAGACCGCCCTGTTTTACCCCGGCGCCGAACTGGCCCCGGGCGGGGGGCTGGACCTCGACCTGGAGGTCTTCGCCGGCCCCAAGGAGTACCACACGCTGGCCCGGCTCAGCCACAACCAGGACCTGGCGATGCGCTTCACCACCTTCTTCGGCTGGTTTGCGCGGGTGCTGCTGCTGGGCATGAACGGGCTGCACAGCCTGGGGTTGTCCTACGGCCTGGCCATCATCGCCATCACCGTGATCGTCAAGCTGCTGTTCTGGCCGTTGACCCAGGCCAGCAGCCGCTCGATGAAGCGCATGGCCGCTCTGCAGCCGCAGATGAAGGAAATCCAGGAGAAGTACAAGGACGACCCGCGCAAGATGAACCAGAAGCTCATGGAGTTCATGAAGGAGCACCGCGTCAGCCCCCTGGGCGGCTGCCTGCCCATCCTGCTCCAGATTCCGGTCTTCATCGGCTTCTACCAGATGCTCCAGAGCGCCATCGAGCTGCGCGGCGCCCGCTTCCTCTGGGCCTGCGACCTGTCGCAGCCGGACACGGTGGCGGTGCTCTTCGGCTTCCCCATCAACCCCCTGCCCCTGATCATGGGCGCCACCCAGTTCTGGCAGGCCCGCCTCACCCCTGTCTCCCCGGGCGTGGACCCCGTGCAGCAGAAGCTCATGCAGTACCTGCCGCTGCTGTTCATCGTCATCCTCTACAACTTCTCCGCCGGCCTGGCCTTGTACTGGACGGTGCAAAACCTTTTGAGCATCCTCCAGATGAAATTGATCAAGAACCTCAAGGACCCGGTCGCCGCACCGCCGCCCCCCGGCAAGCCCGGCCGCCCCGGCCGCAAACCGGGCCGCCGGAAGTAGGCGCACGCCGCGACCGTCCTGACCTCGCCCTGCCATGTCCCTTGCCCCCAAACCCCTGATCGAGGAATTCCTCCGCCACCTCGGCTTCACCCAGGTCACCGTCGAGGAACACGCCGGACCCGAGGGCCCCTGGTTCGCCATCCAGTGTGACCACGCCGAACGGCTCATCGGCCGTCAGGGCCAGACGCTGGCCGAGTTCCAATACCTCATCAACCGCCTCCTCTACCAGGCCGACCCCGGCGCCACCCGCGTCACCCTCGACGTGGCCAACTACCGCGCTGCCGCCCGCGAAGCCCTGGTGGCCCGCGCCCGCGCCGCCGCCGACAAGGTCCGCCGCTGGGGCGACATCATCGAACTGGAGCCCATGAACGCCTACGAGCGCTACCACGTGCACCAGGCGCTCAAGGACGACCCCGACGTGGAAACCCACAGCGTCGCCGTGGATGGCAGCACACTGAAAGTCATCCAACTCCGGCCCCGCCGCCCGGCCTGAGTCCCGCGCCGGCCGGCCTCGCCCCTTAAGGCTCGATCACCACCTTGCCTGCCACCTCGCGCCGTCGCAGCGCCGCGTAACCGGCGGGTGCCTCGCCCAGCGGCAACACCCGGTCCACCACCGCCCGCAGCCGCCCGGTGGCCGCCCATTCCAGCGTGGCCGCCAGGTCGCGGCGCGTCCGTCCGTAACTGCCCACCAGCCGCTGCTGCTTCACAAAAAACGGCCACAGTCGCAGCGTCACCTCCCGCCCGGCCGTGGCCCCGCAGGTCACCACCGTCCCGTTCCGGGCCAGGCAGTGAAACACCTGCTCCAGGATCGGCCCCCCCACGTGCTCGACCACCACGTCCACCCCCCGCTTGCTCGTATGATGGCGGACCTGCGCCGGCCAGGCAGGGTCGGCCGGATCAAACGCCGCCTCCGCCCCCAACTCCAGGGCGCGCGCCCGCTTGGCCGGCGTGGAACCGGTGCTCAGCACCCGCGCCCCCAGACCGCGGGCGATCTGGATGGCCGCCGCCCCCACCCCGCTGCCGGCCCCCACCACCAACACCCAGTCCCCGGCCCGCACCGTCATGCGGTCGGTCAACATGTGCATGGCCGTGCTGGCCGCCAGCGTGAGCGCCGCCGCCGCGCGGAAATCCACCTGCTCGGGCAGGCGGACCAGCGCCCGTGCCGGCACCACCAGCCGCTCAGCAAACCCGCCGTCACACTCCACCCCCAACAACCGCGCCTGCAGGCAAAGGGACTCCTCGCCGCGGCGACAGTACTCGCAGTCCCCACAAAACAGGTTCGACTGCACGGCCACCCGCGTGCCCGGCGGCCAGCCTTCGACCCCTTCGCCGCAGGCCTCGACTTCGCCCGCCGCTTCACAGCCGGGAATGCGCGGCAGGCGGATCGGGATGGGCAGGGCGCCGGCCTCGACCCAGAGGTCCAGGTGATTCAGGCCACAGGCACGCACCCGCAGCACCACCTGGCCCGGGTCGGGGCGGGGATCGGGAACCTCCCGCAACTCAAGGCGACCGGGAATGCCGTGGGCCAGCAATTGGAGGGCTTTCATGTCAGGGGCGGACGATGGCGGTCAAAGCCGGGCTCGGAGGGGCAAGATCACCCCCTCTGCACCGCTCAGCGTGCCAGCCGGCCGGCGGACGGGCAACGACACGTTCCGCCACCGGCATCCGGCATCCGGAATCAGACATCTGGAATCCGAGAACGGACGGTGGGGAGTGTGGCCGAGCCGGCCGCCGCCGGTGGCGACGCCGTCGCTGCCGCGGCGCCGCGGCAGACCTCCGCGGCGCCGGCTCAACGCTGGCGGCTACCCGCCCCACCCCCTTGTGGTGCGGCCGTCTCGGCTGCCGGACTGCAGGCCAGAGGCCTGCACCACCCGCCGAAGGTCGAAGGTCGAAGGCCCGTGGTTGGCTTCTCCCCGTGGTCGGCCGGTTCTCTGAGAGCCGGCATTCGGTGCAGGGGGCACGCGACCGCCCGGGCCGCAGCCCCGGCGTAGCGCAGGCTTTCAGCCTGCTGTATCGCCGACTGCCAGTCGGTACTCCGCCGTAGTCGCCGCGGTCACGCGGCGGACCAACTCTCCACCGACTGACGCCTGCGGCTGGGCGCACCACCCTCTTGTGGTGCGGCCGTCCCGGCTGCCGGACGGCAGGCCAGAGGCCTGCACCACCCGCCGAAGGCCAAGACCCGAGAACCCAAAACCGACACCCGTTCCCGCTTCCACCTTCCGCCCTGCGCATTTGAGGAGCTGCGGGCCTCACAGCTTTCCCATTTAACCTTTTCACCTTTCACTCCCTTTAACCTCTTCCAGCGGCGCACCTGCTCCTGAGTTTCCACGTTTCGCGCGTTCTTGCCGATGCCCGTCCATCAGGACCAGGGGCGGACTTTACCGGCGCCTCCGGCCACCCGAACCGCGTGTCACGTGTCGCTTGCACCGCGGCGGGAGGGGGAGCAAGCTGCAGCCATGCAAGCCTCCCTGGTTGCCCGCCCTTCGCGCCGCCGTTTCTTGCAGACCGCTGCCGCCCTCCTGGCCCTGCCCACGATACTCCCGGCCTCGGTCCGCGGCGCCCAGGCGCCGAGCCGCCGCATTCAGGTCGGCTGCATCGGCGTCGGACCGCAGGGGCGCGGAGTGATGGGCCAGTTTTTGAACCAGCCGGATTGCCGGGTGGCGGCGTTGTGCGACGTGTCGGGGCGTCATCTGGCCGAAGCGGTCCGTCAGGTGCAGGCCGCCTACGGCGAGGGCGCGGTGCCCACGTACGCGGACTTTCGGGAACTGCTGGCGCGGCCGGAGGTGGAGGCGGTGCTCATCGCCACACCCGACCACTGGCATGTGCCGATCGCCCGGGCGGCGGTGCGCGCGGGCAAGGACCTGTACCTGGAGAAGCCGATGGGCTTGTCGGTGGTCGAGGACCAGCGTTTGCGCGCCCTCTGCCGGGAGAAGCGGGTGGTGTTTCAGTTCGGCACCCAGCAGCGCTCCAGTGCACAGTTCCGACTGGGGTGCGAGCTGGTCCGCAACGGCCGGCTGGGCCGGCTCAAGAACGTGGATGTGTGGTGCGCCGCCAGCCGGCCGGGCGGCTCGACCGAGCCGGTGCCGCCCCCGACGGACCTGGATTATGACCGCTGGCTGGGGCCGGCCCGGCAGACGCCCTACACGCGGGGCAAGGCCTACGACGAAGGGGAGGCGTGGAAGACGTGGTGGTACAATTCGGACTACGCGCTGGGGTTCATCGCCGGCTGGGGGGTGCACCCCCTGGACATCGCCCTGTGGGGTCATCCGGCGATGATGCAGGGGGTGCTCCGCGTCGAGGGGCAGGGGGTGTTTCCCCTGAGTGGGGCCTGCGACACTGCCGTGGCCTGGCAGGTCCGCTTTGAGTTCGCCGATGGCGTCACCTTGCATTTCCGCGGCACCCCCAACGGCGCCGAACCGCTGGCGATGAACCAGTTCAACGACTGGCGCGCCAAGTACGGCGCGCTGGTGGACCACGGCACGGCCTTCGAAGGCACTGAGGGCTGGGTGCTGGTGGACCGGACCCAGATTCGCACCCACCCGGAGGAGCTGGTGGAAACAAAGTGGGGCGCGGGCGACGTGCAACTGCCACGCAGCAGCCACCACGTGCGCAACTTCCTGGACGCCGTCAAGGCGCGCCGCCCCGCCATCTGTCCGATCGAGGACGCGGTGCAGGCGGACATCCTGTGCCACCTGAGTGATCTGGCCACGCGGCTGCGACGTCCGCTGCGCTGGGATACCGCGCGGGAGCAGTTCGTGGATGATGCCGAGGCCAACCAGCGCCTGCAGCCGCGGCCGGCCCGCGCGCCCTGGGCCGACGTCTGAGCCGGCCGCCAGCGCAGGAGGCAGGCAGTGGCCGCCCGGCCTTGTCCCCCACTTCGGAAAAGGCACGGGTGCCGGCGGCGGGTGGGCGCTGCTCAGCTTCTTGCCGTTCTCGCGGGGGCCGTGGCGCAGACTTCCCACTCTGCCGTCTCGCGGGTTTCCCAACCCGCGGACCTTCCGCGTTCGCCGCGCCGCCGCTTGGGAAATCGGGCGATACAGCAGGTTGGGAAACCTGTGCTACAACCTCTGCAAGTCTGAGATGCACCCGGCGGCGAGTGGGGGGATGATTTCCGGCTTGCTTGCCCTGGGCGGGACGCGGAGAAGATGCGGCCATGCAAAGCCGTTTCTTCGTCTCCTTCACCCGCGGGCTCAGGGCTCTGCTGGCCGGGGTCATGGTGGCGGGCGTTCACGCCCAAAATCCCCCGCCCGGACCCAGCAACGCCCCCGCCGCCCCCAAGCCGGACTTTCCGCCGCATACCGAGGTGCTCAAGGACCATGAGCAGGTCATCTCGTCCATAGACAAGGCGCCGAGCCTGTTCCAAATCTGGGTCCGCCGCAAAGACCACCAGATGCTGGCGGTGTTCCCGGAGAAGTTCGCCCAGAAGAAGTTTTTCATCGCCCTGACCGTGGCCAGCGGCGAGCGCTACGCCGGACTCCAGGCCGGCGACCTGTACGTGTACTGGGTGCGCAACGACAAGCGGCTGGAGCTGCGCGCCCCCAACCTGGACGTGCGCTCGACCGGCGAGGCCGAGTCCAGGGCCAGCGTGCAGCGGCTCTTCACCGACCGGGTGATTGTGGATGTGCCCATCCTGGCCCTGGTGCCCGGGTGGGGACCGGTCATTGACATGGATGCCCTCCTGGTGGGCGAGGCGGAGAAATTCTTCGGCCCCATGGCACAGGGGGCGCGGAAGGCCCTGGCCACGATCAAGACTGCCAAGGCCTTTCCATCCAACGTCGAGCTGGCCTTCGAGCTGCCCATGCGCGATGGCGTGCTCAAGACCCTGCATTACTCGATCAGCGAAATCCCTCCCAACCCCGCCTACAAACCGCGGCCGGCCGACGAGCGGGTGGGCTATTTCACCACTGCCTTCACGGACCTGGGCAGGTACCAGGCCGAAGAAAGCAAGGTCCGTTACATCAACCGCTGGCACCTGGAAAAGGCCGACCCTAAACTCAAGGTCAGCCCGCCCAAGAATCCCATCGTGTTTTACATCGAGCACACCACCCCCATCCGCTACCGCCGCTGGGTGCGCGAGGGCGTGCTGATGTGGAACAAGGCTTTCGAACAGGTCGGCCTCGCCAACGCCCTGGAGGTGTACTACCAGGACGCCGCCACCGGCGCCCACATGGAGAAGGACCCCGAGGACGTGCGCTATAATTTCATCCGTTGGCTCAACAACAACGTCGGCACCGCCATCGGCCCCAGCCGGGTGGACCCGCTGACGGGACAAATCCTCGACGCCGACATCATCCTCACCGACGGCTGGATCCGGCACTTCTGGCGGCAGTTCAACGAGACCATCCCCCAATACGCGCTGGAGGGCCTGGGCCCCACCACGCTCGCCTGGTTGCAACTGCACCCGCAGTGGGACCCCCGCGTGCGCCTGGCGCATCCCGCCAACCGCCCGGCCCTGATCGCGCACCTGCTTCAGCACGGTCCGCAGTGGTACGGCGGCCATCCCGCCACCACCGCCAACGCCCCCCTGGCCGGTCAAAACGACTTCGACGGGCTGGTCGGCCGCACCAGCCAGTTCAACGGGCTGTGTCGGGCCGCCGATTGCCGCGCCCTGGACCTGGCGGTGATGCGCGCCACCTTCGATCTGGCCCGCGAAACCCTCGCAGCCGCGGAGGGCGAAGAGGGGAAAAAAGATGGTGACAAGAAACCGGAAAAGCCGGAGGAAGCCAGGGACGCGGAACTCGACGGCGTGCCGGAGTGGTTCATCGGCCCCCTGGTGGCGGACCTGGTCGCCCACGAGGTCGGGCACACCCTCGGGTTGCGTCACAATTTCCGCGCCTCCAGCATCTACACCCTCGAACAAATCAACAGCCCGGAGATCAAAGGCCGCAGGGCCTTCGCCGGCTCGGTCATGGATTACCTGCCCGTGAACATCTACGACTGGCAGAACCGGACCAACCAGGGCGACTACGGCATGATCGAAATCGGACCCTATGACCAGTGGGCCATCGAGTACGGCTACGCCCTGGCGGAGAAACCCGAGGCCCTCCAGACCATCCTCCGCAAGGCATCCCAACCCGAACTGACGTTCGCCACCGACGAGGACACCATGGGCCCCGATCCCCTGGCCCGCCGCTACGACTTCGCCGCCAACCCGCTGGCCTACGCCCGCAAGCAGATCGAGCTCGCCCGCTTCCACCGCGAACGGCTCCTGGGAAAATTCGTCAAGGAGGGCCAGAGCTGGGCCCGTGCCCGCTACGGCTATGAAATGACCCTTGCCCTCCAAACCCGCGCCCTCACCATGATGTCCGGCTGGCTGGGCGGTGCTTTCGTCCATCGCACCAAGAAAGGCGACCCCGGCAACCGCCCGCCCCTGGCCGTCGTCCCCGTCCGGGACCAGCGTGACGCCCTGGCGTTCGTGCTCGAACACGCCTTCCGCGACGAGGCCTATGGATTGACGCCCGCCCTGCTGCGGCACCTGACCCTCGACAAGTGGTGGGACAACCTTGCGGCCATCTTCGAGGATGCCACCTGGCCGATACACGACCGGATCCTGAGCGTGCAGGCCGTCGTCCTCACCCGCCTCATGAATCCCGACACCCTCGGCCGCGTGTTTGACAATGAACGCATGACCCCGCCCGAGGAGGACATGATCACCCTGCCGGAAATCCTCCGCTCCCTCGAAACCGAAATCTGGTCCGAGCTGGACCGGCCGGCGGACCGCGCCTCCGAACGGACGCCCATGATCTCGAGCCTGCGCCGCAATCTGCAGCGCGAATATCTGGAACGACTCATTGACCTGAGTATGCCGGGCACCTGGAGCCAGGCCGCGCACAAACCCATTGCCAACCTCGCCCTCATGCACCTGCGTCAACTCAGCGCCCGCCTCGCCCGTACCTTGGGCCAGTCCGGGTTGGATGCTTACACCCGCGCCCACCTAGAAGAGTCCAAGTTGCGCATCGAGAAGGCCCTCGACGCCGGCTATCTGCTCAACGGCGTCGGCCCCGCTTCGGCGATCAATCTCATGTTGTATCTGGGCCGCACCAACGCCCCGCCAGGTTTTTGACCGCACCCCCTTCGCCTTTTCCGAGGCGGCGCCGGCGCGGCCGATGAAGTAGAAAGCCCGTGGCGGCGGCGACAGGCTCTCTCAGGCCGCTGGAGCCGCTTAAAGAAAGCTTGCCTTGAGACGGCCCGACGACTTAGATTGCTTGCGCATGAACCTGTCACAACTCACATCGGCAGACCTCAAAGTTTTGGGAAGCCTCCTCAAGGAAAAGGAGGCCCTGCTTGCCCGCGTGGCGCGGATTGACGCCAAACTGAACGCCTTTGCCGGCAGTCAAACCGCCCCGACGACCCCGCCCGCCAAACCGGCCCGCGCGCGTGCGGCGGCCAAACCAACGGCCAAATCAACGGCCAAACCAACGGCCAAACCGGCGTCCAAACCGGCCGCCCCCGGTGCGCCCACGCCCCGGAGCAACCGCCCCGGTAAACTCAAGAACAAGATCGTGGCCCTGCTGCAGGCCGCCGGCAAAACGGGCCTGACCGTGCGCGATCTGGCCGCCAAGCTGGGCGTGAATCCGCAACGCATCTACGTCTGGTTCAACGCCACCGGCAGCCGCGTGAAGGAAATCAAGAAGGTGGCGCCGGCCACTTACGCGTGGGTGAGCCCCTCTCCGCCCAAGTCCTGAAACGGCGAGCATACCCAGCTTGCCCCCGTCCCGTGGCTCGTCGCCCCCGCGACGGGCAGGAGGTTTGGGGGTGTTTTATTGGCCCCAACGGTAGAGGGTCGTGCGCCGGAGGGCGAACCACACCCCTGCCGCCCTGTGGAACAGAGCAAGTGGGGCGGATAACCCGCGCTCCCCCGGCCCGACCAGGGCCCGCTTCAGTCTCCAAGGCCTTTCCAACAGGGACGGCCGCCGGTTCAGAACGCGCAGGTGTCCTCATTGCCAACTGCCGCCGCTTTGGGTAGCGTGTCGTATTCGCCGCGTGGCGCCGCCGGTGCTCATGGTTGGCTACAAGGTCCAGTTTCCGGTCTTTGAAGGCCCGCTCGACCTCCTGCTTTACCTGGTAAAGAAGGAGGAGGTGGACATCTACCAGGTCAACCTCACCCGGCTGGCCACCCAGTTCATCGAATACGTCGAGTTGATGAAGGAACTGGACCTGGACCTGGCCGGCGAGTTCCTGGTCATGGCCGCCACCCTCATGCTCATCAAGAGCCACGAACTGCTCCCGCGGGACCAGCAAGCCGCCGCCGCCGCGGACGAGGAGGAGATCGAGGACCCGCGCTGGGAACTGATCCGCCGGCTGGTCGAGTACAAGAAGTACAAGGACGCCGCGGCGGACCTCCAGCACCTCGAACAGCGGCGCGCCCAATCCTTTCCGCGCCTGCCCCCCCCCCTGGAGGCCCCGGCGCCCACACCCCGGCCCGCCGTCTCGCTCTTCGACCTGATCGGGGCGCTCAATGCCCTTCTCCAACGCTTCCAGGCCCGTACCCGCCCGGGAGAGATCGTCGAGGACCGCTGGACCGTGAGCGAAAAGCTCGAATCACTTAGCCTCCGCCTGGCGGAGGGCCGGCGTTTCCACTTCGAGGAATTCTTCGACCCCGCCGGACACCGCGCGGAAATCGTGGTCACCTTTCTGGCCCTGCTGGAACTGATCCGGCTGCGCGTGGCGCGGGCCATCCAGGACGAGCCTTTCGGCGAGATTTACATCGAGGCTTTTGCCCCTGCCGCGGAGGACTACCCTGTTGCCGACGCGGAAGCCGGTGCGGAGGTCCCGCCCGATCCCAAACGTCCCGACGCCCCGCCCTTCACCCCTGCCGCGGCTGAACCCGCTGCCGACCCGTCATGACCGAGCTCAAGTCCGTCCTCGAGGCCCTCCTCTTCGCCGCGCCGGGTCCGCTGGGTCTGACCGACTTTCGCGGCCTGCTGGCCCGTGCGGCCGAACAGGACCCCACGCCGGAGGTGCGGGCGTTCAAAAAATCCCGGCCGGGCGACATCCTTGATGCTTTGGAACAATTGCAGGCCGACCTGGAGTCCGCCGGCCGCAGCTACCACCTGGTGTGCGTGGCCGGGGCCTGGCAACTGGTCAGCCGGCCGGACTTCGCCCCCTGGGTGCGGGTGCTGGCCGGCGAGCGCGCCCGCCCGGCCCGGCTTTCCCAGCCCGCGCTCGAGACGCTCACCATCATTGCTTACCGGCAACCCATCACCCGCGCCGAAATCGAGCAAATCCGCGGGGTGTCGGTGGACGGCGTGCTGCAAACCCTGCTCGAGCGGGGGCTCATCGAATCCCGCGGCCGGGCCGACGTCGCCGGCCGCCCGGTTACCTACGGCACCACCGCGGCCTTTCTGGAGTACTTCGGCCTGGCGCGGATCGAAGACCTGCCCGGCGGCGACGAACTGCGTCGCATCCCCGTGGAACGCCCACCGGCCCTGTTGACCGTGGAACCGGGCCTGGCCACGGCCCCGCCCGAGCCGCTGACCCAGCCGTCGCCCCCCCCCACCGAGACCCCGTCCCCGGTCGCACCACCGCCCGCGCCGCCGGCGACCGAGCCGGCCTGATTCCCCATGAGCATTCTCGAACACCGCAAGGCCATTGACCGGCTGGACCGGCAGATCGTGCGTCTCCTGAACGAGCGCGCGCGCCACGCCCGGGAGATCGGCCTGCTCAAACAGCGCCACGGCCGGGAAATCTACGCCCCCGACCGCGAACAGGGTGTGCTGCGCCGCATCAGCCGGCTCAACCGCGGCCCCCTGCCCGACGAGTGCCTGCGCGCGATCTACCGCGAGATCATGTCCGGCGCCCTGGCCGTGGAGAAACCCCTGACCATCGCCTACCTCGGCCCCGCGGCGACCTTCACCCACCAGGCGGCCCTCCAGCGCTTCGGCACCAGCGTCCGCTACACCCCGCACAAGACCATCGCCGACGTGTTCAGCGAAGTGGCCAAGCGCCACGCCGACTTCGGCGTCGTGCCGGTCGAGAACTCAACCGAGGGGGTGGTGACGCACACCCTGGACCTGTTCATGGACAGCGAACTGCGCATCGTGGCCCAGATCGTCATGCCCATCTCCCAGTGCCTGCTGGCCAGGGGCCCCCGCAGCCGCATCCGGCGCCTCTACATCCATCCCCAGTCCCTGGCCCAGTGCCGCGAATGGCTGCGCCGGAACCTGCCGGACGTCGAGATCATCGAGACCGCCTCCAACGCCCGCTCGGCCGAGCTGGCCGCACGCGAGCCCGGCGCCGCCGCCGTGGCCGGGCTGCTGGCCGCCGAGCAGTACGGCCTGCCGGTGCTCGAACACAACATCCAGGACAACGCCGACAACGCCACCCGCTTCCTGGTGCTCGGCCGCCAGTGCTCCGCCCCCACCGGCCACGACCGCACCAGCCTCATGTTCTGCGTGGCGGACCGCCCCGGTGCCCTCCACGGCGCCATCGCCCCCTTCCGCAAGTACCGCATCAACATGACCAAGATCGAGTCCCGCCCCAGCAAGCGCAAAGCCTGGCAGTACTACTTCTTCGTGGACTGCGACGGCCACGCCCAAGACCCCAAGGTGGCGCGGGCCATCTCCGAGCTGGGCCGGCATTGCGTCTTCGTCAAGGTGCTCGGTTCCTATCCGGTCGCCGAGTAAGCCATGCCCCGCCCCCCGTCCGACCCGGCCCGGGCCGCTCTCCGGCGTGCCCGTCAGGTGTTCGACCTGGAGCTGGCCGGCCTGCGGGCCGTGCGCGCCCAGTTGGATGCCGGTTTTGCCGCCGTGGTGGCGGCGGTGGTGGACACCCTGCGGCGCCGCAACAAGGTGGTGGTGGTGGGCATCGGCAAGTCCGGCGCCATCGGCCGCAAACTGGCCGCCACCCTCACCAGTACCGGCAGCACCGCGGTGGTGCTGGACCCCGTGAATGCCCTGCATGGCGATCTGGGCCTGGTCAGCGACGGCGACCTGGTGCTGGCCCTGAGCTACTCGGGCGAGTCGGACGAGCTGCTCAACCTCCTGCCGGCCCTCAAGCGGTTCGCCGTCCGGCTGGTGGCGATGACCGGCCACCCCCGCTCGACCCTGGCGCGGCACAGCGACCACGTGCTCAAGGTGCGGGTGCCGCGCGAGGCCTGCCCCTTCAACCTCGCCCCCACGGCCAGCACCACCGCCATGCTGGTGCTGGGGGATGCCCTGGCCATGGCGGTGCTGCAGGCGCGGGGCTTTCAGGCGCGCGACTTCGCCCAACGCCACCCCGCCGGCGCCATCGGCCGCGCCCTGCTGCTGCGCATCCGCGACATCATGCGCCAGGGCGAGCGCAACGCGGTGGCCCCCCACACCCTCAGCGTCAAGGACGCACTCCTGGTCATGACCCGCGCCAAGGCCGGCAGCGTGAGCGTGGTGGATGGGCGGGGCCGGCTGGTGGGGGTGTTCACCGACGGCGACCTGCGCCGGCACATGGCGCGGGACGAGCAGGTGCTCAGCCGCCCGCTGGGCCGGGTCATGACCCGCCACCCGGTGTGCGTGCGGGAGGACGCCCTGGCGGTCGAGGCCCTCAAGATTTTCAACGAACGCAACATTGACGACCTGATCGTGATCAACGCCCGCCGCGAGCCGGTGGGCCTGGTGGACGCCCAGGACTTGCCCAAACTCAAGCTGATGTGAGAAGCTGCCGCCCACCATGCACACCCGCAGTCTTCCGGCCCTGCTGGCCGTCGCCCTGCTGGGCGGCCCGGCTCTGACCCAACCCGTGAAAACCGAGGACCCCCTCCAGGCCCGCCAGTTCACCGGGCAGATCACCCGCCGCGTCACCCTGCCGTACTTGTTGTACGTGCCGCGGGCCGCAGCCAGCCAGCCGGACCGCAGGTGGCCGTTGATCCTGTTCCTGCACGGCGCGGGCGAGCGCGGCAGCGACGTCTGGCTGGTGGCCAAGCACGGTCCCCCCAAAATCGTCCGCGAACAGCCGGACTTCCCCTTCGTGGTCTTGGCGCCCCAGTGCCCGGCCGGCCGCACCTGGGACAACGACGAGCTGCTGGCCCTGCTGGACGACGTGCTGGCCCGTCTGCCGGTGGACCCGACGCGGGTTTATCTGACCGGCCTGAGCATGGGCGGCTACGGCACCTGGAGCCTGGGGCTGGCCCATCCCGAGCGCTTTGCGGCCATTGTCCCCATCTGCGGTGGCGGCGATCCCATCAGGGCGATGCTGGCCGACCCGGCCAAAGCCGAGGCCTTGCGCAGCCTGGGGGTGTGGGCCTTCCACGGGGCCAGGGACCCGGTGGTGAAGCTGGCCGAATCCGAGCGCATGGTCGAGGCCCTGCGGCGGGCGGGGGTGCGGGAGGTGGAACTGACGGTTTACCCGGAGGCGCAGCACGATTCGTGGACGGAGACCTACGCCAACCCCCGGCTCTACGAGTGGTTGCTGAAGCATCAGCGGCCGCGTTGAGGATGGTCGCGGCCGGCCGAGCCGGACGGGGGGCGGAGTTCCGCCCCCTGGCGGCTCAGTGCACCAGGCGCGTGGACATGGCGTAGATGATCAGCGCCAGCAGCACCAGGCCGGTGCCGAAAAACAGGTAGCCCAGGGTGCGGGCGATACCTTTGCTCCGCTCCCACTCATCCCGCACGCGGTAATCGTCCAGCCGCCCTTCGGCCACCAGGCGGTCGTACCAGCGGCGGCGTTCGTGGAGCATCTCGGTCTTCGAGATGCGGCCGGAGAAGGTCACAGTGTCCATCGGGAACTTCTCCAGCCGGAAATGGGTGTTGAAGAAATGGATGGTGAAGATGAAGCCCGCCGCCAGCAGGGCCTCGTCCGAGTGCACAATGAGCGCCACGTTGATGATCCAGCCGGGCAGGAAACTGGTGAAGAAGGTCGGGAACCACATGACCAGGCCGGACAGGCCGATGGCAAACACACCCCAGAACACGGCGAAGTAGTCGAATTTCTCCCAGTACGTCCAGCGGTCGAACTGCGGCCTGGGTCCCTTGCCGAAGAACCATTTCTGGTGGGCGACGAAGTCACGCCAGTCCTGGCGCGTAGGGACCATCGAGTCCGGGCCGAACAAGGCCCGCGCCAGGCGCGCGGGTTGCCACCGACCGGTCTGCGGGTCCCGCAGCACGCCCCGGCGCGTCCAGGCCAGGCGGAGCAGTTGGAGCAGGTGCAGACCGAAGTACAGGAAGGTGACCACCGCGCCAAAGCGGTGCAGCCAGCGGGCGGTGGGCGCGCCGCCGATGAAGCCGAAGAGCGTCTTGGCCCAGTCGGTGTAGTAGAACTTGAGTGGCATGCCGGTGATGACCAGCAGCAGGAAGCTGGTGACCACCAGCAGGTGCAGGAACTGCTCGAAGGGGCTGAAGCGGGTGAACCACTCCCCGCCCCGCTGGGTCTCGATCTTGGCCTCCCGGAAGGTCTTCGAGTCGTGCAGGTAGAGGTACACCGAGCGGCCCGGCCACAACAGGGTGTGCCCGCCGAAGAAGGCGAAGACCGCGATCAACAGGCCGGTCATGAACACAAAGACCGCGTGCAGTTGCGGGTAGTTCTGGCGGTCCAGGGGATCGGCGTGCGGCAGGTAGCTGGCAAAGCCGGCGTTGGCGTGGGGGTGACAGGCCCGGCAGGTGGCCACGATGTTGCCGGATGAGAGCCGGGACGCCGGGTCGCTGGGCGGCAACACGTCGTGGTGTCCGTGGCAGTCGTAACAGGCCGCCACGTCCTCGGCCCGGTGCGCCCGGCCCAGTTCCATGGCCTTGCCGTGGTAGGTTTCGTGGTAGCGGTGAAGCCGGTCCTGGTGGCACTTGCCGCAGCGCTGGTCGCGGACCTTCTTGAAGTGGCCGTTGGCCGGCGGCTCGATGTCGTGGGCGGTGTGGCAATCGGTGCAGACCGGGCCGCCGGGTTCCCCGCGGGCCAGCACCTGGCCGTGCACGCTGCGGGCATAGACTTCTTCGACCTTCACGTGGCACTTGCCACAGGTCTGGCTGATGCGCGCGTGGCTGATGGGCGAGCCCTTGTCGAGGCTGCGCTTGATGTCGTGCACGCCGTGGCAGTCGTTGCAGGACGGGGCGACGATCAGGCCCATCTTCAGCAGCGCGCGGCCGTGGATGCTGTCCAGGAAGTGGGTCGGGGCTTCCGGCTGACGCAGGTGGTACTGCTCGATGACCTGCGGGTTGTTGTGACACTTGGCGCAGGTGCGCGGGAGGTTGAGCTTGAAGACCGGCGAGTCCGGGTGCTTGACCGGGATGATTTCATGCGCCCCGTGGCAATCGGTGCAATCCAACGCGCCGTGCACGGAAGCGGGTGAAGAGGTTGGTGTCCACCGCCGCCAGGGGCACTTCGCGGCCCTGGCGGGTCTTGGTCAGTGTCGGATCGGTGTGGCAGTCCAGGCAGTCGGCGTTGGTGAAGGTGCGGGCGGCGGGGGCTTCCGCGGCCGGACTTTCCTCCTCCGGGGCGGCCTCGGCGGACCGGGCGGGTCCGACGCCGGCACCCAAGAGTCCCGCTCCAACCAGCAACAGAGCAGACAAGGCAGAGGTGGCGCGACGGAATCTCATGCGGCGGGCGGGGTCACGGGCCGCCGGTGTGGCAGTCGTGGCAGGCAAAGGCGGGGTCCCAGTCCTCGACCGGGTGCCTGAATTCCTGGCCGCCGGGGGTCAGCCGGCGGAGTTCCTCGCCCGCGCCTTGGGCGAGGATTTCGTGGCAGGTGTGGCAGTTCTTGAAGCCGATGTTGCGCTTGCCATCGGTCGAGGGGTGGTTGTCGTCGTGGCAACGCACACAACCGGGCCAGTCCTTGTGGCCGATGTGCTCGGGGTACTCGCGCCAATTGGCCTTCATGGCGGGGAAGAAATTGTTCCGGTAGATGTCCTGGAGCGCGGCGATCGCCGGGTTGACGCGCGGGTCGTTGGGGTAGCGTTCCCGCATGCCCGAGGCGATGGCGGCCAGGGCGGTGGGCACGTCCGGGTACGGCTGGGTGATGAGGTAGGTGGCGTTGCTGCGGACCGAGGGCAGGCCGCGGTCAATGTGGCCGAGGGCCAGGGCAAGGTCCACCGCCTCGTTGGGTTTCTGGTAGATGTGGGCGGGACGGTTGTGGCAATCCATGCAGTCCATCACCCGGATTTCGGCGGGGTTGACGGTGTTGGTGAAGTCCGGGGCGCGGTACTCGACCACCGTGCCGTCGGCCTGGGTCAGGCGCACCCAGGGAATTTTCAGACGTTTCTCGTCGGCGGCATAGTACTCGACCTGGTGATCCTTGCTAACATGCCAGTGGATGCCCTCGGCGCGGCCCAGGCGGGGGTTGGCGCCGCCGACCTTCAAGAGCAACTGCACCGAGTACTCGGTGTTGGTGGGGTCGCTCAGGAAATGGGTGTAGGTGCGGACCATGTCGCCAGAAAACTTCTCCGGCCAGTGGCACTGCTCGCAGGTGTCGCGGGCCGGGCGCAGGTTGCTGATGGGCGTGGGGATGGGGCGGGGGAACTTGTTGAAGGCGGTGGCGTACACCTGGTACAGGCCGGAGAGCTTGGCCTTGACGTACCACTCGGCGCCGGGGCCGATATGGCACTGCACGCAGGCCACGCGGGCGTGCGGCGAATGCTGGTAGGTGACCATCTCGGGTTCCATGACCGTGTGGCATGCCTGGCCGCAGAAGAGCGTGGACTCGGTGAAGTGGTAGCTGTGGTAGCTGCCCACCGCCGTCACCACCAGGAACAGCGCGCTGCCGCCGATGAAATAGCCCAGGATGCGCCGGTCCCGCGGGCGCGACAGGTCAATCACCAGCGGGATCGGCTCCCCTCGCAGTTTGATCTCCCGCCGGCGCAGGAGGATGCCCAGCACCACCAGCCCCAGCCCCAGGAAGGTGAACACCGGCGCCACCAGGTAGGTCAGCACCCCCACGTACGGGTTGGACCCCTTCCCGAAGGCGTCCACCTGAAACAACAGCCCCGCGGCGAAGATGCTGGCGGCGATCGTGACCCCGCCCGCCAGGCTGATCCAGTTCCACAACCGCGGACACCGCGCCGTCATACCGCTGCCGGTCGTGTTGCTCATAGCCGGAGTCCTGTCACCTAATCTCGCGTCGGCACCGCGTCGGTGCTACCTGCTGCCCCCGCGACATCCGGCGCCACTGTAGCCGGCGGCTGACCGGGGGCTCACCCGGTCTTGCTTAAGGCTTGCCCTTTCTTGTCCCGGCACGATTAGCCGAAAGCCACCGCCCCCAAAACAACCGCCGCACGTGAACGCATCCACTTGCGGCGGCGGGCAAAGAGTCGGGGAACTGGACGGCGGAGCCGCGCGTCGGCGCCGCGCCGGTGCGTGCTTACTTCTTGGCGAACTTGCGGACGTACTCGACCAGCGCCTTGATCTCCTCGTCGCTCAACTCGTCCTTGTAGGCCTTCATGAGGGTCTTGTCGCCCTCCTTCTTGCCTTCCTTGGTGATCTTGAAGGCCAACTCGTCGGTGAACTTCTTCTGGTGTTCGGGATTGGTGTAGTCCAGCACCTTGAGCTTCTTGCCCATGGTGGTCTGGCCCCTGCCATCGGCGCCGTGGCACTTCTGGCAGTGTTTCTCCCAGTTGGCTTTCACGTCCGCCGCCGTCAACGAGGCGCCGGCCAGGAACAGGGAGGCGAGGAATGTGGTGAGGGAGGTTTTCATAAGCGTTTGCGAATATTGTTCGAACTCAGTTCAGGGTTTTGGACGGGGACTGTCAAGGCAAATTCACCTGGATGTCCTTTATCCCGGAAGCCCCGGCGCCACCCCGCCGGCCGTCGCCCTCGAGGCGGTCCCGCGCCGTTCGACCGGACCCGGCTTCCGGCGGCCTTCCAGACGGTGGCGATGGCGCTCCCCCGCCGCCCGCCTTGCCTCTGCAGGGCGGAGCGGGATGATGCCGCCCATGTCGCGCGCTTTTGCCGCCGGGGTGTTCTTGGCCATGTCCGGGATTTCCGGCCATTCGCAGATCCTCTACGATGCCCAACAGGGCACGCTCCCCGCCGCCCAGGGGTGGAGCTTCGCGGCGTTGCCCGGCAACGCCCGCCAGACGCACACCGGTTCGGCCACCCGCTTGGAGACGGGCCCCTCACTGTCCGAGGCTGTCGGCTACGCCCTCCGGCCCAACCCGCCCCTGGACCGGCGCGCGGGTTTCAACCTCTTCCTGCGCTTCCACCTGATCGGAGCGCAGCGCACACGGCCCGAACGTGCCGGCTTCTCGGTAATTGTGCTCGACACCGAACGTCGCGGCATCGAGCTGGGTTTTAGCGAGGGGGATGTCTTTGCGCAGCACGACCAGCCCCTGTTCACGCGCGGCGAATCGGCCGACTTCCCCTTCTGGAGCGGCCCGGTCGAGGCCGTGCTGAGCTGCCGCGGTAACCGCTACACCCTGTTCCTCAACCGCACCCCCGTCCTCTCCGGCCCGTGGCGGGACTACACCGCCTTCGCGGGCTTTCCGGACGTGTACGAAACTCCCAATTTCCTGTTCCTGGGTGACAACACCACCTCGGCGGCGGCGGTGGTGGACCTCATGCACGTGGCGCTGGTGCGCCCGCCCCGCCTCGAACCGGGCCCCGCGGGTGCGCTGAGCTGGGACGCCGTGCCGGGGCAGCGGTACACCTTGGAACGCAGCGCCGACCTCTTTCTCTGGCACCCCCTGACCACGGTGTCCGCTCCCGGCACGCGCATCATTTGGGACCCGCCGGCGGGGGGAACGCAGGGGTTTTACCGCGTCGTTCACCCGGCGCTGGAGGGAGATTGAGGTCCGGCCCCAGCACGGCGACGGGACAAGCCCGGCAAGCAGCCGGGCCGGAACGTTCTTCTCCCGCCCCGCCTCCATTCTGGCGAACAAGTTGGGCAAGGCGGTCACGGTTTCCGCATTGCAGTCCGGGGGGAGGTTTCTAGATTGCGGGCGTGGCTCGGAAGACCCCCGACAACGGCACCCGTGGCGGCAGTGACATCCTCGGCATCATCCTGCTGGGGCTGGCGTTGTTGTTGTTTGCGGCCTTGTTCACCTTTGACAAGCACGACCTGGCCGCGGTCCGCACCCCGCCCAACGATCCCCCCCACAACTGGGTCGGCCGCTTCGGCGCGCACGCGGCCTACAGCCTCTTTTTCTCCCTGGGCGCCGGCGCCTACCTGGTGCCGGTGTTCCTGCTGGGACTGGGGCTGGCCCAATTCTGGAGCGTCCTCGCCTACCTGCGGCGCAAGTGGCTCTGGACCCTCCTGGTGCTGGCCGTCTGCTGCGGTGCCCTGGACCTGGCCACCGACCCCGCGGCGCTTCGCCGCCTGGCGCTCGAGCCGGCCGACCCCGCTGCCGGCGCAGTGGAACGTCTGGCCTTCAACCTGAACGCCTCCTCCGCGGGCGGCATTCTTGGCCACACCCTGAACGAGTACGGCCTCGGCTACTTCGGCACCGCCGGCGCCGCGATCATCTACGGCTGCCTCTACCTCATCGGCCTCTATGGCCTGAGCAATTTCCAACTCGGCGACTGGGTGCGCGCGCTCTGGGCGCGCTGGCAGGCCCCCACCCCGGTCATCCCCGGCGATGAAAAAAGCCTCGAAAAACGCACCCGCGAACTCGAGAAGGAGGCTCGTCGCCTCCAGGCCGAACTTGAAAAAGCGCGGGCGCAAAACGGCCAGGACCGCCCCGGCCCGCCAGCCCCCGAGCCCCCGCCCGCCGGCCTGGGCCCCGATCTCCTGCCCGTGCCCGAGCCCACCGTGCGCGACCTGAGCGTGCCGCAACTCCGCGCCGCCCCCGAGTCCGGCAAGCCCGCCCGCGGCGCGACGCGCCCCGCACCCGTGGCCGAGCCGGAACCCGAGATCAACGAGGTCATCCCCGCCCGCGAAGTCGCCGCCGCCACCACCGAGGACATCTTGGGCAAGAACCACGCCCTCCAGCCGCCTCGGGCCGACCTTCCTCCCCGTGCCGCCGAAGACACCGCAGAGCCGCCGGCTCGATCCGCCACCCCCGAAACGCCCGCCCCCCCGGCCGGGGCCTCTTCCTCCGCGGCTGTCTCCCCAACACCCGCCGCCGCCCCTGCGCCCAAGCCCGCCGCGCCGGCCAGGTCCAAACCCAAGCCATTGTCCGTCTCTCGGCCGCCGCAGATCGGCAACTACAAACTCCCGCCCCTGGACCTGCTGGCCCTGCCCGACCTCACCGTCCGGCCCACCGAGTCCAAGGAAGAACTCATGGCCAACGCCCGCCTCATGCAGCAGACGCTGGCCCAGTTCGACATCCAGGTCACTCCCGGCGACATCACCAAGGGACCCACCATCACCCGCTACGAACTGCACCCTGCCCCGGGCGTGAAGCTCGAAAAAATCACCGCCCTCACCAACAACATCGCCGCCGCCCTCAAGGCCGAACGCATCCACATCCTCGCCCCCGTGCCGGGCAAAAGTTCGGTCGGTGTCGAAGTCCCCAACCGCGTCAAATCCAAGGTCATCCTCCGCGAGCTGCTCGAATCGGAGGAGTGGCGCGCCACCAAGGCCCGCATCCCGCTGGCCCTGGGCAAGGACGTGTACGGCCACCCCCTCCTTGGCGACCTGGCGGACATGCCGCATCTGCTCATCGCCGGCAGCACCGGCTCGGGCAAATCCGTTTGCATCAACGCCATGGTCGCCTCCCTGCTCTACCGCTTTCCCCCCGACCAGCTCCGGTTTGTCATGATTGACCCCAAGGTGGTCGAGTTGCAGCAGTACAACAGCCTCCCCCACCTGGTCGTCCCGGTCGTCACCGACCCCAAGAAGGTCATCCTCGCCCTCCGCTGGGTGGTGAGCGAAATGGAAAAGCGCTACCAGATTTTCGCCCGCGTCGGTGTCCGCAACATCAAGGCCTTCAACGAGCGGCCCAAGGACAAGCCCCTGCCGCCCCGCGAACCGGAGCTGCCCCTGACCACCCAAAAGGAAAAAATCGAAGCCGGCGCCGACGGCTTCGCCGTCCAGGTGGACGAGGACATCGTCCTGCCCGAGGACGAGGACATCGTCATCCCCGACAAACTCAGCTACATCGTGGTGATCATTGACGAGCTGGCGGACCTGATGCTGATGGCACCGGCGGATGTCGAGATGGCCATTGCCCGCATCACCCAGATGGCCCGCGCCGCTGGCATTCACTGCATAGTGGCCACGCAGCGGCCCTCGGTGGACGTCATCACCGGCGTCATCAAGGCCAACATCCCCGCCCGCATCGCCTTCCAGGTCGCCAGCCGCGTGGACTCCCGGACCATCCTCGACGCCATGGGCGCCGACAAACTGCTGGGCAAGGGCGACATGCTCTACCTGCCCCCCGGCTCGGCCAAGCTCATCCGCGCCCAGGGCGCGCTGGTCACCGATCAGGAAATCCAGGCCCTGGTCGAGTTCATCGCCCGGCAGGGCAAACCCTTTTACGACCTGGAAATCCACCAGCAACTGGCCGCCCCCGGCGGCGGCGTGGGCGAGGCCAACGGCAGCGAGGAGGACGAAGCCCTCATCCAGCAGTGCATCGAGGTCATCCGCAGCGAGCAAAAGGCCAGCGTCTCGCTCCTCCAGCGCCGCCTCCGCCTCGGCTACACCCGCGCCGCGCGCATCATGGACGAGCTGGAAAACCGCGGCATCGTCGGCCCCAGCAAGGGTGCCGAGCCGCGTGACATCCTCATTGACCTGGACGGCGGCGGCGCCGACGGCGCCGGCCAGCAGGCGGTGTGACCCGCCCCGCCGCTTCACCCGAACAGGTCCAACTGCGCCGGCGGTTCCAGCCCCTGCAACGTGCTCCGCTCGGCCCGAAGGCGCGCGGCGGGGCGCCGCACCTGGCCCTCCGGCGTCAATTCGGAGGCCTCGAGGTTGCGCAGAATCACCTTCGCCCGCTCGATCACCGCGCGGGGCACGCCGGCCAGCCGCGCCACATGCAGACCGTAGCTCTTGTCGCTGCCCCCCGGCACGATCTGGCGCAGGAAAATGATCTGGTCGTTCCACTCGCGCACGGCCACGTTGTAGTTGCGCACCCGCGGCAGCTTTGCCGCCAGCTCGGTCAGCTCGTGGTAGTGGGTGGCAAACAGGGTGCGCGCCCCCACCTGGTGGTGGAGGTGCTCGACGATGCTCCAGGCCAGGCTCAGCCCGTCAAAGGTGCTGGTGCCGCGCCCCACCTCGTCCAGAATGATCAGGCTCCGGGCGGTGGCGCTGTTGAGGATGTTGGCCGTCTCGGTCATCTCGACCATGAACGTGCTCTGGCCGCGGGCCAGATCATCGCCGGCCCCGATGCGGGTGAAGATGCGGTCCACCAGGTCCACCCGCGCGGCGCGGGCGGGCAGGAACGAGCCGGTGTGGGCCAACAGCACCAGCAGGGCGACCTGTCGGATGTAGGTGCTTTTGCCGGCCATGTTGGGGCCGGTGATCAGCGCGATTTGCGGCGCCGGTGGTGAATCGGCTGCCGCGCGGGACGTCCCCGGTGCACCGGCTGGGTCGCGCGGCGCCGCGGCCAGCTCGGTGTCGTTGGGCACGAACCGCTCGTCGGTGAGGGTGAGTTCGAGGACCGGATGCCGGCCCTCGCGGATGCGGATCAGGCCGGCGTCGCCCACCTCGGGCCGGCAGTAATGGTGCAGGCGGGCCTGCTCGGCAAAGGCGGCCAGCACGTCCAGTTCCCCCAGCGCGGCCGCGGTTTGCTGGATGTCCTGCAGGCGGGCCAGCGCCGCCTCCCGCACCCGCAGGAACAGCTCGTACTCGAGCCGCGCGGCCCGCTCCTCGGCGCCGAGGATGCGCGCCTCCATTTCCTTGAGCGCGGGGGTGATGAAGCGCTCGCCGTTGGCGATGGTCTGTTTGCGGATGTAATCGGCCGGAACCTTGTCGAGGTTGGCGCGGGTGACCTCGATGTAGTAGCCGAACACGGAGTTGAACCCGACCTTCAGCGACGGGATGCCGGTGCGGACAATCTCGTCCCGCTGGAGCCGGGCGATCCAGTCCTTGCCCCCGCGCATGGCCTGGCGCAGCTCGTCCAGCGCCGGGTCAAAGCCGTCGCAGATGAGACCGCCTTCCTTCAGCGCCAGGGGGGGGGCCTCGACCAGGGCCCGGCCGATCAGGGCGACCAGTTCCGGGCAGTCCGCCAGCCGGCCGGCCAGCTCGGCCAGCAAGGGCGGCGGGGGGTCCGGCTCCGGCGGCCCCGCTTCGGCCAGCGACGGCAGTTCCGCGGGGCCGTCCCGGAGGGTGGCCGCCGCGGCCAGCACCGCCTGCACCGCCTCGCGCACGGGCGGCACCTGCCGCAGCGCCTGGCCCAGGGCGACCAGGTCGCGGGCGTTGCCGGTGCCCACGCTCAGGCGGGCAAAGGTGCGTTCGAGGTCCCGCACCGGCTGCAGCGCCGCCCGCAGCGCATCGAGCGCCGCCGGCGCGCGCACCAGCGCCTCGACCGCATCCTGCCGGCGGCGGATGGCCGGCACCGAGGCCAGCGGCCGGGAGAGCCAGTCCCGCAACCGCCGCGCGCCCAGGGGCGTGACCGTGCGGTTGAGCGCGCCGTAGAGCGAGGCCGTGCGGGGGGCGTCGCGCTGGAGCGGTTCCAGGACCTCGAGGTTGCGCAGTGTGGGGGCATCGAGCACCAGATGGTCGGCCGCCTGGTAAAAGGTCAGCCGCGTCAGGTGTCGCAGGTCGCGCCGCAGATGCTGGCCCAGGTAATGCAGCGCCGCACCCGCCGCGCCGATGGCCAGGGTGCGCCCCCGCAGGCCGAAGCCGTCCAGCACGGCCACGCCGAAGTGATCCCGCACGGTGAACTGCGTGGTCTCCGGGGCGAAGGCCCAGTCCTCATGGGCCGTGAACGCGGCCCGCACCCCCTGCACCAACTGCCGCAGCGCGGCGGCCTCCCCGGGCAATACCACCTCGGCGGGGCGGGCGCGCTCCAGTTCCGCCAGCAGGGCGGCGGCGGACTCGAGTTCGGTCACGCGAAAATCCCCGGTGGTCAGGTCCACCAGCGCCAGGCCGAAACGCGCCCCGCCGGCGGCGATCGCCGCCAGGTAATTCGGGCGTTCGGCGGCGAGCATCCGCTCGTCCAGGTGCGCCCCCGGCGAGAGAATCTGCGTGACCTCGCGGTGCACAAGCTTGCCCGGTCTGGCCTCCTCGAGCTGGTCGCACAGCGCCACCTTGTGCCCGGCCCGCAGCAGGCGGGCGATGTAGCCGGCGGCCGCGTGGTAGGGCAGGCCGCACATGGGCACCCCCTGCCGGGCGGTCAGGGTGAGGTTCAGGACGCGGGCGCCGACCTGCGCGTCCTCGAAGAACATCTCGTAGAAGTCCCCCAGCCGGAACAGCAGCAGCGCGTCCCGGGGCAGTTCCGCCTTGATGCGGCGGTACTGCGCCATCATGGGCGTGAGCGGGGCATCGGCAGCCACGCGCTGATTATGCCCCTGCTGCGGGGGCGCGGAAGGCGTTTTCCGGTACGCCGGCGCGCGGTTTTCCGGCAGGAGCTGGCGGGCACGCCCCGCACGTCCGCCTCCCTGCCCCCGGCAAGGGGGAGCACCGCCCCACGGGCCGGGGCGGGGTGGGGGAGGGTGGTACCGGTGGTGGGACTTGAACCCACACGGCCAATGCTGGCCAAGGGATTTTAAGTCCCTCGTGTCTGCCATTCCACCACACCGGCGCCTCGGGTTTTGGCCGGCCCCATCCCACCACAACCTCCGGCCCCCGCCAAGCCGCCATCGGCCTGGGGCCGCGGCTTGAGACCGACCCGGCCGGCCGGCGGCCGGCGACGCCCCGCCCGTTCACGCCCTGCCGGCGACGGCTTCAGGCCGGCGGAGGCACGAAGTCCCGTGCGGCATCCAACAGGGCCGCGATGTTGGCCGGGGGCACGTTGGCCTGGATATTGTGGACGGGGGCGAAGACGTAGCCGCCGCCGCGGGCGAAGATCTCGAGGTGGGTTCGCGCTTCGCGGGCGACGGTCGCGGGGTCGCCAAAGGCCAGCGTCTGCTGGGGATCGCAGGCACCCCCCCAAAAAATCAGGCGGTCGCCGAAGCGGGCCTTGAGGCGGTGGGGGTCCATGCCGGCGGCGTTGATCTGGACCGGGTTGAGAATGTCCACGCCCATTTCGATGATGGCGGGCAGCAGGGGGAAGATCGCGCCGTCCGAGTGCAGCATCACCTTCCACGAGGTGTGGGCGTGCACCCAGGCCAGTCCACGCGCGTAGGCCGGCTGGATCAGCTCCCGGAACAGGCGTTCGGAGAGGAACGGCGCGCGCTGGGTGCCGAAGTCATCGCAGATTTGCAGCACCTGTACGCGGTCTCCGACCGCGGCATGGAAGGCGCGCAGATTGTCCAGCCAGGCGTCCACCAGCTTCGCGTGCAGGGCCCGCACGTAGTCCGGCTCGGTGGCCAGGGTGAGCATCCACGCCTCGAAGCCGCCCTGGCCCAGGCCAAAAAACAGCTCGTACGGCGGCCCCAGCGGCGCCACCACCGCCTTGTCCGTACCGGTGAACAGCGCCCCGGCCTGCCGGTGGTAATGATCGAGGGTCGCCCCGTCCAGCCGCGGCGGCTCCCAGGTGTCCAGGTCCGGATGCAGCGCCCCCGGGTAGCGCTCGAGGCGGTCGAAGTAAAAACCGTCCCGCGGCATGCGGGCGATGACCTCGCCGTGGCGGCGCAGGACCAGGCTGCCGTCCGGTTCGGTTTCTGGATGAAAATCTCCCGGCACCTCGACCGGCGTGCCGTCGAACAAGCGCCAGGGTTTCCACCGCTCGTTGCGGATGCCGAACGCCACCTCCGGCCGGTACAGCCCCACGCAGTCGGCCCCGAACCGGTCGGCCACGTCCTGCTCGACCTCCGCCAGCATCTGAAACAGGTCGAACACCCGCACCAGCCGGCGCCCCCGCAGCCCCAGGTGCTCGCGCAGGGCGTGGTAGGCGGAGGCGGCGATGCCGGACTGGCGCGTGCCGCCAAAGTCCACCGGCACGCGGTCCACCGGCCGGCGGTTCAAGGTGGCCAGGAGACGCGCGCGCGAGGTCATGGCAGGCACCGGCGCACGGGAGCAACGGCCGCGGCGCGCTTCACCAGGAGGCCAGGGGCTGCACCGCCGGCGCGGCGGGCGGCGGGGCGTCCGACAGCGGCACCAGGCGCACCGCCAGGCGCAGGTCGGTGACGCCCGGCAGGTGCACGGCCAGCTTGCGCACGTGGGCGTTGGTGTTCTGGCGCTCGGGATTCGGCGCGCCCGGCAAGGGGCGGGCTTCGCGGACGCTCAGGCGCGCGTGGGCCGGCTCCAACACCTCCACCCGCAGGCGCCGCTCTGCTTGGGCCAGGGTGGCGGTGCGGCCGTCCTCGCCCAGGGTGACGGCTGCCGGGGTGTGCAGAAACCACCACACCTCGGCCGGGCGCGGGGCGCGCACTTCGTCCTGGACCAGCACCTGACGCCCCTCGAGCAAGGCCAGCCCGCGCCGCACCGATTCGGCGTGCCCGGCGTAGGCGGCGGACAGGTCGGCCACCGCCAGGGACTGCGCCGGCGTCGAGGCAAACTTCTCGATGCGGCCGGCGGCGGCAGGATCCTGGTCCGGTCCGGTGCCGGGGTTCAGGACCAGCGTGTTGTGGCCCTCGGCGCGGAGGCGGTAGTAGGTCCAGCGCTGGCCGCCGAAGTAGCCGGGCAGGTTGTAGTCGTCAGCGCCCAGGTCCACGGCCCAGCGCACCCCCAGGGCGTCCAGGACAAAAGTGCCCAGGTCCAGGTGGCTGTGGTTGGCCTTGTTGTCTCCCGCCTTGAACCCGACAAACAGCGCCTCCCGCGGTTCCCAGCCGGAGCGCAGCGTCACCACATCCGCGCCGCGAAAATGGAACGCCCGGGGCAGAGCGGCGGCGGCCGCCTCCCCGGCCTCGCGCCGGGCGGGGTCGTACCAGAGCAGGTCCAGGGGCGCGCCCCCGCCCAGCCGCAGCGCGAAGTGCGCGTACTCGGGCCGCTGGAACCGCCGCGCCAGCCAGAACATCTCGGGGGAGCGGATCGGGCTGTCGCCGCCGTCGGCGTAGTTGAAGGTGCGGTTCAAGGGGCCGGTGATGTGAATCGGGAACCGGCCCGCCTCGGCCAGACCGGGGATGTCGCCGAGGCCGAAGTCCATGCCCAGGGCCGATTCGAGCGCCGCAAGGAACAGCACGGTGTACTGGGTGGCGTAGCGCCAGTAGCCCGGCCCTTCGGCCCACGCGCCGTCCGGCCCGTATTCGATGAGGGCGGGTTGAATGGCCTGCAGGGCGCCGGCCAGGAATTCCCGTGCGGGGGCGGGGTGTACGTCCGCCACGGCCAGGGCGGCCACCCCGATGCCCCCATGACAGACCTGGTTCCAGTTGTGCCGCACCCGCGTCCAGCCCGAGCGACGCCGCTGCACCTCCAGAGCCGGCTGGAGGGCCTTTTCAAGCAGGGCGCGCTCGAGGACCGCCCGTTGTTCCGGCGACCACCCCTCGAACAGCCAGTCGTAGCCGATGGCGAAGGCGTGGGCCATCTCGGCGGTGTCGAGGAAGTGGCGGGGGTTCCAGTCCGGAAAGGCCGCCGCGGCCTCGAGTTCACGCCACGCGCGCTGCGCGTAGGCGGCGTCGCCCTCCAGGTGGTACAGCAGGGCCAGGGTGTAGACCCGATCCACCACCCGCCGACTGACGCTCAGCAGCCGGAGGCCGTCGGGGATTTCGTACCGGGAAGGGGGCTGGCCGAGGAGCTGGCGCGCGCGCGGCCGCAGCCTGGCCAGCCAGTCACTCAACCGGTCATCGGCCCGCACCCGTGCGGCCAGCCGCGCGAAGTCGCCGGGCCCCACCAGCAGCCGCGGGTGGCCCGGCCGGAGCCGTTCCAGCACCGTGTCGGCGGGTGGGGTGGGTCGGAGAGCGGGCGGGGCCGGGGCGGCGGCGAAGCTCACGCCCGCGGCGAGCAGCCCCGCCGCGGCGGCCGCCAAGCGTGGGAGGCGTTGCATGGGGTGAGGCTACGCCGCCTGCCCCGCCCGCCGCAACCGGCTTGACCGGGCCGGCACCCGGCCGGGGAAGACCCCGCGGGCGGCCGGCGGGCGGCTCAGCTCGCCGGAGCGGGGTCCGGTTCGTAGAAGGCAAAGGCCCCGTAGCCGACCACCCGGTCCAGCGGTCCGGCGGTGTCGCCGGAATTGCAGAGGCATAACAACTCCGCCCGCAGCCGGCGCCGCCGCGCCACCTGCAGCAGGCCGGCGATGGCCCGGCAGCCGCAGGCGCCATACGGGTCCAGGTCCTCCCCGCGCAGGGCGAGAATGGCGCGGGCGGTGGCCTGGTCTTTGCGGCGGGCGCTGGCCGCGTCCAGGTAGTGGCTCAGGTCCGAACTGACCACGGTGACGGTTTCCGGTCCGCCCCAGAGCCGGTCCACCACTTCGCCCACCTCCTCGGCGTGGGCGTGGCCGACCAGGAGGGGGACGATCTGGAACTCGTCCAACACCATTTGCAGGAAGGGCAGTTCCACTTCCAGGCAATGCTCGGGGCGATGGGCGCGGTCAAAGGTCCGCACCAGGGGCAGGTTCAGCACCCGCTCGAGGGCCTCGCGGTCCACCGGCACCAGCCCCAGCGGCGTGGCGAAGGCGTCGGCGTCGGGGGCGGCCAGGCCTTCGAAGTCCTCGTAGTGGGAGGGGCCCAGCAGGACCACCCGCCGCACCCGGTCGTGGGCGGGGCCCAGGCGGATGAACGCCGCCGCGGCCGCCTGCCCGGAAAACGGGTAGCCTGCGTGGGGGGCGATCAGCGCCGTGGGCACGGGACCCTCGGCCGGCGCGATCCGGCTGAGGTAATCCTGCACATCCGATTGCAGCCGTGCGGGGCTGGCCGGATAAAAGCGGCCGGCCTGGGCCGCCGGGCGGATGAGGGTGGGGGAGGTCTGGATCATGGCTCGAAGGGAGAAAGGGTCACCGGGCGCGGCCCGCGGAGGCCCGCCAGGCGGGAAGCCGGCGGGGGCTCGGCGCCTCCCGTTTCCCAGATTCCCGGTACCCGCGCGCCGCAGCCGGGACACGACGACCCGGTGACCAAATGGTTTTCCAACACGGTGAACCCATACCGGCACACCAGCGTCCGGCCGCAGTGCGGGCAGCGGGTGTTTTCCCACTCGCCCACCCGGCCCGGGAGGTTGCCGGCGTAGACAAAACGCAGGCCGGCGGCGGCCCCGATCTCCGCGGCCCGGATCAGGTCCGCCGCCTGCGTGGGACGGGGGTCGGTCAGGCGGTAGTCCGGATGGAACGCCGTGACATGCCAGGGGATATCGGGACTGACCGAGGCCAGAAACGCGGTCAGCTCGCGCAGCTCGGCGGGGTCGTCAGTGAAGCCCGGCACCAGCAACGTAACCACCTCCAGCCACAGGCCGCGGGCGTGGACCTGGCGGATGGTCTCGGTCACGGCGGCCAGCGTGCCGCCCAGCGCACGGTAGCGCCGGTCGTTGAACCCTTTGAGGTCCACCTTGTACGCCGCCAGCCCGGGTTGGAGGAAGTCGAGGGCCTCGGGCGTAGCGTGGCCGTTGGAGACCATCGCGCAAGACAACCCCGCCGCTCGCGCCTCGGCAAACACGGCCACCGCCCACTCGGCGGTGATGAGCGGTTCGTTGTAGCTGGAGACCATCAGCCGCGCCCCGTGACGCCGCGCGGCGGCCACCAGTTGTGCCGGCGTGGTGGGTTGCACGGGCGCGTGCGCCGCCTCGTCCCGCAGCGCCTGGCTGGTCAGCCAGTTCTGGCAGTAGGCGCAGTGGAAATCGCACCCCAACATCCCGAAGGTCAGCGCGTCACTGCCCGGCAACACGTGGAAGAACGGTTTTTTCTCGACCGGGTCACAGGCCACCCCCGCCACGTAGCCGAAGGGCACCCGCAGCTCGCCGTCCCGGTTGAACCGCACCTTGCACACGCCCCGCCGGCCCGGCGCCAGCAGGCACCGGTGGCCACAGGCCAGACAGCGCAGCTTGCCGTTCTCGGGCCGGACCAGTTGGCCGGGGGCGGTGTGGCGGTCCACCACCTCCGCCAACCGCGGGGGGGCCGCGGCTTCCGGGGCCGGGGCTGGCGTGAACGGGGTCATTTTCATGCCGGGTGATGTTGGTCCCGGGTCGCCGCCCGGAACTCCGCTTTGGGCTGATGTGCCACTATACGCCCCGGCCCGTCCGTTGCAACGGGTGCCGCGGCGGGGTCACGGCAACCGGCCGCGGGGAAACGGCGCCGGCGGGCCGGACGGGCAGGGTGGGCCGCGGGGAACGGCCGCGCCTGGCGGCGAGATTCGGCTTGCGTTCCCGACCCGTTCTGATGGTTAAGCTGCCCGCCACATGAAACAGGACGCCTCCCCGGCGGCCGCCCCCGCGGCACCGGACTCGACGCCCGCGGATGCCGCCATCCGCCGGCTGTTTGCCGAATACGTGGTCCCCAGCTACGGCCGGTTTGACCTGGTCTTCAGCCGGGGCGAGGGTCGGCACCTCTGGGATGAAGGCGGCCGCCGCTACCTGGACCTGGGGGGCGGCATCGCCGTGAACTGCCTCGGCCACGCCCACCCGGAACTGGCTGCCGTGCTGGCCGAACAGGGGCGGCGGCTGTGGCACGTCTCGAACCTGTACCACCACGAACTCCAGGGCCGGCTGGCGGCGGCCCTGGTGCAGCGGATCGGCCCCGGCAAGGTCTTCTTCGCCAACAGCGGCGCCGAGGCCAACGAGGGCCTGTTCAAGCTGGCCCGCCGCTTCGGCCATGCCGAGGGCCGCTTTGAAATCCTCACCGCCCATCAGTCCTTCCACGGCCGCACCCTGGCCGGCATCGCCGCCACGGGCCAGGACAAGGTCAAGCAAGACTTCGGGCCGATGGTGCCCGGTTTCCGGCTCATCCCCTTCAACGATCTGGAGGCCGCCCGCGCCGCGCACTCGCCCGCCACCGTGGCCATCCTGATCGAGGGCGTGCAGGGGGAGGGGGGCATCACCCCCGCCACGGCCGACTACCTCCTGGGTCTGCGCCGCCTGTGCGATGAACACCGGCTGCTGCTGATGATGGACGGCGTGCAGTGCGGCCATTACCGCACCGGCCACTTTCAGAGTTTTCAACGCCTGCTCGAGGGCGTCCCCGGCGGCGAGGCGTTTCTCCCGGACGGCGTTTCCATGGCCAAGTCCCTCGGTGGCGGGTTTCCTCTGGGCGCCTTCTGGGTCCGCGCCCCGTATGCCGACCTGCTCGGGCCGGGCTCGCACGCCACCACCTTCGGCGGAGGACCGCTGGCCTGCGCGGTGGCGCTGCGGGTGCTTGAAATCATCGAGCGCGATCGGCTGGCCGACCACGCCCGCGCGATGGGCGCCCTGCTGCGGTCCGGACTCGAGGCCGTGGCCGCGCGCTGGCCCGGCCGCATCCGCCAGGTGCGCGGGTTGGGCCTGATGCTGGGCTTCGAGCTGGCCCCCAGGGACCAGCTCCCGGCCCTGGCCGCCGGCGAAAAACCCGCCGCCCTCCAGGTGGTGGAGCGCCTGCACGAAGCGGGCGTGCTCACCGTGCCGGCCGGCCCGCAGGTGGTGCGCTTGTTGCCGCCGCTGAACCTGACCCGCGCCGAGGCCGAGGAAGGCCTGGCCGCCATCGGGGAAGTGGTCGCCGGCCTGGCTTGAACCGGGCCACACCACGGCGCACACCGCTGCCCCCGCTGGCCCTCCCCTGACTGCACGTTTGCCCGCCGCGCGCCCTGGCCGGGCCGGCCCCGGCTTTTGACTCCGTGCCGGACACCTGGCATTTCAATTGCATTGCAACCGCGCGGTATGTCGGCAGAACCCAGGTGCGGTACCGGGGAAGTCCCCGCGGACCTGCCCACGGGCCGGAGCGTTTTGCACTCGGGCCAAGGACCCAGGCGGCGGGGCCTCGGGGCGAGACTGGCCCTGCTGGTGGTGGGGCTGGGGTTGTTGGCCGGTGGGGCGGCTGCTCAGCCCGTTGAACGGCCGGCAGCGGGCGCGGTCCGCCAGTTTGTACCGGGCACCTGGCGGGAGCTTGACGAGCTGCCCGCGGGCAGATTTCGCAGCCGGCTCGAGGCGTTGCCGCCGACCGCCCGCGAACGCGCCCGGCAATGGCTGGGCAGCTTCCACTTCACCCCGCGCGACCTGGCCTCCCTGTGGCCCGATGCAGAAGGCGGGATTTACTATGTCTGCCGTTTTGACGCCCCGGACGCGGCCGCCGGGCAGATCACCACCCCGGAAGTACCTACCCCCGGCGCGGCGGCCCTGCCGGTGAATCCGTTCCCCGCCGCGCTGGTCTTTCACAGCCGCCCCGGCGCCCCCAACGTGCTCTACCTCAATTTCGCCGGCGAGACGGTGATGAACACGCTCTGGAACACCACCCTCGGCCGCACGGTCATCCCCGCCCGGCCCTTCAGCGTGGACGCGGACACCACCACCTACAGCGACACCGAGCAGGCCATCATCCGTGAAGTCTGGCTCCGCGTGGCGGAGGATTACGCCCCCTTCGACGTGGACGTGACCACCGAACGCCCCGCCACCTTCACCAGCCGCACCGGCAGGGCCCTGATCACCTCGCGCCTGGACGCCAACGGCAACCCCAACCCGGACGATGACGCCGGCGGCGTGGCCTACGTGAATGTCTTCGGCACCACCCTCTACGCCCGCTACCGGCCCGCCTGGATTTACCATGACACCCTGGGCCACAGCGCAACCTCCATCGCGGAAGCCGCCGCCCACGAACTGGGACACAACCTCGGCCTCAGCCACGACGGCCTCACCGACGGCACCGAATATTACAACGGCCACGGCGCGGGCGAGATTTCCTGGGCGCCCATCATGGGCACCGGCTACAGCCGGCACGTCACCCAGTGGTCCCGCGGCGAGTACTACCGGGCCAATAACACCCAGGATGACCTGGCCCTGCTCGCCGGCAAGTTGACCCACCGGCCCGACGACCACGGGGCCTCCGGCGCCACTGCCACACCGCTGGTCTTCACCAGCCGCACCAACCTCCTGGTGACCACACCAGACAGTGACCCCGCCAACACCCACCCCGCGAACAAGGGCATACTCGAACGCACCGACGACGCCGACTGGTTTTTCTTCGTCGCCGGTAGCGGGCCGGTTCGCCTCACCGCCCGGCCGTTGCGCCTGAGCACCGGCACCCGCGGCGGCAACCCGGACCTGGCCCTGGCCGTGTTTGATTCCGCCGGTGCCCTGCGTGCCACCAACGCCCCGCCCACGGCCACCGGCGCCGAAATCGCCACCACCCTCCCCGCCGGCTTGTACCACCTGGAGGTCCGCAACAGCGGCGCCGGCGATCCTTTTGCCTCCAACCCCACCGGCTACACCCCTTACGCCAGCCTCGGCCAATACTTCCTCTCCGGCTGGATCACCGACCCCGCCGGCGTCACCACTCCGCCCACCGCGGAATGGATGCCCACCGAGCTGACCCGCCCCGACCAGCCGGAGCTGTTGCTCACGGTCGTGTACGCGGACAACCTCGCCGTGGACCTGGCCACCCTCGATGATGACGACCTGCGCGTGGTCGGACCCGACGGCACCGCGTGGCATCCGCGCTTGGTCTCCGTGGACCTCCCTTCCAACGGCACCCCCCGCCAGGCCACTTACAGCCTGCCTCCGCCCAACGGCGCGGTCTGGTCCCCTGCCCACAACGGCACTTACACCCTCTGGCTGGAGCCCGATCAGGTTGCCGACACCGAAGGCACGTGGGCCCCCGGCGGACGCCTGGGCGAGTTCCGCGTGGCCGCGCCCCGCGTGTACTACGCCGCTTCCATGGACACAGACCCCGGTTGGACCCTGGACCCGCTCTGGGAATATGGCGAGCCGGCCTACTCTTCGGGCGGTCCCACCGCCGGCGCCACCGGCCCGCGCCTCCTCGGCTACAACCTCCGCGGCAATTACGAGAACAACCTCGCCCCGCGCTACGCCACCACCCCGCCCATCGCCACCACGGGGAGCACGGCCCTGAGCGTCCGCTTCCAACGCTGGCTCCGCTTGCGAGCCAACGACTCCGCCTCGCTCGAGGCGAGCGCCGACGGCCTCACCTGGCTGCCGGTCTGGAGCACGCGCAGCCGCGTCCGGGACACCGGTTGGCGGGAGGTGCTTTATCCGCTGCCCGCCGCGGTGGTGGGGAGCCCCTCCCTCCGGCTCCGCTGGGGCCTGGTCTCCAACCCGGCCCAAACCGATCTCGGCTGGCATCTTGATGACGTGGAGGTCCTGGGCGAGGGCACCCTGGATGACCGCCCGCCCACCGCCGAACTGACCGTGGCCACGCTCACCCTTGCGGGCTCCCCCAGCCATCTCGCCTCGGTCCGCTACCAGGACGAGACCGCCGTGCGCCGCGCCAGCCTCGACGCCGACGACCTCTGGATCACCGGCCCCAATGGCTACGCGGTCGCCGCAGAGTTTCTCGGCGCCGATGTCCCTGCCGACGCCGCCACCGTCGTGGCCACTTACGCCATCCCCGCGCCCGACGGCGGTTGGCAGCCCGCCCACAACGGCACCTACACCGTGACCCTCCGGGACGCCGAGGTGGAAGACGTGCTGGGCCACGCCGCCCCCGCCCGCGTCCTGGGGACCTTCCGCGTGGACCTCCCCACCGACGCGCCCGGCATCCTCCACGTCTCGCCGGCTGACCCGTGGCAGGTCGCGGGTCCCCCGGGAGGTCCCTTCACGCCGGCCCAAACCACCTTCACGCTCTCCAACGCCGGCCCCTCCGAGCTGCGCTGGAGCGTGACCCCCAGCGGCGACTGGTTGCATGTCAACCCCGCCGAGGGCGTGCTCCCGTCCGGTGCCCACCTCCCCGTGGAGGTTTCTCTGGATGCCGACCGTGCGGCCGCACTGCCCACGGGCGAACACCGCGACAGCCTCAGCTTCCTCAACACCACCTCCGGCCTGGGCAACACCACCCGCGAAGTCATCCTCACCATCTCTGCCCTCGCCCCTGTCACGCTCGTCGTCACGGTCCAGCCGCCCGGTGCAGGGCGGGTGACGCCCGCCGGCGGCACCTTCCCGGCCGGCAGCCAGGTGACCCTGCGAGCAGAACCGGAGACCTGGTTCACCTTCCGCCGCTGGAGCGGCGACATGAGCGAAGCAACCAATCCCCTGTCGCTCACGTTGAGCCAATCCCTGAGCCTGACGGCCGAGTTCGACGCGTTGCTCACCACCAACCATCCCACGCCCCTGTGGTGGCTGGCCGCCCAGGGCTTCACCAACAACTTCGAGAGCGCGGTCCTCGAAGTCGGCGCCAACGGCCTGCCCCTCTGGCAATCCTACCAGGCCGGCCTCGACCCCGCTGACCCGCAGAGCCAGCTCCGCCTCGACGCCCGGCCCGGCCCTTCGCCCGGTACGGTGCTGTTGCGCTGGTCGCCCGTGTCCGAGCGCCTGTACACCCTGTGGGTGGCCGCAAGCCCCGCCGGGCCGTTCACCCCTCTGGACGGCGCCATGGACCTTCCCGCCACCCGGGACAGCCATTTCCATCAGATACCGGACGGCGCAGGACCGGCTCTTTTCCGCCTGAGCGTGCGCCGGCCTTGACTTTTAACCTTTGGGCTTGGAAATGCGCCGGCACCCTGTTCTCCTCTACACCGAGCTCCGATGCGTGCCCAGGGACGAAACGGGATGTGGCGCGGGCGGTTGGCACAAGCTTCCCCGCGCCGGGCACCGACTCCCCGGTGCTGCCCTTCCCAACCCGCGCGGCGCAACTGCTCGAAAACTCCAACTCGCAGCCGCCGACCTCGCGCGGCGGAATCCGCAACCCCGGGGCACGTCCGCGGAGGTCCCTTTTTCACCGCTCCGCCCCTCCCTGCATTAACCTGACCGCGTGAATTGACCAATCCATGAACGCCGCCCCAAACCCGGACCTCTGGCAACGCAAACTCCTGGCCTTCCTCCACGACCCGCCGGAGAAGGCCTACAACTACGGCCCCATCCACCAGGACCGCGCCCAGCAATACCTCGCGCGCGTCCTTGGCATCCGGCCGATGGGCCGACCACAGCCGGACTGGAGCGCCGCCGCGGCGGACCGGTTCATCTTTCCCGCCACGAAGCGCAAAGAGGGCGACCGCTGGGTGGACACCGGCGTGCCCGGCTTGGGCGGCGGCGTGCAGTTCATCCACCCGCTGACGGGCAAGCCGGCCTTCGCCGCGGACGATTTCCCTGACGAAGGCACGGCCAACGACATCGTCAGCGCCGTGCTACCGTCCTTCGGCGAGGGCAGCGAAGAGGTTCGCCAAAACCTGGCGCTCCAGTTCTGGCTGTTGTGGCGGGCCTGGTTGCACTTCAGCGTCACGCATCACGGCGGCCAGCACCACGGCGCAGACAAGCTGGCCTACCTTCCCGCGGACACGCGCGTGCCCGACGGCACCATCTGGCATCACAACGCCATCGTCAGCGCCCTCGAAGCAGCCCGCGATGCCCAAGGGCGCTTCGCGCCGGCCTTCCTCCTTTTCCAGATGGGCCCGGTGCAGGACTTCATCGCCCAAGCCCGCAGCACCCGCGACCTCTGGAGCGGCAGTTACCTGCTCTCCTGGATGATGGCCCACGCCATGCAACTCCTCACCGAGCGGCTCGGCCCGGATTGTGTCGTTTATCCGTCCCTGCGCGGCCAGCCGCTGCACGACTGGCTCAACCGGCCCAAGCTCAACGCCGCAAAGTATGCACCCGACAGCGACAGTTTCTGGGTTTCGCTGGGCCTGGACAAGTCTCAGGACCTCGTGCTGACGCCCAACGTGCCCAACCGCTTCCTGGCCATCGTCCCGGCCGACTTCGATCCGACCGGTCTGGTCGGACAATTCGATTACGACAACCAGACATCCGAATGGCGGCGAATTTGTAACGCCTGCTGGGATTGGCTCAACGAGCGGGCGCAACTTTGCCCGCCCGATCAGGAAAACGTGAAGCTTCGCCTCTGGCGCTTCCAATGTCGGCACTTCTGGCAGGTCACGTGGCAACTGTGGCCGTGGCCCGACACGGCGACGGCCCTCGACTTGTTCAAGACCATTCCCACTGGCCGGCATTCGTCACTGCATCTGGCCCACCAAGTCGCTTGGGCCATTCCTCAAGATCACCAGGACGACCGCAACTACCGCGAAGGCGCGCTGAACCCCGGCTGGGCTTGGAGCGCCCACTACCAACTGCTGGCCCACCGCCTCGACGCCCGCCGCCAGACCCGCGACTTCCACGCCTGGGAAGGTGTGCCCGGCGCGCATAAAGACAGCCTCTCCGGCAAGGAAGAGGCCATCGCCGACGAGCGCGAATGGCTCCCGCGCGCGCAGCAGAATCCCGAACTCCGGCACCTCTTCCGCAAGAACGACGAGCTGGGCGCGATCAACCTGATCAAACGGGTCTGGCACAAAGCCTACCTGGAGAAACTCCACAGCTTCCACCCCGACCTCGCCGATCTGCGCCGCGCCCGCGAGAGCTTCGATTCCGTGCCGGCTGTGGCGGCCCGTCCCTTTGTCGAGTGGTTGCGCGCGAAGACAGCTTCCGGCCCGCTCCCCGAGCCGTTTCTGGTCTTCATGCAGGCCGCCAGCTCCACGCGGGATGACTTCCCGGAGACGATTGCCAAATGGGAAAACAACGAGGATGACTGGTTCTGGCACACTGACGCTTCGGTATTTCACCTCAGCATGTGGGAAAGGGTCATCGCGGAGAAAGCGGACGAAGACGCTCGCCAGAGACTGTCCGCCGCCCGTTCGGCCCTGGCCGGGTTGCTCAAAGCCGCCGCCACGCAGCCCTCGAGCTACTACGCCGTCCTCGCCCTCGACGGTGACCAGATTGGCAAGTGGCTCTCCGGCGAGAAAACCCCGGCCATCGAGCAGGTCATCACCGACAAAGCCAAAGCCGCCGACTACTTTCGGCAGCATGTTCAGGGCGTGGACGTCGAGCAATGGCTGAAGTCTCCCCGCCCGCTTTCGCCCGGCTACCACCTCCAGTTCAGCGAGGCCCTGGCCAACTTCGGCCTCTACTGCGCCCGCCGTATCGTCGAGTCCCACCACGGCCAGCTCATTTACTCCGGCGGCGACGACGTGCTGGCCATGCTGCCGGCCGCCGAGGCGATTGCCTGCGCCCAAGGACTGCGCCTCGCCTTCCAGGGCAAATCCAAGGAACTCGTCGCGCACGCCGACGGCCGCTACGCCCACCTGTTCGACGCCGACGTGCCCGAAGGGTTCATCCGCCTCAAGGACGACGACTGGTACCGCGGTTGCCGCCGTCCCGCCGAGCCAAGCTGGCCGCTGCTCGTCCCAGGCCCAAGGGCTACCGTCTCGGTCGGCCTTGCCATCGGCCACATGCGCGAGCCGCTGCAGGACATGGTCCGCGAGGCCCAAGCCGCCGAGAAACGGGCCAAAGCCGACCCGGAACGGGAAGTCTGGGACGAGAAGGAGAACCGCAAAAAGTGGAAGCCTACCGACGGTTGGAACCGCGATGCCCTGGCCGTCACGCTCTTCAAGCGCAGTGGAGAAACCATTCAGTGGGGCGCCAAGTTTGGGTCTGCGGCCTTCCCGTTGCTCGAGTTGTTCCAGCGCTACTACAGGCCGCCGGTGGACCAACCGAAAAGCCAGATGCCCATCTCCGGCAAGTTCCCCTACCGCGTGGCCGAGCTGCTCGGCAAATTCGGCCCGCGATCAACCGTCACCTCGGAACTGGCTGGCATCGCCCGGGCCGAGTTCACCTGGATCACCCAGCAACAGATCCGACCAATCCGTCCGATCCAGTCCGATGAAGCCCTCGCCCAGCTCCGCGATAAGCTCCTCGCCAAAGCCACCGACTACCTCCACGAACTGCGCGACTTCACCTGGGACCGCCCCCAGCCTGACGGCACCAAACAATGTGTCCAGGCCCCCCGCCCCCTGCGCGAGTTCATCCACCTCTTCGCCCTCGAAGCCTTCATTGCCCGAACCGGAGAATAACCCATGCCTGCCTACATCATCACCCCCGAGGACATCCTGTTCTTCCGCGACGGCCGCGCCATGGAAACCACCGGCGGCCACGGCGCCCGCTGGCCCGAACCGTCCGTCATCTTCGACGCCCTTCACGCCGCGCTGCACCGTGCCTTCCCAGCGGAGCGGAAAGAGGAGTTCCAGCCATGGGAACATGTCCACGACTGGGCGAGGAGCAGCGAACGACCCTACAAGGGCGATCGCTCCCAGCGCTTCGGTTCCCTCGCCACGGCCGGGCCGTTTCCGGCTCTCGGCACGACCTCTTGGCTCTTCCCCCGCCCGCAGGATGTTACGGACGTTACCACGTCGCCTGAGAAAGCGACGCAGCCCCAAGACAAGACGTGGCTCCTGCAGCCACTCACGGATCAGTCAAATCTGTCCTATCCGTCCGCTCTGTCCAACCTCCCCGCCCCCCTCAAATACCCGCTGGCCAGCTTCGCCCCACCCACCAAGGACGAGCTGCTCCCCTGGTGGACCAAAGCCGCCATCGAAGCCTACCTCAAAGGCGAATTGCTCCCGGCCGAGCACTGGGACTACGCCGACGAGGAACTCTTCGCCCGCGAATGGCACACCGGCATCGCCATTGACCCGGCCACCCAAACCACCGGTCACGGCGAAGCTGCCGGCAAAATTTACGCTGCCCAATACCTCCGCCTGCGCGACGGTGTCAGCCTCGGAATCCACGCTGCCATGCCGATGAAAAACGGCCAGCCAGGCAAGGCCGTCGAGCGCATCACTGAGCTGTTCCCGGCCCAACGCACGCTCATCGTCGGTGGCCAGCAACGCGTTTGTCAGGTGGAGGAAATCAAACGGGACAACCAGTGCGTGCCGCTCAGCGAGTTGCTCCCCGTGTCACCGCCCATCAGCGGCGTTCGGGTCAAGTGGCTGCTGCTCTCGCCCGCCGTGTACCCGGCCATCAGGGAGGATCGGGACAAAGGCATCAGCGCCCATCCCGGTGGCTGGCTGCCGAACTGGGTTTGCCCCAAGACCGGGAAAGTCTTGCTCAAAGCGGGCGACACCGCTCGCCAACCTGGTGAATCCCGCGACGCCTGGCGCAGGCGTGTCCGCCAGGCGCCCTTCCTCGACTGCCGCTTGGTCGCCGCCCGCATCCCCAAGCCCATCGTCCTCACCGGCTGGACCGAGGCCGTGCATCTCAAGGACACGCCCTGGCAACGTGAACGCGGCCCGCGCCCAACCTTGCTCGCCGTGCCGGCCGGCGCCGTTTACTACTTTGAGGCGGACTCCGAGGAAGAAGCGCGCAAACTGGCTGGCGTGCTCAACTGGCATGGCCCCGCGGTTGATCCGTCCAATCCGTCCAATCCGTCGGCTCCGTCTGCCCCCACCCCCATCCGCAACCGCCGCAGCACGCTCCTGGGCGAAAAAGGCTTCGGCCTGGGCGTCTGCGGCACCTGGCAGTTTTACCCGCCCGATCCGTCCGATCGGTCGGATTCGTCCGCTCAACCTCAACCCACAAACCCATGAACAAACGCATCCTCTACCTGTTCACCCGCACCCCGCTGCACGTCGGCGCCGGCGCCAGCGTGGGCGCGATTGACCAACCCATCATCCGCGAACGCCACACTGGCTTCCCGGTCATCCCGGCAACCAGCCTCAAAGGCACCTTCGCGGATGAGTGGAACGAAACGGTGAAAGTGAAGCGGAAGAAAGAAGACGTCCCTGAAGAAGAGGTCGTGGTCATTCGGCGTTCCGCCGACGGCGAATGGCTGTTCGGCTCTACGGACGCCAACAACGCCGCTGCCGGTGCTCTCCAATTCTCCGAGGCCCGCCTGCTGGCCTTCCCCATCCGCTCGGCCCGCGGCAGCTTCGCCTGGATTACCTGCCCGCTCATCCTCCGCCGCGCCTTCCGCGACGACGCCATCACCGCCGATCCGTCCAATCTGTCCGCTCCGTCCGATGAGCAGGCCATCTTTTCCGCCAATGGCCCCCTCGCCCTCGGCGACAACGACAACAAGAAGATCGTCCTCGAAGAATACACCTTCACCCGCATCGGCAACGACCAGGCGCTCGCCAAGCTGCTCGACGACCCCGTCTGGCAGGAAGTCGCCAACCGCCTCGTCATCCTCAGCAACGGCATGATGAGCTTCTTCGCCCAGAACGCCTGCGAAGTCGCCCAGCACGTTCGCATTGACGACGAGACCGGCACCGCCGCCGGCGGCGCGCTGTTCAACCAGGAAAACGTCCCCAGCGAAACCCTGTTCTACTCCGTGCTGCACGCTTTCCAGGGGCGTGGGGACAAGTTCAAGGACAAGACTCCGCAAGACGCCCTGGTCGCCTTCGCCGGCAAGGTCAAAGCCGACACGCCCTTCCAGTTCGGCGGCGACGCCTCCACCGGCCTCGGCTGGTGTACCGTCAAGCTCGCCGATCCCGTCGCCTCCAGCACCACAACTCAGAAAGGAGACTGAACCATGAAAAACCTCGAACAAATCCGCGCGGCTGCGGCCCTGCCGGCCGCCAAAGACCTGAGCCGATCGGCGGTCAACAAATTGCCTGCCTTGATCATGCAAAGTGGCTTGCTGGCCACCGCTGCGTTCTGCGCTGCCGAAGGCGGTGGCGAAAACCGTAAGGACATGAAAAAGGCGATGAATGCCACCACCGCGCACCTGGCCGCGCAGGGCCTGCTCAGTTCTAACGTCAACTCCGTCACCGAAATGATTGATGACTTGAGCAAGCGCGATTCGCACCAGTTGCAGCAGGCTACCGCTGAGGCCTTGGCGTTCATCGCCTACTTGAAACGTTTCGCCCCGAAGGACTGAGCCGGAGGAATGAACCATGCCCACCTTGATGCCCAGAGACACCGCCTATGCCCTCGGCCTCAACGCCGCGAACTGCGACAGCCGTTCGTTGCTGCTGGACCGGTTCTGCGATCCGGCGGCCAAAGAGGACGAAAGGAAACAAGTCTTCACCCGCGCGTTCGCAAAGTCGGCTCACCGCTCCAAGGTGACGGCTTGGGGAGGATTGCTCCGGTCCCTGTCGGATGCGCAGCCAGCTTCCGGCATCCTCCACGCCCAGCTCCAATCCCGCCTCATGGTCAACATGGCCGGCGGCGTGATGGAAAACGCCGGCCTGTGCCTTGACCGCTTCGGCCTGCCCTACATCCCCGGCAGTGCCGTCAAGGGCTGCGCCCGCCGCGCCGCCCTCGCCGCCCTCCGCGAATGGTGCGAAACCGGCAGCAAACCCACCGACCCCGGAAACCTCTTCACCGCCGCCTGTGCGCCCTTCGCCACCCCCGCCGAAATGCTTGCCGCCATCGCCCGCGTCTTCGGCTGGTGCGAACAAGATTGGTCCGATCGGCCTAATCAGTCCGATTTCCTCTGGGCCTGTGCCCACCACCACCGCGAAATCTGGACGACCGCCGCCCAAGCCCTCGCCGCCCACTTCCGCTGGCCCATCGAGGAGCTTCACCGCGAGACCCCCTGGAAGTCTCTCCCCAACTTCGCCGGCAGCGTCTCCTTCCTGCCCGCTTTCCCGGTGGACCTCGGCAACACGGGCAATGTCAAGGGCCTGCCCATTGGAGTCCCTGCGCTCGGCAAGCTCGAACTCGACGTCGTCACCTGCCACCACGGTGAGTATTACCGTGGCAACCCGGCATACGAGACGGCCCCCGACACCGAAGAACCCGTTCCCGTCGTCTTCCCCGCCGTCGCCCCCGGGCACGTGTTCACCTTTGCGCTGGCCAAACTGCGGAATTGCCCGGACGACGACCTTCAGCACGCCCGCACCTGGCTCGCCTGCGGCCTCCAAACCTTCGGCCTCGGCACCAAGACCAACGCCGGCTACGGGTGGTTCGTGGATGTCTCGGTGATCCTTCAGGAGTCAATCGAAATGGTTCAGCAAAAGCAGAAAGAGCAAGCCGAGACTGAATCAAGGCGCAAAGCAGAAGAGGAACGTCTAAAACAACTGCCTGCACACGAACAGCGAAAGGCCGAGTATGAAAAACTCGCGGATGAAGCGTTTGCCTCGCAGGCGAAAAAATTCGCAGAGATGGATGCTGACCAGCGGCACGGGTTTATTTTGGCACTCAAACAACGCCGCGATAGCGCCAAACGTTGGTCCAAAAAGAAACCGGAATTGATCAAGCCTTGGTTGGAATTTGGAAAAACATTGAATCCCCCTGTGGACCTGCCATGAAAACCGAAACCTTCCACCTCGAACTCATCACTCCCTGCTTCTGCGGCGGGGCGAACTCCTCCAAAGCCGAATTGCGTCCCTCCGCCATCCGCGGCCAGTTGCGCTGGTGGTTCCGCGCTTTGGGCGGCAGTGCCGCGGAAGAGCGGACGGTGTTCGGCGGCGTTCACGGGGACACGCCGACCGCTTCCACCTTTTCGATTCGCGTTACACAGCACCCGGTCGGCGGTCAGGCAGACTGGTATTCGAAGATTCCCCAACAAGGTGTCGAGCCGCGGGCCTACCTGCTCGGCTTTTTCTGCGGGCGCACCGGCCGCCTCAGTCGCGAGGGTGCGCTGGCCCCGGGCAGCAAAGCGGCTGTGCGCCTGCATTTCCGCCGCCCGCCCAACCAGCGGCTGGAGCAAACATTGCGCATCTTCTTTTCCGTCGGCGCACTGGGCTTCCGCGCCACCCGGGCAGCTGGCGCTTTCGCCTGTCAGGAACTCCCCTTGACCGCTACCGCCTGGGAGCGGCTTGTCGGCGAACTGACAAACGCCGGGTTCACCGTCGGACTGGATCGGCGCGATTTCGGCAAAGATTGGGTTGAGTTGATCCGCCACGCCGGCAGCCTCTTGAAGGATCAACTGCGCGGGCGTAATGGCCTGCGCATCAGCGCTGGTCGCAACGGCTCCCAACCCAACGCCCTCGGCTCCGCGGAGCCTCGCCAAGCCAGTGTGCTGCATCTGCGGCCCGTGCGCCTGGACGGGAAGTTGCGCTTGGCGCTGATCGAGGCTCCCCACGCGCGCATTCTGGGTGCGCAAGCTCGGCGCGCTCACGGCAATCGCGGGCCGATTCTCCAACTTGCCGGACTTGCCTCGTGAAAACCGAAATCTTCCACCTCGAACTGATAACCCCCTGCTTTTGCGGCGGAGCTGAGCCTGACAAACAGGCCGAAATCCGCGCCCCGTCCATCCGCGGCCAATTGCGCTGGTGGTTCCGCACGCTCGGCGGCTTCACATCGCTGGCCCCGATGCCCGTTCGCGAACAGGAAGCCCTCATCTTCGGCAGCACGGCGGGGGACGAAGGGCGTGCGGGGAGGCTTGTCCTCAGAATCGTGAACGCTCCGCAGCCATCTTTGGTCACCAAAGACGACAGCGAATTCAAAGCTCCCGTCGGGAGTGATCGTGGCTACCTTGCTTTCCCGTTGCGGTCCAAGCGCGACAGACAGACCAAAGCGGTGACGGAATACAAAGGGCGCGCGCTTTACGACTCTGAGGACAGATCGGGCAAGCCAACTCCTCTGCCGGCGTTTGACTTGCAGGTAATCTGGCGAGGTGACCGGAGTCTGGCAGACGACATTACAGCGCTGTTGGTGACTTTCGGCAATCTCGGTTCGCTCGGCTTCCGGTCTCGACGTGCACTCGGAGCGTTGGCCATAAAGAACTCACCCATCTCGCTGTCGCAGGCCCTCGATCGGTTCTCTGGCGGTGACCAGATCAGGCGAGGCATCAAAGAGATCCTCAAACGACCTGGCGAGCACCAGCCTTTCCGGCATCAGAACGCAGGTGATTGCATCGTTTCCTTGGCACGGTGGCTCAAAGATTGGCGGTCTCATGGCCGCTCAGTGGATCATGCTACAGCGGCTCGGCCCAACCCTCCCCACAACAGCGGCTTTGATCCCTACGCCAAGAACGACCATGACCGGGGAGTCCATGCTGGCCAGTCACCGGGGCAACCGACTGACATCACCTATCGGCCCGCTCTTGGACTTCCAATCATTCAATTCTTCAGTTCCGGAAAACCCCAAATTGACTGGAACCAGAAATGGGATGCCGAAAAAGCTCGCCGCAACCGCAGCTACAAGGGTGAAGGCCGTTTCGCCTCGCCCGTGCTGCTCCGCCCGCACCGCGACGCCCAAGGCAACTGGCACGCCCTGGTCATTTTCGTGGATGCCCACCAGTGGCCCGCTGGCAAGCGGGTCTTCCTCAACGGCCAGCCGCGCGCCGTCTCGCTGGACCTCTACCAGGCCATGAAGAACGATCCCGCACTGAGACCTTTCCCATGAGCACCCCAGCAAACCCCCAATCTGACGGATCCGTCCGATCCGACCAATCCGCCGGCTCCGCCCGCCCCACCCGCAAACGTCTCCGTCCAGCCGGCGGCTACCGACAGCTCGCCAGTTTCCAGACCGCCACGCTCATCTACGACGCCACCTACTGGTTCTGCGAAAAATTTCTCGACCCCCGCTCCCGCACCGTGGACCAGATGGTCCAGGCCGCCCGCAGCGGACGGCAAAACATCGCCGAGGGCAGCCGCTTCGCTGCCACCTCCTCCCAGACGGAGCTGCGCCTGCTCAACACCGCCCGCTCCAGCCTCGAGGAACTGCTCCTCGACTACGAGGACTTCCTCTTCCACCGGCATCTGCCCCAGTGGGCACCCGAGAGCGCCGAAGCCCGCGCCGTACGCGCTGTGGGGCAGCAGATCTCCCGTGATCCGCCTGATCCGTCCGATCCGTCCGATCCCCAAGCCGCCCGCCGCGCCCTCCACGCCCGCTACGCCCGCTGGCTTGACCACACCGACCCCGCCATCCGCGCCAATGCCATCATCTGCCTGATCCACCAGACCAACTACCTCCTTGACCAGCAGCTCACCGCGCTCGAGCAGGCCTTCATCGAGGAGGGAGGTTACTCCGAGCAACTCGCCACCGCCCGGCTCCAGCGGCGCAGCCAGCCACGCAATCCGTTGGATCCGTCTGATCCGTCAGCTCCGTCAGACCCCATCCCCCGCTGCCCGCGCTGCGGCAAGCCCATGGCCCTGCGCACCGCCAAGGCCGGCCCACATGCCGGCCGCCAGTTCTGGGGCTGCACCGCCTACCCCGACTGCAAAGGCACCGTCGAGCTATGAGCACTCCCGAAACCACCGCCCTAATCACCCCACCACCCCCCATCACCGCCGCGCTGGTTTCTGTCGGCGGCGCGTCGGCGCCCGTGCTGCACGTCCTGCGGCAGCATCGTCCGCCGTACGTCTGGTATTTCTGCTCTCCCGCCAGTCGCCACTACGCCGACAACATCCAGCGCCAACTGGACTGGCATCCCCAGGCCCGCTTCATCGAGGTCGAGCGCTTCGAGGAACTCGGCCCCTGCTACCGCGAACTGCGCCGCAAGCTCCCCGAGATCCTCGCCGAAACCAAGGTCCCGCCTGCCGAAGTGCTCGTGGACTACACCGGCGGCACCAAGACCATGAGCGCCGCGCTGGTGCTGGCCGCCATCGAGTTGTTCCAGCAATTCAGCTACGTCGGCGGCGAGCAACGCGAGAAAGCCGGTCTGGGCATCGTCGTGGACGGCCAGGAACGCACCCTCTACCAAACCAACCCCTGGACCCAGCTCGCCCTCCGCGAAATCGAACGCGCCCGCGATCTCTGGGCCGGTTGCCAGTTCGAGCCAGCGGCTGCCGTCCTCCGCACCGTCGCCCCTCGCGTACCGCTGCCCCTGCGGTTCGAGGCCATGTCCACTCTGGCCGAGGGCATGGCCGCCCGCCATCGGCTCGATTTCTCCGAAGCCGCGCGCCGCCTGCGCGAAGCGATCGGTCGGCTCCGTCCGATCTTCGAGGCCGATCCCACCCGCGGCCCACTTCCCTTGGCGGAAGCTACCCTGAAGCTCTGCGAAGCCTGCACCCAGACTGCCACCAGCCAAACCCTCCTCCGCGAACTCCTCGACAACGCCCTGCGCACCGCCGCCCAGGGCCGCTACGAAGACGCCGCCGCCCGTCTCTATCGCGCCATGGAAATGCAGGGTCAACTCTGGCTCGCCGAAGCCACCGGCGGTCTGTTTGCCAACGGCCGATGCAAGCCGGAGAACGTAGCCCAACTCCCGGATGCCATGAAATCCCTGCCCTTCTGCCAGCCCGACGACTCCGGCGATATCAAGCTCAGCCTCGAACAAACCTTCCGCGCCCTTGCCGCCCTCGGCCACCAACGCGCCCGGGCCATCGTCGCCGACCTCGACGCCAAAGACCCCACCGGCAAAACGCGGAGCCGCTTCCGCGCCGCCACCGAAAAACGCAACTCGAGCATCCTCGCCCATGGCGTGCTGCCCATCGGCCGCGACGGCTTCGACCAGATGAAAACCATCGCCACCGAATTCCTCGACTTCGACCTCGCGCACGAGGCCAACCCCATCCTGCCGCTGGACCCGCGCTGGTTCGAGTAAGCCATGCCCTGCGTGCCCAACTCCCCAAACGATCCGTCCAGTCCGTCCGATTCGTCCAATCTCTCCCCCATGACCCTCCTCACCCTGGCTTCCCGCCAAATCTGGCCGCAGGTCCTCACCGTGGCGCACCTCAAGCCCCAGCGCCTTTTCCTGCTGCCCAGCGACGACGCCCAGGAATCCCGCGGCCCGGCCCAGCGCCTCAAACGCTTCTTCGACCACACCCAACTCGTCCCTCCCGGCGGCTCGCGTTTGGAACTCATCCCCCACGATCATTTCAACGCCCTTGAGCAACGCTTCGACGACCTGGCCGCCCAGCACCGGCTCAACCTCGGCCAGTGCCTCCTGAACTTCACCGGCGGCAACAAGCTCATGGCCACCGCCGCCTTCCGCTGGGCCGCCAAACGCAGCGTGCGCTCGTTCTACCTCGAGCGCGGCAACACCCTCACCTGGTTCGAGCCGCGCGACGGCGAACTGCTCACCCGCACCGAACACCTCAACGGCCATTTGACCGACACCCTCAATGCTGTGGACCTGCTCCGCTGCCAGCTCGACGCCTCCGAACTCGAGCGCCCCGGCCAAACCCTCACCCTGAATAACCGCGGCCGGGCCATGCCCGAGGCCGAATTCTACAAACGCGCCGACAACGGCAATCCGCTCCAGGAATGCCTGGCCGTCACCGGCGAAGCCGACCACGAGTCCAAAGCCGGCGACCCCCTCGAATTCAACGCCGCCGCTGTCCTGCTCAAGCTCGGCGTGCCGCGCGTTCATCGCTCCTTGCGCCTGAAGGTCAAAAGCAGCCGGGGCGTTTCCAGTCGCCGCCCCCACGCCGAGATTGACCTGCTGTTCAACTGGCACGGCCGCCTCTGGCTGGTGGACTGCAAAGACCGCCTGCCCGCCGAAAACCTCGTTCCCGCCCTGCGCCGCCACCTGCCTCAAACGCTCAACGCGCAGGCCAATGAACTCCTCCAGCGCATTCAGGACGAGCTGACCATCGGCCAAACCAAGGTCCTCAAAGAAGACCTCCTCGCCGTGCGCGAAGCCGGCGGCCTCCTCGGCACCGTCGTCTGCGTCCGCAAGGCGGACCTGCCGGAGGAGGTCAAACAGTTCGCCGCTCACAACGACATCCGCCTGGTTGCAAAAAACGACCTGGTCGAGGCCTTCCGTGCCTTGTTGTATCCGGATCGTCCCCCTACGCCCGCAGCCCTGTCCACCCTCGTCGTCCACTTCCACCGCGCAGCCGAGCCACGCTGATCCAGAGTTGCCGCTCCGCGCCGCCGCGGGGAAACTCCGCCTCGCCCCGGTCGCTGACCGGCCGCCCATGAACCCCCCGCCCGACAGGCCCGCCCCGGACAACGTCGCCCCCACCCGTTCCGGCCTGGCCGTGATGGTCGGCCGTGCCAACGCCGGCAAGTCCACCCTCCTCAACGCCCTGGTCGGCCGCAAAGTTTCCATCGTCACCCCCAAACCCCAGACCACGCGCGATCCCCTTCACGGCGTCGTCACCCGTCCCGAGGGCCAGATCGTGTGGGTGGACACCCCGGGCATCTTCCAAACCACCGCCAACCCCCTGGTCGAAAAACTCCACCTCAAAATCCGCCATGCCCTCAAGGACCTTGACGTGCTCCTCCACGTCGTGGACCCCTCCCGGGATGTCGGCCCGGAGGAACACCTGGTTACCGAGATGCTCGCCCGCGTCACCGCGCCCCGCATCCTGTGCCTTACCAAGGCCGACCTGCCCCATCGGCCCGCCCTGGCCCACTGGCAGGCGCGCGCCGCCGACTATGCCGCGGCGATCGAAGTCTCCGCCTTCAATGGCTCCAACCTCGAATCCCTCCTCCAGACCCTTTTCCGCTTCATGCCCGAAGGCCCGTTGCTCTACCCCCCCGGGCAGACCAGCAATCTCACCCAATCGGCCTGGATCGCCGAAATCATCCGCGAAAAGGCCTACCTCCACCTCGGCCAGGAAATGCCCTACTACACCCGCGTCGAAGTGGACCAGGTCGAACCCCGCACCACCAAAACCGGCGAACCCCTCCTAGCCATCAAGGCCGCCCTCCTCACTGACACCGAACGCCGTCAGCGCATGATCATCGGTGCCGGCGGCCGCAAAATTGGCCAGATCGGACGGGCCGCCCGCGAGGAACTCGAACGCTCGCTCGGCCCAAAAGTCTTCCTCGACCTGGCCGTGCTCGTGGACCGCCACCTCTTCAAGCGCCTCTGACCCCGCGCACCTCCCGGGACATCCTGATACCCCCACCCGCGGCACGCCTGCTCTATACTTGCCGCCGTGCGCCACAAAAACCCTGACCCGGCCCGCCGCGCCGCCCCGCCGGTGAGGTGCCTTCCGCCTCGCCCCCGACCCGCCCATCACCGGTTCTCGCCGCCCCCGGCCTGCTCGAAAGGCCCCGGCCCCGGCACACCGCCCTTGACACACCCGACCCCTTGCACCATTTCCACCCCAAACGCATGAAAGCCCCCAAAACCCGTCCTCCCACCCCCACCGACCGCTCCACCTCCCCCACGGCGAGCAGAACCACTGTCCCCGCCGACCACGAATCTGGGCGGGTAACCGCCCCCGCGCCGGAAACCATCCTCCTGGCCGTCACCGGCATGTCACCGGCTGTACTCACCGAAACCCTATGGGCCCTCGCCCACCCCGCTGACGACTCCCCTCCCGTCATCCCCAACCGCGTCATCGTCATCACCACCACCCGGGGACGCGACCACCTGGCCCGTCTCTTCGAGCCGTCCCCCCAACTCGGGGGTGTCACCCCTTGGGACGCCCTCCGCACTGCCCTCGCCGCCCGCGGCCATGACCTCACCGGCCGCCTCCGCTTCGGCCTCACCGGAGATGACGTTCGCATCATCACCGCCGCCGCCCCCCCCACCGGCCTTTCCCGCGAACTGCCCGACATCCGCGACCGCGCCGACAACGAGGCCGCCGCTGACTTCCTCCTCGAACAGGTCCGCGCCCTCGTCGAAAACCCCGACACCGACCTCATCGTCTCCGTCGCCGGCGGCCGCAAGACCATGAGCGCCCTCCTCTACGCCTGTCTCACCCTGGTCGGACGCGAAACCGATCGCCTCACCCATGTCCTCGTCAGCGAACCCTACGAAACCCTCCGCGACTTCTGGTTCCCCGCCCAGCCCGGCGGCCCAATCAAAGCCCCCACCCGTTCCGCCGGACCCGTCGGATCAGCCAGCTCCGGCCCCACCCTCGTCCCCGCCGCCGCCGTCATCCAGCTCGCTGACGTCCCCTTCGTCCCCCTCCGCAACCTCTTCCAGCGCGAGCTCGGCCGCAAAGCCGGTTCGTTCCTGCGCCTCATCGAGCACTGTCGCGCCGGCGTCCGCAGGCGTGCCGCCGAGACCCTGCGCGTGATCCTCGACACCACCCGCGCCGAACTGGAGGTCAATGGACTGGTCATCAAACTCGCCCCCATGGAGATGCTCGTGGCCCTGTTCCTTGCCCGCCGCGCCAAAAACAATGAACCCGCCTACCCCGCCTACAAAAACGCCCTGGACGACCTCAATGCCTTCCGCCAAGAACAGATCGCCGCCACCAAAGATTTCAACAACTGGCGCCACGCCGACTCCCTGAAAACCGACTTGAAAGACCCGGAGACCGGCGAACGCTTCCTCGTCAAAGCCATTTCCAGCCTGCGCGACAAACTCCGCCAAGGGGGCGGCGACGCCGCCACCCTCGCCGCCTCCTTTCCAGAAAAAGGCCGCTGCTCCCTCGACCTCCCCGGCCCCATGATCTTCATCAAATAGCCCCCAACCCTACGCCCCCATGCCCACGGCCATCATCAACCATCCCGGCTGCCGCGTCCACCTCACCGGTGAACGCCTCGAAATCACCAACCGCGACACCAATGACGACCGCGAGGAAACCCTCCGCGAAATCCCCCTCCTCGACCTCGAACGCCTCGTCGTCGGCGAAAACGTCCACTTCACCACCCCCGCCCTCGCCGAACTCCTCCGCCGCGGCATCCCCATCCAAATCTACTCCTGGCAGGGCCGCTTCCTGGGCCAGTTCCTCCCCGCCCAAAACCACCACGGCCAGGCCCGCCTCCGCCAATACCAGCGCACCCTCGATCCGGACTTCGCCCTCGCCCTCGCCCGTCGCCTTGTCGCCGCCAAACTCTACAACCAACGCCGTGTCCTCCAACGCCTCGCCGCCAACCGTGCCGATCCGTCCGATCCATCCAATCCACCGGACCCGTCCACTCCGCCCGCTGCCCCCGCTCCCGCCCCCACCACCCAGGCCACCCTTGCCTGGCTGGACTCCCTCGCCCCCTCCATCCGCCAGGCCACCACCCTCGACGAACTCCGCGGCTACGAAGGCACCGCCACTGCCCGCTACTTCCAGGCCTGGGCCACCTTCCTGCCCCCCGCCTTCCCCTTCGAACGCCGCTCCACCCGCCCGCCCCACAACCCCGTCAACGCCTGCATCTCCTTCGCCGCCACCCTCCTGTACCACGAAGCCGTCGCCCTCATCCACGCCCACGGCCTTGACCCCGCCCTCGGCACCCTCCACACCACCGAAGACGGCCGCTGGTCCCTCGCCCTCGACCTCATCGAACCCTTCCGCCCCTGCTTCGTCGAAGCCCTCGCCCTCGATTGCTTCAGCCACCAAATCCTCAACGCCACCCACTTCGACCACCGCGAGGGCGGCTGCTTCCTCAACGAAGACGGCCGCAAAAAATTCTTCCTCCAATACGAACGCCGCCTCGAACGCCAGTTCCTCTCCGAAGCCGTCGGCCACCGCACCACCCTCCGCCAACAACTCGAACACCAGGCCGTCATGTTCAAGGCCGCCCTCGAAGACCCCGCCAAATTCGACCCCTTCCTCATGAACTGATGATCCGTCCAATCCGTCCGGTCCATTCGATCCCCCATGAACGACTGGTGGTTCCAGGCCTTTCCCCTCGTCCCTTACACCAAATCCCCACCCGCTGCCGGCCGTATGCTCACCCTCATCGCCTACGACATCAGCGACCCCAAACGCCTCGCCCGAGTCGCCAAAACCTGCGAAGACTACGGCGTCCGTGTCCAATACTCCGTCTTCGAATGCCACCTCGAACCCGCCCAACTCGACACCCTTTGGCAAACCCTCCTCACCCACATCGACCCCCGCGAAGACCGCCTTGTCGCCTACCAACTCGACGCCAAATGTGCCAAACAAACCCTCACCGCCGGCACCATGATCTGCACCGACCGCGTCGTCTGCTACCTCGTATGACCCCCCAGGATTCGTCCCATCCCCCTGAACCACCCACCGTCCCGTCGGCGCAGCACTGCCCGGCGCACCGCCAGGCACCCCACAATCCGTTCAATCCGTCTGCTCCATCCGCTCCTTTCCCGTCCATTGGACAACTCCACCACCAGCCCCCCACCACGCGGGCATCATGC